>NZ_FWXQ01000005.1:0-440596 GCF_900176445.1 Pseudomonas sp. URIL14HWK12:I5
TTCCTTTCGAAACGTTGTCCCCCACTACCAGGCAGATTCCTAGGCATTACTCACCCGTCCGCCGCTGAATCAAGGAGCAAGCTCCCGTCATCCGCTCGACTTGCATGTGTTAGGCCTGCCGCCAGCGTTCAATCTGAGCCATGATCAAACTCTTCAGTTCAATACTGCTTGGGTTTTTAAGAAACCCTAAACTTGGCTCAGCAATCTCAAATGACTATGTGATTTCTCGCATGGCCACTTGTGATGCTGATAATCTTTTTGACTATCAGTCCGTACCCACAAGCACCCACACGAATTGCTTGATTCAATTTGTTAAAGAGCGTTTGGTTAAGAGCTTTTCGTCTCAACCGAGGCGCGCATTCTACGCTTTCCTCATTCACTGTCAAGCGTTTATTTTGAAGTTTTTACTACCGCTTCCTTTTGAAAGCTAACAACTTCAAACACTTACCGCTTGCCCCGAAGCGTTCATCGCTGCGAGGAGGCGAATAATACGCGCTTTGAAATCAGAGTCAACACCTTGATCTGAAAAAACTTTCCGCGCGTGTTTTAACCCCACCTGGCAACTAATGAAAGCGCCATGGATCTGTAGAGAAACACCACCACGGAGCGTAGCGGCCATGAGCGATGCGCAAAGCGAGAAAACCCCGGGCCTGTCTGCAGATGAAGAACAGGAGGTCAGCCACAACCAGCCGCCGCGGGCGGCAGTGCTGCACGAGATGATCCGCTACCAGGGCGATCAGGAACTGGAACGTACCCTCGCGGCGTTGTGGTGGTCGGCACTGGCCGCCGGCCTGTCCATGGGGCTGTCGCTGATGGCCATGGGGCTGTTCTACGCACGCCTGCCGGAAGGAGAGAGTGCCCAGGTGGTCGCAAGCATCGGCTACAGCGCCGGCTTCCTCGCGGTGATCCTGGCACGCCAGCAACTGTTTACCGAAAACACCCTCACCGCCGTGCTGCCCGTCATGACGACCCCCACCCTGGCCAACTTCGTTCGCCTGCTGCGCCTGTGGGGCGTGGTGTTGCTCGGCAACCTGGCGGGCACCCTGCTAGTGGCTTGGGTCATGCTGGAGCTGCCGATATTCGACAGCAAGACGGACGTGGCGTTTCTGGAGGTTGGCCGCAAGGTCATGAAGAACGACCTGAGCCAGATGTTCGCCAAAGGCATCGTGTCGGGCTGGATGATCGCCACCATGGTCTGGATGATCCCGTCCATGGAGCACGCCAAGGTCTGGATCATCCTGATGATCACCTACCTGATGGCCCTCGGCGATTTCACCCATATAGTAGTGGGCTCCGTCGAGGTGTCCTATCTGGTGTGGGCCGGCGATGAAACCTGGCGCAGCTTTTGGCTGGAATTCGCCTTGCCGACCCTGACAGGCAACATTATTGGTGGCAGCTTCATTTTTGCCCTGATCAGCCATGCCCAGGTACGCAGCGACAGTGGCAAGCCACCCTCGCAACTGCTGAAAGACGACCAAGCCCCGCGCCGGCGCAGCAAGGATGACCACAGCTGAATCTCAGCGTGCCGCCATCGTGCGCTCTTTGGCGTGGCCCCGCTGACGCACAGGCCGTGGCTGCCACCAGTTCTGCCCGGCATGCGGTGAGTCAAGGCTGACCCGCTCGCCCATCTGCGGCGTGCTCAAGCGCACCTGGGCCTGGTTGGCCAGCGTCAGTATGCGTTCGAAAGGCTCCTGCCAGCCGTGGGTAGACAGGTCGAACGTACCGTTGTGAATCGGCAGCATCCAGCGCCCGCGCAAATCCAGGTGGGCCTGCAGGCTCTGCTCCGGCTGCATGTGTACGTTGGGCCAGGCGACATTGTAGGCGCCGGTTTCGATCAAGGTCAGGTCGAACGGCCCGAAACGCTCGCCTATCTGCTTGAAACCGTCGAAGTACCCGGTATCGCCACTGAAGAACACCCGCACATCGCCATCGATGATCACCCAGGACGCCCACAGCGTCCGATTGCTGTCCAGCAGCCCGCGCCCGGAAAAGTGCTGTGCCGGGGTGGCGACAAAGCGCACGCCCTCCACCTCGCTTTCTTGCCACCAGTCCAGTTGGCGCACCTTCGCCGGAGCCACGCCCCAGCTCATAAGTAGGTCGCCCACGCCCAGTGGGGTAAGGAATACCCCGGTGCGTGGCGCCAAATGGCGAATCGCCTGCTCGTCGAGGTGGTCGAAATGATCGTGCGACAGTACAACCGCGGCCAGTGGCGGCAACTGGTCAAGCGCCAGCGGTGGCGCATGGAAGCGCAGCGGCCCCGCCCACTGCACCGGCGAGGCGCGCTCGGCGAACACCGGGTCGGTGATAAAGAAGCGCCCGCGCAGCTTGAGCAATACTGTGGAATGGCCCAGGCGCCACATGCTGTGATCAGGGGCGTCGAGCACCTGCTCGCGGGTCATGGGCTGGAGGCTGATCGGGGTAGCCGGCCGGGTTTGCGGGGGCTTGCGCAGGAACAGGTACTTGAGCCCGATGCGCAGCTTTTTCAGCACCCCATCCTGCGGCAACGATGCCTGGTTGTGAAAACGCCCATCCCGATGTGGCGCCGGCTCGCCGGCAGCGTTGGCCAAAGGGACCATCAGCAACACTCCAAGCAACAGGAAAGCCTTCATGTTACCCCACAGTGATCAGATCAACCGTGAATTGGCTTGTAAGGTCATTTTTCGCCGTTGAAACAATGTTCAACAATATTCATGCGAGTTATGCGATAAACGGTACCCCGGCAGAAGCGATGACCACGATGGACAACCGCAGCGGCAAAGGCCTTTCATTCGTCAAGCGCATCTACCTGCCGCGCGTCATTGGCCTGGGTATCGGTCTGTTCAGCGTCATGGCGGCCATTGCGCCGCTGTCTCCCCCCACCTGGGCATGGCTGCTGGTGCTGCTCAACGGGTTGCTGTGGCCGCACATGGCCTACTTGTGGGCAAGCCGCTCGGCGATGCCCTACCAGGCAGAACAGCGCAACCTGCTGCTGGACTCGCTGATGGGCGGGTTCTGGACTGCCGCCATGCATTTCAACCCGCTCCCCAGCGTGACGGTACTTTCCATGATGACCATGAACAACGTCGCAGCCGGCGGCAAGCGCATGGTCTTTCGTGGGCTGCTGGCCCAGGTGGCAGGCATGCTTGTCTCCGTCCTGCTGCTTGGCCCCGGCCTGCAGCTGACCGCCACCCCCCTGCAGGTGTACGCCTGCCTGCCAATGCTGACGCTGTACCCGCTGGCACTGGGCTGGGTGTGCTACCAGCTGGCGATCAAACTGGCTGACCACAAGCGCCGGCTGAGCGCCCTGAGCCTCACCGACAGCCTGACCGGGCTGCTCAACCATGGCGCGTGGAAAGACCTGCTACTGCTGAAGTTCCAGGCCTGTAAACAACAGCAGGGGCACGCGGTCATCGCCCTGATCGACATCGACCATTTCAAGACCATCAACGATACCTTCGGCCACGTGGTCGGCGACTGTGTGCTGCGCCAGCTGAGCGCCGAGCTGCGCCGTAACCTGCGCGAAGGCGACCAGGCAGGGCGTTATGGCGGCGACGAGTTTTGTGTGATGCTGCCGAACACCAGTGAGGCCCAGGCTTGTCAGGCCATGGAGCGCCTGCGCGAACGGGTCGCTAACTACCGCAACCCACAGTTGCCGCACCTGCGCATCAGCCTGAGCATCGGCCTGTCACCCTTCGAAGCCACCGTGGAGTCACCCGAGCACTGGCTCGACCAGGCTGACAAGGCGCTTTACACCGCCAAGCACGCCGGCCGCGACCAGGTCAATTTTGCCCGCGGCGACGCTTCTACGCTCAAGCTGGCCTATCCTGATTGAACCTCCTTCCTGACTGCCTGGCGGGAGGCTGCTTGAAGGAGCCGCTCACGCATGGCCAGGACTGCCAAACACCGCCCAGCCAGCCCTACACCGCGCTTTCAGGTGCGCCACCTGATTGCCGGTTTCAGTGCAGTTTTCGGCCTGGCCTGCCTGGTTACGCTGGGCGCACTGTTAAACATCGCCGCCACCCTTGATCACCAGGAGCGTCAGCGTAGCGCCTTCCATGCGAACCAGGCCCTTGAGCAGCGACTGATCGCCTCGCGCCAGTTCTTGTCCAGCTATGCCGTATGGGATGCTGCCTTCGAACACCTGGCGGGCCAGGTAGACTGGAAATGGGCTTATGAAGAAAAGAACGTGGGCGAGTCGCTGTACAGCGCCAACGGCTACGAAGGGGTGTTCGTTGTAGAGGACAGCCGCACCACCTACGCGCTGTTCAAGGGACAGCCCAGCCAGGCAGGCGCTAACACTTATATAGACGCGCCCCTGCAGCCGATCATCGACCAGGCCCGCGCCGCGGCCGTACCACGGGAACAGATCACCCGGTACGTGCTGTTCAACGGCTGGCCGGCCGTGCTGACTGCCGCCGCTGTTCGACCGGATCGCGATGTCACCGACACTGAGGTACGCCACGCCCCGGTGATGCTGTTCATCGACCAGCTCACCGAAGACAAGCTGACACGGCTGGGCACCGGCGCCGGCCTTACCGGCATGCATGTAGACAAGGACAACAGGGGTGAGCACGGCCACTTGCGCATCGAGCTGGGCGATACCGGCTACCACCTGGCCTGGAACAGCCCGCTGCCGGGGCGCCAGCTGCTGTGGGCCGTTTTGCCGCCACTGGTAGGCGCGCTGCTGATGCTTGGCTTGATCATGCTGTACCTGTTCCGCCTCACCTTGCGCAGCTCGCGGGCAATCGGCCTTACACTCACTCACCTGCAACAGAGCAACCAGGCGCTGGAAGCCAGCGAGCAGCGTTTTCGCGCGGTGGCCGAATCGGCATCCGACTGGATCTGGGAAACCGACCGGCAACAACGCCTGACCTACCTGTCGCAACGCTTTGCCAACGTCACCGGCTACTCCGTGGACGACTGGCTGGGCCAACCGCTCAACCTGTTGCTGGCCTGCGATACCACCCCGCTCTCGCCTTGGCTGGACGCCCTGACCAGCGCCGATCCACAACAGTTGGCCAATTTGCGCTGCACCTACCGCGACCAGAATGGCCAAAACCGCTACTGCAGGATTTCGGCCCGAGCCATCTGGTATGACGACAAGCCCAGCGGTTTTCGCGGCACCGCCAGCGACATCACCGACGAAGTCGACGCCCACGCGCGCATTCAGCACCTGTCGTTGCACGACCCACTGACCGGCCTGGCCAACCGCAACAAGCTCGCCAGGCACCTGGAGCAAGCCCTGCTGCGTAGCACCGACTCGCCACCCTTGAGCCTGCTGCTGCTGGACCTCGACAACTTCAAACCGATCAACGACTCGCTCGGCCATGCTGCCGGGGATGCCGTGCTGCAAGAGGTGGCGACGCGTCTGCGCGATACCACCCGCGACGGTGACCTGGTAGCGCGTCTGGGTGGCGACGAGTTCATCCTGGTGCTAAGCGGCATGGACAACCGCAACGAAATCGACCGTTTCTGCGCGCGCCTGATCAGCCTGCTGCAACAACCCATCACCTTCGACAACCAACCCCTGCACGTCGGTGCCAGTATTGGCGTCGCCCAAACCCGCACCCAGGGTTTCGATGCGGGCGAATTGATCCGCTGCGCCGACATTGCCCTGTACCAGGCCAAAGCCGATGGCAAGAATACCTGGCGTTACTTCGCTGCCGAGATGAACCAGCAGATCCAGTACCGCCGCCAGTTGGAAAACGACCTGCGCAGGGCCCTGCGCAACCAGGAGTTCGAACTGCATTATCAGCCGCGCTACCGCCTCAGCGACCGACGCATCGTAGCGGTCGAAGCCTTGCTGCGCTGGCAGCACCCGCAGGAAGGGTTGCTAGGGCCGGACATTTTCATCCCGCTGGCCGAGCAAAGCGACATCATCGTCGCGCTGGGCCGCTGGGTGCTGCGCGAGGCTTGCCGCACAGCCCATGACTGGCCAGCCGACATTCTGGTTTCGGTGAATCTGTCGCCCGCGCAGTTCCTGCGCAGCGACGTGGTAGCCGATGTGCGTGAAATCCTGCTGGAAACCGCCTTCCCGGCCCAGCGCCTGGAGCTGGAAATTACCGAGAACGTGATGCTCAACGACATCGAAGGCGCGCTGGGCACCATGCTCTCGCTCAAGGAGCTGGGCGTGCGCCTGAACATGGATGATTTCGGCACGGGTTACTCATCGCTGGGCTACCTGCGTACCTACCCGTTCGACAGCATCAAGATAGACAAGCGCTTCATCAGTGGCCTGAACAACAACGGCGGCAGCGACCGTGCGGTGGTTCAGGCCATCATCAACCTGGGCGAAGCGATGGGGTTGACGGTGACTGCCGAAGGCGTCGAAAGCGAACAGCAGCTCAAAGCACTGGAGAAGGACCGCTGCCACGAAGTACAGGGCTATTTCATGAGCCGACCGCTGGACAGTGCCGGGCTGGAGGCGTTGTTGCACCAAACATCCCAAAGCAGCAAACAACCTCTGTAGGCGCGGGTTTACCCGCGAACACCGGCAACGCCGGTGCCATGCACCGCGGGGAATTCTTCGTGGGCAAGTCAGCTCCTGCAGGGGGCATCAGGGTTGTTGCAGGCTGCGCTCGGCCACGATCTCTGGCAGGTCCTGGCGGCGCAGGTAAGCACGCAGCGGCTCACCAATATTCAAGCGGTCATCCACATGCTGCTCCAGCAACAGCGCCAGCCGCTCACGGCACAACGCCATGCGCTGCCCTTGCTCAGGCCGCCAGACAAACTCGTTGCACGGGGTAATGCTGTCGTCGGCCACGTCCATGCCGAACGAATCCTCGGAAAAACGCACAATATGGACACCGCGCTTGCCATGAAAACCGACAAAGCCCTTGAGCTGGTCGGCAGCGTTGCAGATGTCCTGGGAAGTGATGGCCATGACGTAACCTCGCAATGATATCGGAAGATACGCACGCCTGGCGGGGGATGGGTCGCCTCTACCGGGCAACTCGCAAGCCGCAGCCTAACGCAGGTGCGCATGAACGCGCCATGGTTTTCAGCGCTCACCGCTCAGGGTGTAGGGTTGGAGCTACTGCCGATCCCGGTCCTCGTGCACCTGCACACTGGCCGTCATCCCCGCACTCAGGGTCACCCCTTCCGGCACCTGGTCCAGGCGAATCCTTACCGGTATGCGCTGGGCCAGACGCACCCAGTTGAAGGTAGGTTCCACTTCCGGCAGCAATTGACTGTCCGGGTTGCTGTTGCGGTCGGTAATACCGCGGCTGATGCTCTCCACATGCCCTTGCATCGGCTCACCCGCCCCCATCAGCCAGACTTTCACGGTATCCCCCACACGAATACGGGGCAGCTTGGTTTCCTCGAAGTACGCCTGGATATAGAAGGTTGAATCATCCACCAGGGCCATGACCGCTTCCCCGGTGTTCACATAGTTGCCTTCGGCCAGACGCAGGTTGGTGATATGCCCGCTGCGCGGCGCCCGCACTTCACTGCGCGCAAGGTTGATCCTGGCCACCTGCAACTGCGCCTCGGCTTCGTGCAACTCGCCACGCGCGATGGCCGCATTGATCTGGGCGTTTTCACGCAACTCGGCACTGATCGCCTCGGGCCCCAAGGCCGTGCGCCGGGCGGCTTCGCGTTCGCGCAGGCGCAATTGCTGGGCGCGGGTCTCGGTCACGGCGCTGGCCTGGTCGAACGCGGCCTGGAAGCGCTCGCGGTCGATAGTCATCAACAGGTCGCCCGCCTTGACCTGCTGGTTGTCATGGACCTTGAGCCCGCGTACCCAACCGGACACGTCAGGCGCAATCACCACCACATCGGCACGCACACGGGCGTCGCGGGTCCAGGGGGTAAGCATGTAGTACTGCCACAACCGGTAGCCGGCCAACACGGCCAAGGCCACCACACACAGCGTCACCAAGGTACGTACGGCCGCACGCATCGAAACACTCCTTCATAAAGGCCCCAGTAGGCGTACCACCAGGAACAACACACAAACGAACAGCGCCGCATCGAACAGCGCCTCATGCCAGATCCAGCGCCCCAGCGGCGTGGCCTGCACCACCAGGCGTAACAGGCCGGTGAACAGCAGCGCCAGCAACACATAAATCAGAAACGGGCTGAGCAGCACGCCGCCCACTTCCCATTCACGCAACCCCATGGGTTTCCTCCTGCCAGCGGCACCACTTGCCCCAGCTTTTTTGCAATTGCAGCACCGCACCTTCAGCCAGCCGCAATGGGTCGCTGGCAGGCAGCTGGCGCAGGGCCGCGATAAATTGCTCACTGGCGGGGTCCAGGCGCTGCCCGCGCCCGGCGGCAGGCCCTTTTGCCAGTACCGCCTCCACCTGTTGCAGGTACTCGCGCTCGGCACGCCCCAAGGGGGCCTGGGCGACCGCCAGACACATGCGCAGGTGTACCAGTTCATCACCAATGTCCAGCCCATGCAGGCCGTCGTCCCAGCGCTTACGCTCGTCTTCCGGTAATTCACTGGCATGCCGCGCCAGTTGCATCAGGCGGTCCGCCATCCGCCCGCCAAACCAGCTGTCGGCCCCACGCAGGTCGCGCCGGGTCAGGCGCACCAGGTCGCTCTGGGTGGCTGCGCGCAGTCGCCGGCCCAGCCAGGCCGGGTGACGGAACACCAATAAACGAAAGGCCATGACTGCTGCAGATACACCCACCAGCATGGCCAAGGCACTGTTCAGCATGGTCGCCACGCCAAACTGCATGGCGTTGAGCGGCGATACCAGCACAATGAAGTGCAGGCAATAGGAGGTGGCCGTGGCCCCGGTACGGGGGTGGGCCATGCCCAGCGCCCCAAGAAACAGCGGCACACCCATGGCAAGGCACAGCATGGCGAAGCTGCTCCACTGCGGCAGCACAATTTGCCCGACCAGCAACGCAGCAGGTATGGCCAGGAAAATCCCGCGCAAAAAACTCAAGCCAATTTGCGCGCCGTTCTCACGGCTGGCGAACAGGCTACAGACTACGCAGGTCAGCACCAGGCCACCCGGCGCCGAAGGCCAGGCCGTGGCCAGCCAGAACCCGCTCATAACCAGAAAGGCCAGCGCACTACGCGAACCAAACAGCAAGGCCAGTGACCAGTCGCGGTGCGCAGCCAGGCCTTGGGACACATCCTTGGGCGCCCTGCCCGCCTCCACATCCTCCAGCGCCTGGCCGGCAGCCATGGCGTAATCCAGCAGCAGGGCCATGCGCGCCAGGCAGAAGTGCTCCGCCGAACTGATCTGCTCGTCGTGGGCGGCATCCCAGATACGTTGGCGCAACAGCAACAAGCCGGGCTTGTCGGGTTTGCCCAACAGTGTGCGCACTTCGTGCAACCAGGGCGCCAGGTGCTCAGCCTCCCGCTCATCCAGTTGCCGCCACTGACGGCGCACCGAACGGGAGATGCGCAACAGCACCATCAATTTCTGGCTGAGCCCACGAATGGCGCGGGCACGCTGCCGGCCACGGTTGCCTTCGAACCAGGCATGTTCGCGCTGGCTGTCGATGGCCACGATGCGCCCCAAGCTCTCCAGCAAGCCTTTGCGCGCCTCGTCCTCGCCACCCAGCATGGCACTGGCAGCTTGCAGACCGTTCTGCCAGGCCTGTCGGGCCTGCCCGCCCAGTTGCTGTTCCACGCGCATGGGCCAGAGCAAGGCACTGCTGGCAGTGGCGCAGAAAATGCCCAGGCAGATCTCGGTGCAGCGCGCCACCGCCTGGTCAAAAACCTGCAGCGGGTGGTCGATGGCCGGCAAGGCGATGATCGCAGCGGTGTAGCCGGCCAGCACGAAGGCATAGGCCCAGGCGCTACGCAGCTGGGTGGAGGCGGCGGTGCACAGGGCCAGCCAAAAGGCCAGGGTGAGCAGAAACAAACCTGGGGTCTGTGCAAACAGGCCAATGAACAGCACCGACATGACGGTGCCGACCAAGGTACCCGCCAGCCGCGCCAGGCCCTTCTGCACCACCATGCCGGACAGCGGCTGGGCGACGATGAAAGCGGTCATCAGTGCCCATGACGGTTGCTCCAGCCCCCAACGCATCGCCAGCCACAATGCCAGGCCGCCACCGAGCAGAGTCTTGATGGCGAACTTGAGGGCGAGGCTGCTGGGGGCGAACAGGGCCTGGAAGGTAATGGGCACGAAGCGGACCTTGCGGGGATGGTCTTGTAGAAAAGATAGACAATGGGGAGCAGGATAAAGTGGAAATGAATAATTAGCTAGCTAATCATCTTTATCGGCGTGCAACCAAGCACAAATTCCAGGCAAAAAAAATGGGCGACCGAAGTCGCCCTAAATGCCTTGCGTGCTCGTGTACCCGGAAGGTCAACGCGGCTTGCGCTTTTTCGAGTCCTTCCAGATGAAAATGCCCAGACCGGCAAAGAAGGCAAACATCAACCCGACCGTTACCACACCGGCGATAACCACGTTGTCGAAGAACATGCTGGCCTCCCCATTCGTTTGCCGTTGTCCGATGGGTGCAAGGTAACCAATGTGGCGTGGGGGAAAATTGATCGGGATCAATGGTGCCCGAGGCCGGGCACGCGAGGGGGGTGCAGGGTTGACCTGCGTCAAATTTCAGCGCTTCTTCGGCTTGCTCTTGGGTTTCTTTTTCTTGCTGCTGTTCAACGGCAGGGCCTGCTCGAACGCGTTGCGCATGTCGTTCAGGCGCTTTTCCTTGAGGTCGTGGACGCGCTTGGCGCGTTCGGCATCGAAATCGATGAGGTTGTCTTGGCTCATGGGTGGGCTCGACGATCTACAGAGACTTGCATGATGAGGCCAGCCGCAGGTGCTGACCAGCCCCTGTCAGACTTCGATATCCACCAGCAGCCCCTGGCGTACGTGTTCGCCCATCAACGGGGCCACCGGCACGGTGTTGTCGGCGTTGACCTCATCACCAGGCATGGCACTGTAGCGCTCCTGATCGCCCTTCTGCCTGCGTTGCTGCTGGCGACGTTGTTCATCGCGCAGCAACAGTGCTTGCTCTTGCGGGTCACGCTGGTGCTTGAGGTCGATGGCACTTTCGCCGGACGCAGGCTGCGTCGGCACCACCGGTTTGATGTCGGGGGTGGGTTTGACCGGGTCCTGTTGCGAGGTCACCGGGGCGGCACTGAGCGGAATGATCGGCGGCAGCATGGACGTTCTCCTGTGCCCCTGTATCGGCAGGTGCGGGTTTACCTTGATGTCATGGACAACATTTACTCGGTTTCGTCGTCAGGCTCGTCGTCATCTGGCGGGCTGGCTTCGCTCCAGGGCCGCTTGTAAACCTGCTGCCAGACCGCGTCCATATGGTCGCGCAATACCTGCGGCGCGGTTTTCAGCGAGGCACTGTCCTCGCGCTCGCCACCGATCGGTTCTTCGCCCGCCGGGGTGATCAGCGACTGGCCGGTAATGGTGTAGCTGGCCTGCCCTTCGCGCATCTCGATGGCGATGTCGTGCGGGTCGATACCGCCGCCACAGAAGGCATGACTGGCTACCGTCATCTCGGCGACACCGTCCTTGTTCAAGTCGCTGGCATCACTGACGTCGGTGTAGAAGTCCACGTCCAGGTCCAGCCCTGGGCAGGTGGTTTCCTGCTCGATCTGCCAACGCGCCTTGAATGCATCACCTTCGGCTGTGCGCCCGTACAAGGTGGCCTTGAGTACCACCTTGTCCACTTCCTGTTCGCTTTCCGGGTCACTGGCCTGGCCATCGCTGCGGCTCAGTACCAGCAGGCCTTCACCGTCGCGGTCGCGGTAGTGCACGCTCTTGATCGGTGTCTGGACGCCCAGCACTTCAAGCTGTTCCATCGGAATGGGGGGCAAGGTCTCGAAATTCTTCTGCTCGCAGGCACTGAGCAGCAGCAGGCTGCCCACGGCCATGGAAGCGCTCATCCAGCGGTGCTTGGCAGACATATAGAAGCGGTGCCCTCGTCGGCTGCACAGTGCGAGGCGATGAAACAGCTAGACTGACTTACTTCCTGTTGTCGTTCGGCACCTTTCGGTGCGTTCGCACTTTGGTCTGACCGGCCGATCCGTTAACATAATCGGCTTTTTCATCGCGGGAGTTCAGGCAGTATGGCGCAGCAGTATCAACCGGGGCAACGCTGGATCAGCGACAGCGAAGCCGAGCTCGGCCTGGGTACCATCCTGGCGCAGGATGGCCGCCTGTTGACCGTGCTTTACCCGGCCACTGGCGACACCCGCCAGTATTCCCTGCGCAATGCGCCGCTGACCCGCGTGCGTTTCTCGCCCGGCGACCAGATCACCCACTTCGAGGGCTGGAAGCTGACCGTGCGCGAAGTCGAGGACATCGACGGGCTCATGGTGTACCACGGCCTGGACGCGCAGAACCAGCCGCGTACCCTGCCAGAAACCCAGCTGTCGAACTTCATCCAGTTCCGCCTGGCCAGCGACCGCCTGTTCGCCGGGCAGATCGACCCACTGTCGTGGTTCAGCCTGCGTTACAACACCCTGCAGCACACCAGCAAGCAGATGCAGTCGGCACTGTGGGGCCTGGGTGGCTGCCGCGCGCAACCGATCGCCCACCAGTTGCACATCGCCCGCGAAGTCGCCGACCGCAGCGCCCCGCGCGTATTGCTGGCCGACGAAGTGGGCCTGGGCAAAACCATCGAGGCTGGCCTGGTGATTCACCGCCAGTTGCTGTCGGGCCGTGCCAGCCGCGTACTGATCCTGGTGCCGGAAAACCTCCAGCACCAGTGGCTGGTGGAAATGCGCCGCCGCTTCAACCTGCAGGTAGCCCTGTTCGACGCTGAACGCTTCATCGAGAGCGACGCCAGCAACCCGTTCGAGGACGCCCAGCTGGCGCTGGTTGCCCTGGAGTGGCTGGTCGACGACGAAAAGGCCCAGGATGCGCTGTTTGCTGCCGGCTGGGACCTGATGGTGGTCGACGAAGCTCACCACCTGGTCTGGCACGAAGATCAGGTCAGCGCCGAATATGGCCTGGTCGAGCAACTGGCCCAGGTGATCCCGGGTGTGCTGCTGCTCACCGCCACCCCAGAGCAGCTTGGCCAGGACAGCCACTTTGCCCGCTTGCGCCTGCTCGACCCCAACCGTTTCCACGACCTGGCCGCCTTCCGTGCCGAGAGCGAGCACTATCGCCCGGTCGCCGAAGCCGTACAGGAACTGCTCGACGAGGGCCGCTTGTCGCCCAAGGCGCACGCCACCATCCAGGGCTTCCTGGGTGCCGAAGGCGAAGCCCTGCTGGCCGCGGTCAACGATGGCGACACCCAGGCCAGTGCGCGCCTGATTCGCGAACTGCTTGACCGCCACGGCACCGGCCGCGTGCTGTTCCGCAACACACGTGCCGCAATTCAGGGCTTCCCTGAGCGCCAGTTGCACCCCTACCCGCTGGCCACGCCCGAGCAGTACCGCGACCTGCCGGCTGGCGAACACGCTGAGCTGTACCCGGAAGTGGCCTTCCAGGCCCAGGGTGAGGCAGCCGACGACGAACGCTGGTGGCGTTTCGATCCACGCGTCGACTGGCTGATCGATACCCTGAAGATGCTCAAGCGCACCAAAGTGCTGGTGATCTGCGCCCACGCCGAAACCGCAATGGACTTGGAAGACGCCCTGCGCGTGCGCTCCGGCATCCCGGCGTCGGTGTTCCATGAAGGCATGAGCATTCTCGAACGCGACCGTGCCGCCGCCTACTTCGCCGACGAAGAATTCGGCGCGCAGGTGCTGATCTGCTCCGAGATTGGCAGCGAAGGCCGTAACTTCCAGTTCGCCCACCATCTGGTGATGTTCGACCTGCCCGCGCACCCCGACCTGCTCGAACAGCGCATCGGCCGCCTGGACCGGATCGGCCAGAAGCACACCATCCAGCTGCACATCCCGTACCTGCAGGACAGCCCGCAAGAGCGCCTGTTCCAGTGGTACCACGAAGGCCTCAACGCCTTCCTCAACACCTGCCCGACCGGCAACGCCCTGCAACACCAGTTTGGCCCGCGCCTGTTGCCGCTGCTCGAAGGTGGCCAGAGCAAGGCCTGGGATACACTGGTGGCCGACGCCCGCAGCGAGCGCGAACGCCTGGAGGCCGAACTGCATACTGGCCGCGACCGCCTGCTGGAGCTCAACTCTGGCGGCGCTGGCGAGGGCCAGGCGCTGGTCGAGGCCATTCTTGAACAGGACGACCAGTTCGCCCTGCCGATCTACATGGAAACCCTGTTCGACGCCTTTGGCATCGACAGCGAAGACCATTCCGAGAATGCCCTGATCCTCAAGCCAAGCGAGAAGATGCTCGACGCCAGCTTCCCGCTGGGCGACGACGAAGGCGTGACCATTACCTACGACCGTGGCCAGGCGCTGTCGCGCGAGGACATGCAGTTCCTCACCTGGGAGCACCCGATGGTGCAGGGCGGCATGGACCTGGTGCTGTCCGGCTCGATGGGCAACACCGCAGTGGCGCTGATCAAGAACAAGGCGCTCAAACCGGGCACCGTGCTACTCGAACTGCTGTTCGTCAGCGAAGTAGTAGCACCGCGCAGCCTGCAACTGGGCCGCTACCTGCCGCCGGCGGCACTGCGCTGCCTGCTCGACGCCAACGGCAACGACCTGGCATCGCGCGTAGCCTTCGAAACCCTCAACGACCAGCTCGAAAGCGTGCCGCGCGCCAGCGCCAACAAGTTCGTCCAGGCGCAGCGCGATGTGCTGGCCAAGCGTATCAGTGGTGGTGAGGAGAAAATCTTGCCGACCCACATCGAGCGCGTGGCCGAAGCCCAGCGCCGCCTGGCGGCAGAGGCCGACGAGGAGCTGGCCCGCCTGGTGGCACTGCAAGCGGTCAACCCGAGTGTGCGTGACAGCGAAATCAACGCCCTGCGCAAGCAGCGTGAAGATGGCCTGGCAATGCTGGAAAAGGCCGCCCTGCGCCTGGAAGCCATTCGCGTGCTGGTGGCGGGCTAAATACTGGAGCTATGGGGCCGCTTTGCGGCCCCATAGCCGGCACAGCAGCCCTGATCTCACGAGCCTCTATTCCGGTCCAAACTCTTTATTCCTGGCCGCAATCACACTGATTACCAAATCGTAGGAATCAATGTGCCATTAGTCAGGAAGGCTTAAATACTCCTTCCTATACTGCCTCTGGACAGTCTGCACAGGGTTGTAGCGCAGACGAGTGAAAACTCGATCAAGAGGCATTCCATGGAGTGGCTAGGGCTGCAACTGTTCGCCGACTTGCCGGCAACCGGGCGTATCGTCATTGATTGCCGTCATGAACCGTTTCTGGTTCTGCTCGCCTACTTCGTTGCCTGCGCAGCCTGCTTCGCCACGCTCGACATGGCCGAGCGACAATCCCACAGCCCCGAACCCACTGCCCACCGCCAATGGAACATGCTCGGCGCTTGCTGCCTGGCCGGTGGCATCTGGGCCATGCACTTCATCAGCATGCTGGCCTTCCAGGCACCGGTGGAAGTGCACTACGACGTTTCCCTGACCATTCTTTCGCTGCTCATCGCCCTGGGCGTAGCCTGGCTGGCCATGTACAGCCTGGAACGCACACAAATGCGCATGCATCATTTTGTGCAAAGCGCAGTGTTGATTGGCCTGGGCATCATCCTCATGCACTTTGTCGGCATGGCCGCCTTGGAAACCGGCGCCGTGCAGTATTACCAGACCGGCCTGCTGCTGGCCTCTGGCGCCATTGCCCTGCTCACCAGCCTGGCCGCGTTGTGCCTGGCCCGCTACTTCCGTAATGGCAGTGGCACTCTTTATCAGGCCATGAAGTACGGCGCCAGCCTGCTGATGGCTGCCGGTATCGTCGCTACCCATTTCACCGCGATGTCGGCCATGACGCTGGTCATCCCGGCCGATACCGCCCTGCGCCTGCCTTCTGGCGACAACAGCCTGCAACTTGGGCTGGGCATCGGCTTCATCACACTGCTCATCAGCGGTGCCAGTATCAGTGCCGCATTGGCCGACAAAAAGTTGCAGAGTAAAGAGCATGACTTGCGCCGGGTCAGCGTGCTACTCAGCCAGCTGGACCAGGCCCGCGCCTCGCTGCAACAAGCGGCGCATTACGACGCGCTCACCAATCTGGTCAACCGCCGTGGCTTCAACCAGGTGTTCGCCGAGCGGCTGGCCGAACACCAGGCCAGTGAAAGCCGTCTGGCGGTGATGTTCCTCGACATCGACCATTTCAAGCGCATCAACGACAGCCTCGGCCATGACGCCGGTGACGAGCTGCTCAAGGTGATCGCCAACCACATCAAGGCCGCCACCCGCAGCCAGGACCTGGTCGCGCGCTTCGGGGGCGACGAGTTCTGCATCGTGACCAGCCTGAATAACCGCGACGAAGCCCGACATCTGGCCCAGCGCATCATGCAACGAATGAAAGAGCCCATCGACCTGGGTGGACGGCGCATGGTCATGACCACCAGCATCGGCATCAGCATCTTCCCTGACGACGGCACCAGCGTCGAAGAGCTGCTCAAACATGCCGACCTGGCCCTGTATCAGTCAAAGGACAACGGGCGCAACAGCCTGAACTTCTTCAACGACAACTTGAAGACCCAGGCCACGATGGCATTGCAACTGGAAGAAGAACTGCGCATGGCACTGCTCGAAGAACGCGGGCTCTGCGTCCATTACCAGCCCATCTTCGATATGCGCAGCGGGCAGCTGGCCAAGCTGGAAGCCTTGGTGCGCTGGCAGCACCCGCAACATGGCCTGCTCGGCCCCGAACGCTTTATCGGCATTGCCGAAGCCAACGGCCTGATCATCGACCTCGACCTGTGGGTACTGCGCCACGCCTGCAACGATCTGGCCCACCTGCAGCGCTATGGCTACGGCGACTTCAAGGTCACGGTCAACTGCTCGGCGGTGACCCTCAGCCATGACGAGCTACCCAACGAAGTGGAGAAAGCACTGTTTCACGCCGGGCTCTGCGCCCGGCAACTTGAGCTGGAAGTGACCGAAAACGCCCTCATGGGGGATCTCCAGCGCACGGTGAACCTGCTCAAGCGCGTTCGCGCCCTGGGTGTGGCGCTGTCGATCGACGACTTCGGCACCGGTTACTCGTCTCTGGCCTACCTCAAACGCCTGCCGCTGGATGTACTGAAGATCGACCGCACGTTCCTGCAGGATGTACCGGGTAGCCAAAAGGATCGGGAAATCGTCCAGGCGATCATCGTCATGGCACACACGCTGCACTTGCAGGTGGTCAGTGAGGGCGTAGAGACTACGGAACAACAGGCGTTCCTCAAAACCCACGGCTGCGACTATCTGCAGGGTTACCTGCTGGGTCGCCCGGTACCACTGGCCGAGCTGCGACCACTGCTGGAGCGGTTGCAGCATCAGGACGGCGTGCTCAACCCTTGTTACGGTAAAGTTCTACCAGGGTCGCCGGATCTTTTTGCAGGTAACCCTGGCTACCGTGCAGGCGCATCAATTGCGCGGCGAGGCCACTGAGCGGCGTCGCCGAACCCTGCTCGCGGGAGAATTTGACCGCGCCATCAAGGTCCTTGAGTAGCGTGCGCACATGCCACTTGATCGGTTCGAAGCGGCTTTCGGCCATTTGCGGCGCCAGGATCTGCAGGGGCTTGGAGTCGGCAAAGCCACCGGCCAACGCTTCGGCGATCAACGTCGCATCCACCCCGGACTGCTCGGCCAACGCCACGACTTCGGCAATGACCAAGGCGTTGCATGCCACGATCATCTGGTTACAGGCCTTGGTCACCTGGCCTGCGCCCACCGCCCCCATATGCGTCACCCGCTGGCCAAGTACCTGCAGCACCGGCCGGGCACGCTCAAGGTCAACCGCCTCGCCACCGACCATGATCGCCAGGGTACCGGCTTCGGCACCGGGCGTGCCGCCGGACACCGGGGCATCCAGCCAGGCCATGCCACACAGTGCGGCCAGTTCGGCAGCCATTTCACGGGTGGCGGTGGGCTCCAGGCTGGAGAAATCGATCAGCAACTGGCCACTGCTTCCGCCCTGGGCAATGCCGTGTTCGCCGAACACTACCTCGCGCACCACAGCCGTATCGGCCAGGCACAGCAGCACCATGTCGCTGCCCTGGCTCAGTTCGGCGGGGCTGTGGGCCAAGCGCGCACCGGCGGCGACAAGTGCAGCGCACTTGTCCGGGCTGCGGTTCCACACGGTCAGCGGATACCCCGCCGCCAGCAGGCGTCGGCACATGGGCAGGCCCATCAGACCGATGCCGGCAAATCCAAGCGAAGGTAGTGCAGTGCTCATCAATGACTCCCGACTGTTCGAATTGTTTTACAGGTTGGCAGCGGGGTAGACACATTACGCATCCCGTAAACTGTTACCGCCACGCCGAATTGTTACTTCCCTCTACCCGCCTTGAATGCTTTCAAGCACCAATAAGGGGCTGCTGCGCATTTTTGCGCACCAAAAACGATCACGCCACTTCGGGGCCCTTCACCTGAATCACGATGAACGGCGAAACCACTACCGCCCAGATCTCTGGATCGCGGCTTTGCAGGTCCAGCGCTTGTTCGGCCGACACCGGCCCAACAGTGCCATCACTACGCCACTTGGCGAAGATCTCGCTGCGATTCTCGGCCATCGCCTCGGCAACGGTGATCAGGTCCAGGCTGGGGTCGACCCAAATCAGGTCACCCTTGGCCCAGAAACGCTCCAGCGCTTTCCACTCGATGATTGCCGTCTCGCCAAGCAATTTGGCATAGAGGGTGCTTGTTTGATCAGTCATGGGTGGTATCCGCAAAAATCGGCCAATAAAAAAGGCCGGCATTTTTGCAGAAAAACCCGGTTTCAAATATGTAATTTGGTCGATTGACCCCGAAGTTGTGGGGTGGGGTCACAGATACAGGCAGTTTGATGGCGCCTTTCTGTATCTTTCTGTCGATCAAGCGACAACCCAGGAAACAGGCACTTTTCGACCGCTTTTCAAGCGCTCGAACAGCGCTCTACACTGTACCGGTACAGTTCCGGGACATGTTCCGGGGGAAGGTGGGCTTGCGCGTTGGCATGGCCACGCCGCAAATCCCGCCCGGTCTGTAGCCCTGGCCGCCAGGACTATAAGAATTACAACAGAATGAGTGGAGCACTATGATCAAGATTTCCAAGCTGTTCGCCGCAATGGTACTGGCCGGGGTAGCCAGCCATTCGTTTGCCGCCGATACCATCAAGATCGGGATTGCTGGCCCTAAAACCGGCCCTGTGACCCAGTACGGCGACATGCAGTTCATCGGCGCCAAGCAAGCCATCGAGGATATCAACGCCGCGGGCGGCGTCGATGGCAAGATGCTCGAAGCCAAGGAATACGACGACGCCTGCGACCCTAAACAGGCCGTGGCAGTCGCCAACAAAGTGGTCAACGACGGCGTCAAGTTCGTCATCGGCCACCTGTGCTCCAGCTCCACCCAGCCAGCGTCCGACATCTACGAAGACGAAGGCGTGATCATGATCACACCGGCCGCCACCTCGCCGGAAATCACCGCCCGTGGCTACAAGCTGATCTTCCGCACCATCGGCCTGGACAGCGCCCAGGGCCCGGCTGCCGGCAACTACATCGCCGACCACGTCAAGCCGAAAGTGGTTGCAGTGCTGCACGACAAGCAGCAGTACGGTGAAGGTATCGCCACCGCGGTCAAGCAAACCCTCGAGAGCAAAGGCACCAAGGTTGCCGTATTCGAAGGCCTGAACGCCGGCGACAAGGACTTCTCCTCGATCATCCAGAAGCTCAAGCAGAACAACGTCGACTTCGTCTACTACGGCGGCTACCACCCAGAGCTGGGCCTGATCCTGCGCCAGGCGCAGGAAAAGGGCCTGAAAGCCAAGTTCATGGGCCCAGAGGGCGTGGGTAACGATTCGATCTCGCAAATCGCCCAGAACGCCTCCGAAGGCCTGCTGGTCACCCTGCCGAAGTCGTTCGATGCCGACCCGGAGAACAAGAAGATCGTCGACGCCATCAAGGCTGACGGCAAGGACCCAAGCGGCCCGTTCGTGTTCCCTGCCTACTCGGCTGTCGAGCTGATCGCCCAGGGCATCAAGGCCGCCAAGTCCGAAGACACCGACAAGGTGGCAGCCGCCATCCACGCCGGCTCCTTCAAGACCCCGACCGGCACCCTGTCGTACGACGACAAGGGCGACCTGAAAGACTTCAAATTCGTGGTCTACGAATGGCACTTCGGCAAGCCGAAGACCGAAGTCTCCCCTCAGTAACTGCGTGACTAATAGCTGACCGAAGAAGCCCACTGTGCGAGCAGTGGGCTTTGTTTTACGAGGTTCATGGGCCCGATCCCCGCGATCCGGGGGCAGGCTCACCTGAAAATCTTAAAACCGTCACCCGCGGTTTCCTGGCCTACCCCCGCCAGCGAAATGCAAATCAGGTTTTTAGGAGCGCTGTAATGCCTGAGATCTACCATTTCTTCCAACAACTGGTTAATGGATTGACCATCGGCAGCACCTATGCCTTGATCGCCATCGGCTACACGATGGTGTACGGCATCATTGGCATGATCAACTTCGCCCACGGCGAGGTGTACATGATCGGTTCCTATGTGGCCTTCATCGCCCTGGCGGGCCTGGCCATGATGGGTATCCATTCGCTGCCTATCCTGATGACCGTCGCCTTCGTCGCGACGATCTTCGTCACCAGTGCCTATGGCTACAGTATCGAGCGCGTTGCCTACCGCCCCCTGCGCAACAGCAACCGTCTGATCCCGCTGATTTCCGCCATCGGCATGTCGATCTTCCTGCAGAACACCGTCTTGCTGTCGCAAGACTCCAAGGACAAGTCCATCCCCAACCTGATCCCCGGCAGCTTCTCCTTCGGGCCAGGTGGTGCTGAAGAAGTACTGATCAGCTACATGCAGGTCCTGGTGTTCGTGGTCACCCTGGTGGCCATGACCTGCCTCACCCTGTTCATCTCCCGTTCCCGCCTGGGCCGCGCCTGCCGTGCCTGCGCCGAGGACATCAAGATGGCCAACCTGCTGGGCATCAACACCAACAACATCATCGCCCTCACCTTCGTCATCGGTGCCGCCCTGGCCGCCGTGGCGGCCGTGCTGCTGAGCATGCAGTACGGGGTGATCAACCCCAACGCCGGTTTCCTGGTGGGCCTGAAAGCCTTCACCGCGGCGGTACTGGGTGGCATCGGCAGCATCCCGGGCGCCATGCTCGGCGGGCTGGTGCTGGGTGTGGCCGAAGCGTTCGGCGCCGACATCTTCGGCGACCAGTACAAGGACGTGGTGGCATTCGGCTTGTTGGTTCTTGTCCTGCTATTCCGGCCGACCGGCATCCTGGGCCGCCCGGAGGTTGAAAAAGTATGAACAGAAATCTCAAACAGGCGTTCTTCAGCGCCTTGCTGGTATGGGCCGTGGCCTTCCCGGTGCTGGGCCTGAAACTGAGCATCGACGGCATCAGCCTGGCCGTGCACAGCCAAGGGTCGTTCACCATCAGCATCATCGCCGTGTGTTCGGTGCTGATGTTCCTGCGCGTGCTGTTCGACAAGCAGTGGAGTGCGGTAATGGGCAGCCGTTCGGATCGCAAGCTGATCCCGCCGGCCGTCAGCAACTACCTGACCCTGCCCAAGACCCAGCGCTACGTGATCATTGGCCTGATCGTCGCGGCACTGGTATGGCCGTTCTTCGGCTCGCGCGGTGCAGTCGACATTGCCACGCTGATCCTGATCTACGTGTTGCTGGGCCTGGGCCTGAACATCGTGGTCGGCCTGGCGGGCCTGCTCGACCTGGGTTACGTGGGCTTCTACGCCGTCGGCGCCTACAGCTACGCCATGCTCTCGCACTACCTGGGCTGGAGCTTCTGGGTGTGCCTGCCGATCGCCGGCCTGATGGCCGCCACCTTCGGCTTCCTGCTTGGCTTCCCGGTGCTGCGCCTGCGTGGGGACTACCTGGCGATCGTGACCCTCGGCTTCGGCGAGATCATCCGCCTGTTCCTGCGTAACCTCACCGACTGGACTGGCGGCCCCAACGGTATCAGCAACATCCCCAAGCCGGAGTTCTTCGGCCTCACCTTCGAACGCCGCGCCGCCGAGGGCATGCAGACCTTCCACGAGTTCTTCGGGCTGGAATACAACTCGATCAACAAGGTGATCTTCCTGTACCTGGTCGCGCTGTTGCTGGCCCTGCTGGCGCTGTTCGTCATCAACCGCCTGCTGCGCATGCCGATCGGCCGCGCCTGGGAAGCCCTGCGTGAAGACGAGATTGCCTGCCGTGCGCTGGGTCTGAACCCGACCGTGATCAAGCTCTCGGCATTCACCCTGGGTGCCTGCTTCGCCGGTTTCGCCGGCAGCTTCTTCGCTGCGCGCCAAGGCCTGGTGACGCCGGAGTCGTTCACCTTCATCGAGTCGGCGATCATCCTCGCCATCGTCGTGCTCGGCGGCATGGGTTCACAACTGGGCGTGATCCTCGCGGCCATCGTGATGATCCTGCTGCCCGAGCTGATGCGTGAGTTCAGCGAATACCGGATGCTGATGTTCGGTGCGCTGATGGTGTTGATGATGATCTGGCGTCCGCAAGGCCTGCTGCCTATGCAACGTCCACACATGGAGCTGCGTCGATGAGCCGCGAAATTCTGCAAGTCAGCGGCCTGAGCATGCGCTTCGGCGGCTTGTTGGCGGTGAACGGCGTGGGCCTGACCGTCAAGGAAAAACAGGTGGTGGCGTTGATCGGCCCGAACGGCGCCGGCAAGACCACCGTGTTCAACTGCCTGACCGGCTTCTACAAGCCCAGCGGTGGCACGATCCTGCTCGATGGCCAGCCGATCCAGGGCCTGGCCGGCCACCAGATTGCCCGCAAGGGCGTGGTGCGGACCTTCCAGAACGTGCGCCTGTTCAAGGAAATGACCGCGCTGGAAAACCTGCTGATCGCCCAGCACCGTCACCTCAATACCAACTTCTTCGCCGGCCTGTTCAAGACCCCGAGCTTCCGCCGCAGCGAGAAAGAGGCCATGGAGCGCGCGCAGTACTGGCTGGAGAAGGTCAACCTGACCGAGTTCGCCAACCGTACCGCCGGCACCCTCGCCTACGGCCAGCAGCGCCGCCTGGAAATCGCCCGCTGCATGATGACCCAGCCGCGCATCATCATGCTCGACGAACCGGCTGCGGGCCTGAACCCGAAAGAAACCGAAGACCTCAAGGCACTGATCGCCTACCTGCGTGAGTCGCACAACGTCACCGTGCTGCTGATCGAGCACGACATGAAGCTGGTGATGAGCATCTCCGACCATATCGTGGTGATCAACCAGGGCACCCCCCTGGCCCACGGCACGCCGGAAGAGATCCGCGACAACCCTGATGTGATCAAAGCCTACCTGGGGGAAGCGTAAATGCTGAAGTTCGAAAACGTTTCCACCTTCTACGGCAAGATTCAGGCGCTGCACAGCGTCAACGTGGAGATCAACCAGGGCGAGATCGTTACCCTGATCGGCGCCAACGGCGCTGGCAAGTCGACCTTGCTGATGACCCTGTGCGGCTCGCCGCAGGCGCACAGTGGCAGCATCAAGTACCTGGGTGAAGAACTGGTCGGCCAGCCGTCCTCCCACATCATGCGCAAGAGCATCGCCGTCGTGCCGGAAGGCCGCCGCGTGTTCGCCCGCCTGACCGTAGAGGAAAACCTGGCGATGGGTGGTTTCTTCACCGACAAAGGCGACTACCAGGAGCAACTGGACAAGGTGCTGCAGCTGTTCCCGCGCCTGAAGGAACGCTACATCCAGCGTGGCGGCACCATGTCCGGTGGCGAGCAGCAGATGCTCGCCATTGGCCGGGCACTGATGAGCAAGCCCAAGCTGCTGCTGCTCGACGAGCCTTCGCTGGGCCTGGCACCGATCATCATCCAGCAGATCTTCGACATCATCGAACAGCTGCGCCGTGATGGTGTGACGGTGTTCCTGGTGGAGCAGAACGCCAACCAGGCGCTGAAGATTGCTGACCGGGCGTATGTGCTGGAGAACGGCCGGGTGGTGATGCAGGGCACGGGTGAAGCCTTGTTGACTGACCCGAAGGTGCGCGACGCATACCTCGGCGGTTGATAGATAAAGGGCCAACTACTGGCCCTTTTTTTTGCCTGCCAGAAATGTAATGCCTGTGCCGGCGATAGGGCCGGTACGGGCAACCATTAACTTGTGATCCCGCGCCAGCCTGAGTAACGTGGCCAGCTTTCACGGCAAAGATTCCCCGGAGCCCGCCCCATGCGCCTCACCCCCACCCTGCTGCTCACCGCCCTGCTGCCCCTGTTCGCCGGCTGCCAACTGATGGCGAGCCCGCCAACCGACCCGAACATCGGCACCACGCGCATGCAGGGCGAACTGCGTGCCGCCGGTGGCCAGTTGCTGTTCAATCCATGCAGCGAAAACCGCACCTTCGTGATCAACGACGTCGGTGCGACGGGCATCCTGCAAGAGGCCGCCAACCTCGCCAAGGACGCCAACGACAAGCTGTTCGCCGACGTGCGTGGGCGCCTTACCGGGAGCAAGCAGGCCAACAATGATGGTCAGCTGGAAGTGCGCCGCCTGTACCGCCTGGAACCTTCCACCCGCGCTTGTGACGACCCCAACTTCAAGCAGCTGACCCTGCGCGCCAATGGCCACGAACCGGAGTGGGACATCAAGGCCAGTGGCAAGGGCATGGTGCTCAACCGTGTCGGCCAGGAGCCCCTACCCCTGCCCTTCCTCGAAGAAGAAGTACCCGGCGGCGGCCTGACCCTGACCAGCGAAGCCAACAACCAGCATGTGGAACTGTGGGTCGCACCGCAGCGCTGTGTAGACAACGCCACCGGTGCCATCCACCACCTGCGTGCCGAGCTGCGCATCGACGGCAAGACCCTGCAGGGCTGCGGTTACTACGGCGGCGCACGCGACAACTGATCGCCGGGCGCTTTTATCCTGCCGTTCGGGGCGGCTAACAGCTTATACTTGGCGGTTTGTGTAAAGCCGCCGGCCGCCCATGGCCGGGATACTGGACCCTGCCATGCTACGAATCACCGAACTGAAGCTGCCCCTGGACCATCCCGACGAAGCCCTGCGTGAAGCCATCGTCCAGCGCCTGGGCATCCGCGACGAGCAACTGCTCAGCTTCAACCTGTTCAAGCGCAGCTACGATGCGCGCAAGAAGAACAGCGAACTGCTGTTCATCTACACCATCGACCTGGAAGCCAGCAACGAAGCCGAACTGCTCAGCAAGTTCGCCGACGATCGCAACATCGGCCCAGCGCCGGACATCACCTACAAGTTCGTCGGCCAGGCCCCGGCAGGCCTGCAGGAACGCCCGATCGTGGTCGGTTTCGGCCCCTGCGGCATCTTCGCCGGCCTGCTGCTGGCACAGATGGGCTTCAAGCCGATCATCCTTGAACGTGGCAAGGAAGTACGCCAGCGCACCAAGGATACCTGGGGCCTGTGGCGCAAAAGCGTACTCAACCCCGAGTCCAATGTGCAGTTCGGCGAAGGCGGCGCCGGCACCTTCTCTGACGGCAAGCTGTACAGCCAGATCAAGGACCCGCAGCACCACGGCCGCAAAGTGCTGGAGGAGTTCGTCAAGGCCGGTGCGCCCGACGAGATCCTGTACATCAACAAACCGCACATCGGTACCTTCCGCCTCACCGGCATGGTCGAGCAGATGCGTCAGGACATGATCGCCCTGGGTGCCGAAGTACGCTTCCAGCAGAAGGTGACCGACCTGTTGGTCGAAGACGGCCAGCTGACCGGCGTGGTCCTGGAGAGCGGCGAGCAGCTGCATTCGCGCCATGTGGTCCTGGCGTTGGGCCACAGCGCCCGCGACACCTTCCGCATGCTGCACGCCAAAGGCGTGTACATGGAAGCCAAGCCATTCTCGGTCGGTTTCCGTATCGAGCACCCGCAAACGCTGATCGACAAGGCGCGCCTGGGCAAGTACGCCGGCCACCCGAAACTGGGCGCTGCCGACTACAAGCTGGTGTACCACGCCAAGAACGGCCGTTCGGTGTACAGCTTCTGCATGTGCCCGGGCGGCACCGTGGTTGCGGCTACCAGCGAACCGGGCCGGGTGGTGACCAACGGCATGAGCCAGTACTCGCGTAACGAGCGCAACGCCAACTCCGGCATCGTCGTCGGCATCGACCCGGAGCGAGATTATCCGGGTGGCCCGCTGGCCGGTATCGAGCTGCAAGAGCGCCTGGAAGCCCATGCCTATGTGATGGGGGGCAGCAACTACCAGGCGCCTGCGCAATTGGTAGGCGACTTTGTAGCTGGCCGGCCCTCGACCGCGCTGGGCAGTGTCGAGCCGTCCTACAAGCCGGGCGTGACCCTGGGCGACCTGGCGCCAAGCCTGCCGGACTTTGCCATCGAAGCAATTCGTGAAGCGTTGCCGGCGTTCGATCGGCAGATCAAAGGCTACAACCTGCACGATGCCGTATTGACCGGGATCGAGACGCGCACTTCGTCGCCACTGCGGATTACCCGGGGTGAGGATTACCAGAGCCTGAACCTGAAGGGGCTGTTCCCGGCGGGTGAAGGGGCCGGGTATGCGGGCGGGATTCTGTCGGCGGGTGTCGATGGCATTCGCATTGCCGAGGCGGTGGCGCGGGATATGCTCGGCCTCTGATGCTGGTTTGCCTGCCAGCGCCCTTTCGCGGGTTACCCGCGAAAAGGCGCTGGCAGGCATCAGAATAATCCACCCTCAACATCAGGCTTCCCCTCCCCCCTCCTTCCTCACTTCCATCTAGGCTTCCCCCAGGCCTGTCAGCAGCACCATATAACAAAAACGAATATTGTTTTTGTTTTAAAGTATATAGCCACAGGCTAGGGTGTACGCCCGTTCCATTCGTAAACTGCTCATGGAGAGCCTATAGCCCGTGCGTAGCCTGTTCACCCGTTTCTTCCAGCTTGAAGCCGCCAGCGGCCTGCTGCTGATCGCCGCCGCCGTACTGGCACTGATCATCAACAACTCACCGCTATCCTACCTGTACAGCGGCCTGCTCGACGTTCCCGTCGCCGTTCAGGTCGGCGCGCTGAACATCGCCAAGCCGTTGCTGCTGTGGATCAACGATGGCCTGATGGCGCTGTTCTTCCTGCTGATCGGCCTTGAGGTCAAACGCGAGGTGGTCAACGGCCATCTGTCCAAACCTTCGCAGATCGTGCTTCCTGCCACGGCCGCTATCGGCGGCATGGTGGTACCCGCGCTAATCTACTGGTTCATCAACCGCGAAGACCCTGCCGCCGTTGCCGGATGGGCGATCCCCACCGCTACCGACATCGCCTTTGCCCTCGGCGTACTGGCCTTGCTGGGCAAGCGCGTGCCGGTGTCGCTGAAGCTGTTCCTGATGACCCTGGCGATCATCGACGACCTGGGTGCAATCATCGTCATCGCCCTGTTCTATTCCGGCACCCTGTCGAGCGTGTCGCTGCTGCTGGCTGCGGCCTGCCTGGTGGTGCTGGTGGCGATGAACCGGCTTGGCGTGGTCAAACTTGGGCCGTACATGGTCGTTGGCCTGATCCTGTGGGTCTGTGTGCTCAAAAGTGGCGTGCATGCCACGCTGGCGGGTGTCGCCCTGGCCTTGTGCATTCCATTGCGCACACGTAACGCCGAAACTTCGCCGCTGCTGGCCCTCGAACATGCCCTGCACCCGTGGGTAGCCTACGCCATCCTGCCGCTGTTCGCCTTCGCCAACGCCGGTGTCTCGCTGGCAGGCATGACCCTAGAAAGCTTCACTCACCCCGTGCCGATGGGCATCGCGGTCGGCCTGCTGCTGGGCAAGACCGTGGGGGTTTTCGGCCTGACATGGGTGGCCGTCAAGCTAAGACTGGCCGCGCTGCCTGCAGGGGCCGGCTGGGGGCAATTGCTGGGGGTTGCGATACTCTGCGGCATTGGCTTTACCATGAGCCTGTTCGTTGGCTCGCTCGCCTTTGTGCCGGGTAGCAGCGAATACGCCGGCATGGACCGCATGGGTATTCTTACCGGCTCGTTCTTCGCCGCAGTGATCGGCTATGCCGTCACCGCCATGGCCAGCCGCAAAACCCACGCAGGCTGAGTTGGCTGACGCATGAAAAAACCCCGACTGGCAGGTGCCATGTCGGGGTTTTGTTTTACCGTACGGCGATCAGTGCGAAACGCGGCTGGTACCGTCAACGGTCATGATGCGTACACGGTCGCCCACGCGGAAGATTTCGTTCTCCTGCACGGCCTGAACGTAGGCGCGCATGCTGCCATCGTCCTCACGTACGGTGATCTCGACGCCTTGGGTGCGCGTCAGCCCTTCCTCGGCAGCGGACCCGGCCAGGCCGCCGGCAACAGCACCGATAACAGCTGCCACGATGCTGCCACGGCCACCGCCTACGGCACTACCGGCAACGCCACCCACGATGGCGCCAGCGCCGCCACCGATCGGGGTCTTGGTACCCTCGATCTTGACCGGGCGCAGGGATTCGATGGTGCCCATGCGCACGGTTTGCACGCGGCGGGCTTCGTCACGGGAGTAGCTATCACCGGTCAGGCTCGAGGCACAGCCCCCCAGCAGCAGCGACAAGGTGGTAAAAGTCGCCACCAGCAAAGCGGATTTACGCATGGGTAAAGTCTCCATAAGTCAGGTGCTCATTAGACGCTGCACATTGACGGCTGTCACGGTACAAACGTAATAAAATTGTTTTCATTCAGCCGGGGTACAGCCTGCCAGGCTGTGTCGAAGGCCTTTCAAGTGAGACCAAGGATAGCCATGGATTACTTCATCGTCGTGGTCACCACCGTTGCAGGGCTGTATTTTCACGGGTGGTTGTATGTGCGCATGCGCCGCTGGATGGACCGTGACCTGGCGTTGTCATTGGCGGGGACGGATGCGGGGAAGCGCGCGTATATGCTGCAGCGGCTGGAGCAAGCACGGGTGGAAAAGGTGGGGCGCAAGCAGTTGGCAGGGTGGTTGGAGCGGGAGGCTGCGGGGTATGTGGGGTAGCCTCTGGTCGAATATTGGGGCCGCTTTGCGGCCCCAACGTTTTCAGGGTGCCAGACGCTCGCGCTGCCATTGCCCATCAACCAGCCGATAGTTCAGCCGGTCATGCAAGCGGCTCGCCCGGCCCTGCCAGAACTCGATGCGCTCAGGCAGCAAACGGTACCCACCCCAATGCTCAGGGCAATGTGGCTGGGTGTCCGAGAAGCGCGCCTCAGTCGCCTTGACCAGCCCCTCCAGTTCTTCACGCCCAGCAATCACCCGGCTCTGCGGCGAAGCCCAGGCCCCCAGGCGGCTGCCCAGCGGGCGCACCTGGTAGTAGTCGTCCGACTCCTTGGCCGAGACCTTTTCCACCAGCCCCTCAATACGCACCTGGCGCTCCAGCGCCGGCCAGAAGAAGGTCATGGCTGCGAAGGGGTTGGCCTGCAGCTGCTGGCCCTTGGCGCTTTCGTAGTTGGTGAAGAAGGTAAAACCACGCGTGTCGAGCCCCTTCAGCAGCAGCACACGGCAATGCGGGCGGCCTTCGCCATCGACAGTGGCCAGGGTCATGGCGTTGGCTTCCACCGGTACCTGCTCGGTTTTCACCGCATCGGCAAACCACTGGTGAAACAGGGCGAACGGCTCACCCGGAGCCTGGGCTTCGGCCAAGCCATCACGGGTGTAGTCGCGGCGCATATCGGCCAGGGATTGGGTCATTGCTGCGTTCCTTGACGATCAGTTGGTCTTCGCAGGGCTGTTGGCAGCTACTTTCTTGTCAGTGGTAGCTTTCTTGGCGGCAGGCTTGGCCGGCGCGGCTTTTTTCTTGGCGGTGGTCTTGGCTGGAGCCTTGGCCTTCGCTGCTGGTTTTTTCGCCACTGGCTTCTTCGCTGCTGGCTTGCTGTCGGCGGCCTTGGCAGCTGGTGCCTTGGCATCCTGAACCGCAACCATCGAAGCCGGCGCAGGTGCCGGGCCGGCCTGCTGATATTTGGCCAGCAGTGCGACCATGGTGTTCTGAGGGGTCAGCAACATTTCAACACGGCGGTTCAGGGAACGGCCTTCGGCGCTGTCGTTGGCGGCACGCGGCATCACCGAGCCCATGCCCTTGAGGGTCAGGCGGTCACGCTGCAGGCCGCTGAGGCGGAAAATGGCCGATACCGACGCGGCGCGCTCCAGGCTGAGCTTCTGGTTGGCAGCTGCAACACCGCTGCTGTCGGCGTGGCCGAGCACCAGCACGGCAGTTTTCGGGTCACCTTCGACGGCCTTGGCCACTCGGGTGATCGGGCCGAGCGTCATGGGCAGCAGCATGTTCGGGCGGTCAGGGTTGTACGAGCTGTCTACCGGCAGGGTTACCGCCAGCACGTTGTCGCGACGCTCCAGCTCCAGCTTGCTGTCCTTGATGGCTTCGCGCAGCTTGGGCTCGTACTCGTCCAGCCAGGCCTGGGTGGCCTTCTGGTCGATCTTCGGCACCACAGGCCCTTTGGCTTGCTTGTCATCACCACCGAACGGCCACCACCAACGGCTGGCGCTTTCAGACTTGGCATCGGCTTTGGCCACGTTTTCAGTGACGGCTGCCTTCACTTCCTGCTCGGCAACCTTGTCCGAACCGAAAGGCCACCAGCTGGAGCCACCTGCCTTGGAGCCTTCCGGAGAGTGGCTGGCACAGCCGGTAACGGCGGTCAGGCACAGGGCGAGTGCTAAGGTTTTATGTGAAGACATCAGCGATACACCATGAAATTAAAAGAAATTGTGCCCACACACATAAGGCGTTGGCATTGAGGATAGTCAAAGGGCTGGAGCAATACCCGCATTACCCGATCAAAGGCAACTGGCAAGGACACGCACCAGCTTCTGGGCTCGTGGGTCCATCAGCACATAAGGGCCGAGGGTATTGACCACGAAGCCGAACGCCACATCATGCTCCGGGTCGGCAAAACCGACCGAGCCACCGGCACCGGGGTGGCCAAAGGCACGTGCGCCGAGGCCGAATGTGGCATTGGCCACATCGGGCTGGTCAAGCATACAGCCGAGGCCGAAACGGGTCTGGGTGAGCAAGGTACGGTCCTGGCCCAGGCTGTGTTCACGGGTCAGTTCATCGAGCAGTTCGGACTCGAGCAGGCTGCCGTCCAACAGCCCGGCATAGAAACCCGCCAGGCTGCGTGCATTGCCATGGCCATTGGCCGCTGGCTGCTGCATGCGCCGCCATTCCGGCTTGTTGGTGCTGGTCAGGATGGCTGGCGGGTTGGTGAAGGCACGGGTCGACAACGCCTCGGGCTCACGCATGGTCACCTGCAACAGGCGCTGCGCGGCGGCATCCCCGGGGTTGCCCTTGCCACGGGCGATATGCGCGACGCGGTGGAACTCTTCATCTGCCAGGCCAACATGGAAGTCCAGCCCAAGCGGGCGGGCGGTACGGGCCACGATCGAGTCGCCAGGGCCACGGCCATCGGCTCGACGGATCAGTTCACCGATCAGCCAGCCGTAGGTGATGGCTGCATAGCCGTGTTCCGTACCTGGAGCCCACCAAGGTTTCTCGGCCGCCAGGGCATCCACCATGGTCTGCCAGTCATACAGGGCTTCGGCTGGCAGCAGTTCACGGATGGCCGGCAGGCCGGCACGGTGGCTAAGCAGTTGGCGCAGGGTGATCGACTGTTTACCCGCTTGGGCAAACTCTGGCCAGTATTTGGCCACTGGCGCATCGAGGGCCAGCTTGCCCTCCCCCACCAGTTGCAGGGCAGTGACGGCAGTGAAGGTCTTGGTACAGGAGAACAGGTTGGCGATGGTGTCGCTATGCCAAGCCTGCTGCCCATCCTTGTCGGCGCTGCCGGCCCACAGATCGATGACGGTTTCGCCACCAACCTGGATGCACAGCGCGGCGCCACGCTCCTGGGGATCATCGAACAGCGCGGCAAAGGCTTCGCGCACGGCTTCGAACTTCAGCTCATAGTGACCCTGGATCTGCACCCGCTGTACCCCGTACGACCATGTTCAAAAAAGGTGTGCATTGTTTCAGTAGTTAAGTGTTTTGCAAACTGGCTTGGGCCAAATGGTCGCGACGAACGGTAACCTCACTCAAGGCGCCGGCTTTTCCAGCTGGGTACGCAGTTGGCTCACGGCCTGCAGGTTGCTCTTGCGCACAGCATCGACAAACCCTGGGTAGGGCATATCCGTAATCGCGACCAGCCCCAGGTGCCCATTCTCGCCGTCGAGCAGGCGGCCGCTAGCTGGCTGATCGAGGTACTGGAACCAGTGAGCACCCACGATCATGGGCTGCGCCAGGGCCGCCTTGAGGAAGTTGCCATAAGCCGGGCCACGGTCTTCTTCCCGCGCCACCTCCAGCGGCCCAGGCCAGAACGGCCCGCGATCGCGCGAACCGAACTGGAACTCGGACACCAGCACCGGCTTGTCCAGCTCGGCCAGGCGCGCGAAGTCATAGCCGTCCTGCGGCTTGAGGGTATAGAAGTTGAAGCTGAGCACATCGCAGAACTCGGCACAGGCCTTGACCGCCTCCGGCGTGCTGACCGCATAGCGGCCCCCCAGCAGCAGGTGATTGGGGGCATGCCATTTCAATGAGTCGGCAATGGTCTTGAAGTAAGTCTCGGCGAACACCTGCTGGAAGTGCTGGTAGTCGCGCTCGATTTCCGGGTGTTCCGGGTTGGGCAACGGTGCCTCGAAGCCAGGGTCTTCCATCAGCTCCCAGGCGGTCAGTTCGATGCCCCAGGCCCTGGACAGCCCCTCCTGGTTACGGTACTTGTCGCGCAACTGCTTGAGGAAGGCGCGCTTGGCCGGTACGTCGGTGGTCAGGCGCAAGGTGCCATAGGCCAGGCCATAGCGGGCTTTGGGGTCGTCACCGGGGGCAGCCCAGGCCAACTCGTTGTCGGCAAAATAGCCGATCAGCCAAGGGTCGTCGCGGTGATCGCGGGCGGCAATGGCCACGGCGCGCTCTGTAGCCATGGCAAAACGTGGGTCGAACGGGTCGGGCATACTGCCCCACCAGTCCATGCCGGTGCTGATACTGGCGTAGTCTCCCACGATCGACAGCGGCAAGGTGTAGGGCATCCGCTTGGCCTGGCCCAGGGCAGGCTCGCTCCAGTTGCCGATCGTGTTGAACCCCCAGGCCTGCAACCGGTCGAGCGCATGCGCCTGCCAGCGGGCAGCATCCAGTACCAGCGGCGGGCAGCTGGCTGGCTGCCCTTCCAAGGCCGGCGAGCAGGGTTTACCGTAGGTACGCTGCAGGTTGGCAGCATAGAAGTCGAACCAGCGCCCTTGCTTGAAACTGCGCCCTTGCGACGAGGCATTGCCATCGTCGTTGTTGCCTTCGCCATAGAATGCCGCCAATGCCTCGCCCTCACCCGGCAATGCCTTGAACATGCCTTCACGGCCGGCGACGTAAGTACGCCCGCCGTCTGCAGCTACCGCATTCACCCCCAGGGAGTAGAACGGATGCCCCTCGGGCGTTACCAGGTACCAGCGGCCATCACGCTTTTCGGTACGGAAGAACCCTTTGGCCTCGAACGCCGGCCCGGCAACAAGCCCGCCGTAGCTGTCCAGTTGCTGCTTGTCACGCTCAGCCAGCCAGCCCTTGAGCTGTTGCTGCTCGCGCTTATCGGCCGCCTTGAGTTGATCGTCATTGGCGACCTTCTCTGGCCAGTTGGCGCGGGTGGACTGGCCGTAGGCATCGATCAGCTCGCGGTAAGCCGCCTGGTAGGCCTGGTCGTCATCCTGGATGCCCACCCGTTCGATCAGCAGGTTCTGCGCCACCTTGGGGTTGGGGATGCTCAGGCTGACCGCGGTCACCTGCTTGAGGTCAACCGCACCAGCGCTGCTGGTCAGTAGCAGGCGCTGGCCGCCATGGTTCCAGGGCATGGGAGGGCCGGCGCGCATGCCCTGGCTCAACGGCGAGCTGGCTGTCAGTGGCACCATCACGGTTTGCGCAGGGCCGGCTGGCAGGTCGATGCGGCTGGTCAAGGTGCGGCCATCGCTGCCTTGCACCGTAACATCAACCGTCAGCGCCCAGTCCATGGCACTTTGCAGACGCAAGGTGAGGAACTGCCCGGCAGACCAGTCCCACACCCCGCCTTGCGGGCTCAGGCGCAAAGTCGGTCGCGGGGCCGGGTTGAACACCACACGTCGCAGCACCTCGCCCTCGGCCGTTTGCTCCGCGTTGTACTGCGGCATGCCTGCATCTTCGGTCGCCACGTTGACCACCGAGGCCGGGCGCACGAAGCTGAACAGCGTCTGCTGCCCGGCCAGCAAGGGCGAGCTGAACAACAGGGCGAAAACGGCGGGCAGGGTACGGCGGACCATAAGGCTGGGGCTCTCCTTCAGGGCCGTCATGGCCCAAGACTGAGTAATGGACAACGCGCCGGAGCAAGTGCTCCGGCGGTCAGGAAATCTCCCGCCGGAACGGCGGCAGCGCATTGAGAATAGCCTTGCCGTAGCGCTGGGTGACCAGGCGCCGGTCGAGCAAGGTGATGACGCCGCGATCCTGCTCGGTACGCAGCAGGCGGCCACAGGCCTGGATCAACTTCAACGAGGCGTCGGGCACGGCAATTTCCATGAACGGGTTGCCCCCGCGAGCCTCGATCCACTCCGACAAAGCGGCTTCCACCGGGTCGTCGGGCACGGAGAAAGGTATTTTGGCGATGACCACATGCTCGCAGTACGCACCTGGCAGGTCGACACCTTCAGCAAAGCTGGCCAGGCCGAACAACACGCTGTGCTGGCCATCATCGACCCGCGCCTTGTGCTTGTTCAGGGTTTCCTGCTTGGACAGGTTGCCCTGGATCAGCACCAGCTTGCGCCAGTCACGGTCCAGGCCGTCGAACACATCCTGCATTTGCTTGCGTGACGAGAACAGCACCAGCGCGCCACGGGCATCCTCGACGATGTTTGGCAGCTCACGAATGATCGCCGCCGTATGCGCCGCCGCATCGCGGGGGTCGGCCTGCAGGTCGGGGACCCGCAGCAGACCGGCATCGCCATGTACGAACGGGCTGGGCACCACGCAGGTGACGGCATCGCGCGGCAACCCCGAGCGCATGCGGAAACGGTCGAACTTGCCCAGCGCGGTCAACGTCGCCGACGTGACCAGTGCGCCGTGGGCAACACTCCACAGGCTGCGGCGAAGCATTTCGGCAGCGAGGATGGGGCTGGCGTTGACTTCGATGTCGAACAGAGCGCCACTCTCGGCCAGCGTCAGCCAGCGAGCCATGGGCGGGCTGTCTTCCGGGTCCTCGGCGGTAAAGGCCGTCCACAGTTCCCAGTTGCCTTGGGCACGGGTGACCAGGCTGCCAAACAGCGGGTACCACTCCTCGGCCTGATGGCTGGCGATGCCGATATTGACCTCGCCGTCCATGCCCTCCTTGAGCAGGTCGGCCAGGCGGGTGAACAGGTCGTTGAGGCGGGCAAAGCCCTTTTTCAGTTCGATGCCCACTTCGCGGATCTGCTCTGGCACCACACCGCCCTCGAAGCGGTAACGCGGGCGTTCGCGGCCTTCGGTATCCTCGCTGGGGCGGAAGTCTGCCACCTGCTCGCACAGGGTGAACATGAACTGCTGTTGGGTACGCACTTCCCGCGCCAGCTCCGGCACCTGCTCGATGTACTTGCCAAGGTCACCGGGCAACGGGTGCTGAGCCAACAGTTTGGTCAGGTTCTTGGCGGTCTGTTCCAGCCAGTCGGCGGTGGAACGCAGGCGCGAATAATGGGCGAAATGGCCGATGGCCTTGTCTGGCAGGTGATGGCCTTCGTCGAACACGTACAGGGTATCGCGCGGGTCGGGCAACACCGCGCCACCGCCCAGGGCCAGGTCGGCCAGCACCATGTCGTGGTTGGTGACGATCACGTCGACCTTGCCCATGCCTTCGCGGGCCTTGTAGAACACGCACTGCTGGAAGTTCGGGCAGTGGCGGCCCGTGCACTGGCTGTGGTCGGTGGTCAGCCGTGCCCAGTCCTGGTCTTCCAGGGCCTCGGGCCAGCTGTCACGGTCACCGTCCCAGCGGTTGCCAGCGAGCTTCTCGATCATGCTGTTGAACAGCTTCTGGCTGCGCTCGTCGACTTCGATGCGGAAGCCTTCTTCCTCGAACAGCTGGGCGGTGGCCGACTGGGCATGGCCTTCCTGCAGCAGGATGTCGAGCTTGGACAGGCACAGGTAACGGCCACGGCCCTTGGCCAGGGCGAAGCTGAAGTTGAGCCCGCTGTTGCGCATCAGGTCGGGCAGGTCCTTGAAAACGATCTGCTCCTGCAGGGCCACGGTCGCGGTGGCGATTACCAAGCGCTTGCCGGCGGCCTTGGCGGCCGGGATGGCTGCCAGGCTGTAGGCCACGGTCTTGCCGGTACCGGTGCCCGCCTCGACTGCCACCACGGCAGGCTCCCCGGCACGGCGGCCTTCATCGTCGCAGGCGATGTCGCCAAGCACCTTGGCCACTTCGGCGATCATCAGGCGCTGGCCATAGCGCGGCTTGAGGCTCTTGGCTTCGAGAAAACGCGAATAGGCGCCCTGGATGGTGGCTTTGAGTTCGTTGCTGATCATGGTCTGCAGGCGCCCGAAGGGCTGGATATATTTTCAGTGTTTCACACGGGGCGGCTATCATACCCCGCTATTGCCCATTATGCCGCATGGAGATCCGGATGCTTGCCTTTGCCCTGCCCTACACACTGCATGTCCTGGCTGCCCTGATATGGGTCGGCGGCATGTTCTTCGCCTGGCTGGTGCTGCGCCCGGCAACGGTTGCAGCCCTTGAAGGGCCTGCGCGCCTGCGCCTGTGGGTGGAAGTTTTCCGACGCTTCTTCGGCTGGGTCTGGGTGGCTGTAGCGATTTTGGCGATAAGTGGTATCGGCATGTTGCACATGCGCTTCAGCGGCTTCGAGACTGCGCCGAAGTATGTGCAGGTGATGATCGGTGGAGGGATCGCCATGTTTGCCTTGTTCATGCGCATTCAGGCATTGCTGTTGCCCGAGCTGAAGACGGCGGTGCAAGCCGAGGACTGGCCGACGGGTGCGGCAGTGCTGGGGCGGATTCGGCGCATGGTGGGGATCAACCTCCTGCTGGGCCTGGCGGTCGTTGCAGTTGCCAGTTCGCGACTGATGCTCTGACAGCTGATTATCTAACGACCTGCGCGGCCCCTTGTAGGAGCGGTGTGGCTCAGAGGCGCTGCAGGATCAGCTCACCCGCGGCCCCCGCCAACCCAGGTTGGCCCGGCTGTCCCGGCCGGCCATTGGCCCCAGCGTCGGTGCTGTACACCAGGCAACCTTTACTCGCCCCGCCTTTACCCGCCTTGCCTGCCGCCCCGGCCTTCCCCGGGGCGCCGCCATCCAGACGCGCCACAATGTGCTCCTGCGGGAACCCTTGCGGCAGGCTCAGACGAATGCGCCCACCCGGGGCGCCGTCGTGCCCGTTGCCGCCATTATCGCCATTGGCACCGCGACTGGCCTGGCCCCATGTGCAACCACCTGCCTGGCCATTGGCACCATCAAGCCCCACGTACCCCGGCGCACCGGCGCCGCCACGGGCATCGATCGCCACCCGTTCGGCATCCAGTTCAGCCAGTTTCAGGTCCAGACTGCGGCCCGAGCGGGCTGCCCGCTGGTAGCTCCCGGCAGCCCCTGGAGCACTGAATTCACTGCCTTCGCCCAACCTGGCGCTGCGCGCCTCGATCAGCAACGGGCTATCGGAAGGTGCAATGGCGATACGCGCATCACGCCCCAGCTCCAGCTGGTCGACCTTCAATTCCGCAAGCGAGGCAGGCAGCAGCAGGGTTGCCGAATCAGCGACACGCAAGTGCGTGAGGTGCACGCTGGCCGACTTGTCGGGCAGGCGCAGCATGGAATTGGCGGCGACTTCCAGGCTTTCGGCCTGAGCCAGGGGAGTGGCCAACATGGCCAGCAACATCAGATTACGCATTTCGCGGCGCCTCCTGCGCACGGGGAATGGACATGACATGGAAGATGCCCGTCAACAGGATCTGCAATCGGTCGAACCAGCGATGGCTGCGCCCACGCAGGCTGCCATTGAAGAACAGCACTTCGAGCAGGTGCAGGCCGAACAGGAAAATACCAGCGGCATTGATCAGCAGATTGAAGGGCAAAGGTTGTGGCAACAACTGATTGAACAACACCACACCCCAGAAAGCGACCGTCAGGACCTTGCCCAGGCCCAGGATGAACTTCATACCCCGCCCCTATCGATTGTTGTTATGTCGAGACGGCCCGATCGAGCGGGCCGTGCACCCCACATTAACTGCAATGCCAAGGCAGGCGCCAGCGCCGCTCAGTTGAGGTGCAGCTCCACCCGTCGGTTGCGCGCGCGGCCCTCCTCGGTTTCGTTGTCGGTGACCGGCTCGCTTTCCCCACGCCCCTGGCTGGTGACCTTGCCGGGCTCCAGGCCCTGGCTGATAAGGTATTCGGCAACACTGCTGGCACGGCGCTCGGAAAGCGCCTGATTGTAGGTGTCGGAGCCCACGCTGTCGGTGTGCCCGACCACGGCGACCTTGGCTACCGTCGGGGAATTGAGCTTAGCCACCAGGCCTTGCAGCCGTTGCTGGGCCGCCGGGGTCAGGTCGGCGGAATCGAAGGCGAACATCACCGCGCCGTTGTCATCCAGGATGATCACCTCAGGTGCAGGTTCGGGTGCGGTAGCAGGGGGGGCTGCCGGATACACCTTCAACGGGCAACCCATGTGGTCGACCGCCGTGTTGGCTGGGGTGTCGGGGCAACGATCGCGGCGGTCGAAAATACCGTCGCCATCTTCGTCACCGTCCTGGGCATAGCAGATCAGCCCCCCGGTAATGGCGCCCAGGGCGCCGCCACCTGCGGCCCAGGCAGAACTTTCGATAGCGCCCAGGCCGCCACCGACCAAGCCGCCCAACAGGCTGCAGATGGGCCAGGTCCTTTGGTTGAGGGGCGCGCTGCCATCGCTATGGGTAGCGCAGCCTGCGAGCAGGCTGGCAGCCACCAACAGCGGCAGTGCCGCCTTCGACGTCACACTCATGCTGAATGCTCCTGTGTCTTTGGCCACAAACGGCTGGCCGGCATCAAGACGCGCCCGTGCCACTGCTCAAGGCACGGGCGCATGCCGTGTTACCGCTGGATCTTGATCTCGGTACGACGGTTCATCGCACGCCCTTCGGCCGTGGCATTGTCAGCCACCGGTTGGGTTTCACCGGCACCGACCACCGAAACGAAGCTGCTGCGCGGTACGCCGCTCTCGACCAGGTAATCGGTCACCGAGTGGGCACGACGTTCGGACAGTTTCTGGTTGTAGCTGTCGGAACCGACACTGTCGGTGTGGCCGCTGACACTCAGGCGGGCGGATGGTGCTTCCTGCTTGAGGCGCGTGGCAATGGTGTTGAGGCGCTCTTTATCGCGGGCGGTCAGCTTCGCAGAGTCGAATTCGAAGTGCACATCGCGAATGACGATGACCTCTTCTTTCTGCACCACCACTTCCTCGACCACGGCTGCCGGCTCAGGCGGGCACCCGTTGGCATCGACCTGCACCCCACGCGGGGTGCCAGGGCACTTGTCACGGCTGTCCGGCACGCCGTCGCCATCCTCGTCGCCATCTCCATGGGCCCAGCAGTAACCCGCCGCCAGGCCACCGCCCAGCAACGCGCCCCAGCCAGCCCAGCTGGAACTTTCAATAGCGCCCAATGCGGCGCCGCCTACACCCCCGACGGCGGCACATTTCGGCCAGTCGGTTTTTTGCAAACCTGCACAACCAGTCAACACACTGGTGAGCAGTACCAGGGGTATCGCTGTGCGTACTATGCTCATTTCATTGCTTCTCCTAGGGGGAATCGGCATAAGGCCGATCTCTGGGAGTAAAGACCGCGCATTCCAACCCTGCCAGCAATCAGCCACGACGCGGTCACATGCCTCTTTGCCCGCAGGCTGCGGCCCGCTAGTCTTGGACGACTTGAACGAGGATTGGCAATGACCGAAGGTTTCTCCCAACGTACGCCGCAGCAGGCTTTGGCAGCCCTGCTGGAGCGCTTCACCCCGCAACGCCTGCTGCTGGTGGGCACACGTTTCCCGGCGCTCGACGCCTTCGCCGAAGCACACCCGCAGGTGACCATCGCCACAGCGGCCCCTGGCCCGCTTCCGGCCGAGCTTGCGGCCCAGCGTTTTGACCTGGCGGTGCTGGTGGACTGCCTGGAGCACCTGCCCAAACGCACGGGCCTGGAGCTGCTCGGCGGCATCCGCAACCTCAATGCCAGCCGGGTTGCCGTGCTGGCCGATCTGGCCGCCTGCGGCTGGCAAGACACCGACTTTTTCGCCCTGGCCCTGTCGGCCAGCGAGAAATTCTGCCGTGACCAGCAGGTATTGAGCCTGTTCACCTATGATCTACATGACTACAAGCAGGTCCCGGACTGGCTCAACGCCAGGTTCTGGGCCAACCCTGAAAACTTCGGCAAGTACTGGTGGTGATGATGAGTGTCTCGGTCTGCCCCTGTGGCAGTGGCAACCTGCTTGATGCCTGCTGTGGGCATTACCATGCCGGCACCCCGGCACCCGATGCCCAGGCGCTGATGCGCTCACGCTACAGTGCCTACGTGCTGGGCCTGGTCGACTACCTGGTGGCCACCACTTTGCCCGCCCAACAAGCCGACCTGGACCGCGCCGCCATGGCCGCCTGGAGCGCCCAGAGCACCTGGCTGGGCCTGGAGGTAGAAAGCGCTGAAGTACTCGGCGGCCAACCGGAACACGGCTTTGTCACCTTTACCGCACGCTGGCACGACCAGGAGGGCGACCACCAGCACCGTGAACGCTCGGCGTTCGTCCAGCATGCCGGGCGCTGGTACTTCATCGACCCTACGGTCGGGTTGAAGGCCGGGCGCAACGACCCCTGCCCCTGCGCCAGCGGGCAGAAGTTCAAGAAATGCTGCGCCAGTTACGTCGGGAGCTGAACATGAACGCCCGCGCCCGCCTGCTCCTGCTCGGTACACTGATGGCATGGCTGGCGGGCTGCAGCAGTTGGGGCGGTGAAGACTGGCGCGAACCCGAGGTGCGCCTGGTCGAAGTCGAAACGGTCAAGGCCAGGTTGCTGGATCAGGAATTCGTGCTGCACCTGCAAGTCGACAACCCCAATGACAGCCGCCTGTTCATCCGCAACCTCTCGTATGCCGTGCGCCTGAACGATCTGCTGCTGGTGCAGGATGAAACCAGCGTATGGCGCAGCGTGGGCGGGCATGCCCGGCGTACCTTCAAGATCACCGCGCGTACCAACCTGTGGCAGCACCTCAAGCCGCTGGCCAAGCTGCTCAGAAGCAAGCAACCGCTGCACTACACCCTGCAGGGCGAACTGGCGACCGGGCTGCTTATCCATCGGGACCTGCACTTATCGCGCAGTGGTGAGATAATCCCCGGCGATCACATCCCGGAGTAACCCTGCAATGTCCCAGCAACCCCACGTTCATGGCCCTGACTGCAACCACGACCATGATCACCACCATGACCATGGCCATGTTCACGGCCCGCACTGCAACCACGGCCACCAAGAGCCGGTACGCAACGCCCTGAAGGACGTTGGCCGTAACGACCCGTGCCCATGCGGTAGCGAGAAGAAGTTCAAGAAGTGCCACGGCGCCTGATCTGACGTTGCCTCCCTGCTGAGGGCCTTGGCCTAGGCGGCCTTGCGCCGTGTCGCCCCCAGCAGGTCCTGGTACCACAGGCCGGCGTCATAGGCGATGGTCACCACAGTGGTCCCGGCATACCGCGGGTGCTGGGCCATGCGCTGAGCAACGGCCAGGCAGGCGGCAGCGGTATTGCCCACGAAAATGCCACTTTGCATGTAGAACCAGCGCTGCGCAGCCAGCATCTCTGCGTGTTGCACCTGGGCCCGCTCGTCCACCAGCGACCAGTCCATGAAAGGCGGGCAAACCCCCACTGCCATGCCTTCGAAGCGGTGGTCGGCAAACACACCCGCCCTTGAGTCGCACCCGCTGGGGTCGACCAACACCGTCGACACCTCGAAACCGTGATCCTTCAGCCCCAGCGTAATGCCCGTGAAGCTTGCCCCCGTACCCGCACAGCCAACAAACAGGACATCCCGCCCTGCCCCGGCGTTGGTCAGTTGCACGGCCAGCTCGCTGGCCGTCTGGTAACGATGGGCGTCGATACCCATCGGGTTGTTGAACTGGTCGGTATAGAAGTATGACTTGCCCAACGCGGCCTGGTTATCCAGGTGGTGCATGACCACATCCTTGGGGGTGGCACCGGCCATCAACATTTCCTTGCCGATCAGCCGCGCACCGAAACACTCGAGCAAATCCCGCTTGGTCTGGCTGAAGCTCAGCCCGACCGCCAGCTCCACGGCGACCTGGTACTTGTGACAGGCCGCCAGCAAGCCGAAGCCGAAACTGCCACCGGTTTTCTCGATGACGGTTGTCACACCGGGAATGATGTCGCCATTGCGTACGGCATGCTCGACGATGCGCCGGGCCGCTCGGTATTTGTGGCTTCCCCCAGGGTTGTTCATTTCCAGCTTGGTATAGATGCGATCGCTGACACTGATGAGCTCGCTCATTTGCGGCTACCTTCCATTGAAGTATGCAGGCAGGTCTTGTTCTGCAGCAGGCCGGCAGTGGCAACCAGCAGCCCGATGCACAGGGCCATGCAGATGGCGTTGGTGCCATCCCAGCCGACCGTGCTCAGCAACAGCGAAGGGCTGAACGCGCCGAGGGTGGCGAAGATGGCAATGGCCAGGTCGTTCTTGCCCTGCATCTGCATCGCTGCCGGGCTGTTCTGCAGCGACTGGGCCAGCAAGGCGCCGCCGCCTACATACGTCAGGTTCCAACCCAGCCCGAGGGCAATCAGTGCCAAGGTCATCATGGCGTAGCTGTGCGACCAGATATTCAGGGCCGAGCAGCCGATCAGCAGGGCCAGGCCCGCGCAAATGGTGGTCCTGATACCCAACCGCTGGATGATCGCACCGGTGAAGAACGACGGGGCAAACATGGCAATCACATGCCACTGGATCGCCAGGCGTACGTCCGAGAAGTCCTCGTGCATGTGTTTCATGTGCATCGAGGCCTGGATCATCAGCAGGTTCATGATCCCGTAGCTCAGTGCAGCAACGCCCATTGCCACCACCACACTCGGGCTTAACGGCTCGGTGCGTGGGCGGGCCGACTGGGCGGCGCTGTTGACCGTGCTGGTCACACCGCCATCGTCTGGCAGGCAAAGGGCAATCAGCAGTGACAGCAGCGCCAGGCCGACAAACGCGGCATAACACAGCGAAAACAGTGGATAGCCGCCCACATCACGCAGCCACTCGGTAAGCGTCGGCCCGACCACCGCGGCGATGACGCCCCCCGCCACAACCAGCGAAAGGGCTTTGGGTTTCAGGGCCTGAGACAGATTGTCGGTGGCCGCGAAGCGGTTGAAGTTGGCGAAGGCGATATACACACCCAACGCAGAATGGCTAAGTACCAGCGTTGCAAAATGCTGGTGCTCCACCGCCAGAAAGCCGCTGACACCCGACAATGCCAACGGAATTGCGCCCAGCATGAAGGCCTTCTTGCGGCCGATGCGGCTCATCAGCCTGGAGACCGGGTAGGTTGCCAGCATCAGGCTCAGAAACTGAAACCCGTACGGCACCGTGGACCACGCGGCATCAGGCGCCAGCGCCGCGCCGACAATGGCGGCCATGGTCACGGACATGACCGCTGTGGTCAGGTTGATCGACTGTGCGGTGAAATACAGGTACGTGCGCCGCGGTAACGTGCTGTTCATAGTGCGTGCACGTGGTAGGTGGACAGGTCGATTTCGGCATCGGGAAACGCGCAGATCAGCCGTTCCTTACCTTTGCCCAGGCGTTTGCGCCTGACGCTCAGGCGCCCTATACGCCCCGGTGAATCGAGGTGTGTGCCACCGCACGGAATTTCGATGCCGTTGTAGGTCCACAAACGTGCGTCTTCCAGGCCCTCGACCGCGTAGTGCTCGATGGGTGCATCGAAGCCGATCAGTTCGTTGGCCCGCCGTTCTATTTCAACCACCTCTTCGGCCGTGAAAGCGTCCTCGACCAGGAAGTCGAAACGTGCCGAATCCTCTTTGATGTGGCAGCCGATGGTCCATTGCTGCAGCTCTTCACGCAGCCCGATCGCAGCGGCATACAGAAAGTGACTGGCACTGTGAGACAGCGTCAGCCGTTCGCGCCGTTCAATATCGATGGTGATGCGAGCCGGCATGCCTGGCGTGACGTCATCCAGCAGGTGCAGGTCATCAGGGTGCAGGCTGTGAATAATGATGCCGCCCAGTTTTCCACCTTTGAAACCTTCTAGGCGAATCGGGCTGCCATACAGTTTTTTCACCCAGACAAAGCGCACAGTTCCCACCGGTAATTCAATGGTGCCTAAGTCTGCTTCCTGGCCGCCGCCCTCCGGGTAAGCCACGGTACTCTGCAATTCAATGCCATCACTGTGCACGCGTGTTACTTGCGTATCAACGCCGGCCAGATACTGGTCTTTGTAATACAGCTTTTCGGTATTGCGTAACACTTCATAGTTCAGAGTGTTCATGGTTCCAGTACCACCTGCAATGATGTTTTAACCTGTACCCGGGCAGCCGCTGGAACATCTTTGGTAATAATGCAGCCCGGCCCGATAAATGCGCCGTCACCGACGTGGATAGCGCCCAGCACACTGGCGAACGCGCCGATTTGTACCCGGTTGCCCAAGGTCGGGTGCCTGGGGCTTGAAGGGTTGCCGCTGATACCGCGGGCGCCAAGGGTGACGCCGCCCAGCACGTAGCAATCGTCACCAATGGTCGTGGTTTCGCCTATGACGGTGCCCATGCCGTGATCGATGATGAAGCGTGCGCCAATACGGCTGCGGAAGTGGATTTCCGCGCCGGAGAGCATTTTGCCGCGCCTGGAGATCATGGCCGCCAGGCATTGACCGCCGGCACCATAGGCAGCAGCGGTATTGTTGTAGATCCAATGGGCGAGCCGATAATGCAGAACGGCAGAATAAGAGGTGTACGTTCTTGCAATGAATACCAGGTCGCGGCCAGCTGCCGGATCTTTCAGGGCAAAGGCCTGCAAATCGGCATGGGCTTGTTCGGTGACACACTGAATAACCGAAGTTTCTTTAAACGCTTCGAATTCATCAACTGAACAACACTCCAATAGCGCCGATGTAACAAGGTTCCTTACAACCTTGAAAGTTTCCGGTTCATCAGGCACAGGTAGCCTGGCAATGACGGCTGATTGCATATCCATAGAGTGCATGGGCTCAATATCCAGTTGTCTGGTTGAACAGACGCTTAAGGTGCTGCCTTTGCGGGCAACCAACACTTCCGACCAGGGAATAGTGGCATGTACTGGCCAGTTGAAAACGAACAGTCGACAAGCATTTCCGTTAACTGTTAGGCTTTTTTTTCTAACGGTTTGAGACCTGCCATGAACACTCGCAGCCTTCATCACCAGTTAAGACAACGCCTGGATGCAGGGGAGTGGCTGCCCGGGCAGCGCATGCCCTCCATCCGCAAACTGACAGCTGCAGTCGACTTCAGCTACCACGACGTTGTTTCGGCCTACGCCCAGCTGGTCAGCGAAGGTGTGTTGACCGCTTCGCCGGGCAGGGGCTACTTCGTCGCGACCCGGTCACGGCAAACCAGTGTGATCCACGAGCCCGAATGCATGGCGGGCGACCCGCTTTTCAAGCTGCTGCAAGGCGGCCAGCACTACACCAAGCTGGGCAGCGGCTGGCTCCCCCCCGCCTGGCGTGACACCGAACTGCTGGCCAAGGCCATTCGCCGCACGGCGCGGCTGGAGCAAAGCTCGCTGGCCGAATACGGCGACATCCAGGGCTACCTGCCCATGCGCAAACAGCTGTGCGTGCACATGAAACGGCTGACCCGTGTCGATGTCCGCCCCAACCAGTTGCTGACCACGCTGGGCGCCACACAAGGCCTTGACCTGGTTGCGCGGCTGCTGATCAAGCCAGGCGACCACGTTTTCGTCGACGAGCCGGGTAACGGCAACCTGATCAAGCTGATCCAGCTGGCGGGCGGGCACGTTGTCGGCATACGGCGAACCCAGGACGGGCCAGACGTGGAAGAGATGAAAACCTACCTGGCCGGCCACAAGGTCAAGGCATTTTTCTGCAACAGCACCTTCCACAACCCGACCGGCAGCAACATCAGCCCGCACAACGCCTTCAGTGTCCTGCGCCTGGCGGTAGAGCACGAGTTCTTCGTGGTCGAGGACGATGTGTATGGCGACTTCAGCCCGGCCGTACGCCAGACCTTTGCCGAGCTGGACAACCTTGACCGGGTTATCTACATCGGCAGTTTCTCCAAATGCCTGTCCGCATCGCTACGCGTGGGTTTCATCGCCTGCTCACACGACCTGATCGAACCGCTGACACGCCTGAAACTGCTGACCTGTGTTGCCGTCCCGGCGTTTTGCGAACGCTTCGTCAACACCATATTGTCGGATGGCACCTATGCCCGGCACATGAATGATGTGCAGCAGCGCCTGATCAGGCAGCAGGTCCAGACCCAGCGGCTTCTGATCGAGCGAGGCTGGCAGTTTGAAATCGCACCGCAAGGGGGGATGTTCCTCTGGGTCTACCACCCGGACCTGCCAGACCTGCAACCCCTGGTGCGCAAACTGGAACAAAACAAGATCCTGCTGATGCCCGGCTCGGCGTTCGCCGTCACCCGTGACTACCGGCGCTATGCGCGCATCAATTGCACGCACTTTTCCGAGACGTTGGCAGACCACTTCAACGTTTGAGGCAGCGCTGGCAAATAAACCGACCTGGGACCTTGCATGGCGCCTGCGCGCTTACTACCTTAGCGCCTTTCGAAACCCGCCACGCCTTGCAGGAGCCCTTGTCATGGCCGCCCCCGCCTTTCCTCCCTTCCGCCCGCGGTTCGCAACCGCTGCCACGCTGCTCGGCATGCTCGGGCTGGCCGGCTGCCAGACGGGCGGCTACCAGGACAGCGTGCCACCGACCAGTGGCGTGCAGCCGCTCAAGGGCCTGGCGCAGAATGTTTCAGTACGCCGCAATGCCATGGGTGCGCCACTGATCGAAAGCAGCAGCTTCCATGATGCGCTGTTCAGCCTGGGCTATGTGCATGCCGGTGACCGCATCGAGCAGATGGTCGCCATGCGCCTGCTGGCCCAAGGCCGTCTGGCCGAACTGGCCGGCAGCGAAGCGCTGGACATCGACCGCTTGATGCGCGCGGCCAACCTCAAGCAAAGCGCCGCCCAGCAGTACGCCGACGCATCGCCACGGCTCAAGCGCTTTTTCGAAGTGTACGCACGCGGGGTCAACGCCTACCTGTTCCGCTACCGCGACAAGCTGCCGGCCGGCCTGGCCAGCAGTGGCTATCGCCCGGAATACTGGAAGCCCGAAGACTCGGCACTGATCTTCAACCTGTATGCGTTCAGCCAATCGGTGAACCTGCAGGAAGAATTGAGTGCCCTGACCCTGGCGCAGAAAGCCGGCAGCGACAAACTGGCCTGGCTGCTGCCTGGCGCCCCGGACGAGCCATTGGCCGAAGGCGAGGTGGACAAGCTCAAGGGCCTGAACCTGGCCAGCCAGCTGCCGGGCCTGCCAGCGCTGGCGGCCGCCAGCCAGAAACTGGCCGACCTTGACCTGCTCGGCAGCCCGGGCTCGGCCAACCTGGCCCTGGCCCCGCAGCGCAGCCGCAGCCGCAGCGGCAAGAGCCTGCTGGCCAGCGACAGCAGCGCTACCTGGGCCCTGAGCCCGGTACAGATTCACACCGGCAAGTACCAGGTTGCCGGCCTGTCGTTGCCGGGTTTGCCGATCGTGCTGGCCGGTTACAACGGCAAACTGGCCTGGAGCAGCAGCGCCGTGATGGCCGATAACCAGGACCTGTTCCTGGAACAACTGCGTCGTCAAGGCAGCCAGCTGAGCTACCTGGCCGACGGCAAATGGCTGCCGGCCCGCGCCCGTAGCGAAACGTTCTTCGTCCGAGGCCAGCGCCCGCTGCGCGAGGTGATGTATGACACCCGCCACGGCACCCTGCTGGCCCAGCCAGACAACGCCAGCCTGGGCCTGGCGCTGAACTTGCCGCAGTTCAAGGGCGACCGCAGCCTGGATGCACTGTTCGACCTGACCCGGGCCAGGAACGTGGAACGCGCCTTCGACAGTACCCGCGAAGTGACCGCCGCGGCCCTCAACTTTGTCTTCGCCGAGCCGGAGCACATCGGCTGGCAAGTCAGTGGCCACTACCCCAACCGCCGCGAAGGCCAGGGCCTGCTGCCCTCGCCGGGCTGGGACGGGCGCTACGACTGGGACGGCTATGCCGACCCGATGCTGCACCCGTATGACCAGGACCCGCCTGCTGGCTGGATCGGCCACGCCAACCAGCGCAGCCTGCCGCGTGGCTACGGCATGCAGCTGTCCAGCACCTGGTACTACCCCGAACGCGCCGAACGCCTGGCCCAGTTGGCCGGCAATGGCCGCCACGACAGCCGCAGCCTGATGGCCCTGCAGAACGACCAGGTAACCCTGCTGGCCGACAAGCTCAAGCAGATGTTCGACGCCCCCGGCATGGCCCAGCCACTGAAGCAGGCGATCGACGCCCTGCCTGCCGCACAACGCGACAAGGCCCGCGACACACTGGCCCGGCTCAAGGCCTTCGATGGCCGACTGAGCCCGGTGTCAGCGGATGCCGCGCTGTACGAGCTGTTCTTGCAGGAGGTAACGCGGCAGACCTTCCTCGACGACCTGGGCCCGGAATCCGGCCCTGCCTGGCAGGCGTTCGTCAGCAATGCCCGCTTGTCGTTCTCGGCCCAGGCCGATCACCTGCTGGGCCGCGACGACAGCCCGTTCTGGGATGACCGCAACACCCCACAAAAAGAAGACAAGCCTGCCATTCTCGCCCGCAGCCTGGCGGGAGCAATGGACGCCGGGATCGCGCAACTGGGCGCCGACCGCCGCGCCTGGCAATGGGGCAAGCTGCACCAGTACCGCTGGCCAGCACCGGCCTACCATGGCCTGGGCGAAGCCATCAGCCGCTCACCGCTGGCTGCAGGTGGCGACTTCACCACCCTCGCCCTGACGCCATACGCCTGGGGCAGCGACTTCGACACCCGCCTGCCGGCCTCGGCGCGGATGATCGTAGACTTCGGCCAGGCCGAACCGTTGCAGGTGCTGACCAGCAGCGGCCAGTCCGGTAACCCGGCAAGCGCGCACTACAGCGACGGGCTGGATGCCTGGTTGAAAGGCCGGTTCATGAGCCTGCCGCTGCAGCAACAGAACTTCGGGCGGGCGTATGGCAACCAACGACTCACGCTGGTGCCTGGCAAATAACGGGCATCGCCTGTTTTGGGGCTGCATTGCAGCCCCAGCCATTTCCAGTCGAACTTCCTTTCTCCTGCATGGCTCCTAACTGGTAACTCCAAACCAGCGCCCGCGCCATGGACCTTGTCATCGCCCGCCCCGAAGGCCTCTACTGCCCACCCGGTGATTTCTACATCGACCCTTGGCGGCCCGTGGACCGCGCCGTGATCACCCATGGCCACGGTGACCATGCACGGACCGGCAATGGCCATTATCTGACCGCCAGCCCCGGTGCTGGCATTCTGCGTAGCCGGTTGGGCCAGGGCATCGATTTGCAGACCCTGCCCTACGGTGAGCGCCTGCTTCACCATGGGGTGACCCTGAGCCTGCACCCGGCCGGGCACGTGCTGGGTTCGGCACAAGTGCGCCTGGAGTACCAGGGTGAAGTCTGGGTCGCGTCCGGTGACTACAAGGTGGAGCCCGATGGCACCTGTACGCCCTTCGAACCCGTGCAGTGCCACACCTTCATCACCGAATCGACGTTCGGCCTGCCCATTTATCGCTGGCCCAGCCAGGCTGAGGTGTTCGCCGACATCAATACCTGGTGGCGGGCCAACAGCACACAGGGCAAGGCCAGCGTGCTGTTCTGCTATGCCTTCGGCAAGGCCCAGCGGATTTTGCATGGGCTGGACGCCAGCATCGGCCCGATCCTCGTGCACGGCGCCGTCGAGCCGCTCAACCGGGTGTACCGGGACGCCGGTATCCACCTGCCGAAAACCCTCTATGCCGGCGACATACCGCGCAACGACCCACTGCTGCGCCAAGCGCTGATCCTGGCGCCCCCGTCAGCCAGCGGCAGTAGCTGGATGCGCCGCTTCGGCGAGTACAGCGATGCCTTCGCCAGTGGCTGGATGCTACTGCGCGGCACCCGCCGGCGGCGCGGTGTGGATCGGGGCTTCGTCCTCTCGGACCATGCCGACTGGCCCGGGCTGCTGTGGGCAATTGGCCAGACCGGCGCCGAACGGGTGATGGTCACGCACGGCTCGGTCAACGTGCTGGTGCGCTACCTCAACGAACAAGGCCTCGATGCCCGCGCCTTCGTCACCGAATACGGCGACGAAGACGACGTCGTCACTGCCGAACCCACACCATGAAAGCCTTCGCCACGTTGTACCTGCGCCTGGATGCGACCACATCCAGCAACGCCAAGCTTGAGGCACTGCGCGACTATTTCGCCAATGCCCCCGCCGAGGATGCCGCCTGGGCCGTGTACTTTCTGGCCGGCGGGCGCCCGCGCCAGCTGGTGCCCACTCGTGTGTTGCGCGCACAGGCAACGGCTCAGGCCGGGTTGCCAGACTGGCTCTTCGAAGAAAGCTATCAGGCAGTGGGTGACCTGGCCGAAACCATTTCGCTATTGCTACCCATACACGCCGATGGCAGCGATGAAGGCCTTGCCACCTGGGTGGAGCAGCATTTGCTGCCCCTGCGCGGGCTACCGCCTGAGCAGGTTCAGCAGCGCCTGCAGCCGCTCTGGGCGCAGCTGGATCGCCCCAGCCTGATGCTGTGCCTGAAGCTGATCACCGGCAGTTTTCGCGTGGGCGTATCGAAGTTGCTTGTCACCCGCGCCTTGGCGCAACTGGCCGGGCTGGACGCCAAGCGCGTGGCCCAACGCCTGGTCGGTTACACCGATATTGGCCATCGCCCTACCGCAGCCAGCTACCAGAAGCTGATCGCCCCGGAGTCCGCCGATGAGCATCGCCAGCGTGGCGGCCAGCCCTACCCATTCTTCCTGGCCCACCCGCTACAAGCCTCTACCGACCAGTTCGATACTTTGCTCGGGCCGCCAAGCAACTGGCAAATCGAGTGGAAGTGGGACGGCATTCGCGCCCAGGTGGTCAAGCGCGAGGGCCAGCTCTGGGTGTGGTCGCGCGGCGAAGAGCTGGTGACCGAGCGCTTCCCCGAACTGCACAGCCTGGCGCAGACGCTACCCGATGGCGTGGTGCTCGACGGCGAGATTCTGGTCTGGAAACCAGGTGATACAGGGGCTGAACTGGCCGTGCAGCCTTTTTCCCTGCTACAGCAGCGCCTGGGGCGCAAAACGCTGGGCAAGAAATTGCTGACCGACGCACCGGTGGTGTTGCAGGCCTACGACCTGCTGGAGTGGCAAGGCGAAGACTGGCGCAACCGGCCGCAGCACGAGCGCCGCAGCCAACTGGAACGCTTGGTCGATGCGCACCCGCTTGCCCCCGTGCTGCTGTCGCCGCTGCTGACAGGTCCGGACTGGGCCGACCTTGCCCACCAGCGCGAACAGTCGCGCAGCCTGGGTGTCGAGGGCCTGATGCTCAAGCAGCGCGAGGCCCTTTACGGTGTGGGGCGCACCAAGGATATGGGTACCTGGTGGAAGTGGAAGATCGACCCGTTCAGCGTCGATGCCGTACTGATCTATGCCCAACGCGGCCACGGTCGGCGTGCAAGCCTGTACAGCGACTACACCTTCGCCGTGTGGGACGCACCGGCCGGCACTCCGGGGCGAGCACTGGTACCCTTTGCCAAGGCCTATTCGGGGCTCAGTGACGAAGAAATGCGCAAGGTCGATGCCATTATCCGCAAGACCACGGTGGAAACCTTCGGCCCGGTACGCAGCGTAACGCCTACGCTGGTGTTCGAACTGGGCTTCGAAGGCATTGCCTTGTCCAGGCGCCACAAGAGCGGTATTGCCGTGCGCTTTCCGCGCATGCTGCGCTGGCGGCTGGACAAGCCGGTGGAAGAGGCGGATGACCTGGCCTCCTTGCAGGCACTGCTGGCCTGAAAGGTCGCGCCCCCATTGAGGCGCAACGCTGAAAACTATGCTTCTATCAGTGTGCCGACCTGTGTCGCAGACCGTATTCGCCACGCATCCAGGACCACCATGCACCATTCAACCCACGACCTGCTCTCTCCCGTTCCGGGCATCACCCGCCAGTTGCACAGCTTCCACTTCGGCCCTCGCAGTGGCGGCAAAGTCTATATCCAGGCCTCCCTGCATGCCGACGAACTGCCCGGCATGCTGGTGGCATGGCACCTCAAGCGCCGCCTGATAGCGCTGGAAGAACAAGGCCGCCTGCAGCGCGAGATCATACTGGTGCCGGTGGCCAACCCGGTCGGCCTGGAGCAAGTGCTGCTGGATGCGCCGCTGGGGCGCTTCGAACTGCAAAGTGGCGAGAACTTCAACCGCAACTTCGTCGACCTGTCGGACAGCATCGGCGATCAGATCGAAGAGCACCTGACCCAGAACCCGGCGCACAACGTCGAGCTGATCCGCGAATACCTGCGGCGTGGGCTGGACGCGCACCCGGCCCGCACACCGCTGCAAGCCCAGCGCCTGATCCTGCAGCGCCTGGCCTGCGATGCCGACATGGTGCTGGACCTGCACTGCGACTTCGAAGCCGTTGAACACCTGTACACCACACCCGATGCCTGGCCACACATCGAGCCGCTGGCCCGCTACCTGGGCGCCCAGGCCAGCCTGCTGGCCACCGACTCGGGCGGGCAGTCGTTCGACGAATGTTTCAGCCTGGTCTGGTGGCAGTTGCAGCAACGCTTCGGCAAGCGCTTCCCGATCCCGCTGGGCTGCTGCTCGGTAACTGTCGAACTGCGCGGCCAGGCCGATGTCAGCCATGACCTGGCCAGCAAAGACTGCCAGGCGATACTCGACTTCCTTACCCACGCAGGCGTTATCGAAGGCGCCAGCCCTGCCCTGCCGCCCTTGCCCAGCCCGGCCACGCCGCTGGCTGCAGTGGAACCGGTAGTGACGCCGCTGGGCGGGTTGCTGGTGTATCACGCCATACCCGGACAGCACCTGGAAGCTGGGCACTTGATTGCCGAAGTCATCGACCCGCTCAGTGACCGGGTAACGGCAGTGCGCAACAGCCAACCGGGCCTGCTGTATGCCCGCAGCGTAAGGCGCATGGCCACTTCTGGCATGGTCATCGCTCATGTTGCTGGCGAGCAGGTATGTCGCAGTGGCTACCTGCTGGGCAACTGATTCGGTAAAACCATTGCACGTGGCGGGCGGTCTGTAGAAGCACAGCCTTCAAAGGACCACTTGCCTCATGCCCGCCACCGACCTCGCCAATGCCTGGTTTGCCAGGCGTGGCTGGAAGCCATTCGCTTTCCAGCGCCGCGTTTGGGCAGCTGTGGCGCGCGGCGAGTCCGGCCTGCTGCACGCCAGTACCGGGGCCGGCAAGACCTACGCCGTGTGGCTCGCCGCGCTTCGTGCGTTCAAGACCCAGCCCCAAGGCAGCCAATCGGTGCCATTGCAGGTGGTGTGGGTGACGCCCATGCGTGCCTTGGCCGCCGACACCGCACGCGCCCTGCAGGTGCCCGTGGATGAACTGGCGCTGCCGTGGAGCGTTGGGGTACGCAGCGGTGACACAGGCAGCGCAGAACGAGCCCGACAAGCTCGGCGCCTGCCAAGTGTGCTGGTCACCACACCCGAGAGCCTGACGCTGCTGCTGACGCGCGCACAGGCCCGCGAAGATTTCGCCACCCTGCGGCTCGTAGTGGTGGATGAATGGCACGAACTGCTGGGTAACAAGCGTGGGGTACAACTGCAGCTGGCCCTGGCCCACCTGCGCCACTGGCATCCAGGCCTGCCGACCTGGGGCCTCTCCGCCACCCTGGGCAACCTGCAACATGCGCTGGACGTTCTGCTGCCGCAAGGCGGCCTGCTGGTACAGGGCCGACAGGACAAGGCGCTGCAAGTCGATACCCTGCTGCCAACAGCGATCGAACGCTTCCCTTGGGCCGGGCACATGGGCCTGAAGATGCTCAACCAGGTCAGCCAGGAAATCGAGGCCAGTGCCAGTTGCCTGGTGTTCACCAACACGCGTGCCCAGGCCGAGCTCTGGTACCAGGCCCTGCTTGAAGCCCGCCCTGACTGGGCCGGACTGATTGCCCTGCATCATGCCTCGCTGGCCCGCGATACCCGCGACTGGGTGGAACGTAGCCTCAAACAGGGCAGCCTGAAAGCGGTGATCTGCACGTCCAGCCTTGACCTTGGCGTGGACTTTCTACCCGTGGAACGGGTGTTGCAAATCGGCTCGGCCAAAGGCATCGCCCGCCTGATGCAACGCGCCGGGCGCTCCGGGCACGCACCGGGGCGGCGCTCGCGGATCACCCTGGTGCCTACCCACAGCCTGGAACTGGTGGAGGCAGCTGCAGCCCGACAGGCACTGATAGCCGGGCACATCGAAGCCCGCTACTCGCCGCAACTGTGCATGGACGTGCTGGTGCAGCACCTGGTCAGCATGGCCTTGGGCAGTGGTTTTCGACCCAAGCAGCTACTGGCCGAAGTTCGCAGCACCTGGGCCTTCCGCGCGTTGCGCGACAGCCAGTGGCAGTGGGCGCTGGACTTCGTCTGCCACGGTGGCAGTTCACTTTCCGCCTACCCGGATTACCAGCGCGTCGAGCCCAGGCCCGACGGCGTTTACCGGGTTGCCAGCGAACGCCTGGCACGGCGCCACCGCATGAGCATCGGCACCATCGTCAGCGACGCCAACCTGCAACTGAAATACTGGAGCAAGGGCGGCGGGGGCAAGACGCTGGGCAGTGTCGAAGAAGCGTTCATCGCCCGCCTGCGTCCCGGCGACACGCTAGTGTTTGCCGGGCGGGTGCTGGAACTGGTACGCGTGGAAAACATGACCGCCTATGTGCGCCGCAGCACCGCGCGCAAGGCTGCGGTGGCACGCTGGAACGGTGGGCGCATGCCGCTATCGAGCGAACTGGCCGACGCGTTGGTCGAGCAACTCGATTCTGCGGCCCATGGCCGCTTTGACGGCCCGGAGATGCGAACCGTGCGCCCGCTGCTGGCGTTGCAGGCACAGTGGTCGGCGTTGCCAACCACCGGCACGCTGCTGGCCGAGACCTTCAAGTCGCGCCAGGGCTGGCACGTGTTCTTGTACCCCTTTGCCGGGCGCCTGGCCAACCTGGGCCTGGCCAACCTGATTGCCTGGCGGGTCAGCCGCGTACAACCGCTGTCGGTATCGATTGCCGTCAACGACTACGGGTTCGAACTGCTCAGCCCTGCGCCGGTGGACTGGACAACGCACCTGCCAAAGGCGCTGGGTACCGAGCACTTGCTGGAAGATGTGCTGGCCAGCCTGAATGCAGGTGAAATGGCACTGCGGCGTTTTCGCGAAATTGCCCAGATTGCCGGGCTGGTGTTTGGCGGCTACCCGGCGGCACAGAAGAGCACTCGACAGATACAGGCATCCAGCGGGCTGTTCTATGAGGTGTTTCGCAAGCATGACGCCGGTAACCTGCTACTCGGCCAGGCACGGGACGAAGTGCTGGGCGAGGAGCTGGAGATCGAGCGGCTGCGTCGGCAATTGCTGAAAATGGCCAGCCTGAAGCTGGACCTGCAGGTATTGAAGCGACCGGGACCGCTGGCGTTCGCTTTACTGGTAGAGGGCATGCGCGAGACGCTGAGCACCGAGAAGCTTGCAGACCGGATTGCGCGAATGGTTGCAGAACTGGAACAAGCGGCAGGTAAGGCATGAATGTCCAGCCCATCGAACACGCAGGCCAGGTGCTCTGGCTGCTTGCCGACAAGGCCATCTATTGGCCCAGGCGCCGAGCATTGCTGGTGGCCGACGTACACATCGGCAAGGCTGCCAGCTATCGTGCCCTGCACCAACCTGTACCGCGTGGTACCACAGACGCGACGCTCGCCCGGCTGGATGCCTTGCTGGCAGCCCATGACTGCGACCAGCTGATCGTTCTCGGGGATTTCCTCCATGCACGCACTGCCCGGGCGCCTGCAACGCTGGCCAGGCTGCATGCGTGGCGGCAGCGCCACGCGCAGATGAATATTGTGCTGATACGCGGCAATCATGATCGCAACGCCGGCGATCCACCTGCATCGCTTCGCATTGAAGTCAAGGATGAGCCTTGGATACTGGAACCTTTCGCGCTACAACACGACCCAACGCCTCACCCGGCTTACCCAGTGCTGGCCGGCCATGTGCACCCGGTTTTTGTGCTGCGCGGCACGGCTCGCCAGCGCCTGCGACTGCCATGCTTCCTGATCGACGCTCACGTCAGCCTGCTGCCGGCTTTCGGTGAGTTCACCGGCGGCTGGAAGATCGCGCCATCCAGCACCAGCCGGGTATACCTGGCTGGCGCAGGACGGGTCTGGCCGCTGTAACGGCGTTCAGGCGACAGGTGCTGGCGGCGGCTCATCCGGTAAGGTCGGCTCGCCCGGCTCCATGGGTGGCCTCTCGCCAGGCTCTGGTGGCTGCGGGGTATCGGGGTCAGGCTGATGGGGCACGCCCCCCGCCTGCATGGGCAGCGGATGCGCCAGCAATGACCAGGGCAACAACCCCACGTGGTTGGGCTGCAGGCCTGCCAGCTTGGCACTGATTGCGGGATGGAGTTTCATTGGCTGCTCCTGACGAAAGCCGATGCGCATCATGCGCACCGGCATTACATCGTTGGAGTGCCAAAGGCGCGGGTAATTCCCCGCGCTTGTCGGCTCAGGTGCGCGGCAGGGTGACGCCGCGCTGGCCCTGGTATTTGCCGCCACGGTCCTTGTAGGACACTTCGCACTCTTCGTCAGACTGCAAGAACAGCATCTGCGCCACGCCTTCGTTGGCGTAGATCTTCGCCGGCAGCGTGGTGGTGTTGGAGAACTCCAGCGTCACGTGGCCTTCCCACTCGGGTTCCAGCGGGGTGACGTTGACGATGATACCGCACCGAGCGTAGGTGCTCTTGCCCAGGCAGATGGTCAGCACGTCACGCGGAATGCGGAAGTATTCGACGGTGCGCGCCAAGGCGAAAGAGTTTGGCGGGATGATGCACACGTCGCTCTTGATGTCGACGAAGCTGCCGGCATCGAAGTTTTTCGGGTCGACGGTAGCCGAGTTGATGTTGGTGAACACCTTGAATTCGTCAGCGCAGCGTACGTCGTAGCCATAGCTGGAGACGCCAAAGGAGATCACCCGGCTGTCTTGTTCGCCGCGCACCTGGCGCTCGACGAACGGTTCGATCATGCCGTGTTCCTGCGCCATGCGGCGAATCCACTTGTCCGATTTGATGCTCATGGCGGGGGTGTCCTGAAGAGTTGCGTGGTGAAAATCGTGACGCGCATCTTACCGGTCCCGGCGCCCAGGTTAAAGTTCTATGCCTCATCCCGCGCCGGGCGGGGGCTGGAGCCGCCGTCGATCCGAATTTGCGTAAAGCGCCTTCTGACCATTGGCAGGTTGCGGAAAGTGGGGTAAGGTGGCGCCACTGTGCTGCACGTGACACCGAGAATCTCTAGTTTGATGCACGATCCTGATCGGCCCATCGCTGAATTTTCTGCTCTCTTTGCGCTCAGTCCCGGGCAGGGTTTTTCCTGACCGTTATCAAATTGTCCAAGGAGACAGAAAAATGTCCAACCGTCAATCCGGTGTTGTTAAGTGGTTCAACGATGAGAAAGGCTACGGCTTCATCACCCCTCAGTCGGGCGACGACCTGTTCGTGCACTTCAAAGCCATCCAAGCTGACGGCTTCAAAACCCTGAAAGAAGGCCAGGCTGTTACTTTCGTCGCTACCCGCGGCCAGAAAGGCATGCAGGCTGAAGAAGTTCAGATCGCCTAAGTCGATCTAGCTTCCTGGCTTTCAAAAAAACCCGCCTTCTGGCGGGTTTTTTTATGCCTCCCTGAAAGACCGAGTCGCCTGTTCGCGGGCAATCCCGCGAAGCAGGTGACTTGGTCTGCGGTCAGTCTTCGCTGATGGTAATGCTCGGCATCGCCGGCGCCGCCGCCTCTTGCAGCACAATCCGCGCGCCTACCTGGCGGGCCAGTTCCTGATAGACCATGGCAATCTGGCTTTCAGGCTCGGCTATCGCCGTCGGCTTGCCGCTGTCGGCCTGCTCGCGGATCAACATCGACAATGGCAACGACGCCAGCAGGTCAACGCCATACTGGCTGGCCAGCTTCTCACCACCGCCTTCGCCGAACAGATGCTCGGCATGGCCGCAATTCGAACAGATATGCACGGCCATGTTCTCGACCACACCCAGCACCGGGATATTGACCTTGCGGAACATCTCCACACCCTTCTTGGCATCCAGCAACGCCAGGTCCTGCGGCGTGGTGACGATCACCGAGCCCGCCACCGGCACTTTCTGCGCCAAGGTCAGCTGAATGTCGCCAGTACCCGGCGGCATGTCGATCACCAGGTAGTCCAGGTCATCCCAGGCGGTCTGGGTGACCAGTTGCAGCAGCGCACCGGAAACCATCGGGCCGCGCCAGACCATCGGTGTGTTGTCGTCGGTGAGGAAGGCCATCGACATGACCTCCACGCCATGGGCCTTGATCGGCACGAACCACTTCTGCTCGCGAATCTGCGGGCGGGTGCCTTCGGCAATACCGAACATCACGCCTTGGCTAGGGCCGTAGATATCGGCATCGAGAATACCCACCCGTGCGCCTTCGCGGGCGAGCGCCAGCGCCAGGTTGGCCGCAGTGGTCGACTTGCCCACACCGCCCTTGCCCGAGGCCACGGCAATGATGTTCTTGACGTTGGCCATGGCCGGCACCTGGGCCTGGGCCTTGTGAGCGGCGACCACGCAGTCGATCGATACCTGGGCGCTGCTGACGCCCTCAAGGTTGCCGATGGCCGTCTGCAACACCTGGGCCCAACCGTTCTTGAACAAACCGGCGGCATAGCCCAGCTGCAATTGCACGCTGACCTGCCCGCCCTGGATGTCGATGGCGCGCACGCAACCGGCGCTGACCGGATCCTGGTTCAGGTAGGGGTCGGTGTACTGGCGAAGCACGCCTTCGACGGCGGCACGGGTGACGGCACTCATGGAGACTCCCATTGGCAAACTGAATGTAAAACAGGCGCCTATCCTAACCCGTCAATCGTCAGTAGATGCGCATGCGGGGTGAAATATCTTCGCCAGCCCTTTATAGTGGCCGATCACCCTTAATTTTTACCCCGTCGCCAGATAAGTAGCCGAGCCACCATGTCCGAGCCACGTCAGATTCTCGTCACCAGCGCCCTGCCCTACGCCAATGGTTCCATCCATCTAGGCCATATGCTCGAGTACATCCAGACAGACATGTGGGTCCGCTTCCAGAAAATGCGTGGCAACCAGTGCATCTATGTCTGCGCCGACGACGCCCACGGCTCGGCCATCATGCTGCGCGCCGAAAAGGAAGGCATCACCCCGGAGCAACTGATCGCCAACGTCCAGGCCGAGCACAGCAGCGACTTCGCCGACTTCCTGGTGGATTTCGACAACTTCCACTCTACCCACAGCGAAGAGAACCGCGAGCTGTCGGGCCTGATCTACACGCGCCTGCGTGAAGCCGGGCACATCGCTACCCGTTCGGTAACCCAGTACTTCGACCCGGAAAAGGGCATGTTCCTGGCCGACCGCTTCATCAAGGGCACCTGCCCCAAGTGCGCAGCGGAAGACCAGTACGGCGACAACTGCGAAAAATGCGGTGCCACCTACGCGCCTACCGAGCTGAAGAACCCCAAGTCGGCGATCTCCGGCGCTACCCCGGTGCTGCGTGACTCCCAGCACTTCTTCTTCAAGCTGCCAGACTTCCAGGCCATGCTGCAGCAGTGGACCCGCAGCGGCACCCTGCAGGACGCGGTAGCCAACAAACTGGCCGAATGGCTGGATTCCGGCTTGCAGGAGTGGGATATCTCCCGCGATGCACCGTACTTCGGCTTCGAAATCCCGGGTGAACCGGGTAAATACTTCTACGTGTGGCTGGACGCGCCAATCGGCTACATGGCCAGCTTCAAGAACCTCTGCGCACGCCGCCCGGAACTGGACTTCGATGCGTTCTGGAACGAAGGCTCCAAGGCCGAGCTGTACCACTTCATCGGCAAGGACATCGTCAACTTCCACGCCCTGTTCTGGCCAGCCATGCTCGAAGGTGCCGGCTTCCGCAAGCCGACTGCCGTCAACGTGCATGGCTACCTGACCGTCAACGGCGCGAAGATGTCCAAATCACGCGGCACCTTCATCAAGGCCCGTACCTACCTCGATCACCTGCAGCCGGAATACCTGCGTTACTACTACGCAGCCAAGCTGGGGCGTGGCGTCGACGACCTGGACCTGAACCTGGAAGACTTCGTGCAGAAGGTCAACTCCGACCTGGTGGGCAAGGTCGTGAACATTGCCAGCCGCTGCGCCGGCTTCATCCACAAAGGCAACGAAGGCGTGATGGTAAGCGGTGATGCCGCGCCTGAGCTGACCGACGCCTTCCTGGCTGCCGCTCCGTCCATCGCTGAAGCCTATGAAGCCCGTGACTTTGGCCGCGCCATGCGTGAAATCATGGCACTGGCCGACCGCGCCAACGCCTGGATCGCCGACAAGGCACCGTGGTCGCTGGCCAAGCAGGAAGGCAAACAGGATGAAGTGCAGGCCATTTGTGCTCAGGGCATCAACCTGTTCCGCCAGCTGGTGATTTTCCTCAAGCCGGTACTGCCGGTGCTGGCAGCAGACGCCGAGGCTTTCCTCAACGTTGCCCCGCTGGCCTGGAACGACCACCTGTCGCGCCTGGAAAACCATAAACTGAACCCGTTCAAGGCCCTGATGAGCCGCATCGAACCCGCCAAGGTCGAAGCCATGGTCGCCGCCAGCAAGGAAGACCTGCTGGCCGCCGAAGCCAAGGCCCCGGCCGGCAACGGCGAACTGACCAAGGACCCGCTGTCGGCAGAAATCGAGTTCGACACCTTCGCTGCCGTCGACCTGCGCGTGGCGCTGATCGTCAAAGCCGAAGCCGTGCCGGGTGCCGACAAACTGCTGCAACTCACCCTGGACATCGGTGACGAGCGCCGCAACGTGTTCTCCGGTATCAAGTCGGCCTACCCCGACCCGTCCAAACTGGAAGGCCGCCTGACCATGATGGTCGCCAACCTCAAGCCCCGGAAGATGCGTTTTGGCGTATCCGAGGGCATGGTCATGGCTGCCGGCCCCGGTGGTGAAGAAATCTACCTGCTGAGCCCGGACAGCGGCGCCAAGCCAGGCCAGCGCATCAAGTAACACCCCCTGCCCCGGCCCTCGTGCCGGGGCAGTTTCTTCTGCGCCTTGATTACCGGACAATCACCCGCATTCCCGGCTATCGTCATCTCATGAGCGATTACCTTCTGGTCCTGATCGGCGCCGCGCTGATCAATCACCTGTGCCTGTCGCAGCAGCCAATCCCCCGGCTGAACCTGCATGTGCATGGCCTGGCCTGCGCCGTGTGCATTGCATTGGGCACGATCGGCGCGCAATTGCTGATGCGGGGGGTACTTGCCCCGCTGCACATCCCCGACCTTGCCCTGTTCCTGTTATTGCCCTGGCTGGCACTGCTCGCCTGGGGCTTGCCTTGGCTAATGACCAAGTGGCGCCCGGCCTGGCCCGTAGTCGGGTTGCCAGCGCTGCTGTCGAGCAATGCCACAGTGCTGGGGCTCGCCCTGCAGCAGGCAGGCGATGACAGCACCTGGCCCTCGACGCTGCTGCAAGGTTTACTGGCGGGCGGCGGCTTCTGGCTGGCTCTGATATTGTTCGCCGATTTGCGCCAGCGCATTGCCCATGCCGATATCCCCGGCGCACTGCGCGGCCTGCCACTCGAGTTGATCGGCGCCGGGGTGATGGCCATGGCATTTTCCGGCTTTAACGGCATGTTCGGACAATGATCAGCCAGCCCGATCCGCGACTGCGCACCAGTATGGGCCTGGTCCTGCTGGCCTGTTTGCCTGGACTGCTGGCGTTGTTGTGGTTGCATGGCTGGGGCATGCTGCTGAACCTGTTGCTAAGTGCCACCGCCGCATTGCTGTGCGAAGCTGTGCTGCTGGCGTTGCGCGGCCAAACGCTGAGCACAGCGCTAGGCGACGGCAGCGCACTGGTAACCGCCGTGCTGCTGGCGGCCGCCCTGCCCACCCTGGCCCCGTGGTGGTTGCCGGTGGTCGCGGCAAGCGTTGCCATCGGTTTCGGTAAACAGGCTTTTGGCGGCGTCGGACGCAACCCGTTCAACCCGGCCATGGTCGGTTATGCCTTCGTGCTGCTGAGCTTCCCGTTGCAGATGAACCATTGGCCGGGGCACCCCCCAGGCCTGCTCGACAGTTTGCAGCAGGTATTCACCGGAGGCGAACAGATCGACGCCTGGGCCCGGCCAACGTTGCTCGACGGCCTGCGCCACAACCGCAGCCTGACCATCGAGGAGCTGTTTGCCAGCCATCCAGGCTTCGGCAACATCGGCGGGCGCGGCAGCGAATGGGTCAACCTGGCATTCCTGCTCGGCGGCCTGTTCCTATTGCAGCGCAACGTGATCAGCTGGCATGCACCACTGGGCCTGCTGACAGGGCTGTTCGTGTTCAGCCTGCTGGGCTGGAACGGCTCTGGGTCGGACTCCAACGGCTCGCCCTTGCTGCACCTGTTCTCCGGCTCGACCATGCTGGCGGCCTTTTTCATCGCCACCGAGCCGGTGTCGGGGCCCAGGAACGAACGGGCCAGGCTGTACTTCGGCCTGGGTGCCGGCCTACTCATCTACCTGATTCGCACCTGGGGCAGCTACCCGGATGGCACCGCGTTCGCCGTCCTGCTGATGAACCTCATGGCTCCAACGCTTGAACGCCTTACGGCACAGCCCCAACAGGCCGCCCGATGAAACGCCTGACGCATGATGTGAGCTTGCTGGTGCTGATTGGGGTATTGGCAGTGTCTGCCACGCTGGCATGGCGGCACTTGACCGGCCCAGCCATCACCGGTGCCGAGAAGCAACTGCAAAGCCGTCAACGGCTGGCCGTGCTGCCCGAGGGCAGTTATGACAACCAACCGTTGGACAGCCCGCTCGCGAAGCCCGAGGCGCAGCGGCCCAACAGCCGCATCCTCGCGGCTTACCGTGCCACGATGGCGGGCAAACCAAGCGCGATCGTGCTGGTCACTCAAACTCAAGGTTATGCCGGGCCAATCGTACTGAGCGTGGCCATCGCCACAGACGGCCGCCTGATCGGCAGCCAGGTCATGGAGCAACAGGAAAGCCCCGGTCTGGGCGCACGCCTGGGCGACCCGCAGTTGCACTGGCTGGGGCAATTCGACAACCGCCATCAGGGCGACCATTGGGCGCTGAAGCGAGACCAGGGTGACTTTGACCAACTGGCCGGCGCGACCGTGACCTCACGGGCGGTGATCACCGCGCTGCAAGAGGCGCTGAGCTATTTCGATGAGCAGCGCAGCGTACTGCTGGAGGGTGCAGCACATGAATAGGTTCTGCCTGCTGGCCGTAAGCCTGACGCCCCTGCTGGGCGCTACTCGAACACTGCATGAGGGCATCGCCATTGGCCTGTGCGCAGTAGTGATGGGCAGCCTGCATCAGCTTTTGCTGACGCCGCTGCGCCAGCGCCTGGCCAGCTGGGCCTATGTGCTAGCCAGCTTGCTGATGCTGGCAGCCTTGGCCAGTTGCCTGCAAATGGCCCTGCGCGCAGGGTCGCTGCCTTTGGCACTTGCCCTGGGCCATTATCCCGCCCTGCTTTGCCTGCAGTGCCTGGCCAGCGATCATCTGCTGCCCGATCAAGGCCGCTGGCGCATGCTCGCCAGGTATTTCAGTGCGGTATTTGCCCTCTGCCTGGTGCTCGGCGCCAGCCGCCAATGGCTGGCCAACGTTGCCGACCTGCACGTGGCCAGCCTGGCCCCGGGCGCCCTGCTACTGCTCGGACTGCTGCTGGCCTTGTACAATCGCTTGCGTCCGGGCCCTGCCCACCCACGTCGTCAAGGAAAGCTCTGAATTCATGAATGCCGCCAAACGCCTGGAGATTTTTCGCAGGCTGCACGAAGACAATCCAGACCCGAAGACAGAACTGGCCTACACCACCCCGTTCGAGCTGCTGGTCGCCGTGACACTGTCCGCGCAATCCACCGACGTCGGCGTCAACAAGGCCACTGCCCGCCTGTTCCCCGTCGCCAATACGCCCGAGGCCATCTATGCCTTGGGCGTTGAAGGCCTTAGCGAGTACATCAAGACCATCGGGCTATACAACAGCAAGGCCAAGAATGTCATAGAGGCCTGCCGGCTGCTGATCGAACGTCACGGCAGCCAGGTGCCACAAACCCGCGAAGCCTTGGAGGCGCTGCCCGGCGTGGGCCGCAAGACCGCCAACGTGGTGCTCAACACAGCGTTCCGCCAGCCGACCATGGCGGTGGACACCCACATTTTCCGGGTGAGCAACCGCACGGGTATTGCCCCTGGCAAAACGGTGCTGGAAGTGGAAAAGAAACTGGTCAAGTTCGTGCCAAAAGATTACCTGCTCGATGCCCACCACTGGCTGATCCTGCACGGGCGCTACGTGTGCCAGGCGCGCAAGCCAAGGTGCGGCAGTTGCAGGATCGAAGATTTGTGCGAGTACAAGCACAAAACCTCCGACGATTGAGGCGATAGCTGGAAACCCGTCACCACGATTGAAAAAATCTTTTTTACCGGCGCCTGCTTTCTGGTTATAAGGACGGCCAATGGCCCCTTGGCTTGGAGCGACTCATGAGTACCGATAAAGACGACCTGTCGATCGAAGATGATTTTGTTGCCGCAGACGATGACGCGGAGCCCCATGTGGAACCTGCAAAGACCAACCTGAGCAAACGCCGCACCATCGATAACATGCTGGAAGAACGGCGCCTGCAAAAGCAGTTGGCCGATTTCGACTACGACTTGTAAAGCCGGACCTGTAGCCTTGGCGAAGCCTCCTGACTGGAGGCTTCAAGGCTTGGCGGTCAGTTCAGTCCTTGCCGCTGCGCCAACTCGATCAGGTCGACCAGCGACCGTGCATTGAGCTTGAGCAGCAGCCGCGACTTGTAGGTACTGACCGTCTTGTTGCTGAGGTACATGCTGTCGGCAATCTCCTTGTTCGAACGCCCTCGCGCCAGTTGTTGCAGCACCGTCATTTCACGCGCGGAGAGGCGGTTGACCATGTCCACCTCGCTGCCCGCCCCCCTGCCACGTGACGCGTGCAAGGCCTGATTGGGAAAGTAGCTGTAACCCGACAACACCGCCTTGATGGCGCTCAACAACTCGGTAAGTTCCTGCTGCTTGCACACGTAACCCGCCGCGCCCGCCTGCATGCAACGCATCGAGAAGTTGCCAGGGGCCTGCGATGTCAGCACCAGCACCTTGCTAGCCGGGCTGAACGTCGTCATGCGGGCGATCACCTCCAGGCCATCCAGTTTCGGGATCCCGATATCCAGCACCACGATATCCGGCAGGTGTTGCCGAGTAAGCTGCAGCGCAGCCACCCCATTATCGGTCTCTGCCACGACGTCATACCCATGCCGCTCCATCAGCATGCGTACGGCCAGGCGTATGACCGGATGATCATCCACGATAAGCACTTTATTCATGCGATATCCATTCATTCATTGTTTTGCTTTGGCACGCCACGATAACCGACAGGACGCTTGCTGGCGCGGCGATTTACTGACGAAACTCATGGACAGACAAAACTTACAACACTTACAGAAATTTCCTACACTTCATGGCCAAGGTTGTAACAAGCGCGTTCCTTAGTCCCAAAACAACGGTATCACCCGCCTGCAAAAACGCACCAGTTGAAAACTGAACATCTGCTGGCGAAACGTCCAACTCAAACGCGCTGAAAAAACTAAGCCGAGTGGCTTTATGTCGATTATTCCTCACCTGGAAAACAATCCAGTCTTTAGTTGAGTACCGCAGTAAGGTAATGATGGGCAAAACCGCTGGAGATGGCCCACATGACCCAAGCACAACCTGTTGCCCCGCTGACGATCATTGCCATCTTCGCGGGGATTATCGAAGCCTCCGCCCTTGCCACACTGCCTTTTCTCAGCGAGTCCAGCCAGAAGCTCTACACCTGGTTCCTGGTAGGCTTTCCGTTCTTTCTGACGGCACTTTTTTTTCTCACGCTCAACTTCAATTACAAGTCATTCTACAGCCCGCCACCGAGCAAGATGGCACACGACAAAACGCCAGCTGTGAACAGTGTCATCAGTGATGCCCCTGAGGCGGCGCAAGGCGAGCCTGTCACGTTCATGTTTTCCGGCCCCGACGCCTATCGCATGATGGAACAACAACTCCTGCATGTACTTGCCCAACCGCCCGTGCCGCCCCGAATATGGCGCTTTTGCAACCTGGACAAACGTCAATGTGCGCAGCTGTCGATCAGTGCACTCGAGGCCGATATTTTGAGCCAACACAGTTGAATACCCTGACTTTCTGCACCCCCAAAAAAAACCCCGGCTTAAGCCGGGGTTTTCATTGCACAAGCGCGCAGTCAGAGCATCGAACGGCCCTTGTTGGCGGCAATGCGCATGCGCAGTGCGTTCAACTTGATGAAGCCTGCAGCATCGGCCTGGTTGTAGGCGCCGCCATCTTCCTCGAAGGTCGCGATGTTGGCATCGAACAGCGAATCGTCCGACTTGCGGCCAACCACGGTAACGTTGCCCTTGTACAGCTTCAGGCGCACGACACCGTTCACGTTGACCTGGGAAGCGTCGATCATCTGCTGCAGCATCAGACGCTCCGGGCTCCACCAGTAGCCGGTGTAGATCAGGCTGGCGTACTTCGGCATCAGCTCATCTTTCAGGTGAGCGACTTCGCGGTCCAGGGTGATCGACTCGATGGCACGGTGGGCCTTGAGCATGATGGTGCCGCCTGGGGTCTCGTAGCAGCCACGCGACTTCATGCCGACGTAACGGTTTTCCACGATGTCGAGGCGGCCGATGCCGTTGGCACCACCGATACGGTTCAGGTCGGCCAGGACGGTGGCCGGGGTTTTCTCGACGCCGTCAATGGCAACGATGTCGCCGTTGCGGTACGTCAGCTCGATGTAGGTCGCCTGGTCCGGGGCGTTCTCAGGCGAGACGCTCCAGCGCCACATGTCTTCTTCGTGCTCGGTCCAGGTATCTTCCAGGACACCGCCTTCGTAGGAGATGTGCAGCAGGTTGGCGTCCATCGAGTACGGCGACTTCTTCTTGCCGTGGCGCTCGATCGGGATGCCGTGCTTTTCGGCGTAGTCCATCAGCTTCTCGCGGGACAGCAGGTCCCACTCACGCCACGGGGCGATGACCTTGACACCAGGCTTGAGGGCATAGGCACCCAGCTCGAAACGAACCTGGTCGTTGCCTTTGCCGGTGGCGCCGTGGGAAATGGCGTCAGCACCGGTTTCGTTGGCGATTTCGATCAGGCGCTTGGCGATCAGCGGACGGGCGATGGAAGTACCCAGCAGGTACTCGCCTTCGTAGACGGTGTTGGCGCGGAACATCGGGAACACGAAATCACGCACGAACTCTTCGCGCAGGTCGTCGATGTAGATCTCTTTAACGCCCATTGCCTGAGCCTTGGCACGGGCCGGCTCGACCTCTTCGCCCTGACCCAGGTCAGCGGTGAAGGTCACCACTTCGCAGTTGTAGGTATCCTGCAGCCACTTGAGAATCACCGAAGTATCAAGGCCGCCGGAATACGCCAGTACGACCTTTTTTACGTCCGCCATGCCATCACTCCACGGGGTTGTACGGAAAGGGATCGATTCTAACGGCCTTGCAGATAAAATTACAGTGGCGCGACAGCTTCTGACGACAAAGCGACAGGAACTGTCGGAAGGGCGACGGCGCTACTGAGCATGACACCGAACCCGCCCCCACAGAGGCCGCGCAAACTCTGGAGATCGAGCACACTCTTATGCCCAGGAAACGCGCGGTTTACTTGGCCGCTGACGCAGGGGCCGTTGGCTCAGGGGCTGTTTCGGCGGGTTTCTCAACCCGCTTCTCCACCGGCTTCTCAACCACCGCAACCCGACCCAGTTCGATATTCACTCGCCGGTTGCGCGCCCGGTTGGCAGGGCTATTGTTTTTCGCCACCGGGTACTGCTCACCATGGAAGCGCACGATGATCTGCTCTTCCTTCAAGCCATGGGCCTTGAAGTAATCAGCCACCGACAATGCCCGACGGCGCGACAGGTCGCGGTTGGTCAGGCGGTTGCCGCTATTGTCCGAATGGCCGTCGAGCTCGATGTGGTTAACCGTCGGGTCGGCTTTCATGTAGTCAAGGATCAGGTCCAGACGCGCCTTGGCGGCTTCATCCAGTTCAATGCCGCCCCCCGGGAAGCCCACCTGGGTCTGACGCACCTGGTCATAGTTCATCGCAAGCAGCTTGCCCGCGCAGGCCTGATAGTCGCTGTAAGCCTTGGCAAAGCTGACCGGCAACACCCGCACCTCCATCGGCCTGCCCGCCTCACCGGCATAGTTGCGCACCACCGTGCTGCGCCCGTCGAGCAGGCCATTGATCAGGCGGCTGGCCTGGCCTTGGGACGAGCTGAACAACACACCGGTGCGGGCCATGCGCACACTGCCCAGGTTGATGTCACCGCGCCCGGGTTGCCATGGGGCTGCCGCTGCCAGCAGGCTGGCGGTGCCTGCACCCAGTACGTTGCTGTCCGAGCGCAACTGGAACACCGGCTGCTCACCCGCCCGGCGCACGAACTCCCCGCTGCCGAAACCTTCGATCGGCTGGATCAGGCGGCACTCGAACTGGTCACCCTCGACCTTCCAGGCGATGTTCTCCATGCGCGTCTGGAAAGTCAGTGCACCGGCCGGCAGGCAGGCGAACAGGGTCAACAGGGCTAGGTAACGCTGGCGCACGGGCGGCTCCACAAATTCTGACGGCTTACCTGCAGGCTATCGGACGCTGGCTGGAAAACTTGATAGCCGTGCTCGACCCAGGGTTTTCCGGTAGCATTGGGGCTTGAGTTCGACCCGCCTGGAATCCCCAATGTCCGATCGCCTGACCCTCCTGCGCCCCGACGACTGGCACATCCATCTGCGCGATGGTGCCGTCCTGCCCCACACCGTTGGCGACGTGGCGCGTACTTTCGCCCGTGCCATCATCATGCCAAACCTGGTTCCTCCGGTGCGCAATGCCGCCGAGGCTGGCGCCTACCGTGAGCGCATCCTTGCCGCGCGCCCGGCCGGTAGCCGCTTCGAGCCGCTGATGGTGCTGTACCTCACCGACCGTACCAGCCCCGAGGACGTCCGCGCGGCCAAGGCCAGCGGGATCGTGTACGCTGCCAAACTGTACCCGGCCGGCGCCACCACCAACTCCGACTCGGGCGTGACCAGCATCGACAACATCTTCCCGGCCATCGAAGCACTGGCGGAAGTTGGCATGCCCCTGCTGGTGCATGGCGAAGTGACCCGTAGCGAAATCGACGTGTTCGACCGCGAGAAGCGCTTCATCGACGAGCACATGCGCCGTCTGGTCGAGCGCTTCCCTACGTTGAAAGTGGTGTTCGAACACATCACCACCGGCGATGCCGCGCAGTTCGTCACCGAGGCCCCGGCCAACGTTGGCGCGACCATCACCGCTCAGCACCTGCTGTACAACCGCAACCACATGCTGGTTGGCGGCATTCGCCCGCACTTCTACTGCCTGCCGATACTCAAGCGCAACACCCACCAGGTGGCGCTGCTGGATGCGGCCACCAGCGGCAACCCGAAGTTCTTCCTCGGCACAGATTCGGCACCTCACGCCCGTCACGCGAAGGAAGCCGCCTGCGGTTGCGCCGGTTGCTACACTGCCTATGCGGCCATCGAGATGTACGCCGAAGCGTTCGAACAACGTAACGCACTGGACAAGCTTGAAGGCTTTGCCAGCCTGCACGGCCCGGCTTTCTATGGCCTGCCGGCAAACACCGACACCATTACCCTGGTCCGCGAAGAATGGACCGCCCCGGACAGCCTGCCGTTTGGCGAGCAGACGATAATCCCGCTGCGCGCTGGCGAAAAACTGCGCTGGCGCCTGCTGGAGGACAACGCGTGAGCGAAGACCTCTACGAAGACGACCTGGACTCCCAGGGCAGCAGCGGCTCTCGCCACCCGATGGCCGAGCGCTTCCGTGGCTACCTCCCGGTCGTGGTGGATGTGGAAACCGGTGGTTTCAACAGCGCCACCGATGCCCTGCTGGAAATTGCCGCCGTCACCATCGGCATGGACGAGAAAGGCTTCCTGTTCCCCGAGCACACCTACTTCCACCGGGTCGAGCCGTTCGAGGGTGCCAATATCGAAGCTGCGGCGTTGGAGTTCACCGGTATCAAGCTGGACCACCCGCTGCGCATGGCCGTCAGCGAGGAAAGCGCGCTGACCGACATCTTCCGTGGCGTGCGCAAGGCGCTCAAGGCCAATGGCTGCAAGCGGGCGATCCTGGTCGGCCATAACAGCAGCTTCGACCTGGGCTTCCTCAATGCAGCGGTAGCGCGCAACGACCTGAAGCGCAACCCGTTCCACCCGTTCTCCAGCTTTGACACTGCGACCTTGGCGGGCTTGGCCTATGGGCAGACCGTGCTGGCACGGGCTTGCCAGAGCGCCGACATCGACTTTGACGGGCGTGAGGCGCATTCGGCGCGTTATGACACCGAGAAGACGGCTGAGCTGTTCTGCGGCATCGTCAACCGCTGGAAAGAGATGGGCGGCTGGCGCGATTTCAACGATTGATCTGGAATCCTGGGGCCGCTTTGCGGCCCTTTCGCGGCACAAGGCCGCTCCTACGGGGGTATGCGTACTCCTGCTGAAGTCCAGACATAAAAAAACCGGCCATGAAGGCCGGTTTTTTTTATGCGAGCGGCAATTACAGCTTGCCGGCGTTCTCGCTCAGGTAGGCAGCAACGCCTTCTGGCGAAGCGTTCATGCCTTTGTCGCCTTTTTTCCAGTTGGCAGGGCAAACTTCGCCGTGCTCTTCGTGGAACTGCAGGGCGTCAACCAGGCGCAGCAGCTCGTCCATGTTACGGCCCAGTGGCAGGTCGTTGATGATCTGCGAACGGACAACACCGTTGGTGTCGATCAGGAAGGCGCCACGGAAAGCCACGCCGCCTTCGGACTCGACGTCGTAGGCTTTGCAGATTTCGTGGGTCATGTCGGCAGCCAGGGTGTACTTCACCTGGCCGATGCCGCCGTTGTTGACCGGGGTGTTACGCCAGGCGTTGTGGGTGAAGTGCGAGTCGATCGACACGCCGATCACTTCAACGTTGCGGGCCTGGAAGTCCGGGATGCGGTTGTCCAGAGCGATCAGCTCGGACGGGCAGACGAAGGTGAAGTCCAGCGGGTAGAAGAACACCAGGCCGTACTTGCCCTTGATGGCCGAAGCCAGGTTGAAGCTGTCGACGATCTCGCCATTGCCCAGCACGGCCGGAACGGTGAAATCGGGGGCTTTCTTACCAACGAGTACGCTCATTGTAATCTCCTGATGAGGGTGAAAAACCGTTTGCCGGGCCAGACGGGCTTGCCCGACATCCAACAAAGGCCAACCATCATACACGGCTTCTGGTGACAGGCCGAATCCATCAGGCGGGCAACCGCCGGTCGCTCAAGCACGGCCCTTTCAGAAAGTCCTTTGACAAGCATTCTCATTAACATTAAGCTCCACCCCATCGACTCAACCCGCGATGGTCAGCCCTTATGTATGTGTGTCTTTGTCTCGGCGTTACCGACGGACAGATCCGCGATGCGATCTATGAAGGATGCTGCAGTTACAAGGAAGTGCGAGCCGCGACCAATGTCGCGAGCCAGTGTGGCAAATGTGCCTGCCTGGCCAAACAGGTGGTCCGCGAGACCCTGACCGAGCTTCAGGTCAGCCAGGCAGCCCTGCCCTACCCTGTGGAATTTACCGCAGCCTGAATGCCAGATTTCAAAGAACCGGACCTTATGTCCGGTTTTTTTATGCCTGTAATTCAATAAGTTAGCGCCGCAACGCGGTTCACAAACATTCTTATTCCTATTAATTTTCACTTATTATTCAATAACTTAGGTTTGACACTCCTAGGTATCGGGATCAAACTTCGCTGTATTGGCACACTTCTACAGGGCAGGAACCCGAAATGAAAGGCGACGTAAGCGTCATCCAGCATCTCAACAAGATCCTCGGAAACGAGCTGGTCGCGATCAACCAGTACTTCCTGCACGCACGCATGTACGAAGATTGGGGCCTGAACAAACTCGGCAAGCACGAGTACAAGGAATCCATCGACGAGATGAAGCACGCTGACAAACTGATCAAGCGTATTCTGTTCCTCGAAGGCATCCCGAACGTTCAGGACCTGGGCAAGCTGATGATCGGCGAGCACACCAAGGAAATGCTCGAGTGCGACCTGAAGCTCGAAAAGAAAGGCCTGGTCGACCTCAAGGCAGCCATCGCCCATTGCGAAACCGCTGGCGACTTCGGCTCGCGTGACATGCTCGAAGACATCCTCGAATCCGAGGAAGAGCACATCGATTGGCTGGAAACCCAACTGGGGCTGATCGACAAGATCACTATCGAGAATTACCTGCAGTCGCAGATGGGCGAAGAGTAATTCTTCACCGCATAAAAAACCCGCGATCAGCGGGTTTTTTTATGCTTGCCTGAAAATCAGGCTTCGGAAGCCTTGGCCTTGGCAGCCGCTTCCTTGATCAGGGTTTGCAGCTCACCCTTTTCGAACATTTCCAGCATGATGTCGCTGCCGCCGACCAGCTCACCGGCTACCCACAGCTGTGGGAAGGTGGGCCAGTTGGCGTACTTTAGCAGGTTGGCGCGGATTTCCGGGTTCTGCAGGATGTCGACGTAGGCGAACTTCTCGCCACAACCCATCACAGCCTGCGATGCCTTGGCCGAGAACCCGCACTGCGGGGCATTCGGCGAGCCTTTCATGTAAAGCAGAATGGTGTTGTTGGCAATCTGCTCTTTGATCGTATCGATGATATCCATCTAGCACCTCAGCTGAACTTTCCGACGCGGTCGTCGGCACGGTGACGCATTGTAACGGAAAGCCGAGCGGCGTGCTCGGCCTTACCATTGCTCATGCAGCCTCTACCTGCACGGGCACGCCATTGAGTGCAGCGTTACCGGAAACCGCGTCCCGAAAGCGCTCGTCGGTCAGGTCATTGGCACTCACGCCGGGTTGTGCCTGGGCGATCTGCATGTGCACGCCCTGGCGGCCATGGCCGAAGCCATGGGGCAGGCTGACCACACCCGGCATCATGTCATCGCAGGCCTGCACCTCGACTTCAAGGGCCCCCGTGCGCGAGCGGATACGTACCCGCTGGCCGTCCTGCAGGTGCCGCTGCTGCAAGTCTTGCGGATGCATCAGTAACTGATGACGCGGCTTGCCTTTCACCAGGCGATGGAAATTGTGCATCCAGGAGTTGTTGCTACGTATATGTCGGCGGCCAATCAGCAACAGTTCGCCGGCTATCGGAGGCGCCTGTTGCGCCAGGCGCTGCACGTCGTCCAGCAACACTTGGGGGGCTGCTTCGACAGCCTTGCTGGCAGTTGCCAGGCGCCCGGCGAGGTTGCTGCGCAAAGGCCCGAGATCGAGCCCGTGCGGGTGATTGGCCAGTGTTGCCAGCGAGAGCTTCCATGGCGTCGCCTCACCATAACGCCCTTTGCGCAGGGCCATGTCGATCATCTGCGCCGGGGCCCAGGTCGGTTTCAACGCCTGCTCGGCACGCGTGGCAAACGCCTGCGCCAGGCCGACGAAGATTTCCCAGTCGTGCAGCGCGCCTTCCGGCTTGGCCAGGATCGCCCGATTGAAACGGGTGACGTTGCGCACGGCCAGCAGGTTGAAGGTGCTGTCGTAGTGGTCGTTTTCCAGCGCGCTGGTGGACGGCAAGATCAGGTCGGCATGCCGGGTGGTTTCGTTGATGTAGAGGTCGATGCTGAGCATGAACTCCAGCCCCTCAAGCGCTGCATCCAGCTGGCGACCGTTAGGTGTGGATAGCACAGGGTTGCCGGCCACTGTCACCAGCGCGCGAACCTGCCCTTCGCCTGGTGCCAACATCTCTTCGGCCAGGGCCGCCACGGGCAGCTCGCCACCGTACTCGGGCAAACCCGATACCCGGCTTTGCCAGGCGTTGAAATGGCCACCCGAGGTGGTCGCCACCAGATCGACGGCAGGCTCCGTGCACAACGCGCCACCTTCACGATCGAGGTTGCCGGTCACCAGGTTGATCAGTTGCACCAGCCAATGGCAAAGGGTACCGAAGGCTTGGGTAGAGACACCCATGCGCCCATAACACACGGCCTTGCCTGCAGCGGCGAAATCCCGTGCTAGCTGGCGGATATCCGCTGCGGCAATACCACAATGCACGCTCATGGCCTCGGCGCTGAGCGGCGCAAGCGCTTCGCGCACTTGTTGCAGGCCGTTGACCGGCAAGTGCGAGCCCTGCGCCAGGCCCTCCTCGAACAGGGTGTTGAGCAAGCCACACAAAAAGGCCGCATCGCCACCCGGGCGAATGAACAGATGGGTATCGGCCATGGCCGCCGTCTCGCTGCGCCGCGGGTCTACCACCACCAGACGCGCTCCCCGCCCACGCAAGGCCTTCAGGCGCTTTTCCACATCTGGCACGGTCATGATGCTGCCGTTGGAGGCCAGCGGATTGCCGCCGAGAATCAGCATGAAGTCGGTCTGGTCGATATCCGGGATCGGCAGCAGCAGTCCATGGCCATACATGAGGTGGCTGACCAGATGTTGTGGCAACTGGTCCACCGAAGTGGCCGAGAAACGGTTGCGCGTCTTGAGCAGGCCAAGGAAGTAGTTGCTGTGGGTCATCAGGCCATAGTTGTGCACGCTCGGGTTACCCTGGTACACCGCCACGGCATTGCGCCCGTGCGCCTGCTGGATCGCCCAGAGCTTGTCGGCGGCCAGGGTAAAGGCCTCGTCCCAGCCAATGGCCTCCCAGCGCTCCCCCACCCGCTTGTGCGGCTGGCGCAGGCGGTCGGGGTCGTTCTGGATGTCTTGCAGGGCCACGGCCTTGGGGCAGACATGGCCACGGCTGAACGGGTCCTCTGGGTCGCCTTTGATCGAGCTGATCAGCGCCCGCCCATCGTCTTCGTGGCTGACTTCGATGTTCAGCCCGCAGATCGCTTCGCACAGGTGACAGGCACGGTGGTGCAGGGTCTTGGTCATGGCCGCCTCTGCCTTGTTGTTGTCGAACAGTGACTATGCACCCGGCCCCGCCCCCGGGCCAGCGCCCTTCGCCGTGTGAATCCACCGACATCAGGCGCACGATTCGCGACAGCCATTTGCCAAATCGCCAGCAAGCCGTGTACAACCCTGTGTAGTAAATAAAAAACAGCACCGGCCAGCGGGTAAAGACACCCTTTGCAACATCCTTTCGAATAGGCCGCTGTTTCCCCCCTTGGCTTGAGGCGACATTTACTTATAGTATTGCGCCTTTCCCTATTTCGTCCGCCCCGTGCGGCTTACGCCGCAGGTCACTCCCGTTGTCAAAAAAAACCATACGGTCGACCTGCATACCGTTGCAGATAAGGTAGTCAATCATGAGCGCTAGGCACTTTCTCTCCCTGCTGGACTTCACCACCGACGAATTGCTCGGGGTGATCCGCCGCGGCATCGAGCTGAAGGACCTGCGCAAGCGAGGCGTGCTGTTCGAGCCCCTGAAGAACCGCGTACTGGGCATGATCTTCGAGAAGTCCTCGACCCGCACCCGGGTGTCGTTCGAAGCCGGCATGATCCAGCTCGGTGGCCAGGCCATCTTCCTGTCGCCGCGCGATACCCAGCTGGGCCGTGGCGAGCCGATCGGCGACAGCGCCATCGTGCTGTCGAGCATGGTCGACGTGGTGATGATCCGTACCCACGCCCACAGCACCCTGACCGAATTCGCCGCCAAATCGCGCGTACCGGTCATCAATGGCCTGTCCGACGAGTCGCACCCGTGCCAGCTGCTGGCCGACATGCAGACGTTCCTGGAACACCGCGGTTCGATCCAGGGCAAGACCGTGACCTGGATCGGCGACGGCTTCAACATGTGCAACTCCTATATCGAGGCCGCCCGGCAGTTCGATTTCCAGCTGCGCATCGCCTGCCCCGAAGGCTACGAGCCGGATGAACGCTTCATGGCACTGGGCGGTGACCGCGTGCAGATCATCCGTGACGCCAAGGAAGCCGTACGTGGCGCACACCTTGTGGTCACCGATGTCTGGACTTCCATGGGCCAGGAGGAGGAAACTGCACGGCGCCTGGCGCACTTCGCGCCTTACCAGGTCACCCGCGAACTGCTCGACCTGGCGGCACCCGATGTCCTCTTCATGCACTGCCTGCCCGCCCACCGTGGCGAGGAAATCAGCCAGGACCTGCTCGACGACCCTCGTTCGGTCGCCTGGGACGAAGCTGAAAACCGCCTGCATGCACAGAAGGCGCTTCTCGAATTCCTTGTAGAACCGGCTTACCACCACGCATGAGTCAACCCCTATTGCTCAACCTGCGCAACCTCGCCTGCGGCTATGGCGACCAGCGCATCGTCCAGAACCTCAACCTGCACCTGAATGCAGGCGACATCGGTTGCCTGCTGGGTTCATCCGGTTGTGGCAAAACCACCACCCTGCGCGCCATTGCCGGCTTCGAGCCGGTGCATGACGGTGAAATCCAGCTGGCCGGCGAAGTCATCTCCCGCGCTGGCTTCACCCTGGCCCCGGAAAAGCGCCGGATCGGCATGGTGTTCCAGGACTACGCGCTGTTCCCGCACCTGACCGTGGCGCAGAACATTGCGTTTGGCATCGCCAAGCACCCGCGCCAGGCCGCCGTCATCGAAGAGATGCTCGAACTGGTCAAGCTGGGCGGCCTGGGCGGGCGTTACCCGCATGAGCTGTCTGGTGGCCAGCAGCAACGGGTCGCTTTGGCCCGTGCACTGGCGCCAGAGCCGCAGTTGCTGCTGCTCGACGAACCGTTCTCCAACCTTGACGTGGAGCTGCGTCGGCGCCTGAGCCACGAGGTTCGCGACATTCTCAAAAGCCGCGGCACCAGCGCCATCCTGGTGACCCATGACCAGGAAGAAGCGTTTGCCGTCAGCGATCAGGTGGGCGTGTTCAAAGAAGGCCGCCTGGAGCAGTGGGACACGCCCTACAACCTTTACCACGAGCCACAAACACCGTTCGTGGCCAGCTTCATCGGCCAGGGGTACTTCATCCGGGGGCAGATGAGCAGCCACGAGGCCGTCAATACCGAGCTGGGTGAACTGCGCGGCAACCGTGCCTACATCATGGCGCCAGGCAGCTCGGTGGATGTGCTGCTGCGCCCGGACGATATCGTGTATGCGCCGGACAGCCCGTTGAGGGCGGCTATCGTGGGCAAAAGTTTCCTGGGGGCATCGACCTTGTATCGCCTGCAACTGCCGACTGGCAGCCAGCTGGAGGCGATTTTCCCCAGCCATGCCGACCATCAGGTGGGTGGGGATGTGGGGATCGCGGTGAAGGCCGATCACCTGGTGCTGTTCCCGGTGCCGGGCAGTGTGGCGGCGCAATTGCTTCGGCAGGAGAATGGCGTGCGTCGATACAGTTCGGCGACCTGACTTTAGACCCTTGGGGCCGCTTTGCGGCCCCAGATACTCAGCCTCTGCCGATCCCGGCAAACTTGCCCTGGGTATGCTCGGCCAGCACCGCTGCGGCCAACTCCACTTCCAGCCCACGCCGGCCAGCACTGACATGGATGGTTGCAAAGTTTTGCGCTGAATCATCAATGAACGTCCGCAGACGTTTCTTCTGCCCCAACGGGCTGATCCCGCCGACCAGATAACCCGTGGCACGTTGCGCCGCCGCAGGGTCGGCCATTTCGCACTTCTTCACCCCGGCAGCATGGGCCAGGGCCTTCAGGTCCAAAGTACCCACCACGGGCACCACCGCCACCAGCAACTCCCCCTTCTCGCTGCTCGCCAGCAACGTCTTGAACACCTGCTGCGGGTCGAGCCCCAGCTTTTCTGCTGCCTCCAGGCCGTAGGATGCCGACTTGGGGTCATGCTCGTAACTGTGCACGCGGTGCTCGGCACGGTGCTTCTTCAACAGGTCTAGGGCGGGGGTCATGCAGGGGCTCCGGTCTTGGACGGCTCGGCGGCTACTTTAGGACAATTCCCACATCCCAGCCAGCGCACCGCAATTGGGCACCTCTAGCACGGGGATCCGAGGCCGATTTTAGCGGCCATATCGTGACTGGTCGTTCACTTTCGACCTTTGACATCAGCGTTTCTTGTCTATATTTTTTCGTTTCTGAATAAATGGTGCACTTATAAGGTGCACTTCCTACATCTGCCCGGGGTCAATGGGGATAGACACCGGGCTTTGCTGTCGAGCGCCACGCGCCTCACAACAAAAAAAACGAGGTCATACATGACGACTGCTCTACGCCAACCCACGCTGTCCAGCCAATGCCTGGCCGAGTTCCTCGGCACCGCCCTGTTGATCTTTTTCGGTACCGGCTGCGTTGCCGCCCTCAAGGTCGCCGGCGCCAGCTTCGGCCTATGGGAAATCAGTATCATCTGGGGCGTCGGCGTGAGCATGGCGATCTACCTCACCGCCGGCATTTCCGGCGCGCACCTGAACCCGGCCGTGAGCATCGCCCTCACCCTGTTTGCCGGTTTCGACAAACGCAAGCTGCCCTTCTACATGCTGGCCCAGGTGTGCGGCGCGTTCTGTGGGGCAGCGCTGGTGTATACCCTGTACAGCAACCTGTTCTTCGATTTCGAACAGGCCCACACCATGTTGCGCGGTAGCGAAGCCAGCCTGGAGCTGGCCTCGGTATTCTCCACCTACCCACACCCGTCGCTGTCCACCGGCCAGGCATTTCTGGTGGAAGTGGTGATCACCGCCATCCTGATGGCCGTGATCATGGCCCTGACCGACGACAACAACGGCCTGCCACGCGGAGCCATGGCACCGCTGCTGATCGGCCTGCTGATTGCCGTGATCGGCAGTGCCATGGGCCCCTTGACCGGCTTCGCGATGAACCCGGCCCGCGACTTCGGGCCAAAACTCATGACTTTCCTGGCCGGCTGGGGCGAAATCGCCTTCACTGGCGGGCGGGATATTCCTTATTTCCTGGTTCCGGTGTTCGCACCGATCCTTGGCGCCTGCGTGGGTGCCGCGACCTATCGCGGCCTTATCGCCCGCAACTTGCCAACGGTACCTGCCGCGAACCCTGAGACAAATGACATCCGCCAGGGCGATACTCAAGCCAGTTGATGCCGGCATCACGCCCAGCCCTGACCCCCTATTTTTGCAAGGCCTACGACCATGACAGACACCCAGGATAAGAACTACATCATCGCCCTGGACCAGGGCACCACCAGTTCGCGGGCGATCATTTTCGACCGCGACGCCAATGTGGTGGGTACCTCCCAGCGCGAGTTCGCCCAGCACTACCCGCAGGCGGGCTGGGTCGAGCACGACCCGATGGAGATCTTCGCCACGCAAAGCGCGACCATGGTCGAAGCCTTGGCCCAGGCCGGTATCAGCCACGCTCAGGTCGCCGCACTGGGCATTACCAACCAGCGCGAAACCACCGTGGTATGGGACAAGGAAACCGGTCGCCCGGTGTACAATGCCATCGTCTGGCAGTGCCGCCGCAGTACCGAAATTTGTGCCCAGCTCAAGCGTGACGGGCATGAAGCCTACATTCGCGAAACAACCGGCCTGGTCACCGACCCCTACTTCTCTGGCACCAAGCTGAAGTGGATCCTCGACAACGTCGAGGGCGCCCGCGAACGCGCCGAGCGTGGCGAGCTGCTGTTCGGCACCATCGATACCTGGCTGATCTGGAAGTTCTCCGGCGGCAAGGTACACGTCACCGACTACACCAATGCCTCGCGCACACTGATGTTCAACATCCACAGCCTGCAGTGGGATGACAAGCTGCTGGAGATCCTCGGCATCCCGCGCCAGATGCTGCCAGAGGTGCGCCCGTCCTCGGAAGTGTACGGCCACACCAAGAGTGGCATCGCCATCGCCGGTATCGCCGGCGACCAGCAGTCGGCACTCTTTGGCCAGATGTGCGTGGAGCCAGGCCAGGCCAAGAACACCTACGGCACCGGCTGCTTCCTGCTGATGAACACCGGCGACAAGGCGGTAACGTCGTCGCATGGCCTGCTCACCACCATCGCCTGCGGCCCGCGTGGCGAGGTGGCCTATGCGCTGGAGGGTGCGGTGTTCAACGGTGGCTCCACCGTGCAATGGCTGCGTGACGAACTGAAAATCGTCAACGATGCTTTGGATACCGAGTACTTCGCCAGCAAGGTCAAGGACAGCAACGGCGTCTATCTGGTGCCCGCCTTCACCGGCCTGGGTGCCCCGTACTGGGACCCGTATGCCCGTGGCGCGCTGTTCGGCCTGACCCGTGGCGTGAAGGTGGACCACATTATCCGCGCCGCACTGGAGTCGATCGCTTACCAGACCCGCGATGTACTCGACGCCATGCAACAAGATTGCGGCCAGCGCCTGTCCGAGCTGCGCGTGGACGGCGGTGCGGTGGCCAACAACTTCCTCATGCAGTTCCAGGCCGACATCCTCGGCACCTGCGTAGAGCGGCCGAAGATGCGCGAAACCACAGCGCTGGGCGCCGCCTATCTGGCTGGCCTGGCCTGTGGCTTCTGGAGTGGCCTGGACGAGCTGCGCGATAAAGCCATCATCGAGCGCGAATTCAGCCCACAACTGGATGAAGCGCAGAAAGAGAAGCTGTATGCCGGCTGGAAAAAGGCGGTCGAGCGCACCCGTGACTGGGAAGATCACGAGGCGTAATGCCTATCGGGGCCGCCACGCGGCCCCAATCGTCTACTGGCCGTCATCCGCGTCCTACGGCATCATTGCAGAATTTGTCCGGCAGCCCCAAAGGACCGCCCCATGAATCTGCCCCCCCGCCAACAACAAATCCTCGAACTGGTGCGTGAGCGCGGTTACGTCAGTATCGAAGAAATGGCGCAGCTGTTCGTCGTGACACCGCAAACCATCCGCCGTGATATCAACCAGCTGGCCGAACTCAATTTGCTACGTCGCTACCACGGTGGCGCGGCCTACGACTCGAGCGTGGAAAACACCGCTTACGCCATGCGTGCCGACCAGATGCGCGACGAAAAGCAACGCATCGCCGAAGCCGTAGCCCGGCAGATTCCCGACCATGCTTCGGTGTTCATCAACATTGGCACCACCACCGAATCCATCGCCCGGGCACTGCTCAATCACAACCACCTGAAGGTCATTACCAACAACCTGCATGTGGCTGCAATCCTCGCCGCCAAGGATGACTTCGAAGTGCTGGTGGCCGGTGGCACGGTACGCCGCGATGGCGGGGTGGTCGGCCAGGCCAGTGTCGACTTCATCAACCAGTTCAAGGTCGACTTCGCCCTGGTCGGCATCAGCGGCATCGATGAAGACGGCAGCCTGCTCGACTTCGACTATCAGGAAGTGCGGGTATCCCAGGCCATCATCGCCAATGCCAGGCAAGTGATCCTTGCCGCCGACTCCAGCAAGTTCGGGCGCAACGCCATGGTGCGTCTGGGTTCGATCAGCCTGGTCGATTGCCTGGTAACCGACCAGGCGCCAACGACCACCCTCACCCAGTTGCTCAACCAGTACAAGATCCGCCTCGAGGTGGTTTGAGCCGCCTGCGGGCTGCCAAGCGGCCCGCCATTTTCGTAAATGTTCACTTTATTGTCATCTGATCAGTTTTTTCTATAAAGACTGACTGGCGACCGGCTTTCTCTTGCGCTAGTATTTTCGAAAACGAACATCAATGTTCATATTCGATGTGAACAGCCTCAGGAGGCCTTGCCCGTGTCCCAGCCCGTTTCGTCCCAGCCCCCACTCGCCGACTGCTATGACCTCGCCGTGATCGGCGGCGGCATCAATGGCGTGGGCATCGCTGCCGACGCCGCTGGGCGTGGCCTGAAGGTATTTCTTTGCGAGAAGGACGACCTGGCCCAACACACCTCGTCAGCCAGCAGCAAATTGATCCACGGCGGCCTGCGCTACCTGGAGCACTACGAGTTTCGCCTGGTGCGTGAAGCGCTGGCTGAACGCGAAGTGCTACTGGCCAAGGCACCGCACATCGTCAAACCGATGCGTTTTGTGTTGCCACACCGTCCGCACCTGCGCCCGGCGTGGATGATTCGTGCAGGCCTGTTCCTGTATGACCACCTGGGCAAGCGCAAGCGTCTGGGTGCCTCGCGCAGCCTGCGCTTCGGCCCGGGGTACCCACTCAAGCCGGCAATCACCCGTGGGTTCGAATACGCGGACTGCGCGGTGGACGACGCACGCCTGGTGGTGCTCAATGCCATGGCGGCTAAAGAAAACGGTGCGGATATCGTCACCCGCACCCGCTGCCTGCGTGCCGAGCGTGTCGATGGCGTGTGGCAGGTCGAGCTGCAGCATGCCGACGGCCACCTGCAGACCATTCGCGCCCGCGCCCTGGTGAACGCCGCCGGCCCATGGGTCGCCAGCTTCATCAAGGACGACCTCAAGCTTGACGCCCCCTACGGTATCCGCCTGATCCAGGGCAGCCACCTCATCGTACCGCGCCTGTACGAAGGCGAACATGCTTACATCCTGCAGAACGAAGACCAGCGCATCGTCTTCTGCATCCCGTACCTGGAGCGTTTCACCCTGATCGGCACCACCGACCGCGAATACAGCGGCGACCCGGCGCAGGTGAAAATCACCGAAGGCGAAACCGACTATCTGCTCAAGGTAGTCAACCAGCACTTCAATCATCAGCTCAGCCGTACCGACATCCTGCACACCTACTCGGGTGTTCGCCCGCTGTGCAATGACGAATCGGACAACCCTTCGGCCGTGACCCGCGACTACACCCTGGCGTTGTCTGCCGGCGAAGGGCAGGCACCCTTGCTGTCGGTCTTTGGCGGCAAGCTCACCACCTACCGCAAATTGGCAGAGTCGGCCATGGGCGAACTCAAACCCTTCTTCGCGCAGATGCGCGGCAGTTGGACCGCAACTGCTCCCTTGCCAGGCGGTGAGCACATGACATCGGTGCAATCGCTAGTAGAAGAAGTGTTAACACGCCACCCTTGGCTGCCAGTGGCTATCGCACAACGCTGGGCTACCACGTACGGCAGTCGTGTCTGGCGCTTGCTGGAAGGCCTCTCGGGGCCTGAAGGCCTGGGGCAATCATTGGGCGGCGGTCTGTTCGCCTGTGAAGTCAATTACCTGCGTGCCGAGGAATGGGCAGTGACTGCCGACGATATTCTGTGGCGGCGAACCAAGCTGGGGCTGTTCACCTCCAGCGCCGAGCAACTAGCGTTGCAGGAGTTCCTGAAGCAGGCTGCGCCTGGTAACGAAAACGAACGGGCCGCATGAGACAATGCCCCACTGCACACGCCAGCGCCTGAGCAGTGGGGCGATCGTGGCCGGGGCAGTTCAGAGTGGCCAGCGCTCGAAAGCCTCTTCGGTTAAACGCCTGATCAGCTCACGCTCTGCGTCTTCCAGATTCGACTTGAGCTCCTTACAGACAACCAAATAGTCCCCCTCAGTCATTTCTTCGCGCGCAAGCCGCTCGTCAGCAAGCGCCAAGTCGGACTGTTTTGCATCGACCAGCTCTTTGAAACGACGGCTGTAAGTGGCACGTAAGTATTCTTGCCAATAGTCCTGGACCACGAGTGAGTCGACCAGGCGTGCTTGAGTCTCGCCTTCCAGTATCTCGAGCCGGGCCGCGTTGATGTCTGCCGCCGTCACCAAGGACTCGGCTTCATAATGCATGCGCACGGGTTGACCCACCAATTGCAGTGGCGATGCCAACCGGATCCGGTAAGCAAGGTAGGTTTCAACATCGTCGATTCTATCGAGACGGGCCGGCTGCCCCTTGAACAGGTCCCTTAGCCGTTGCAGTTTTCGCGCTGCTACCCGGTCGACTTCCTGCAGCCTGTATATCGAACGGCCCAATCTCAACAATGAGCGCTCGCTCATCATTTCTGCAGAACCTGCGGTCTGGGAGTGGATCAAGGCCCTGACTTCCATCTGGCTGAACACCCACAGCAGACGATCCTCACACGTTGCAATGCCACCTGCCTGCTCGAAGAGCAACTCGCGCAGTTCCGTGTTCTGCTCACATGCCTCGATGATCGCCCATACACGTGCACGATAAAATGCCGGATATTTCAGGTAATCCGGAGAATGGGAAAAGTCGGTCAGGAAACGAAAAAAGTCGGCCGAGCCGGGCTCGGCACGCAAGTTGTCCCATGACGTTTCACGTGTGAGTCGCTGCACACCGGTGGAGCCGGCAAGCCAGCTGGAAAGTTCTGCCTGAGCGAGTACATGTTGACGATAGCTCGGGCCAGGCTGGCTAACGTGGTCTGCACTGTTCGAAGGTTCAGGCTGTGGCTGCAACAGGCGGTCGCTCGCTTCGTCCAGCGGGTTATCGTGAACGGCTACTTGCTGCAAGCGTACCCGCAGGCCTTCAAGGTCTTCGTTGATTCGGCGGAGCTGGTTATTTCGGAAGTCCGCCCTACCCCGCCACGGCAATTGTTGAATGTCGGCCGGGAATGTAGTTAGCCCTGTAGAACGAAGTCCTAGCTGCTGCAAATGGGGCAAAGCCCTTACCTGTGGTGCCTGCCCCAGCGGATTATGATTGAGCTCGAGTCGCTCCAGATTGACTAGCAAGTTCAGCCTGGAAGCGTCCCCCACTGTCATTACGATCTGATTATGGTCCAGCCGCAATTCGCGTAACCGGGGCAGCGCAGAGACGCCAGCAGGAATGGATGGAAGACGGTTTTCTCGCAGGTCCAGGTATTCAAGATTTGGGAAACGCCTCAGAAAATCGCTGTCGACAGTAGCCAGATTCATGTCCCGCAGCACCAACCGGGTCACGTGATCAAAGCTGACCTCACCCGGTAGTTCAGGCAAGTCTGTCACCCGCTCGCCGCGGATTTCCAACGTGTACGTGCCATTCGCTGTGCGTCCGATCTTGCGCCGCCAGCAACGGCGCACCGCGTTCATCACCCGGGTCCGACGCAAGTAATCCCTGACCGAGGCTTCGGCGCGCCAAAACTGTAATGCCCGCCGCAATTCCAACCATTGGCGATGCAACAACTCATAATCCGACCATGGGTCTCTACCCGCTGCAATGCAATCAAGCAGGTACTGCTGTACCTCATTGTCATCAAGTGTTGGAAATATCTGCCTGATTCCACGCCTCGCTGCTTGCCCTGAGCTCTCTCCACGACCGCTAAGTGGGTAGCCTATGCGCCCATCACCGAAGCGGATCGGCGGCCTCACGCCGCTCACCATTTCAACCTGCCCAATCAACCGTGACGCCAATGCCCGATGCTCTCGCGCATGGGTCGCCAATGTGTCGCTCAATTGCGACTCACTTGATGCTGAACCGCCCACACGAAGCTTCTGATCGTCGCTCATGCTGAGTAACAATGCGCGCATAAGCGTGAGGTCGGTGGGGGTATCGGGTTGAGGGGCATCCGGCATATGAACGGTGTAAGCACCTTCGTCCCGAACAAGGTAGATCACCTTCTGCGCAGATTCGGCACCCGCCCGGCCAACGAGCGGGCCTTGAATGGATCCTGAGCGCAGCTCTACACGATGAGACGCCGGCCAAGGCGCCAATTCATGCACCAGGCCGAGCGCCAGCTTCTCCGTATCCTCGCAGACAGCCTGCCACTGGCGCAGACCGGCACAGGCGCGGTCCAGGCGGCTGTCGCGCAAAAACCAGCGGACTCGCTCTGCCATAACCAAAGGTACTTTGCCCGAACCCTCGAGTTGCTCAAGTACCTGGCTGCTGACCTGGCTGCATATCTCCTGCGCCCCCCGCGCCGTGAGCCCCGGAAAATCCCGCCGTAGCAGCGTTTCTGGTGCGTCGTCGGCTTCCTGGCCCTTGGCAACCATCAGCTCAACGTTGCTCGGTGTCATGTCGGGATGTAATTCGTGAAGTCGATAGCGCTCCATGGCATCCGCCAAGCGTGCGGGCACAGGTGCATTCTCCAGGTTCAGTTGCCTCAATCGCGCTTCATCGAACCCTGTGCTATCGAGCACCGCGGTAGCCTGTTGCTGAGTGACACCGGCATACTCATCAGCCAGCCGTCGCAGCAGCAGCAGGTCTTCTGCCCAGGTCTCTGGACGCTCTAGCCCGTGCCGCCAGGTTCCTCCCTCCGTGGGCTCAAGCCTAGGGCGATAACGGTTTTCACGAGAGGGGTGACGTATCAACAATTGCGTTCCGTCATCTGAACGGGCCAGCGGGTACGTGCCTTCCTGCTTATGCAAATGCCAGCCAGATTCATCCGGGTGAATTTTCCCCACGAAAGATTGGCCCTGATGCACCGTTTTGTAAGACGACAGATCGTTGGAGCACAGCTTGACCCGACCACTGGCCACAATGGGTGTCAGATCATCGACAAAGGCTATACGTTCAAGCACCTTGCTCCCGGCAGCGGAAACGCCGCCCACAACTGCACCTACTGCCAATGTTTCTGCCACTGAAAACAGGTGCCCCAGCGCCGCTTCACGATCACCTATCTGCCAATCTTCATAACCTTCATAGACCTCGTCAGCAATCTGCAACGCTGTGATTCCAAGCATCACCTCCCCCAACACGGGTACGAACAGCCCTGCCAGCCCTAACAAGGTCAGCCCGACATTTTCGTAGCTGCTTAAACGTTCTGTGCGAGCCGCTGCGTCCTCGACCCCGGTCGGTACGGCCAACGCTTGTGCGTCATCGATGATTTTCTGGATGCACCGGGCACGCAGGTAGATAAACAGGGGCTCGCTGATCTGGACGTGACGGCCATCAAGCTCCAACGCCCGGCCTGCTTTGGTGGCCGCCTGCAAGCGGTCGAGGGTCATCATGAACGCAACGCGTTCCTGCTCCGCGATAAACCTGCTGAAGAACTGGCGGTAGCCCGGGCTTCGTAAGTTCAGCCCGAGCGCCTTGTACAAAGACGCCCATGATGCAAATCGCCTTACCGCCTGGACAGGGTCACCGGGTATCCAGACGACAATTTCGAGTAACGTGAAGCGCTTCTCATCCCAGGCTTCAATGGCCACCACCCCTTGCGCGGCCTTGCCCAGCACATACAGTTGCCGATGCTTGAGCACTGATGTATCTGCCGGCACGATTGGCTTGGGGGTGAAAACCCTCAACATCCGCAGATAGCTGCTTTCATCGATGTGCCCCTTGATGGCTGCATAACGCACCGCTGCCTCCATTGCGGCGCGCATCGATTCTTCAAACAACGCTTCGACATGCTTTCGACGCTGACCTGCAACCTCCCCTTTAGCGTCAACAGGGAACAAATGTTGATGCAACAGCGCCTGGTAGCGCGCACCGATATCCAGCGCCCGACAAAGCTTGGCGAACTGAACAAATGAAACCTGCAAAGGCGTACCCGACGCGCGCTCGAGCTTTCGACGCACCCTCGGCCGAGCTTCCAGCTCCTCCAAGGCAAAATTGTGCAGTGCCGCCGATAACAACGGAATGGATGATGTGCGAACCGTAGCCACAATGGGCGGAAGAGGAAAAATGCTTGGGAATTCCCTCTTCACCACCGTACACAGCAAAGCCGTGCGGGTATCCACCCTGATGTTGAACTCCTTGCGCAATTGCACCTCAAGCAAGGGTTGTGCAAATTCATCAAGCCCCGGAATGCCGGCGAACACTTGCCGGAGTTGCTCGGCTGCTTTCTGCTCCTGCTTCAAGGCCTGGTGAAACTGCTGGAGGGACTCGCTGGCTGTATTCTTGACCCAATCCGGCAGCTGCCGGACGATCAAGGCGTCTACGGACGCGGGTGGAAACAATTTGCTATTTGCTGCGCTCATTGGCTCGCCTCGAAAAAGAAAGCGAGAGTCCCTCAGCGACAGCCGACAAAGTGGTAATTAGTTCTCAAGCCCCATAAAAAATCACCCGTTCGGATAACCGAACACACTACCGATCACTCATTCGGAAAGCCGATCGAAAAACGCCTCACAATCGGTAAGAAAAAACTCGATTGCGCCTTTTTCCGGGGCGTTATGATCGATGTCAGAGCTTGGCACGACTCATGCTCTACACTTGGTAGCCGAATGCTCTCGCTTCTTGCGGTATTCGTTGAACGAAAGAGTCCGCCAACGGCTCCATAAAAAAAACAAACACGTCGAGGAAAATTTGATGCGCATCGTTCGTCAATTGCTGGGCGCCGCCATCGCGGCCGCTGTGATCGCTTCGCCGGCCATGGCCGAAGAACTGACCGGCACCCTGAAGAAGATCAAGGAATCGGGCACCATCACCCTGGGCCACCGCGACTCCTCCATCCCGTTTTCCTACCTGGCCGGCAAGCCCGAGCCCGTGGGCTACTCGCATGACATCCAGCTGGCTGTCGTCGACGCCCTGAAGAAGCAACTGGGTACGGACATCAAGGTCCGTTACAACCTGGTCACCTCCCAGACCCGCATCCCGCTGGTGCAGAACGGCACCGTCGACCTGGAGTGCGGTTCCACCACCAACAACGTCGAGCGCCAGCAGCAAGTCGGCTTCTCGGTCGGCATCTTCGAAGTCGGTACCCGCCTGCTGACCAAGGTCAAGGACGGTCAGCCGGCATACAAAGACTTCCCGGACCTGGCCGGCAAGAACGTGGTAACCACCGCGGGCACCACGTCCGAACGCATCCTCAAGGCGATGAACGCCGACAAGCAGATGAAGATGAACGTGATTTCCGCCAAGGACCACGGTGAAGCCTTCAACATGCTCGAAAGCGGCCGCGCCGTGGCTTTCATGATGGACGACGCCCTGCTCGCCGGCGAAATGGCCAAGGCCCGCAAACCGTCGGACTGGGTCATCACCGGTACCCCGCAGTCGTACGAAATCTACGGCTGCATGGTGCGCAAGGATGACGCAGCCTTCAAGAAAGCGGTCGATGACGCCATCGTCGGTTACTTCAAGTCGGGCGAAGTCAACAAGAGCTACGACAAGTGGTTCCAGCAGCCGATCCCGCCAAAGGGCCTGAACCTGCAGTTCCCGATGAGCGAAGAGCTGAAGAAACTGATCGCCGAGCCGACCGACAAGGCAGCGGACGAGAAGAAGTCCTGATCCTCAGCGTTTAGTGGCCTGATGCGCATCCGCGCACGATTGAACCCACAGGCCGCAACATTAGTGTCTACCCTTTCATCCGAGGGCGCCCAGCGCCCCCGGATGCTCGAAGGTGCCCGTGAAACAACCGTCTGAGGGGAAATCCCGATGAATTACAACTGGGACTGGGGCGTGTTCTTCAAGTCCACCGGCGTGGGCAGCGAGACTTATCTGGACTGGTACGTCACCGGTCTGGGCTGGACCATCGCCATCGCCATTTCCGCCTGGATCATCGCCTTGCTGCTGGGCTCGGTGCTCGGTGTGATGCGTACCGTGCCGAACCGCGTGGTATCCGGTATCGCGACCGCCTATGTGGAGCTGTTCCGCAACGTGCCGCTGCTGGTGCAGCTGTTCATCTGGTACTTCCTGGTACCGGACCTGCTGCCCGAAGGCCTGCAGGAATGGTTCAAGCAAGACCTCAACCCGACGACCTCGGCACTGATCAGCGTGGTGATCTGCCTGGGCCTGTTCACCGCCGCCCGCGTGTGTGAACAGGTACGTACCGGTATCCAGGCGCTGCCCCGCGGCCAGGAAGCCGCTGCCCGTGCCATGGGCTTCAGCCTGCCGCAGATCTACACCAACGTGCTGCTGCCGCAAGCCTACCGGATCATCATTCCGCCGCTCACGTCAGAATTCTTGAACGTGTTCAAGAACTCCTCAGTGGCGTCACTGATCGGCCTGATGGAGCTGCTGGCACAAACCAAGCAAACCGCCGAGTTCTCGGCCAACCTGTTCGAGGCCTTTACCCTGGCCACGCTGATCTACTTCACCCTGAACATGGGCCTCATGATGCTGATGCGCATGGTCGAGAAGAAAGTCTCGGTGCCAGGCCTGATTTCCGTAGGGGGCAAATAAATGGACATGGATTTCAGCGAAATCATCCCGGCCCTGCCTGCCCTGTGGGAAGGCATGGTCATGACCCTGCAACTGATGGTCATGGGCGTGGTCGGCGGCATCGTGCTGGGCACCCTGCTGGCGCTGATGCGCCTGTCGTCGAACAAGCTGCTGTCGAACGTGGCCGGCGCCTACGTCAACTACTTCCGTTCCATCCCGCTGCTGCTGGTGATCACCTGGTTCTATCTGGCGGTGCCGTTCGTGCTGCGCTGGATCACCGGCGAGGACACCCCGGTGGGTGCCTTCACCTCGTGCGTGGTGGCGTTCATGATGTTCGAGGCCGCGTACTTCTGCGAAATCGTCCGCGCCGGCGTGCAGTCGATTTCCAAGGGCCAGATGGGCGCAGCCCAGGCCCTGGGCATGACCTACGGCCAGACCATGCGCCTGATCATCCTGCCCCAGGCCTTCCGCAAGATGACCCCGCTGCTGCTGCAGCAGAGCATCATTCTGTTCCAGGACACCTCGCTGGTGTACACCGTGGGCCTGGTGGACTTCCTCAACTCGGCACGTTCCAACGGCGACATCATAGGGCGCTCCCATGAGTTCCTGATCTTCGCCGGTGTCGTGTACTTCCTCATCAGCTTCTCCGCTTCGTGGCTGGTCAAGCGCCTGCAAAAAAGGATCACCGTATGATTTCCATCAAGAACGTCAACAAGTGGTACGGGGACTTCCAGGTACTGACCGACTGCAGCACCGAGGTCAAGAAGGGTGAAGTAGTGGTGGTGTGTGGCCCGTCGGGTTCGGGCAAGTCCACCCTGATCAAGTGCGTAAACGCCCTGGAACCCTTCCAGAAAGGTGACATCGTGGTCGATGGCACCTCGATTGCCGACCCGAAGACCAACCTGCCCAAGCTGCGCTCCCGGGTTGGCATGGTGTTCCAGCACTTCGAGCTGTTCCCGCACCTGTCCATCACCGAGAACCTGACCATTGCCCAGCGCAAGGTGCTCGGTCGCAGCGAAGCGGAAGCGACCAAGAAGGGCCTGGCCCTGCTCGACCGCGTCGGCCTCGGTGCCCACGCCAAGAAACACCCCGGCCAGCTTTCCGGTGGCCAGCAGCAGCGTGTGGCCATCGCCCGCGCCCTGTCGATGGACCCGATCGTCATGCTGTTCGACGAACCGACCTCGGCGCTGGACCCGGAAATGGTCAATGAAGTACTGGACGTCATGGTGGAGCTGGCCCACGAAGGCATGACCATGATGTGCGTGACCCACGAAATGGGCTTCGCCCGCAAAGTGGCCAACCGCGTCATCTTCATGGACAAGGGCAACATCATCGAGGACTGCCAGAAGGAAGACTTCTTCGGCAACCCGTCGGCCCGCCACGAGCGTACCCAGCACTTCCTCAGCAAGATCCTGCAACACTGATTTTGCTTCACAGAACCGGTCGGCGCCGCTGCCCTTTCGGGCAGTTGGCGCTGGTCGTGACAAGGCCACTGTGATGAAATGCGACCCTTCGCTTCTTCTCCCTGCCAAGCCTGCCGTGAATTCCCGCCTGCTCCGCCAATTGCTGTTGCCGCCCCTGATCATCCTGCTGATGGTCGGCCTGGGAATGGCTGGCTACCTGATCAGCGAAAGCAACGGCATTCGCACCCTCAGCGAAAACGGTGAGCGCCAGCTGGAGCTGCACGCGCGCACGGTCGAAAGCGAAATCAGCAAGTACACCTATCTGCCGAGCCTGCTGGAGCTGGAAGACAGCGTCTCGCACCTGCTCACCGACCCGGACGGCGGCTCACGGCAAACGGTAAACGAATACCTTGAGGGCCTGAACCGGCGCAGCCGCAGCCGGGCCATCTTCGTTCTCGATACCAATGGCCGGGTACAGGCCACCAGCAACTGGCGCGACGCCGACTCGTTCCTGGGTGAAGACCTGTCGTTCCGCGCCTACTTCCAGACAGCCGTGCGCGGTGAGCCTGGGCGTTTCTATGGCATCGGCAGCACCACCGGCGAGGCTGGCTACTACCTGGCTCATGGCCTGGAGGAGCACGGCAAGATCATCGGCGTGGCCGTGATCAAGGTGCGCCTGGACACGCTCGAGGAGCGCTGGCAACGTGCCCGTCTGGAGGCGTTCGTCAGTGACGAGAACGGCATCATCATCCTTTCCAGCGACCCGGCCCGACGCCTGAAATCGGTGCGCCCGCTGACCCCGCAAATCAAGGAGCGCCTGGCGCGCAGCCTGCAATACTACTGGTGGCCGCTGAACGAGTTGCAGCCACTGGCCCGGGAAACCCTGGCCGATGGCGTGGAAAAACTGACCTTCCCGGCCAACAGCGAAACCGCAAAAGGCAAACCCCACGAGGTTGCCTACCTGGCGCAGACCCGTCGCCTGGTGGATACACCCTGGCATTTCACCCTGCTGACCCCGCTGCAGGACCTGCGCCGCGAGTCCATGGTGCAGGGCATCCTGGTGGGCGTGGCGTTCGCCTTGCTGGCGATCCTCGGCATCGCCTGGAACGAGCGACGCAAGGTCATCGCCACCCGCCTGGCAGCCCGTGAAGCCCTTGAGGAAGCGAATAGCCAGCTGGAGCGGCGGATTGCCGAGCGCACCGCCGACCTGCGTGCCAGCAACGAACGCCTGAAGGGGCAAATTCGCGAGCGCCGGCATGCCGAGCAAACCTTGCGCCACGCCCAGGATGAGTTGGTGCAGGCCGGTAAGCTGGCGGCCATCGGGCAAATGTCCACCAGTATCGCCCATGAGCTGAACCAGCCGCTGGCCGCGTTGCGCACCTTGTCTGGCAACACGGTGCGTTTCCTCGAACGTGGGGCACTGGAAACCGCCAGCACCAACCTGCGCACCATGAACGACCTGATTGACCGCATGGGCCGCATCACCGCCAGCCTGCGCTCCTTCGCCCGGCGCGGCGATGACAGCGGCCAGGCCTCGCTGGCCAAGGCGGTGGAGGCGACCTTGCAAGTATTGGCCAACCGCATCAGCGCCTGCCATTTGCAGTTGCACCACCAGTTCGACGACCAGCAGCTGGCTATCGACCAGACGCGCCTCGAACAGATTCTGGTCAACCTGATCGGCAACGCGCTTGATGCCATGGCCGCGCAACCGCTGCCCGAGCTATGGCTGGAAGGCGAACTGCAGGGCGACAAGTACCGCTTGCAGGTGCGCGACAATGGCCACGGCATCGATGCCGAGGCGCGCAAGCACCTGTTCGAACCTTTCTTCACCACCAAACCGGGCGAACATGGCCTGGGCCTGGGCCTGACCTTGTCGGCGAGCCTTGCCGCCGCCGCCAAGGGCAGCCTCAACGTCGAGCACCCCGCCACTGGCGGCACGGCCTTCGTCCTGGCCTTGCCCCTGGTTTCTCCCCCTAGTGAATCGGCAGAGCACCCATGAACCAAGCGCCTCTTACCGTACTGATCGTCGAAGACGACCCGCATGTGCTGCTCGGCTGCCAGCAGGCGCTGGCGCTGGAAGATATCGCCTGCGAAGGCGTGGGCAGCGCCGAACAGGCGCTGGAACGCATCGGCGACGATTTCGCCGGCATTGTCGTCAGTGACATCCGCCTACCGGGCATTGACGGCCTGGAACTGCTCAACCGCCTGAAGGCCCGTGATCGCAGCCTGCCGGTGGTGCTGATCACCGGCCATGGCGATATCGACATGGCCGTCGGCGCCATGCGTAACGGCGCCTACGACTTCATGGAAAAACCGTTCTCCCCCGAGCGCCTGGTCGATGTGGTGCGCCGCGCACTGGAGCAACGCGGGCTGTCGCGAGAAGTGGTGGCCCTACGGCGCCAACTGGCCGGACAGAGCAGCCTTGAGGGCCGCATCATTGGCCGTTCCCCCGCCATGGAGCACTTGCGCGAACTGATCGCCAACGTCGCCGATACCTCAGCCAACGTGCTGATCGAAGGCGAAACCGGTACCGGGAAAGAGCTGGTCGCACGCTGCCTGCACGACTTCAGCCGCCGCCAGAGCCAACCGTTCGTGGCGCTGAACTGTGGCGGCCTGCCGGAAAACCTGTTCGAAAGCGAGATTTTTGGCCATGAGGCCAACGCCTTCACCGGCGCCGGCAAACGCCGCATCGGCAAGATCGAGCACGCCAACGGCGGCACGCTGTTCCTCGATGAAGTCGAGAGCATGCCGATCAACCTGCAGATCAAGCTGCTGCGCGTGCTGCAGGAACGTACCCTGGAACGATTGGGCTCTAACCAGAGCATCCCGGTGGATTGCCGGGTAATTGCCGCGACCAAGGCCGACCTCGACAGCATGGGCCAGAGCGGCCAGTTCCGCAGCGACCTGTATTACCGGCTGAACGTGGTCACCCTGGAACTGCCGCCACTGCGCGAGCGCCGCGAAGACATCCTGCAACTGTTCGAACACTTCCTCCAGCAGTCGGCCTTGCGCTTCGACCGGGAAACCCCGACGCTGGACAGTCAGACCTTGTCGCGCCTGATGGCCCACGATTGGCCGGGCAATGTGCGCGAGTTGCGCAACGTGGCCGAACGCTATGCGCTTGGCCTGCCGGCGTTCAAGAAAGGCCCCAGCGGTGGCGCCAGCCAAGGTTTGGGCTTTGCCGAGGCGGTGGAAGCGTTTGAACGCAACCTGCTCAGCGACGCCCTGCAACGCACCGGGGGCAACCTGAGCCAAGCCAGCCAGGAGCTGGGCATGGCCAAGACCACGTTGTTCGACAAAGTGAAGAAATACGGCCTCGGCTGACCTCAACCCAAACTGGAATAACAACGTGGATCTGGTATTCAAAGCGGCCTTGGGCGCTGGTGTGGTACTGCTGCTGGCGGTGCTGTCAAAGACGCGTAACTATTACATCGCCGGGCTGGTGCCGCTGTTCCCCACTTTTGCCCTGATTGCCCATTACATTGTTGGCAAGGGGCGCAGCATTGCCGACCTGAAGACCACCATCCTGTTCGGCATGTGGTCGATCATTCCGTATTTCGTGTACCTGGCGACCCTGTATGTATTGGTTGACCGCCTGCGCCTGGAGGCAGCGCTGGCACTGGCCACGGTGGCCTGGCTGATGGCCGCGACCGTGCTGGTGACCTTGTGGGTGCGGATGCACTGATTGATATCGGCGCGGGTTTCAGAGCCCTGCGATATGCGTGACATCCTGCCGATGCGCTTGCAGATAAGGCAACACAGCCCCCAGCAGCGACGCTTTGAACGGCTCCTGGAAGCGGTGTGCCAGCCCTGGTATCAAGCGCAGCTGGCTGCCTTGAATATGCGCCGCCAGGTGCACACCATGCATCACCGGCAGCAACGGGTCAGCCGTGCCGTGCACCACCAGGGTCGGCACCCTCAACTGGTTCAATAGCTCGACGCGGCTTGGCTCGGCCAGGATCGCCATGATCTGGCGCTTGGCCCCGTCCGGGTTGAACGCCCGGTCGTAAGCCACCGCTGCCTGGTGCAGCAACACGGCGCGGTCGTCCCGCACCTCTGGGCTGCCCAACGCCGCCAGCAGGTCGGCCTGCTGCTCGATGGCCACCTCGCGGTTTGGCGCGCTACGCCGGGCCAGCAACTGTACCAGCGCCGGGGCCGGCGCCGGCAACCCCGCCGCCCCGGAACTGGACATGACCAACGTCAGGCTGCGCACGCGCTCGGGAGCCATGGCTGCCAGGTGCTGGGCGATCATGCCGCCCATGCTCACGCCCAGTACATGAAACTGGCGCACCCCCAAGGCGTCCATCAGGCGTAAGCCATCGTCTGCCATGTCGGTCAGCGTATAAGGCGCCGCCACTGGCAAGCCCAGCTTGTAACGCAGCAGCTCCACCGTCAGGTTTGCCGACGGCGGCACCTGGTTCCAGCGTGACAGCCCGACATCGCGGTTGTCGTAGCGGATAACCCTGAAACCTTGGCGACACAATGCCTCGACCACATCGTCCGGCCAGTGGATCAGTTGCCCGCCCAGCCCCATGACCAGTAGCAAGGCCGGATCACGCGGCGCGCCCACGCTCTGGTACACCAGGCTGACCGCACCCAGCTCGGCGCGCTGCACCGGTACGTGAGCGTCACAACGCTGTTCGGCGAAGCTGGCAGGTACGCTGAAAAGGAAGATAAGAAAAAGCCAAAAAGCCCGCATGAAAGAAACACCAGAATGCAGATCCCCAGTAAAGCGCGAGTCTGATGAATTCTGTTCGGGCGCGCTGCCACAGTTCGGTGACATTTTCATGACTCCCGCCAGGCGGTGCGGCTGAACGCCCAGTCGACAGGCACGGCAACATGAGAGAAACTCAACTCATTCCCTGCTTCTTCAATCCCACACACCGGAGTCAGCTGTGCTGGAGATCCGTCACCTGAAAACCCTTCATGCCCTGCGCGAAGCCGACAGCTTGGTGGAAGCCGCCGAGCGCCTGCACCTGACCCAGTCGGCGCTGTCGCATCAGTTCAAGGAGCTGGAAGAGCGCCTGGGCCTGCCCCTGTTCGTGCGCAAGACCAAGCCGATCCGCTTCACCAGTGCCGGGCTGCGCCTGCTGCAACTGGCCGATGCCACCCTGCCACTGCTGCGCGGCGCCGAGCGCGACATTGCGCGCCTGGCCGGTGGCACCGCCGGGCGCCTGCACATGGCCATCGAATGCCACAGCTGCTTCCAGTGGCTGATGCCGACCATCGACCAGTTCCGCGATGCTTGGCCGGAAGTGGAGCTGGACCTGGCCTCCGGCTTTGCCTTCGCCCCGCTGCCGGCACTGGCACGCGGCGACCTGGACCTGGTGGTGACTTCCGACCCGGTGGACCTGGCAGGTATCACGTATGTGCCGCTGTTCACGTACGAAGCGATGCTGGCCGTGGCCAACCAGCACGCGCTGGCCAGCAAGCCCTACATCGTGCCGCAAGACTTGCTCGACCAGACGCTGATCACCTACCCGGTGGAGCGCGACCGCCTGGACATCTTCACCCGCTTCCTGGAGCCGGCCGACATCGAGCCGGCTGCCGTGCGCACGTCGGAGCTGACGGTGATGATGATGCAACTGGTGGCCAGCGGCCGTGGGGTCTGCGGCATGCCGCACTGGGCACTGCACGAATACAGCTCGCGCGGCTATGTAAAGGGCAAGCGCCTGGGTGAAAAAGGCCTGTTCGCCACCCTATATGCTGCCGTGCGCACCGACATGCTCGATGCGCCGTACATGCGCGACTTCCTGTTGACCGCCAAAGATACCTCGTTCGCCACGCTCGACGGCGTCAGCGCGGTGCGCTGACTGCCTGGCGGTACAGCGGCAGTATCAGGTCGCGGGTCAAAGGCGCCAGCGGCAGGGCTGGTGCCTGATCGGCAGCCAGCCACACCACCTCTTCGATCTCCGCAGCCGGCGTTACCGGCGAGGCGCTGTCGACACGGAACAGTTCGGCTTGCACCTCGAAGCCTGGTTCGTTCGCGGCCGGGGCACTGAACCGGCCCAGGTGCACGGCCTGGTCCGCGTTGATGCTCAGCCCCAGCTCTTCATGCAGTTCACGCACCAGCGCCTGCACCGGTGATTCACCGGCATCGATCTTGCCACCTGGCTGCATGAAGGCCTCGGTGCCACGCTTGCGCACCAGCAAGGTACGGCCCTGGGGGTCGATCAGCAAGGCAGCGGCGATGCGGATGATGTTGGCCATGGGGAGAGCTCGCTGAAAACAATGGCCGGGGAGGATCCCATGGGGATCATTGGCCTGACAAGGCCAGCGCCCACAAGAAGACAGCTGCTGCCACAGGGCATGTGTTCCGGCTGTGGTCATACCCTCGATTCGAGAATGGTTTTCGCTACCCCGATTTTAATTTGCAGCGCCCCGCAACTTGGCTATGGTCGGGGTTTGCCCCCAGGCCCTGAGCCTGACCGCGCCATCGCAAGGACCCCGTATGAGCCTGTCACTTCTCAGTCGCTACGCCTTCTTCGCCGCCTGTGTGCTGTTCACCCTGGCGAGCCTGCCTTTCACCCACCACGAATGGCTGTGGCCGTTCACCCTGACCACTGGCATCCTCAGCCTGATCGGCATATTCGACCTGCTGCAGCAACGCCATGCGGTGCGCCGCAACTACCCGATCCTGGGCAACATCCGCTACCTGGTCGAAGCCATTCGCCCGGAAATCCGCCAGTACCTGCTGGAATCGGACAGCGACGCCTTGCCGTTCTCCCGTGCCCAGCGTTCGCTGGTGTATGCCCGGGCGAAGAACGAAGCCTCGGACAAGCCATTCGGCACCCTGATCGATGTGTACGAGTCCGGCTTCGAGTTCATCGGCCACTCCATGCGCCCGGCGCCGCTGGCCGACCCGTCCAGCTTCCGCGTCATTGTCGGCGGGCCGCAGTGCAGCCAGCCGTACTCGGCGTCGATTTTCAACATTTCGGCAATGAGCTTCGGCTCGCTCAGCGCCAACGCCATCCGCGCCCTCAACCAGGGTGCCAAGCTGGGTAATTTCCACCATGACACCGGGGAGGGCAGCATCAGTCCTTACCACCGCGAGCACGGTGGCGACCTGGTCTGGGAACTGGGCAGTGGCTACTTCGGTTGCCGCACGCCAGACGGGCGCTTCGACCCCGAACGCTTCGCCGCCCAGGCGCGCAGCCCGCAGGTTCGCATGATCGAGATCAAGATGAGCCAGGGCGCCAAACCCGGCCATGGCGGCATTCTGCCCAAACACAAGGTCACCCAGGAAATCGCCGAGACCCGTGGCGTGCTGATGGGTGAGGACTGCATCTCGCCGTCGCGCCACAGCGCTTTCTCTACGCCAATCGAGATGATGCAGTTCATCGCACAGCTGCGTGAATTGTCCGGTGGCAAACCCGTCGGTTTCAAATTCTGCCTTGGCCACCCTTGGGAGTTCATGGGCATTGCCAAAGCCATGCTGGAAACCGGCATCCTGCCCGACTTCATTGTTGTCGATGGCAAGGAAGGCGGCACCGGCGCGGCGCCGGTGGAATTCACCGACCATATCGGCGTGCCGCTACGCGAAGGGTTGCTGTTCGTGCACAACACCCTGGTGGGCCTTAACTTGCGCGACAAGATCAAGCTCGGGGCCAGCGGCAAGATTGTCAGCGCCTTCGACATCGCCAGCGTACTGGCGATTGGCGCTGACTGGGCAAACTCGGCACGCGGCTTCATGTTCGCCATCGGTTGTATTCAGTCGCAGAGCTGCCACACCAACAAGTGCCCGACCGGCGTGGCGACACAAGACCCACTACGCCAGCGTGCGCTGGTGGTGCCGGACAAGGCCCAGCGGGTATTGAACTTCCACCACAACACCCTGCGTGCCCTGGCTGAAATGCTCGCGGCGGCAGGCCTGGAGCACCCTGCGCAGCTGGAGGCCAAGCACCTGGTGCGGCGCATCTCGGCCACCGAGATCAAGCTGTTCTCGCAGATGCATGTGTTCTTGAAGCCAGGAGAGCTGCTGACGGGCGAGGTGAACGGGCAGTTCTATTCGCGCATGTGGCAACTGGCCCGGGCGGACAGTTTTGAACCGCACAGTGAAGTAGCTGCCTGAGAGAGCCCCGGGGCTGCTGCGCAGCCCCGGCTATTTCAGATCAGGACGCGGTATTTGCTACACCTTGAGCTTCTTTCGGCGCCAGGCGGAACGCGTAATACAACACCGTCAACAGCACCAGGAACGCCGGGCCGATGTACAGGGCCACACGGGTATCCTCGAAGTACGCCATCAAGCCAACCACCAGCACCAGGAACGCCAGCGCCAGGTAGGAGCTCAGCGGCCACAGCCACATACGGTACTTCAGTGCCTTGCGCTCGGCGGTGGTAAGGCCTGCGCGGAACTTGAGCTGTGCGAGCAGAATCATCACCCAGGTCCAGATCGCGCCGAAGGTAGCGATCGAGGTGACCCAGACAAAGACCTTTTCCGGCACCAGATAGTTGGCCAGTACACCCAGCAACAGCGCGCCGATCGACAGCAGCAGCGCATTGCGCGGTACCCCATTCTTCGAAGTACGGGCGAAGGCCGCCGGGGCCTGGCCGTTCTGCGCCAGGCTGTAGAGCATGCGCCCGGTGCTGAAGATGCCGCCGTTGCACGACGACAGTGCCGCTGTGATGACCACGAAGTTGATGATGCCGGCCGCAGTCTTGATACCGAGGCGCTCGAAGGTCATCACGAACGGGCTGCCCTGGCTGCCGATTTCGTTCCACGGGTAGATCGACAGGATCACGAACAACGCGCCCACGTAGAACAGCAGGATGCGCCAGAACACCGAGCCGATGGCCTGCGGGATGGTCTTTTGCGGGTTGCGTGCTTCACCGGCGGTCAGGCCGATCATTTCCACGCCCAGGTAAGCGAACATCACCATCTGCAGCGACATCAGCACGCCGGTCACGCCATTGGGCATGAAGCCACCGTTGCTCCACAGGTTGGAAATGCCCATAGCCACACCGTCATTGCCAAAACCAAAGGCGATGATGCCGATACCGCCCAGGACCATGGCGATGATGGTGACGATCTTGATCAGGGCGAACCAGAACTCGAATTCACCGAAAGCCTTCACCGCTACCAGGTTGACCGCGCCCATGCTGCCCAGCGCCGCCAGGGCCCAGATCCAGCGCGGTACGTCGGGGAACCAGATGCCCATATAGATGGCCACTGCGGTAATTTCGGCAACGCAGGTCACCAGCCACAGGAACCAGTAGTTCCAACCGGTGAGGAAGCCCGCCAGAGGGCCGAGGTAGTCCTGGGCATAGCGGCTGAAGGAGCCGGCGACAGGGTTGTGCACGGCCATTTCACCAAGGGCGCGCATGATCACAAGGATGGCCAGGCCGCCGATGATGTAGGACAGCATGATCGCAGGGCCGGCCATTTCGATGGCCTTGGCCGAACCCAGGAAAAGACCGACACCGATACAGGCGCCCAGCGCCATCAGACGGATGTGCCGTTCGCCCAGTTCACGCTTGAGCGGGCCGCCTTCAGTGGCAGGGCCGTGGGCAGGGTGGTTGCCGACTGGCATAGCAATACAACCTCATTTTGTTATTGGATTTGACCTTCGTGCAGCACCGGCCATGCCGATAGGCGTGGCGTTGGCTTGCCAGACTGGCCTTGTGGGCCGGCCCGTATGCCGGAATAGAGCGCCCGGCAGGTCGAAGGGGGCGAGCAGTATAGGAAGAGCGTTGTAGGGGTTTTCACTGTATATGTGCAGAAATTTGGCGAGAACCCCGGGATCGCGTCACACTTATCACGATCGCCCGAGCACCATAGCAACATCCCGGTACGAAGAAACCCACACCAAAGCCGCATAGCCCTACCTCGCCTTTCTTCCCTTCCTACAAATTTTTCACCTCACCCGCTCAACGTCTAAGCTTCAGACAAGCAAGACGAAAATACCTGGCCGGATAGAAGACTATGGGCGCACTGTGGCAATCGGAACCAACCAGAACGGAAGCACCCGAGATACCTCCGGCCGAGACGCCACAACCCAAGTCACCCCGTCAGCGTCGGCTATGGTGGCGGCTGATCATCCTTATTCTGCTGGTGGCGCTGGTTGCCATCGGCTTTGCGGCGTATGACGAATTCCGCACGTCCGAGCTGCAATCGCGAGAATTCAGCAAACTGGCCGGCACGCTGACCTATTCGCTGCAGCCAGGCCCCAGCGATGCCATCGTGTACCCGGGTGAAGGGCCGTTCGACAAACGCCTGGGCTACAGCGCGATGGGCGAGTTCTTGCCACGCCTGCTCAAGCGCGACTACCTGATCAGCGAGCAGGTGAAGTTCTCGCCAGCGTTGATGAACTACGTCGAACACGGGCTGTTCGTGCCTTACATCGAGAAAATCCAGGCCGGCCTGTCGATCACCGACTGCCGTGGCGACACCCTGTACCAGTACAACTACCCGCAGCACCTGTACCCTGATTTTGCAGCGATCCCGCCGGTGATGGTCAACAGCCTGCTGTTCATCGAGAACCGCGACCTGCTCGACACCCAGGACCCGCGCAACAACCCGGCCGTGGACTGGCCACGCTTTGCCAAGGCAGCCTACAGCCAGGTGGCCAAGTACCTGGCCTTGCCCGGCCAGTCCGCTGGCGGCAGTACCTTGGCCACGCAGCTGGAAAAATACCGTCACTCCCCAGACGGCCTGACTGTCTCGGGGGCCGAGAAAATCCGCCAGATGATTTCTGCCAGCGTACGCGCCTACCAAGGTGGCCCTGACACGACTGAGGCTCGTCAGCGTATCGTGCGTGACTACCTCAACAGCGTGCCTCTCTCGGCTGTACCGGGGCATGGCGAAGTGCATGGCATGGCCGAAGGCCTGCGGGTGTGGTACGGCGCCGACTTCGACCAGGTCAACCAGGCCCTGACTTCCACGGCCAGCGACCCCGAGAGCATGGCCGCACGCGGCCTGGCCCTGCGCCAGGTACTGTCACTGATGATTGCCCAGCGCCGCCCCTCGCATTACCTGTCCAAGGGCCGCGTCGAGCTGGCAGAACTGACCGATTCGCACATCCGCGTGCTGGCCGCCAACAAGGTGATCGAGCAGCCCTTGGCCGACGCCGCGCTGGCCAGCAAGGCGGTGTACCGCGACTGGGTTGCGCAGCCGACCATCGTGCCGATTGTGACCAACAAGGGCATCAGCCTGGCACGCAACCGCCTGGCCGCCATGCTCAACCGCCCTTTGTACGACCTCGACCGCCTCGACCTGTCGGCCACCAGCACCTTGCAGGCGGATTTGCAGTTGCAAGTGAGCCAGTACCTGAAGAACCTTGCCGACCCCGAATTCGCGGCGCAGATCGGCCTGATCGGCGAGCGCCTGCTGACCAGCAAGACCACCGACCAGGTGAGCTACAGCTTTACCCTGTTCGAGCGCACCGGCGACGGCTCACGGGTGCGTGTGCAGACCGATAGCACCAACCAGCCTTTCGACATCAACGAAGGCAGCAAGCTGGAGCTGGGCTCGACCGCCAAGCTGCGGGTACTGACCACCTACCTGGAAATCATCGCGCAGCTGCACGACAAGTACGCGGGCAAACCCGCCGCCGAGTTGAAAAAGGTCGAAGTCGCCGAACTCGACCGCATTACCCAGTGGTCGCTGGAGTGGCTTGCACAAAACAGCAAGAACCAGAGCCTGGATGCCATGCTCGATGCGGCGCTGGAGCGCAAGTATTCCGCCAACACCGGTGAAGCCTTCTTCACCGGCGGCGGCATGCATGTGTTCAACAACTTCCGCAAGGAAGACAACAACCGCAACCCGACGCTCAAGGATGCCCTGCGCGAATCGATCAACCTGCCGTTCATCCGCCTGATGCGCGACCTGGTGCGCTACGTGACCTACCAGCAGCCGTACAACCGCGTGCCGCTGCTAAAGGACGACGCCGACCCGCGCCGCCAGGAATACCTGGCCCGCTTCGCCGACAAGGAAGGCACCAATTACCTGATGCGCTTCTGGAAGAAATACCAACGCAAGACCTCGCAGCAGCGCCTGGACACCTTCCTCGACAGCATGCGCGTGACGCCGCAGCGGCTGGCAGCGGTGCACCGCTACCTGTTCCCCGAAGCCGGCCAGGAAACCTTCAATGCTTTCGTCCGTGCCCATCTCAAGGGCGACAAGATTGCCTTGGGCAAGCTGACCGACGGTCGCCTGTCGGAAATGTACGATGCCTACGGCCCAGGCAAGTACGACCTGCCTGATCAAGGCTACATCGCCAAGGTCCACCCGCTCGACCTGTGGCTGCTCGGGTACTTGCTGAAGAACCCCAGCTCGACCCTGACCGAGATGGTCAACGCCAGCCGCTTCGAGCGCCAGGAGGTATACGGCTGGTTGTTCAAGAGTCGCCACCAAGGCGCCCGCGATAGCCGCATCCGCACCATGGTCGAGATCGAAGCCTTCCTCGACATCCACCAGCGCTGGAAGCGTGTGGGCTATCCATTCGACCACCTGGTGCCTTCGCTGGCCACTGCCATCGGCAGCTCGGGCGACCGCCCTGCTGCCCTTTCCGAACTGGTCGGTATCATCCAGAACGACGGCGTTCGCCTGCCAACCTTGCGTATCGATACCCTGCACTTTGCAGCCAACACACCTTACGAAACCAAGCTGATCACCGACCCTGACCGGGGCGTGCGGATTCTGCCGGTCGAAGTCGCGCGTGCCCTGAAAGGCGCCATGTCGCAAGTGGTAGACGCAGGTACTGCGCGGCGTATTTCCGGCAGCTTCAAGCTGCAGGACGGCACACCATTGGTGATGGGTGGCAAGACCGGTACCGGTGACAACCGCATCGAAAGCTTCGGCGCCGGCGGTCGGTTGATTGGCTCGCGCTCGCTGAACCGTACCGCCACCTTCGTGTTCTTCCTGGGCGACAACCACTTCGGCACCCTCACCGCCTTCGTCCCGGGGCGCTCGGCAGAGGCGTTCAAATTCACCTCGGCGCTGCCCGTGCAGGTGCTCAAGGGCATGGCCCCGATCCTCATGCCGTACCTGCAGCCGGGCAATCCAAACGAGTGCAAGCCACCACAGGTTGCCGTGCACACACCAGCAGCAGGGGACGTATCGAATAAATAGATGATAATCATCTGCATTAACGGGCTTGTGTTTAGATATATCTTGAGTAATATCTTACGATATATCGCAAACGACGGAGCCCTGTTCCCATGCGCGAACACACCCCTCATGATCCCTTCGAACGGCGCCCCGGCCGTGGCGAGCGCGGCCCACGCGTCTTCGCCCCCGGTGACCTCAAGCTATTGATGCTCGACTTGCTGGCCGAACAGCCCGGCCACGGTTACGACCTGATCCGACAGATCGAAAACCTGTTCGACGGCAGCTACAGCCCAAGCCCCGGGGTGATCTACCCCACGCTGAACTTCCTTGAAGAAGCCGAGCTGATCAGCGGCCAGATACAGGGCAGCAAACGCCTCTATGCCATCACTGATGCCGGCCGCCATGCGCTGGCCGAGCAAGCTGTCGCTCTGGACGGCGTGCGTATGCGCATCGAAGTCAGCAAACGCGCCCTGCGCGGCCATGACCGCCCGCCAGAAATTCACGAAGCGGTCGGCAACCTGCGCCACGCACTGCACATGCACAGCGGCCGCTGGACACCGGAAGAAATCGAACGGGTTCGCGACCTGCTCAACCATACCGCCAAGGCCATTGCCTCCGGGCCGGCCGAACCTGTCTGGGAGACTCCCCATGAGTGACACCATCCACCGCGTCAACCATGAGATCCGCCAACGCCGCCTGCAGGTACTGCGGGTCACCGACCTTACCCCACGCATGCGCCGCATCACCCTGGGAGGTACCGAGCTGCAAGGCTTCACCAGCGTGGGCAGCGACGACCATATCAAGCTGCTGTTCGCCGAAACGCCAGAACAACAGCAGGCTATCGAGGCCCGTAATCTGGGGCGTGACGGTGGTGCACGGCCCACCATGCGCGAGTACACACCACGGCGTATCGACCTGGTGGCCAATGAGCTGGATATCGACTTTGTACTGCACGGTGACGGCCCTGCCTCCACCTGGGCTGCGCAGGCCGCGCCGGGGCACACGCTGGATATCGCCGGGCCACGGGCGTCGATGGTGGTGCCGGACATGTTCGACAGCTATTTGCTGATTGGTGACGAAACGGCCATTCCGGCAATTGGCCGTCGGCTGGAAGAGTTGCCGGCGGGCCGCCAGGTGCTGGCGGTGATCCAGATCGAAGATGAGCAGGAGCGCCAGCCACTGCCGAGCAAGGCTCAAGTTGAAGTGATCTGGGTGCGCCGCCAGCAGGAAGATTTGCTGGCACTGGTGAAGAACCTGACCTTGCCGCAAGGCCGGTTGTATGGCTGGGTGGCGCTGGAAAAAGGCCTGACCCGCCAGGCCAAGGCGCTGCTGCTGGAGAAAGGCGTGCCGGAAGATGCGCTGAAGGCTGCGGCCTACTGGCGTGCCGACGGGACTGCGGACGACGAATAAACTGTCGTTTCCAGGCCCGGCCTCTTCGCGGGCAAGCCCGCGAAGAGGCCGGGACAGGCTAAGCAAACTTATGCTTCCCGCGCCACAGATCCAGCCCCAGCAAAACAAGACCAATCCCCCAGAACCCCGCCAGCACCCCCAAGGCATTGAGCATCACCTGCCCATACCCAAGGCTCGCCACATCGATGAACGGGTAGGCATACACGCCAATCTCGCTCCCCCGCCACAGCGCATAGGCAAAGTACACCACCGGGTATATCGCCCAGACCGCCAGGTGCCATAGCCGCAACGTGCCCTTGCGCACCTCGCACCACCAATACAAGGCATACAGCACGGGCATCACGTCGTGCAGCAGTTCATCCGCCAGCCACTGCCAACCCTGCGGTTGCCACAAGTGGCGCAGCAGCACGCTGTAGGCCAGTGCCACCAGCACGATACTGGCAGCGATCGCGGAACTCACCGAAGGAGACAGGAAAAAACACTTGGCACGCCCTTCCCGCCCAAACGCCGCATAACTGAGCACCGTCGCCACCAAGGTATTGCTCAGCACGGTGAAGTACCCGAACACGTTGATCAGGCCGCCAATCAGGCTGGCCTGTTCCTGCCAACGCGCCACCAGCACCAGGTACACCTGCACAGTCAGACCGAACCAGCCCAGTACAGCCATACCGGTCAGCCAAGGACGCTGTGGCATGTCAGGCCTGTCGCTGCATTTTCACATACAGCTGCTCGACCTTTTCCCGCGCCCACGGTGTCTTGCGCAAGAAGGTCAGGCTCGACTTGATGGTCGGGTTGCTCTTGAAGCAGCGCACATCGATGCGTTCGGCCAGGCCCTGCCATTGGTAGTGCGCCACCAGCTCGGTAAGGATCTGCTCAAGGGTCTTGCCGTGTAGCGCGTTGTGTTGGGCCGTGCTCATGCTGTGCTCCGTAGGAAAGATGCGCACCTTACACGAGTGTAGTGGTGGGTGGGATCAGTCGACTCGACAGAAAAACCGCTGGCAATGGGCAAAACCTCTGTGCTGAAATAGATATGTTATGTTGTAACATTACAAAAGCCTCTGCCAAGGAACGCCCCATCCCCATGCTGTACACACCGCTTCGCCTCTCCCCACTTGCCGTCGCGCTCTGGCTGGCGGCATCGCCCAGCCAGGCCGTGGAACTCGAACCCCAGGTCATCACCGCCAACCCGCTGGGCAATCGCCAGCTGGCCGCTCCCAGCACCGTGCTTGAAGGCGACAACCTGTTGCAGCAACAGCACGGCAGCCTCGGTGAAACCCTGAACAAACAGCCTGGTGTCGCCTCCACCTGGTTCGGACCGGGTGCCAGCCGCCCGGTGATTCGTGGCCTGGACGGCGACCGCATTCGTATCCTGCGCAATGGCGTCGGCGCGCTGGATGCCTCGTCGCTGTCCTACGACCATGCCGTACCGCTGGACCCGGTCACCGTCGACCGCGTCGAGATCGTCCGTGGCCCTGCCGCCCTGCTGTACGGCGGTAACGCCATCGGCGGTGTGGTCAACACCTTCGACAACCGCATCCCGGATGCGCCCATCGAGGGCATTCACGGTGCCGGTGAGCTGCGCTACGGCGGCGCCGACACCACCCGCAGCAGCGCCGGCAAGCTGGAGGCCGGTAACGGTGCCTTTGCCCTGCACCTGGATGCCAACAGTCGCCAGTTCAACGACCTGCGCATCCCCGGCTACGCCCGCAGCTCCAAGGTACGTGACGCTGACGAGCCCGGCAGCAAGCACCGCCTGGAAAACAGCGACGGTCGCCAGGATGGCGGTGCGGTCGGTGGCGCGTACCATTGGGATCACGGCTATGCTGGCCTGTCCTACAGCGGCTATGACAGCAACTACGGCTCGGTGGCCGAATCTGGCGTGCGCCTGGACATGAAGCAGGACCACTACGCCTTCGCCTCCGAACTACGCGACCTCGACGGCCTGTTCAGCTCGGTCAAGGTCGATGCCGGCTACACCGACTACAAACACAGGGAGATTGAAGAAGGCGAGGTGCACACCACCTTCAAGAACAAAGGCTACGAAGCGCGCATCGAAGCCCGCCACCAACCGCTCGGGCCGGTGGAAGGGGTGATTGGCGCCCAGGTCAGCCGCAACGAGTTCTCTGCCCTGGGCGAAGAAGCCTTTGTACCGCACACCGATACCGACAGCCTGGCGCTGTTCATGCTCGAACAGTGGCAGGCCACCGAGCGCCTGAACCTGAGCCTGGGTGCACGCATGGAGCATACCCGGGTAGACCCCGACGCCAAAGGCAACGAAAACTTCGTCGATGCCGACAGCGCGAGCAGCTTCAACGCCTTCAGCCTGTCGTCAGGTGCGGTGTACCAGCTTGACCCGATCTGGTCGCTGGCCGCCAACCTCGGCTACACCGAACGCGCTCCGACGTTCTACGAGCTGTATGCCAATGGCGCACATGTGGCCACTGGCGCCTTTGAAGTCGGCGATGCCAGCCTGAACAAGGAAAAGGCCATTTCTGCCGACTTGGCACTACGCTTCGACAATGGCACGCACAAGGGCAGTTTCGGGGTGTTCTACAGCCACTTCCGCAACTACATCGGATTGATCGGCACCGGCAACACCCGCGAAGGTGGGCATGACCACGACCACGACGAGGATGACCACGACCACGATCATGACCACGAGGGCTTCCCGGAGTACCAGTACCAGGGTGTGCGTGCGCGCTTCTATGGCATCGAAGCCCAGGACCGCTGGCAACTGGCCGAGAACCGTTACGGCAGCTTCGCGCTGGAACTCTCCGGCGACTACACCCGAGCCAAGAACCTCGACAGTGGCGAGCCGCTGCCACGCATCGCCCCGCTGCGCCTGAACAGCGGGCTGGTCTGGGAACTGGACCGCTGGCAGGCACGGGTCGATGTGCAACACGCGGCATCGCAACACCGCAAGCCGGCCAACGAAACCAGCACCGAGGGCTACACCACACTGGGGGCAAGCGTTGGATACCGCTTCGAGGTTGGCCAGAGCCAGTGGCTGGCGTTTGTGCGCGGTGAAAACCTGACCGACCAGACTGTGCGTTATGCCAGCTCTATTCTGCGCGATATTGCCCCGGCCCCCGGGCGCAGTGTGGAAGTCGGCCTGCGTACTACCTTCTGAAATCGCGGGGGCGCTTTGCGCCCCCTACAGGCCATTGTTACCAGACAAACAATAATGCCCTGCGACATTTTGTCTTTTTTTCTTACAGCTTCCCCTATATCCTCCTCGCCCCAAGCTGAAACGCTTCATCGAAACCCTCTTGTCGCCATATCCATTGAAGGGCCCGCCCTTTGATGCGCTTGCCGTTTTTTCAATAATCAAAAGATAGCGCTATCTCATGTTTCAACTGCCCAAACCCTGTTACATCGGCCTTGCCCTCAGTGCCTTGGCGACCCACGCCAGCGCCAGCGAAATGTTCGCCAACGACTCCCCCTGGATGCTCGGCGACTGGGGCGGCACCCGCAGCGAATTGCTGGAAAAAGGCTACGACTTCACCCTCGGCTACACCGGCGAGATGGGCAGCAACCTGCACGGCGGCTACGACCACGACCGCACGGCGCGCTACAGCGACCAGTTCACCTTTGGCAGCCACCTGGACCTGGAAAAGATCCTGGGCTGGCATGACACCGAGTTCCAACTGACCATCACCGAACGCCACGGCGACAACATCAGCAACGACCGCATCAACGACCCACGCGTCGGCGGCTTCACCTCGGCCCAGGAAGTCTGGGGCCGTGGCGAAACCTGGCGCCTGACCCAGATGTGGATCAAGCAGAAGTACTTCGACGGCGCGCTGGACGTGAAATTCGGCCGCTTCGGCGAAGGCGAGGACTTCAACAGCTTCCCCTGTGACTTCCAGAACCTGGCCTTCTGCGGCTCGCAGGTGGGCAACTGGGTGGGCGGCATCTGGTACAACTGGCCGGTCAGCCAGTGGGCCCTGCGCGTGCGCTACAACCTTACCCCCGAGCTTTACGCGCAGGTCGGCATCTTCGAGCAGAACCCTTCCAACCTTGAATCCGGCAACGGCTTCAAGCTCAGCGGCAGCGGCACCCAAGGCGCGGTAATGCCAGTCGAACTGGTATGGGCCCCACGTATCCAAGGCCTGAAAGGGGAATATCGCGCCGGCTACTACTACAGTAATGCCAAGGCACAAGATGTTCTCAAGGACAGCAACGGTCAGCCGGCAGCCCTCAGCGGCGCCGCCTACCGCAGCAGCTCGAGCAAGCACGGGATGTGGCTCGGCGCCCAGCAACAGGTGACCTCGCTGGCGTCAGACCAGTCACGTGGCCTGAGCTTGTTCGCCAACGCCACGGTGCACGACAAGAAGACCAATGCCATCGACAACTATGTGCAGGCAGGACTGGTATACAAAGGGCCTTTCGACGCCCGCGCCAAGGACGACATCGGTTTCGCCCTGGCCCGCGTGCACGTCAACCCTGCCTACCGCAAGAACGCCCGCCTGGCCAACCAGGCCGCCGGCGTCGACGACTACGACAACCCCGGCTTCCTGCCCGTGCAGGACACCGAATACAGCGCCGAGCTGTACTACGGCATTCATTTGGCCGACTGGCTCACGGTTCGCCCCAACCTGCAGTACATCCGCCACCCGGGCGGGGTATCGCAGGTTGATGGCGCCCTGGTCGGCGGCCTGAAGATCCAGAGCAGTTTCTAACCCCTTTTTGACCTGACGGAGAACCTACGATGAGCACTGAAAGTGCCAACAATGGAAGCCGCTGGCTACCGCGCCTGATGGGCGCGCTGCTGTTGCTGATGGGCCTGGCCCTGCTGGCCGGCGGCATCAAGCTGAGCCAGCTGGGTGGATCGCTTTACTACCTGATCGCCGGTATCGGTTTTGCCCTGTCGGGCATCCTGCTGCTGGCTCAGCGCCGTATCGCCCTGGGCCTGTATGGCCTGGTACTGCTGGCCAGCACCGTCTGGGCCCTGCTCGAAGTGGGCCTGGACTGGTGGCAACTGGTGCCACGCCTGGCCATCTGGTTCGCCATCGGCGTGGTGCTGCTGCTGCCATGGGCACGTCGCCCGCTGATCGGCCCGGCCAGCAAAGCCAACACCGCGCTGCTGAGCGTTGCCGTGGTCGCATCCGGCGCTTGCGCGGTCGCCAGCCAGTTCACCCACCCCGGTGAAGTGTTCGGCGAGCTGGGCCGCGAAAGCAGTGAAATGGCCAGTGCTGCCCCGGCCATGCCCGACGGCGAATGGCAGGCCTACGGCCGTACCGAACATGGCGACCGCTACTCGCCGCTGCGCCAGATCACCCCACAAAACGCCTACCGCCTGGAAGAAGCCTGGCGTATTCGTACCGGTGACTTGCCGACCGAAAACGACCCGGTGGAGCTGACCAACCAGAACACCCCGCTGAAGGTCAACGGCATGCTCTATGCCTGCACCGCGCACAGCCGCCTGCTGGCCCTGGACCCGGACACGGGTGCGGAAATCTGGCGCTACGACCCTCAGGTCAAAAGCCCGGTCGGCACCTTCAAGGGCTTTGCCCACATGACCTGCCGTGGCGTTTCGTACTATGACGAAAACCGCTACGTCAGCCGCGACGGCAGCCCGGCACCGAAAATCACTGACGCAGGCCAAGCCGTGGCCCAGGCCTGCCCGCGCCGCCTCTACCTGCCTACCGCAGATGCCCGCCTGATCGCCATCAACGCCGACAACGGCAAGGTGTGCGAAGGCTTCGCCAACCAGGGCGTGATCGACCTCACCACCGGCATCGGCCCGTTCACCGCCGGCGGCTACTACTCCACCTCGCCTGCTGCAGTCACCCGTGACCTGGTGATCATCGGCGGCCACGTGACCGACAACGAGTCGACCAACGAGCCGTCCGGCGTGATCCGTGCCTATGACGTGCACGATGGCCACCTGGTATGGAACTGGGACAGCAACAACCCGGACGACACCAAGCCATTGGCCCCGGGCAAGCTGTACAGCCGCAACTCGGCCAACATGTGGTCGATCGCCAGCGTCGATGAAGACCTTGGCATGATCTACCTGCCGCTGGGCAACCAGACCCCGGACCAGTGGGGCGCCGACCGCACACCAGGCGCAGAGAAGTACAGCGCCGGCGTGGTCGCGCTTGACCTGGCCACCGGCAAGGCCCGCTGGAACTACCAGTTCACCCACCATGACTTGTGGGACATGGACGTCGGCAGCCAGCCGACCCTGGTGCACCTGAAGACCGACGATGGCGTGAAACCGGCGATCATCGTGCCGACCAAGCAAGGCAGCCTGTATGTGCTCGACCGCCGCGACGGCACGCCGATCGTACCGATTCGCGAAATCCCTACCCCGCAAGGCGCGGTGAAGGGCGACCACACCTCGCCGACCCAGGCCCGCTCCGACCTCAACCTGCTTGGCCCTGAGCTGACCGAACAGGCCATGTGGGGCGCCACGCCGTTCGACCAGATGCTGTGCCGCATCCAGTTCCGCGAGCTGCGCTACGAAGGCCAGTACACCCCGCCGTCCGAGCAGGGCTCGCTGGTCTACCCAGGCAACGTCGGCGTATTCAACTGGGGCAGCGTGTCGGTTGACCCGGTGCGCCAGCTGCTGTTCACCTCGCCCAACTACATGGCCTTCGTATCGAAGATGGTCCCGCGTGAGCAGGTTGCCGAAGGCAGCAAACGCGAAAGCGAGACCAGCGGCGTGCAGCCGAATACCGGCGCACCGTACGCCGTGACCATGCACCCGTTCATGTCACCACTGGGTGTACCGTGCCAGGCTCCAGCCTGGGGTTACGTTGCCGCCATCGACCTGTTCACCAACAAGGTGGTGTGGAAGCACAAGAACGGTACCACCCGCGACAGCACCCCGGTCCCGATCGGCCTGCCGGTTGGCGTGCCGAGCATGGGCGGCTCGATCGTGACCGCTGGTGGCGTCGGCTTCCTCAGCGGCACCCTGGACCAGTACCTGCGCGCCTATGACGTGAACAACGGCAAGGAACTGTGGAAAGCCCGCCTGCCGGCAGGTGGCCAAGCCACGCCGATGAGCTACACCGGCAAGGATGGCAAGCAGTACGTGCTGGTGACCGCTGGCGGCCATGGCTCGCTGGGTACCAAAATGGGCGACTACATCATTGCTTACAAACTCGCGGAGTAACCTCCAGTTGCGGTGGTGACATCACTATCGCATTCGCGGGCAAGCCCGCTCCCACAGGTTCTGTGCTGCCCTCAAGGCAGGCACCGTATCTGTGGGGGCAGGCTTGCCCGCGAAGAGGCCGGTACAGCCAACCAAAGATGAAAGCCCTGCCTGCTGCCTTCGTCTACCATTGAAACCCATCCCACCCTGCCCCATCTAAGCACCATAGTCATTCACGCAGGTGCCCCATGAGCGACCAGCAGGATTTCCCGGAACACCCCGACGAACACAGCGAAGTCGAACACACCACCACGCAGGCCGAAACCGGCCATGCCCTCGCCCTGCCCGGCCAGCAGCTGCCGGACAAGGTCTACGTGATCCCGATCCACAACCGCCCGTTCTTCCCGGCCCAGGTACTGCCGGTCATCGTCAACGAAGAACCTTGGGCCGAAACCCTCGACCTGGTGGCCAAGTCGCCGGACCACTGCCTGGCACTGTTCTTCATGGACACCCCGCCAGAAGACCACCGCCACTTCGACACCGCCGCGCTGCCGCAGTACGGCACGCTGGTCAAGGTGCACCATGCCAGCCGTGAAAACGGCAAGCTGCAGTTCGTTGCCCAGGGCCTGACCCGGGTACGCATCCGCACCTGGCTCAAGCACCACCGCCCGCCCTACCTGGTTGAAGTCGAATACCCGCGCCAGCCTGCCGAGCCCACCGACGAGGTCAAGGCCTACGGCATGGCGTTGATCAACGCGATCAAAGAGCTGCTGCCGCTCAACCCGTTGTACAGCGAAGAGTTGAAGAACTACCTCAATCGCTTCAGCCCCAACGACCCGTCGCCGCTCACCGACTTCGCCGCCGCGCTCACCTCGGCCACCGGCAACCAGTTGCAGGAAGTGCTCGACTGCGCGCCCATGCTCAAACGCATGGAAAAGGTGCTGCCAATGCTGCGCAAAGAGGTGGAAGTCGCGCGCCTGCAGAACGAGATCTCGGCCGAGGTCAACCGGCAGATCGGCGAACATCAGCGCGAGTTCTTCCTGAAGGAACAGCTCAAGGTCATCCAGCAAGAGCTGGGCCTGACCAAGGACGACCGCAGTGCCGACCTCGAACAGTTCGAGCAGCGCCTGGAAGGCAAGACCTTGCCCCCCCAGGCAAGCAAGCGCATCGATGAAGAGATGGGCAAGCTGGCCATTCTCGAAACTGGCTCGCCCGAGTACGCCGTCACCCGCAATTACCTCGAATGGGCCACCGCCCTGCCGTGGGGTGTTTACGGCAAGGACAAGCTCGACCTCAAGCATGCGCGCAAGGTCCTCGACCAGTACCATGCCGGCCTCGACGACATCAAGGAGCGCATCCTCGAATTCCTCGCCGTAGGGGCCTGGAAAGGCGAAATCAGCGGCTCGATCGTGCTGCTGGTCGGCCCGCCCGGGGTGGGCAAGACCAGCATCGGCAAGTCCATCGCCGAATCGCTTGGCCGGCCGTTCTACCGCTTCAGCGTCGGCGGCATGCGTGACGAGGCCGAGATCAAGGGCCATCGCCGGACCTACATCGGCGCCCAGCCCGGCAAGCTGGTGCAAGCCCTGAAAGACGTAGAAGTGATGAACCCGGTGATCATGCTCGACGAAATCGACAAGATGGGCCAGAGCTACCAGGGCGACCCGGCTTCAGCGCTGCTGGAAACCCTCGACCCGGAGCAGAACGTCGACTTCCTCGACCACTACCTCGACCTGCGCCTGGACTTGTCCAAGGTGCTGTTCGTGTGCACTGCCAACACCCTCGACTCGATCCCCGGCCCATTGCTCGACCGCATGGAAGTGATCCGCCTGTCCGGCTATATCACCGAGGAAAAGCTGGCCATCGCCAAACGCCACCTGTGGCCCAAGCAACTGGAAAAGGCCGGCGTGGCCAGGACCAGCCTCAGCATCAGCGACAGCGCCCTGCGCATGGTGATCGAAGGCTACGCCCGCGAAGCCGGCGTGCGCCAGCTGGAGAAGCAACTGGGCAAGCTGGTGCGCAAGTCCGTGGTCAAATTGATGGAAGACCCTGAAGCCAGACTGAAGATCGGCACCAAGGACCTGGAAACCGCGCTGGGCACGCCGGTGTTCCGCAGCGAGCAGGTACTGGCTGGCAAAGGCGTGATCACGGGCCTGGCCTGGACCAGCATGGGTGGCGCCACGCTGCCGATCGAGGCTACCCGCATTCACACCCTCAACCGTGGCTTCAAGCTGACGGGCAAGCTGGGTGACGTGATGAAGGAGTCGGCCGAAATTGCCTACAGCTATGTCAGCTCCAACCTCAGGCAGTTTGGCGGTGACCCAGGCTTCTTCAACGAAGCGTTCATCCACCTGCATGTACCTGAAGGGGCCACGCCCAAAGACGGCCCGAGCGCGGGCATCACCATGGCAAGTGCCCTGCTGTCGCTGGCCCGCGACCAGGCGCCGAAAAAAGGCGTGGCCATGACCGGCGAGCTGACCCTCACCGGCCAGGTACTACCGATTGGTGGTGTGCGCGAGAAGGTGATTGCGGCGCGGCGGCAGAAAATCTTCGAGCTGATCTTGCCAGAGCCTAACCGAGGGGACTTCGAAGAACTGCCGGACTATTTGCGCGAAGGCCTGACGGTTCACTTCGCCAAGCGCTTTGCCGATGTGGCCAAGGTCCTGTTCTAACCTGCACCGGCCTCTTCACGGCTTCAGCCGCGAAGAGGCCGGCACTGACAACACAAAACCCAGCAGCATCGGTTATCCTCGGGCCATCGCCAGCCCCCGGAGCCAACATGACCGCCCCTCGTCTGCTCGTTCCCCTGAGCTTCGCCCTGCTTTCTGCCTGCGCCCAGCACCCCGCACAGCCCGTCGAACTGGATGCCGAGAGTGAATGCCCAACCCGGCTGCAGGTAGGCCAGGCACTCACCCTGAGCTTGCCCAGCAACCCGTCCACCGGCTATCGCTGGCGTGTCGAAAACCCAGCCTCAAGCGTACTGCGTAGCCTCGGCCCGGAGGTATACAGCGCCCCCGAAGAAGAAGACGTGGTCGGCAGCGCCGGTGTTTCCACCTGGCGCTTCCAGGCCAGCAGCACAGGAGACGCCCAATTGGTGCTGGTCTACCAGCAGCCGTGGGCCGCAGACGTCGCCCCGGTGCAAACCTTCGACTGCAAGATTATCGTCCGCTGAGCACGATCAACTGCGGTCATACGCCATCTGCACGACCTTGAGGTAGTCACAGAGGTCTTTCAGCGCGGCCGTGGCAGCATCCAGGCCCATCGTCGCGTTGAGCTTCACGGCCTGAGCCTGCCACTCCAGTTCAACCTTGCGCAGTTCGTGCAGCCACGCGTTCTTGAGTGGTTCAAGGCCAGACAACGCCGTGATCGCCTCCCGCTCACCCTGCGCACTCTGCAAGGCTCGCTGCAGCTGCCGCTGGTCGCCCAGCGCTTCCTCTATTTTTGCATCAAGCCTGGTGCGTACCTTGCTCAAGTCGCTGAACGTCTTGGCACCCTCCAGTGCATCAGCATGCTTGGTCAACTTGCCAGTCATAGCCTTCAACAGGCTGGCATCGACCTTCGGGTCCGTGATCAACCCGATGACCTGGTCAATGTCATCATCACTCGGGATCAAGCCCTTCAGTGCACTGGCAACGGACGGCCTTTCGAACAATTCGATAGCCTGGCCAATATCTGCCCGCTGCTGGCGCAATTGGGCCAATCGTTGATCGAAGGCTAACGCCTGGCTCTGGAGGCTGACGATTCGTTTGTCCAGTTCCGCTAACGGCTCTACCAACGCAGACAGTGTGAAAAGTTCCAACCGCAGATTCTGCCTGGACAACAGTGAATGAAGCTGGCTTAAACGGCTTAGCACACTGGCAAGCCGGTAATGGGTATCGCCCCCCAGTTTGCTCGGAATGAAATCGCGGTCCTCCAGCAAAACGATAGCGCCTATGAGGCTCTCCTTGAAGGCGCGCTCGACACTCAGCAACAATGTACGCAGTTCACCCAATTGCTCACGCGCCCCGGGTAACACGTTCATGTCCCAGCTTTGTATCAGGTGGAATACCTGATCTTGCACGGTTTGCATCTGGACGAAATCCGGCAGGGTCGCATTCACGTTGGTCACGTCCATGTCAAACGTCCTCATATTCTTCAATCAATTCATTAAATAACTCAGACAATGTGTGGCAGATATTGCCTATCTTGCTCCACGGTTTGATAACCTCAGCGAAATCGTGAACAAACGATTCAAGTTGAGTGAGGGTGCTCAGCTCTTTGGCTTCGTTCACGGAGTTATTGGCGTACGAGGCCAGAAACAGCCATACGTCTGCCAGGCGGCGGGTCGCTGCCGACAGGTCCTTGCACCTGAACTGCAGGTCCCTGACCAATGTCGAGATACGCTCGAAGTCGCTCAGCGCGGGGGCCATCCTGCCCAGTGCATCCGCCAGTTCTTTACGCTCTTCGATCAACGCGTTTTTTCTGGCCCGGATCTTTTCTGCCTTGTCACCGAACACACCGCCGGTGATGACCAGGCCAATCGGCCCCAGCAAGATACCTGTGAACGCGTAGCCCACATTGGCATCGTACTCGGACTTCAACTGGTCAATCTGTTCGTCCCACTGATCCAGCTGCCGCCGTTTCATCAGAATGTCTTCATGGGAAACTTTCTCGTCGAAGTGTTTCAACAACCGTACCATTCGCGGCTTGAGCTCGCGTTTGATCTCACTGTTAAACCAGTTGGCACGTGCGTCGACGTCATCGATTCGCCGGCGAGTGCCTTCAATTTCCCTGACCAGTTCGTTGATGCCAAGTGTCAGCACACTGGCGATCTGCGCTTGATCCTCTTCACTCAGTTCCAACGTATAAACATCATCGCCCTGCTCGGTCTGTCGCTGCTTGATTGCCACAAAGACATCACTGTTTTCAAGATGCGCAAGCAGGCTGGCGCCACGCTGTACCAGGCTTTCAGCGAACAGCTCAATTTCAGGGCCCAGTTGCTTGATGCTGCGTTCCAGTATGTCCCACTCGTACACATGTCTGTGCAGCGCCGTATACAGCTCATGAACCATCGAGGCGTCAAGGCCGAGTGCCGCATAATCGACTTCGCGTTCGATTTCGGCTCGCGTGTGTGGCAACTGATTTACAGTATTGGCGTATCGCTTGATGACTTTCAGATTATCAGCCGTCAATAAACTGCCAACGTGTTGGCCACCCTCAAGTCGGTTCTCGATGAACGTAAAATAGCGTTCCGGCAACATCTTGACCTTGGACACCGGGTCCAGTTCATCTACGGTAACTTCTTCCCGCCCAGTAATGGCACTCATCACTTAACCCAATATCCTTTTTCAAATCCAGTCAACCTGCATTCGAAGTGTCCTTCTTCACCCGACTGAATTCATTCATCTTGATAACTTAGCACTGTGGGAAAGTTCACTGCTCCCGGTCTGAACGCTCCGACCCTGAAGCATTGCCATGGCAAGATGCGCGGCCTTTGGATAAAATGCGCCCCCGTTTCACCCTGTATCGAGCCTGCCGTGAGCAAACAACCCGACCGCCTCTTCTCCCAGCCCCTGGAGCAGGTGCCTGATTTCGTCTTCAACGAGGACGTGGTGCGTGTGTTCCCGGACATGATCAAACGCTCGGTGCCCGGGTACCCGACCATCGTCGAGAACCTCGGTGTGCTGGCCGCACGTTTCGCCCAGCCAAATACCGCGCTGTACGACCTGGGTGCATCGCTGGGGGCAGTCACCCAGTCGCTGCGCCGCCATGTGCGCAGCGACGGCTGCCGGGTGATCGCGGTGGACAATTCCGCCGCCATGGTCGAGCGTTGCCGCCAGTACCTCACCGCCCAGGACTCGATGTTCCAGGAGCTGCTGCCGGTGCACGTGCTGGAGGCCGATATCCTTACCCTGCCCTTCGAGCCCGCCTCGGTAGTGGCGATGAACTTCACCCTGCAGTTCATCGCCCCCGACCAGCGTCTGGAACTGCTCGGCCGTATCCGCCAGGCACTGCTACCCGGTGGCGCGCTGATCCTCTCGGAAAAGCTGCGGTTCGCCGATGAGCAAGAGCAGGACCTGCTCAATGAACTGCACCTGGACTTCAAGCGGGCCAATGGCTACAGCGAACTGGAAATCGCCCAGAAGCGCAGCGCCATTGAAAACGTGATGCGCCCCGATACCCTCGAAGCCCACCAGGAGCGCCTGCGCGCCGCCGGTTTCTCGAAAGTGGTGCCTTGGTTCCAATGCCTTAACTTCGCCTCGCTGATAGCCCTGCCATGATCGATCTGTCCCCCCTCGTCCGCCGCCTGGCGGGCACGCCCCTGGCTTCCTGGTCGCAAGGCCTGCAAGCGCAACTGGAAGCCAAGCTGGAGAAAGGCCACGGTGACCTCGACCGCTGGCGTGGTGCGCTCGATGCCCTGCCCGCCCTGCAACCCAGCGATATCGACCTGGTCAACGGGCTGCGTCTGGACTGCGACTGCGACGACGCCACCCGTGCGCAAATGCGTCAGGCACTGATGGGCCTGTCGCCTTGGCGCAAAGGCCCGTTCGACCTGTTTGGCGTGCATGTGGATACCGAGTGGCATTCGGACTGGAAATGGTCTCGCGTTGCGCCGCACCTGGACCTCAAAGGCAAGCGTGTGCTCGACGTGGGCTGTGGCAACGGCTACTACCAGTGGCGCATGCTCGGTGCCGGGGCCGACATGGTGATCGGCGTCGACCCCAACTGGCTGTTCTTCTGCCAGTTCCAGGCCGTGCAGCAATACCTGCCGGAGCTGCCGGCGTGGCATCTGCCGTTCGCCCTGGAGGACCTTCCCGCCAACCTGGAAGGTTTCGACACGGTGTTTTCCATGGGCGTGTTCTACCACCGCCGCTCCCCCATCGAACACTTGCTGGCACTGAAAGACTGCCTGGTCAAAGGTGGCGAGCTAGTGCTGGAGACCCTGGTGATCGAAGGCGACGAAAACCAGGTACTGGTACCTGAAGACCGTTATGCGCAGATGCGCAACGTCTGGTACTTGCCATCGGTTCCCGCCCTGGAGCGCTGGTTGCGCCGTGCCGGTTTCAGCGATGTGCGTTGCGTCGATGTTTGCGTGACCAGCGTTGAGGAGCAGCGCAGCACCGAGTGGATGCGCTATCAGTCGCTGGGCGACTTCCTCGACCCGAACGACCACAGCAAGACCATCGAAGGCCTGCCGGCCCCACGCCGCGCCACCCTGCTGGCGCGCAAATAAAAAAGGCGCCCGATCGGGCGCCTGAATACACCTGCGCCGAGGAGCTGTCGCGCGCAGGTGCTGTTACCTCAGTCCTTGGCCACCTCGCGGGCCTTCTCTTGCGCCTTGCGCTCGCGTTCGGCAACGGCTTGTTGCTTGTCGCCGTGCAAGCGCTGCTGGTCTTCGCGGAAAGCTTGCCAGAACTGCCTGGAGCGTTCCGCACCGCCCTCGGCATAGACGCTGGCGCTGCCCAGGGCAAGGGTGGCCAACAGCAGGTATTTGGTCAGGTTCATCGTGGTTGCCTCGTGCTAACCGATCAGACACGGCCATCCTAGTGAGGGGAAACTAACAGCAAGGTGAGGCGGGGATTACAGTCCTGCAATCTGCGCAGAACAGACAGCCAGATAACCGCAGCATTACAAATCCGTTATCTGCGCCGCGATTCCCTTCTCATGCCGTAACATCCCGCCCCTTGACCCTGATGCCACTACAGGGTCGAGAATCGCCCACTTTCATCACACCGAGCCCCTTCATGCGCCTACTGATCATCGAGGACGAACTGCGTACCGCCGATTACCTGCAACAGGGCCTGCGCGAAAACGGCTACGTGGTCGACTGCGCCCATACCGGCACCGACGGCCTGCACTTGGCCCGCCAGCAGCCGTACGACCTGGTCATCCTCGACGTCAACCTGCCAGAGCTCGATGGCTGGACCGTGCTGCAGCGGCTGCGTGCCGAGTCGGCCACGCGCATCATGATGCTCACCGCTCACGGTCGTCTCGCCGACCGGGTCAAAGGCCTGGACCTGGGCGCCGATGACTACTTGCTCAAGCCCTTCGAGTTCCCCGAGTTGCTGGCCCGCATCCGCAGCCTGCTGCGCCGCAACGACCAGCAACTGCAGCCGAGCACCCTGCGCGTCGCCGACCTGGAGCTGGACCCCGGCCGCCACCGCGCCTACCGCGCCGGGCAACGCATCGACCTGACCGCCAAGGAGTTCGCGCTGCTACACCTGCTGATGCGTCAGACCGGCGAAGTGTTATCGCGCACACAGATCATCTCGTTGGTCTGGGACATGAATTTCGACTGCGACACCAACGTGGTCGAGGTCTCGATCCGGCGCCTGCGGGCGAAGATAGACGACCCGTTCGACAACAAGCTCATCCACACCCTGCGTGGCGTAGGCTATGTACTCGAGGCGCGCTTTTGAAAAACCCCAGCCTGTCGCTGCGCCTGGGCCTGAGCGTCACACTGATGGGCGCCGCACTCGTGCTGCTGCTTGCCTGCCTGGCGGTGTTCGCGCTGGATCACGAACTGGACAACCGCGCACGCAAAGACCTGGCGCGCAAGATGCTGCAGGTCGAGCACAACCTGCGCGTCGACCTGCGCAGCGAAGACCTGGGCAGCCGCGCCCACCCCCTGCTCGACCTGGTGATGGGGCATGACAACCTCAGCCTCAGCGTAATGGCCCTGGAGGGCCGCCACCCCCACCTGCTCAGCCTCGGCCCGGCTCTGGAGTCGCAGGTGGGCGATTTGCACACCGGTGCCCGCCTGCGCTTTCACGCCTGGCGCGACAGCAGCGGCAATCAGATCCTCACCGTGACTCGGCTGATGCGCCTGCGCGACAACACGCCGGTGAAGGTGATGATGTCGCTCAACCGCGGCGACGACAACGCCCTGCTGCAGGCTTACCTGCATTCCACTTTGCTCGCTTTGCCGCTGCTGCTGGTCTTGATTGGCGCGGGCGCCTGGTGGCTGATGCAACGCGGCCTGAAACCCCTGCGGCACTTCCGGCGCATTGCCGGGCAGGTATCGGCCCAGGACCTGCAGCATCGTTTGCCCGCCACCGGCTTGCCGCAGGAGCTGGCAGAACTGGCCAGCAGCATCAACGTCATGCTCGATCGCCTCGACCAAGGTATCAGCCAGTTGTCGCAGTTTTCCGATGATCTGGCCCATGAACTGCGCACCCCATTGAGCAACCTGATGGGCAAGGCGCAGGTGACCCTGGCCCGTGAGCGGGACAACGCCAACTACCGGGAAGTGCTGGAAGACAGCATCGAGGAACTGACGCGGCTCAACCGCATCATCAACGACATGCTGTTTCTCGCCCAGGTCAGCCAGCCTCAGGTGCAGATCGCGCTCAAACCGATGGCATTGGCCGGCGAGGCTGCAAGGGTGGCCGAGCTGTTTGCTTTCAGCGCCGAGGTGAAAGCCGTTGAATTGCGTGTTCAGGGGTGGGGCACGGCGCTGGGTGACCGGTTGATGTTCCAGCGGGCGTTGTCGAACCTGCTAAGCAATGCGATACGGCATGGCCCTGAGGGTGAGCCCATCGAACTGCGTATCGAACGGTATGGCAACGAAGTACGGCTATCTGTGGAGAACCAGGGCCCCGGCATTGCTGCCGAGCACCAGTCGCGCTTGTTCGAGCGGTTTTACCGGGTGGGCTCGGGGCGCTCGCGTCTGGAGGGCGGGACCGGGTTGGGGTTGGCGATCGTGAAGTCGATCATGCAGTTGCATGGTGGGCGGGTCGAAGTGAACAGCAGCCCCCTTGGGCCTACCCGCTTTACCCTGGTGTTTCCTGCCGAGTAATCGGCTGCTTGTACCGGCCTCTTCGCGGGCAAGCCCGCGAAGAGGCCGGTACAAGCGACCATCAAATCAGCGCGAAGCCGCCACGATCAGCGCCTTCATCTCGGCCACTGCGGCCTTGAAGCCAACGAACAGCGCATGCGCCACCAGCGCATGGCCAATGTTCAGCTCATTGATACCCTTGATCGCCGCCACCGCCTCAACGTTGTGGTAATGCAGCCCGTGACCGGCATTGACGATCAGCCCCTGCCCCACGCCAAAGGCCACGCCATCGACAATACGCTTGAGTTCCTCAGCCACTTCAGCCGGGGTTTCGGCATCGGCGTAACGCCCGGTGTGCAGCTCGACGGCCGGCGCGCCTACGCGACGTGACGCCTCGATCTGCCGCTCGTCAGCATCGATGAACAACGACACCTCGGCACCGGTGCGCGACAGGCGCTCCACGGCGGCCTTGATTCGCGCCTCTTGTCCCGCCACATCCAGGCCACCTTCGGTGGTCAACTCCTGACGGGTTTCGGGGACCAGGCAAATGTGCGCAGGGCGGATCTTCTCGGCAAAGGCCATCATCTCTTCGGTGACGCCCATCTCGAAGTTCATGCGCGTCTGCAGCACATCCTTGAGCAGCACCACGTCACGCTCCTGGATGTGCCGGCGGTCTTCGCGCAGGTGCACGGTGATGCCATCGGCACCCGCCTCTTCGGCGTCCAGAGCAGCCTTGACCGGATCAGGGTAACGCGTGCCCCGGGCCTGGCGCAGGGTCGCCACGTGGTCGATGTTTACGCCAAGAAGCATGCGGTTGCTGTGAGTCACGAAAGGCTCTCCTGAAGATTGAGCCCCACAGCATACGTCGTGATCAGCGCTTGCGAAACAGTTCCCGGCTGACCAGCGGTTTTGCGCCCAGGTGAACGGCCAATGCCTGGCGCATCAGGCGCTTGGCGGCGAGCAAGGCGCCTGGGGCGTTCCAATCGGCTTCGGCCAAGGCAATGAGCTCGGTGCCGCGGAACAGGCCGGGTTGCACCAGCTCGACCCGCTCCAGACCGGCATCCACGCGCAAGCGGTAAAGGCCGTCGGCCACGATGGAGTGGTCGTTGACGTCATGGTTCAAGGAAAACGCATAACCGAGTTCGTCCAGCAGCCGCCATTCGAACGAACGCAGCAGCGGCTCCAGCGGGCGCCCGGCGGCCAAGGCTTGCAGGGTCAATGTGTAATGCTCGAACAGGGCCGGGAACGGCGCTTCAGCCGGCAGCAGGCGCATGAGCAGCTCGTTGAGGTACAAGCCGCTGAACAGGGCATCACCGTGTAGCCAAGCCGCAATCCCGACGCTGTCCATGCGACCGACATTCTTCAGCTCGCCACGCCCGCGCAGCTCCACCTCCACCGGCACGAACGGCCGCACCAGGCTGCCGCCCTTGCCGCGCGCACGGCGCAGCACAGCGCGCATGCGGCCCTGCGGGGTGAAGAAGTCTACCAGCGCGCTGGTTTCCTTGTAGGCACGGCTGTGCAGCACATAGGCTGGCTGGCCGACGGGTTGTTCCATAAGTGATCTCTAAAAGCCACATGCAACTGTGGGAGCGGGTTCACCCGCGAATGCGCCAGTGAACCCACCATAGCATTCGCGGGTGAACCCGCTCCCACAGAGATACCTGAGCCGTCAGGTAGCCTTACAGGTCGCCGTAACCCAGCGAACGCAGGGCGCGCTCGTCGTCGGACCAGCCGCCTTTCACCTTGACCCACAGGTTGAGCATGACCTTGGAGTCGAACAGCACTTCCATGTCCTTGCGCGCCTCGGAGCCGATGCGCTTGATGCGCTCGCCCTTGTCGCCAATGATGATTTTCTTTTGACCATCACGCTCGACCAGAATCAGCGCATGAATGTGCAGCACATGGCCCTGTTGCTTGAATTCCTCGATCTCCACGGTGATCTGATACGGCAGTTCCGCACCCAGCTGGCGCATGATCTTCTCGCGCACCAGTTCGGCGGCCAGGAAACGGCTGCTGCGGTCAGTGATCTGGTCTTCCGGGAAGAAGTGATCGTTTTCAGGCAAGTGCTTGGCGATCTGTGCTTCCAGCGCTTCGAGGTTGTGACCCTGCTGCGCGGAGATCGGCATCACCTCGGCGTTAGGCAGTTGCTCCTGCAGCCACTGCAGGTGCGGAATCAACTCGGCCTTCTCTTCCATGCGGTCGGTCTTGTTGACCGCGATGATCAGCGGGCCAGTCACGTACTGCACGCGCTCCAGCACCAGTTGGTCCTCGTCGGTCCACTTGGTGCGGTCGACCACGAAAATCACCACGTCGACGTCCTTCAGGGCCGCCGAGGCGTTGCGGTTCATGTAGCGGTTCAGGGCCTTGTCGTTGGCCTTGTGCATACCCGGGGTATCGACGTAGATCGCCTGCACGTCACCCTCGGTCTTGATGCCGAGCATGTTGTGGCGGGTGGTCTGCGGCTTGCGCGAAGTAATCGCCAGCTTCTGGCCGAGGATGTGGTTGAGCAGGGTCGACTTGCCGACGTTGGGGCGGCCGACAATGGCGACGTAGCCGCAGCGGGTCGGGTTGTTATCAGTCATTGCCATTCTCCACGCCCAGGGCGATCAGTGCAGACGCGGCAGCTACTTGCTCGGCAATACGCCGGCTAACGCCCTGACCACGGCTCTTGTTGTTCAGCAGCACCACTTCGCATTCGACGAAGAACGTGCGGCAGTGCGGTTCACCCTGGATATCCACCACTTCGTAGCGCGGCAGCTCACAGCTGCGCGACTGCAGAAACTCTTGCAGGCGGGTTTTCGGGTCCTTGTTGGTATCGACCAGGGTCAAGCCCTCGAACTCATCGGCAAGCCAGGCCAGAACGCGCTCCCGTGCGGTTTCCATATCGGCGTCCAGGTAGATGGCACCGATCAGTGCCTCCAGGGCGTCGGCCAGGATCGACTCGCGACGGAAACCGCCGCTCTTGAGCTCACCCGAACCCAGGCGCAAATATTCGCCCAGGTCGAAACCACGGGCCAGCCGGGCCAGGGTTTCGCCCTTGACCAGCCGCGCACGCAGGCGTGACAGCTGGCCTTCACGGGCCTGCGGGAAACGCTCGAAAAGCGCTTCGCCGGCGACGAAGTTGAGAATGGCGTCACCGAGAAACTCCAGGCGCTCGTTGTTGCGCCCGGCATAGCTGCGATGGGTCAGCGCCAGGAGCATCTGGTCCTGGTTCTTGAAGGTGTAACCGAGCTTTCGCTCCAGACGGGCAAGGGAAGCACTCATGCGGCCACCCGTTCGTTGTTCAACGCGTTGTTCAAATCAACATCCTGAAAGACTGTTTGGCTGTGGTTCGCCACGTGATGTGCGACGAATCTCCCGATCCCTGAGAACACAGCCTATGTCAGAAATGCATTCGGCGCTGTCTGCTGGACAGCGCCGATGGGTATCAATGGATCAGGCCAACCCGCGACAGGTTGGGCAGGTGGCTGAGCTTGGGTTCTGGCCAGCTCATCCACACCGCAAAGGCCTTGCCGACGATGTTCCGGTCCGGAACCATGCCGTGCAGCTCCTTGGGAATGTTCGGGTCATCCCAGAAACGGCTGTCGTTGGAATTGTCGCGGTTGTCGCCCATCATGAAGTAATGGCCTGCCGGCACGGTCCATTGCTGGTCCGGCGGCATGCGGTAACGGCTCATTTCCTTGCGGATCAGGTGTTCGGCCTCGCCGAGTTTTTCCTTGTACAGCTCGGCGCTGCCCAAGGTACCTGGCTCGGTGCCCACCAGTTGTTCGGCAATCGGCTGGCCGTTGACGAACAGCCGCTTGTCGTTGGTGTAGCGAACCACATCACCCGGCAAGCCAACCACACGCTTGATGTAGTTGACGTTCGGGTCGCTCGGGTAGCGGAACACCATTACATCACCGCGTTGCGGGTCACCGACCTCGATGACCTTCTTGTCGATCACCGGCAAACGAATGCCGTACGAGAACTTGTTCACCAGGATGAAATCGCCCACTTCCAGGGTCGGTTTCATCGACCCCGAAGGGATCTGGAACGGTTCGACCAGGAACGAGCGCAGCACCAGCACGATGAACAGCACCGGAAAGAACGACTTGCCGTACTCGACCAGCAACGGTTCCTTGTTCAGGCGCTCGACCACGGCCATCTCGGGCTGGCTGACGCTGCCCTGGTAGTTGGCGATTGCTGCGCGCCGGCGCGGGGCCAGGAACAGCAGGTCGATCAAGCCCAGCAGACCGCAGACGAAGACGGCGATGACTAGCAACAGCGGGAAATTTAGCGACATAGGACCTAGCTATCCAACCTGAGCACGGCGAGGAAGGCTTCTTGTGGAATCTCCACGTTGCCCACCTGTTTCATGCGTTTCTTACCGGCCTTCTGCTTCTCCAGCAGTTTCTTCTTACGGCTGACGTCACCACCGTAGCACTTAGCCAGTACGTTCTTTCTGAGCGCCTTGACGGTTGTCCGGGCGATGATCTGGCCGCCGATAGCTGCCTGGATCGCCACGTCGAACATCTGCCGAGGGATCAGTTCCTTCATCTTTTCGGTCAACGCACGGCCTTTGTAGGCCGCGTTGTCGCGGTGCACGATCAATGCCAAAGCATCGACCTTGTCGCCGTTGATCAGTACATCCAGCTTGACCAGGTTGGCCGACTGGTAGCGGTCGAAATGATAGTCCAGCGAAGCATAGCCGCGGCTGGTGGACTTGAGGCGGTCGAAGAAGTCCAGTACCACTTCGTTCATCGGCATGTCGTAACGCACCTGAACCTGGCTGCCGAGGAACTGCATGTCGCGCTGCACGCCACGCTTCTCGATGCACAGGGTGATGACGTTACCCAGGTGCTCTTGCGGTACCAGAATGGTCGCGGTGACGATCGGCTCACGGAAGTCGGCCACAGCCGATACGTCTGGCAGCTTCGACGGGTTGTCGACAACGATGGTTTCGCCGGTTTTCAGCTCCAGCTCGTAGATCACGCTAGGTGCGGTGGTGATCAGGTCCAGGTCGTATTCGCGCTCCAGGCGCTCCTGGATGATCTCCATGTGCAGCATGCCAAGGAAGCCGCAACGGAAGCCGAAGCCCAGGGCGTCAGAGCTTTCCGGCATGTACTGCAGCGACGAGTCGTTCAGGGTCAGCTTCTGCAGGGCATCGCGGAAGTCTTCGAAGTCGTCGGAGCTGACCGGGAACAGGCCGGCGTAAACCTGCGGCTGGATCTTCTTGAAGCCTGGCAGCACTTCGACCTCAGGGGTCGAGGACAGGGTCAGGGTGTCACCCACAGGGGCACCGTGAATGTCCTTGATGCTGGCGATGATGAAGCCTACTTCGCCGGCTTTCAGGTCTGCGGTCTGGGTGTGTTTCGGGGTGAATACACCCACGCTGTCGACCAGGTGCACCTTGCCGGTGGACTTGACCAGGATCTTGTCACCCTTCTTGACGCGGCCCTGGCGCACGCGCACCAGCGAGACCACGCCCAGGTAGTTGTCGAACCAGGAGTCGATGATCAGCGCTTGCAGCGGCGCATCGATCTCGCCCTCGGGTGCAGGAATGGAGTGCACCAGGCGCTCGAGCACCTCGTCCACGCCCATGCCGCTTTTGGCACTGCAGGCCACCGCGTCGGTAGCGTCGATGCCGATGATCTTCTCGATCTCGTCCTTGACGCGGTCCGGGTCGGCCTGGGGCAGGTCCATCTTGTTCAGCACCGGCATGACCTCCAGGCCCTGCTCGATGGCGGTGTAGCAGTTGGCCACGGACTGGGCCTCCACGCCCTGGCCGGCGTCGACGACCAGCAGAGCACCTTCACAGGCCGCCAGCGAGCGCGAGACTTCGTAGGTGAAGTCGACGTGGCCGGGGGTGTCAATGAAGTTCAACTGGTAGGTCTTGCCGTCCTGCGCCTTGTAGTGCAGCGTGACGCTGTGGGCCTTGATGGTAATACCGCGTTCACGCTCCAGGTCCATGGAATCAAGCACCTGGGCTTCCATTTCGCGTGCCGACAGGCCACCGCACATCTGGATGAAACGGTCGGCCAGCGTCGACTTGCCATGGTCGATGTGGGCGATGATGGAGAAATTGCGGATATGACTCAAATCACTCACGGGTCAACACTCGAAAAGGCTGCGAGCCGGACGCCCGCCGAAAAATAGCCGGGAATTGTACCTCAAGCTGCCGGGATATGGGAGATTCCTCTGTCCGACTGTACACAGCAATCCACCGTCCAATTGTGAATAATCATGAAAAAGGGCAGCCGTAGCTGCCCTTTTTCCCTTTCCAGGCCGCTTATTCAGCGAGCTTGAAGGTGATGAAGCTGGCGCGGCCCTGACGCAGCACGCGCATCGACACCGAACGGTTCTTCGGCAGCTCCTTGGCGATTTCGGTGAACTCTTTGGCCGAACCGATGGCCTGGTTGTTCAGGTGGCTGATGACATCACCCGGACGCAGACCGATCAGCGCTGCCGGGCCATCCTGCACTTCCTTGATGACCACACCGCCTTTGAGCTCCAGGGATTTCTTCTGCTCGGCGGTCAGGTCGGCGACCGACACACCCAGACGGTTACTGCTGCGCTCGGCACTGCCATCGGCACCGGTGCCGATGTCGGCATCATCGTCCGGCAGCGCGCCGACGCTGATGTCCAGGGTCTGGCGCTTGCCGTTGCGGATGATTTCCAGCTTGGCCTTCTCGCCATCCTTGAGGCCGCCCACCAGGTGTGGCAGGTCGGCCGACATGACGATTGGCTGGCCGTTCATGCTCAGGATCACGTCGCCCACCTGCAGGCCGCCCTTGGCTGCCGGGCCGTTTTCCAGCACCTGGGCCACCAGGGCACCGGCCGGTTTTTCCAGACCGAAGGATTCCGCCAGGTCCTTGTTGACCTCCTGAATGACCACGCCCAGCCAGCCGCGGCTGACCTTACCGTCTTTCTTCAGCTGGTTGGACACATCGATCGCCACATCGATCGGGATGGCGAATGACAGGCCCATGAAGCCACCGGAGCGGGTGAAGATCTGCGAGTTGATACCCACCACCTCGCCCTTCATGTTGAACAGCGGGCCGCCGGAGTTACCCGGGTTGATGGCCACGTCAGTCTGGATGAACGGTACATAGGTGTCGTTTGGCAAGGTACGGCCCTTGGCGCTGACGATGCCTTTGGTCACCGAATGGTCGAAGCCGAACGGCGAACCGATGGCCAATACCCATTCGCCCACCTTGAGTTTCTCGGAGTCACCCAACTTGACCGTCGGCAGGTTCTTGCCTTCGACCTTGAGCAGAGCCACGTCGGTGCGCGGGTCGGTGCCGACCAGCTTGGCCTGCAGCTCGCTGCGGTCCGACAGGCGGACGATGATCTCGTCGGCATCGGCCACCACATGGTTGTTGGTCAGCACGTAGCCATCGCTGGAAATGATGAAGCCCGAGCCCAGCGACTGCGCCTCGCGCTGGCGGTCACCCCGCGGCGAACGCGGCTGCTGCGGCATGTTGCGCTCGAAGAACTCGCGGAACATCGGCGGCAGGCCTTCCAGGTCCGGCATCTGCCCGGCGGCGACGCGGTCGGGCAGCTTCTGCTTGGTACTGATGTTGACCACGGCCGGCGAGGCCTGCTCGACGAGGGTGGTGAAGTCCGGCAGGGCTTCCTCGGCCTGGGCGGTGAGCACCTGGCCAAGCATCAGCACGGCGGCGAACATCGTTAGGTAGGATTTCAAGCGTGGTATTGACATACGGCTCCCGTCACAACGAGCGGTAGTTTAGAAAGGCCCCTGCACAAAGCAGGAAAGGCCAGGCTCCTGAAAGCCTGACCTATAGAAAATTTGCCGGTGGATTGCAAATGACAATGCTTTAATTTCATTTCAGCCGTATGTCCGCCTGCCTTGGCACGGCCCTCAAACGCGCGCCATCACTGGCGCGCCTGGGCATCCTGAGGGCGCATCGACAAAGCGACGCGTTCTGCCGTACCGAGCGGAATTTCGCCCACCACGGTCACCATCACCTTGCCCTTTGGCGTATTCAGGCGACGCGAAACGGCCGAAGTCGGGCCGAGCTGGGTGCGCATATCGGTGCCACCGTCATCGTTCACAGGTTCGAGGAACACGGAAAAACGTGCGAGGCCATCGTCATACATCAGGCTGCTGACCGAACTTTTGTGTTTGGGGTCGCGGCTCACCGAGCTGTTAACCAGTTCGAACCCGGGCGGCAGCCAATCCGAGCGCCAGCCAGCAACGCTGTCATTGCTGACGGGCCCGCCATGCTGCACAGGCTTGCAGGTAGCGCTGGGGCGCAAGTCATCGTCGCCAGGCGGCTCGTCGGTATCGAGGCGGGTCATCTGGAAGCGCTCCAGCAACTGCCCTTTGTCGTTGAGCATCAACGAGCGCAGTGGCAGGCCGGTATTACGGTCCAGGTGCAGTTCGAAGGCATAGCGGTGCTGGTCGCGGGGTGTGAGCGTCACGATCACGGCGTCGCGCCCTGCGACCCGTGACTTGCCAGCCACGCTCAAATCGTACCAGCCCATCAGTTTCAGCGGATCAAGCACACGCGGTGCGGTGTCTGGCGGTGCCGTGACACTGCTCACCAAGGCCCCACTGACACACTCCACCTTCCCATCCACACGCACGATTTCCTGGGCGGCGCCATCGAGCTGCAGCAGCCGCTCGCTGACCTTGCCGTCCTCGACCCGGTGCCAGATATCGTGGGAAGAGAAGCTGCCGTTGCGCTCGTAGACGAAAGAGCCTTGGTAGCTCTGCTTTTGCTCGGCCTGTGCCAGCTTGTTCAGCCACTCACTCGCCTGGGGCGAGGAATTGGCCGCCAATGCTGGCACCATCATGCAGCTGCCAATCAGCAGCGACAACAGAGGTAGCGCGCGCATGATCCTCCTTACTTAACGGTTTTCCAGGCTGGCAGCGCGGGCATAAGGCAATGCGGTTTCAGTGCCCTTGAGCGCAGATTCCTGGGCATGCTGGCGCAGGTAGCCTGGCAGACGCTGATCCCAGCCGGCCTGGTTCTGCAGCACGCCGTTGGCCATTGGCCCGGTCGGTTGCTCGCTGCTCTCACTATAGCCTGCCAAAACGGCCGGGCCTTGTGCTTGTGGCACGCTCAGGCCTTGCTGGGCAGGCTGCTGGGCTGCAAGCTCCGCACCGGTGATTTCGTCCTGGTTGTACATGCGTACACCAGCGAGCACCGCAACGGTGACCGAAGCCGCTACAGCCAGGCGGCCAATGCTGCGCCACGGGCCTTTCTTGACCTTGGCCGGGACCGCTTCGTCAGCCAGCGCAGCAGACACCGCCGAGGCGATATCCAGGTTAGGCAGCAGCAGCTCCTTGTGCATGGCTGCACGGGCCACCTGGTAACGCGACCAGGTGGCACGGGCTTCGGCATCGTCGACGGCGTTCAACACCCGACGCAATTCCAGTTCGTCCGCTTCGTTATCCATCACCGCGGACAGCGATTCCTGCAAAGCTTCACGACTCATGGTGGTTCCTCTCTTGGCTGTCGCCGCTGTCTCAGGTTTCCTGCAACAACGGCTGCAGGGCTTTGTCTATGGCCTCCCGAGCGCGAAAGATTCGAGAGCGCACGGTACCCACCGGACATTGCATGACACTGGCAATGTCTTCGTAACTCAGCCCGTCGAACTCGCGCAGGGTCAGTGCCGTGCGCAGGTCTTCGGGCAGTTGCTGGATGGTGCGATGGACGGTGCCTTCGATTTCATCCCGCAACAACGAGCGCTCTGGGGACTCGAGATCCTTGAGGCCATGATCGCCGTCGTAAAACTCCGCATCCTCGGAGCTCACATCACTGTCTGGCGGCCGTCTTCCACGGGACACCAGGTAATTCTTCGCCGTGTTGATGGCGATACGGTACAGCCAGGTATAAAACGCACTGTCACCGCGAAAATTGCCAAGCGCACGGTAGGCCTTGATAAAGGCTTCCTGCGCCACATCCTGGGCTTCGTGGGTATCGTGAACGAACCGCACGATCAACCCGAGAATCTTGTGCTGATACTTCAGCACCAACAGATCGAACGCTCGCCTGTCGCCGCGCTGAACGCGCTCGACAAGCTGCTGATCCTCTTCCTGGGTTAGCATGAACACTCCTCGGTGAACTCGAAGGAGCGTTGCAACAGCCATCGATCAGGCTTGCAACCATAGACTCGGGCTTTACGCAAAAGTTCTCCCCTCCAAGCAAGTTTCCTGCAGCCCTTGGTCGGCTTGCACGAAAGACGCGGCGCGGTCACGGCCGGCTACGTCAATAATCAGGTTTCGAATACGCAGAGACAGCCCGGACAGGCCTGCCACCCTGCGTCGCCGCGGCAAATTGTGGCGTGCGGGCAGCCTTCATAGGATTTCCGGCCATGCCGGAAAGTTCCCACAAAGGTTGCCGCAACCTGGCAAGTGGCATGGAAATTGGCCACCCCGGGCTGCTATAAAGGCATCCCGGCCAAGTTTAACGATAGTTTCACAATGCCATCTGCGCGTGACTATTGTGCCGTGCCCCTTCCAAAGATTACTAGTGTCCCGACATGAGCCAACAATTCCAACATGATGTCCTGGTGATCGGCAGCGGTGCCGCCGGTCTCAGCCTGGCACTTAACCTTCCCAGCCACCTGCGCGTTGCGGTGCTCAGCAAGGGCGACCTGGCCAACGGCTCGACCTTCTGGGCCCAGGGCGGGGTCGCTGCGGTGCTCGACAACACCGATACCGTGCAGTCGCATGTCGAGGACACCCTCAATGCCGGCGGCGGCCTGTGCAACGAAGAGGCGGTGCGCTTTACCGTCGAGCACAGCCGGGAAGCCATTCAATGGCTGATCGAGCAAGGCGTGCCCTTTACCCGCGACGAGCACTACAGCGTTGATGACGGCGGTTTCGAGTTTCATCTCACCCGTGAGGGCGGCCATAGCCACCGGCGCATCATCCACGCCGCCGATGCGACCGGCGCGGCCATTTTCACTACGCTTCTGCAGCAGGCTCGCCTGCGCCCGAACATACAGCTGCTGGAACAACGTGTAGCGGTCGACCTGATCACCGAACGCCGCTTGGGCCTGCCTGGCGAACGCTGCCTGGGCGCCTATGTGTTAAACCGCAATACCGGCGAGGTAGACACCTTCGGCGCACGTTTCACCGTGCTGGCCACCGGTGGCGCGGCCAAGGTCTACCTCTATACCAGCAACCCCGATGGCGCTTGCGGTGACGGTATCGCCATGGCCTGGCGGGCGGGTTGCCGGGTGGCCAACCTTGAGTTCAACCAGTTCCACCCGACCTGCCTGTACCACCCGCAGGCCAAGAGCTTCCTGGTCACCGAAGCCCTGCGCGGCGAAGGCGCGCTGCTGCGCCTGCCCAACGGCGAACGCTTCATGCCACGCTTCGACCCACGCGAAGAACTGGCCCCGCGCGACATCGTGGCCCGCGCCATCGACCATGAGATGAAGCGCCTGGGCGTGGACTGCGTCTACCTGGACATCACCCACAAGCCGGCAGACTTCATCAAGAGCCATTTCCCCACCGTGTACGAGCGCTGCCTGGCATTTGGCATCGACATCACCCGCCAACCGATCCCGGTGGTGCCTGCCGCGCACTACACCTGCGGCGGGGTGATGGTCGACGACCGTGGTCACACCGACGTACCGGGCTTGTACGCGATCGGCGAAACCAGCTTCACCGGCCTGCACGGCGCCAACCGCATGGCCAGCAACTCATTGCTGGAATGCTTCGTCTATGGCCGGGCCGCCGCTGCCGACATCGAGGCGAACCTGGAGGCAGTGGCCATGCCCAAGGCCCTGCCGGGTTGGGACGCCAGCCAGGTCACCGACTCGGACGAAGACGTGATCATTGCGCACAACTGGGACGAACTGCGGCGTTTCATGTGGGACTACGTCGGCATCGTGCGCACCAGCAAACGCCTGCAACGCGCGCAGCATCGCATTCGCCTGCTGCTGGATGAAATTGACGAGTTCTACAGCAACTACAAGGTCAGCCGCGACTTGATCGAACTGCGCAACCTGGCGCAGGTTGCCGAGTTGATGATCCTGTCGGCCATGCAACGCAAGGAAAGCCGTGGGCTGCATTACACCCTGGACTACCCTGGGATGCTGGACGAGGCCAAGGACACCATTCTTAGTCCGCTCTGAGATCGGCGTCGCGGCCTTCGCGGGCTCGCCCGCTCCCACAGGAGCTCCACTGCCTTGCAGCCTTGCGCAGTACCTGTGGGAGCGGGCAAGCCCGCGAAGAAGCCAACCCGGTCTGTAACTATGTGCGGGCCACTTCTGCCCACCTGCGCCTGCTGAACTTCAACCTTACCCGCAAGCGCCGATGCTCATCCGCCCCCAACGCATCCCGCGCTATGCACTGGCTCTCCCCCAGCCACCGCCCCACCCGCTCAAAGCGCAACACCACCAGCCCCGGCAGCGCCACGCTGTCCCGGCACAAGCGCACCGGCTGCCAGCCACGGGCACGGCTGAGCACCTGCCAGCCACGCACATCACGGCGCAAGCCAACAACGGCATGCTCATGCATCAACAGGATACGTCGGGGAATGGCCCAGCCAGCGTGGGCAATACAGAGGGTGACAACAGAGAAGGCGAGCCACCCAGGCAGCGGGCTCGCCCACACGGCAAGCCACGCCAGTACCTGGCACACCAGATAGGCCGCTAGCAGCAGGCGTGAGCCTTGCCAGCGGCACTCGAAGCACTCACTTGGGCTGGACACGGTCCAGGATGATGCGAACCATGCGCTGCAGCTCCGGGTCTTCAGACTCGGTGCGCTCCATGAACCAGCCGAACATGTCCTGATCCTCGCAGCTCAACAGACGCACGTACAGTTCGCGGTCGGTCTCGTTGAGGGTGGGGTAGACTTCCTGGGTGAAAGGCACCAGCAGCACGTCCAGTTCCAGCATGCCACGGCGGCTGTGCCAGAAAAGCCGGTTGAGTTCAGTTTGTTCGACCATGGGGCCCTCCTCGAATGGCCCGCCAGTATACAGCCAGGCACGCGAAGCGACACCGGGCGTTGGTCTAGTCACCTACCTATTTTGTTACCGGCGTTCTATGATGGCCGCCAGTCTTTAGCCACCGCGATGACCCATGGCCGATTCCGCTTTCTTCTGCCCCCTGTCCCACGAGGGCATCCTCGCCGTCCGCGGCTCCGATGCAGGCAAGTTCCTGCAAGGCCAGCTGACTTGCAACATCAACTACCTCAGCCAGGAACACGCCAGCCTCGGCGCCCGCTGCATGGTCAAGGGGCGCATGCAGTCCAGCTTCCGCATCCTGCCTGAAGGCAACGGCTACCTGCTGGCCATGGCCAGTGAACTGCTCGATGCGCAACTGGCCGACCTGAAAAAGTACGCCGTGTTCTCCAAGGCCACGCTGACCGATGAAAGCGCCGCCTGGGCACGCTTTGGCCTGCAAGGTGGCGACGCTGCGCTGCAGGCGCTGGGGCTCGACGTGCCCGCAGTTGCCGGCAGCACCGTACGCCATGAGGGCCTGATTGCCATTGCCGTTTCTGCAGGCCGCGTAGAACTGTGGGTGCCGGCAGACAACGCCGACAGCGTGCGCCAGGCCCTCGTCGGCGCCCTGCCCGAGGGCAGTCTCAACGACTGGCTGCTTGGGCAGGTTCGCGCCGGTATCGGCCAGGTCATGGGGCCGACCCGTGAGCTGTTCATCCCGCAGATGATCAACCTGCAAGCCGTCGATGGTGTCAGCTTCAAGAAAGGCTGCTACACCGGCCAGGAAATCGTCGCCCGCATGCAGTACCTGGGCAAGCTCAAGCGCCGCCAGTACCGTCTGGCACTGGACCAGCAGGCCATCCCGGCGCCGGGCGCCGAAATTTTCTCGCCCACCCATGGTTCGTCGGTCGGTGAAGTGATCATTGCTGCTGGCAACGGCGCAGGCTGTGAACTGCTTGCGGTGCTCAGCGCCGAGGCAGTTGAAGATGACAACCTGCACCTGGGGAGCCTGGAAGGCCCGCGCCTGCAGGTACTGACCCTGCCTTACGAACTGGACCGCGACCGGGAAATCCAGCGCTGACCAGCCTGCCCCGCCCTTGTGGCGGGGCCGCACCACCACTGCGGTAGACACGCCCATGAACAAGCTGGCCGAGATGGTTCAAGCACAGTTGCTCGATGCCATCGAAAAGGATGACCTGGTCCTGCCGACCCTGCCAGAGGTTGCCTTGAGCATCCGCGAAGCAGCGGAAGACAGCGAGATCAGCGTAGCGGCCCTGAGCAAGGTGATCGGTCGCGATGCGGCCCTTTCTGCGCGCCTGATAAAGGTAGTCAACAGCCCGCTGCTGCGTGCAGCGGTCGAGGTCACCGACCTGCACACTGCCATCACGCGGCTGGGCATCAATTACAGCTGCAACCTGGCCATTGGTCTGGTGATCGAGCAGATTTTCCATGCTCGCGCGCCGGCCGTTGAACAAAAACTGCGCGACATCTGGGCCAACAGCCTGGAAGTTGCGGGTATCAGCTACGAAATCTGCAAGCGCTACACGCACCTCAAGCCCGATCAGGCTACCTTGGGTGGGCTGGTCAACCAGATTGGCGCACTGCCGGTACTCATTTACGCCGAAGAGCACAACGAACTGCTGTCCGACCCGGTTTGCCTGCATTACGTGATAGAGCAGATCCAGCCGGTGCTGGGGGACAAGATCCTCAAGGCCTGGGAGTTTCCGGAGCAACTGGTCAACCTGCCCAGCCAGGTTCAGGACCTGGACCGGCAGACTGACAAGGTCGATTACATCGATATCGTGCAGATCGCCCGCTGCATCAGCCAGCGCGGGCGCCATCGGCCATTGGCGGCGCTGCCGGCTTATCGCCACCTGGGGTTGCCGTTTGGTACTGAGCTGGAGGTGGAAGAGCTGCTTGAAGCGCGGAGCATGTTCCGCTGAGCAGTGCCAGCCTGTTCTGGCCCTATCTGGCTTGCCGGCGATAGGGCCAGAACAGCAACACATCAATCGGCGATAAAACTCACCCGCACCCGCAGCCCGCCGTTCTCGCCATCATGCAGGCTTACCTGCGCCAGGTGCGCCCGGCAGATCTCACCGACAATCGCCAGCCCAAGCCCGCTCCCTTGCGCACTGCGCCGGTAGAACCGCTCGAACACCCGCTCACGCTCAGCCTCGGGAATACCCGGCCCGTCGTCTTCCACCTCCAGCACCGCCGGCGCCACCACCCGCAAGATCACATTGCCACCCTCTGGCGTGTGCGCCAGGGCATTGTCCACCAGGTTGCTCAACAGCTCGTTGAGCAGCGTCGGCTCACCCTTCAGCCACACCGGCGCCTCGGCCTCCAGGGCCAGCGCAACGCCGCGTTTGTGTGCCAACGGGGCCATGGCCATACCCAACTCACGGGCCAGCTGGCTCAGGTCCAGGCGCTGCGCGCCGCCCTCGGCAATTGCCCGTGCTCCGTTCTCCACCCGTGCCAACGATAACAGCTGGTTAGCCAGGTGGGTCAGGCGGTCAGTGCCTTGTGCCGCAGATTCCAGCGTCTGCCGCCACGCTTGCGGCTCGGAGGAGCGAAGGCCCAGCTCCACCCGCGCCTTCAAGGCAGCCAGCGGCGTACGCAATTCATGGGCGGCATCGGCAATGAACTGCGCCTGGCGCTCGAACTGGCCGCGCAGGCGCTCGGTAAAGTGGTTCAAGGCTCGCACCAGCGGGCCGAGCTCACGCTGCACCTGCACCACCGGCAAGGCCCGCAAGTCATCTGGCTGGCGCTCTTCCACCGCCGTGCGCAGGCGCTCCAATGGCCGCAACGCCGCACTCACGGCAAACCACACCATCACCAACGCCCCCAGCGCCAGCATACCCAGGCGCAACAGGGTGTCGGCCATCAGCCCACGGGCCATGCGCACCCGCGCCTCTTCCGTCTCGGCCACGCGGATTTCCGCCATGCCGTTCATGTTCGGCTCGGTCACTGCCTTCAGCAGGCTGACCACCCGCACATCCTGGCCCAGGTAGGTGGCGTTGTAGAACCGCGCAAGCGCCGGGTAATCGTCAGTGCGCGGCGTGCCGGGCGGCGGCGGTGGCAGGTTCTCGTAGCCGGAGATCAGCCGCTGTTTGATGTCCAGCACCTGGTAGTAGATGCGCCCGGCGCTGTCGTAAGCGAACGTGTCCAAAGCCACGTAGGGCACATCCGCGCTCAGCGAGCCGTCACGCTGCGACAGGCCAGCGGCGATGGTGCGCGCCGAGGCCAGCAGGGTGCGGTCGTAGGCGGTATCGGCGGCCTCACGGCCATTCCAGTAGGCGCTCAGGCCGCTGGCCAGCATCAGCACCACCAGCAGCAGGGCCAGGTTGCCCAGCAGGCGCCCGCGCAAGCTGCCGTTGTCACGCATCGCGGTGCTCTAGCAGGTAGCCCAGCCCACGGAAAGTGACAATGGCCACCGGGTGGCCGTCGAGCTTTTTGCGCAGCCGGTGGATATAGATTTCGATGGCATCCGGGCTGGCTTCTTCATCCAGGCCGAACACCTGGGCAGCCAGTTGCTCTTTGCTCATCACCCGACCCGGGCGTGCGATCAGCGCTTCCAGCACGCTTTGCTCGCGCGACGTCAGGGTCAGGTTGTCGTCGCCAAGGGCAAAGCGCCGGGTATCCAGGTCGTAGACCAGCGGCCCGCAACGTTGCTGGCGCTCGCCACCGAGCACACTGCGGCGCAGCAAGGCCTTGACCCGTGCTTCCAGCTCGGTCAGCTCGAACGGTTTGGCCAGGTAGTCGTCTGCCCCCAGGTTCAGGCCATGAACCCGGTCCTTGACGTCGCTGCGCGCGGTCAGCATCAGCACCGGCACCGTCTTGCCACGGCCGCGCAGGCGCGCCAGCACCTCAAAGCCATCCATGCGCGGCAAGCCGACATCCAGCACGGCGACAGCGTATTCCTCGCTGGCCAGGGCCAGGTCGGCAGCCACGCCGTCATGCAGCACATCCACGGTCAGGCCGTGGCTTTTCAAGGCCTGGGCCACGCTTTCGGCCAGTTGCAGATGGTCTTCGACCAGCAGCACACGCATCGGATTCTCCCTGCTCGGGTGGGGCGGTTGGCGCGGAGTGTACCGCTGTCGCCAAGCCTGTGAAGCCCCTCGTAACAAACCTTTCACGCTGAAAGGTTAGCGAAAGGTTCGTTACCTAGCATCGCACCACGGTCGCCCTTCGCGCCGAAAAAAGCACCAGCAAGGTGCAACGAATAAGAACAATAAACGGAGTCATCGACGATGCTGTCATCGCAGCCGCAGGCGTTCGCGCCTACCCGTTCCTTTGCCGCACGCCCCTCCGCCATCGCCAGCGCCCTTGCGCTTGCCGGTGTCGCCCCGATGAGCCAGGCCGCCTTCTTCGAAGACAGCACAGCCACCTTCGAAACCCGCAACATGTACTTCAACCGCGACTTCCGCGACGGCACCAGCGCGCAGCAATCCAAGCGCGACGAGTGGGCCCAGGGCTTCATCCTCAACTTCGAGTCCGGCTACACCGATGGCACCGTAGGCTTTGGCCTGGATGCACTGGGCATGCTCGGCATCAAGCTCGATTCCAGCCCCGACCGCACCGACACCGGCCTGTTGCCGACCCACGATGATGGCAAGGCCGCCGATGAGTATTCCAAACTCGGCCTGACCGGTAAGGTGAAGATTTCCCAGACCGAACTGAAGATCGGCACCCTGATCCCCGAGCTGCCAACCCTGCAGCCCAACGACGGGCGCATCCTGCCGCAAACGTTCGAAGGCGGCCTGCTCACCTCGAAGGAAATCAAGGGCCTGACCTTCACTGGCGGTCGCCTGGACAAGGCCAAGGACCGCAACGACACCAACTGGGAAGACCTGGCGCTGAACAACAAGAACGGCCGCTTCGGTGGCAGCTTCAGCGCCGACAACCTGGCCCTGGGCGGGCTGGACTACCAGTTCACCGACCGCATCACCGGCAGCTATCACTTCGCCCAGCTCGACGACATCTACCGCCAGCACTTCATCGGCATGGTCGCCACCCAGCCGTGGGGCCCGGGCACCTTCGGCGCCGACCTGCGCCTGGCCGTGAGCGACGACGCCGGTGCGGCCAAGGCGGGCAACATCGACAACACCACCGTCAACGGCATGCTCAGCTACGCCCTGGGCGGGCACAAGGTCAGCGCCGCCTGGCAGCAGCTGTCAGGGGACAGCGCCTTCCCGTATGTCGATGGTGCCGACCCTTACCTGGTCAACTTCGTCCAGATCAACGACTTCGCCGGCGCCGACGAGCGCTCCTGGCAAGCGCGCTACGACTACAACTTCGCCGCACTCGGCGTGCCCGGCCTGACCTTCATGACCCGCTACATCAGCGGCGACAACGTCAGCCGCGCCGCTGGCGGCGAGGGCAAGGAGTGGGAACGCAACACCGAGCTCAAGTACGTGGTACAAAGCGGCCCGTTGAAGAACGTCGCCGTGCGCCTGCGCAACGCCACCTTCCGCTCCAACTTCGCCCGTGACGCGGACGAAGTGCGGCTGCTGGTGAGCTACAGCGTCGCCCTGTGGTAACCCAATAACAACAACGCTCACGGAGATAGACGATGACCTTTTCACTGCGCCGCCTCGTCCTCGCTACCGGCTGCCTGCTGTTGGCCGGCAATGCCCTCGCTGCCGAACCGAAACGCCCCGAATGCATCGCCCCCGCCTCACCCGGCGGCGGCTTCGACCTGACCTGCAAACTGGTGCAAAGCGCCCTGGTGCAAAGCGCCCTGGTGCAGGAAAAAATCCTCAGCAAGCCGATGCGCGTCACCTACATGCCCGGCGGTGTCGGCGCGGTGGCCTACAACGCCGTGGTCGCCCAACGCCCGGCCGATGCCGGCACCTTGGTGGCGTGGTCCAGTGGTTCGCTGCTGAACCTGGCACAAGGCAAGTTCGGCCGCTTTGACGAGAACGCGGTGAAGTGGCTGGCCGCTGTCGGTACCAGCTATGGCGCCATCGCGGTGAAAAGCGACTCCCCTTATAAAACCCTCGATGACCTGGTCGCCGCGCTGAAGAAAGACCCGAGCAAAGTGGTGATCGGCTCTGGCGGGACCGTGGGCAGCCAGGACTGGATGCAGACCGCCCTGATCGCCAAGGCTGCCGGCATCAACCCGCGTGACCTGCGCTACGTGGCCCTGGAAGGCGGTGGCGAAATTGCCACGGCGTTGCTGGGTGGCCATATCCAGGTTGGCTCGACCGACATCTCCGACTCCATGCCGCATATCCAGAGCGGCAACATGCGCATCCTTGCGGTGTTCTCGGAAAACCGCCTGGACGAGCCCGAGATGAAAGACATCCCCACTGCCAAGGAACAGGGCTACGACATTGTCTGGCCGGTGGTACGCGGTTTCTACCTGGGGCCAAAGGTGAGCGACGAGGACTACGCCTGGTGGAAAGCTTCGTTCGACAAAATGCTGGCCTCGGAAGACTTCGCCAAGCTGCGTGACCAGCGCGAGCTGTTCCCGTTCGCCATGACCGGCGAAGAGCTGGACGGCTATGTGAAGAAGCAAGTGGCTGACTACAAGGCATTGGCCAAGGAATTCGGGCTGATTCAGTAAGCCTGTCGGATTCACCACAATCCCTGGGGGAGCAGGCACCGCGGTGCCTGACACCGGCCTTGCCGGTGTTCGCGGGCACGCCCGCTCCCCCAAACGAGGACTCTGCAATGATCCTGCAACGCATCTTCGCCCTGGCCCTGCTGGCGGTGTGCGCCGCCCTGGCCGTGATGGCATTGCCCTACCAGGCGGCGTTTTCCTATGAGCCGGTCGGCCCACGCGCCTACCCGCTGCTGATGCTCGGCCTGATGAGCCTTGGCCTGCTGTACCTGGTGTTTCGCCCTACGCCCATCGTGCGCAAGGACGACGAACCGGAACTGGACCGCGAAACCCTGACCAAGATTGCCGCCTGCGTCGGCCTGCTGGTTGTTTTCGCCGCCACCTTCGAGCCTTTGGGCTTCATTCTCAGCGCCATGCTGGTCGGTGTGCCCATGGCCCGGCTGTACGGCGGTCGCTGGCTGCACAGTGCCATGGTGGTGGTCGGCATGAGCGTCTTTCTCTACTGGCTGTTCGACCGCGTAATGGACGTGCCCCTGCCCCTTGGCCTGCTGAGCGTACTGGAGAACTGACACATGGATACCTTGAGCTACCTGGGCCAGGGCTTCGGCGTCGCCCTGTCCCCCTACAACCTGGTCACCGCCCTCTCCGGCACCCTGATCGGTACCGTGGTCGGCCTGCTGCCAGGCCTGGGCCCGATCAACGGCGTGGCCCTGCTGATTCCCATCGCCTTCGCCCTGGGCTTGCCACCGGAGTCGGCGCTGATCCTGCTGGCGGCGGTGTACCTGGGTTGCGAGTACGGTGGGCGTATCAGCTCGATCCTGCTGAACATCCCGGGCGAGGCCTCGACCGTGATGACCACCCTCGACGGTTACCCGATGGCCCGGCAGGGCTTGGCCGGCGTGGCCCTGTCGCTGTCGGCCTGGAGTTCGTTCATCGGTGCCTTCATCGCCACCTGCGGCATGGTGCTGTTCGCGCCGTTGCTGGCGAAATGGGCCATTGCTTTCGGCCCGGCGGAGTACTTCGTGCTGATGGTGTTCGCCATCGTCGCCCTGGGTGGCATGGCCGGTGACAAGCCCCTGAAAACCTTCATTGCCGCCCTGATCGGCCTGTTCCTGTCGGCGGTCGGCATCGACGCCAACAGCGGCGTCTACCGCTTCACCGGTGACAGCGTGCACCTGGCCGACGGCATCCAGTTCGTGGTGCTGGTACTGGGCCTGTTCTCCATCAGCGAAATCCTCCTGCTGCTGGAAAAGACCCACCATGGCCACCAGGCGGTCAAGGCTACCGGCCGCATGCTGTTCAACTTCAAGGAAGCGGCTTCGGTGTTCGTGGTGAACATTCGTTGCGGTCTGCTTGGTTTCATCATGGGTGTTCTGCCTGGCGCCGGCGCAACCTTGGCCAGTGCCGTGGCCTACATGACCGAGAAGCGCCTGGCGGGTGAAAGCGGCAAGTTCGGCAAGGGCGATGCCCGTGGCCTGGCCGCACCGGAAACCGCCATCGGTGCTTCGTGCTGTGGCGCCCTGGTGCCGATGCTGACCCTGGGTGTGCCGGGCTCTGGCACCACCGCCGTGATGATCGGTGCCCTGACCCTGTACAACATCACCCCCGGCCCACTGCTGTTCGAACAGCAGCCAGACATCGTCTGGGGCCTGATCGCCTCGCTGTTCATCGCCAACATCATGCTGGTGATCCTCAATATTCCGATGATCCGCATTTTCACCCGCATCCTCGCCGTGCCGAACTGGGCGCTGGTGCCGGTGATCGCCATCATCACCGCCATCGGCGTGTACGCCGTGCATGCCACCACCTTCGACCTGTTCCTGATGGTCGGCATCGGCATCATGGGCTACATCCTGCGCAAGCTGGACTTCCCGCTGTCGCCAATCCTGCTCGGTTTCATTCTCGGCGGGCTGATGGAGCAGAACCTGCGCCGCGCACTGTCGATTTCCAACGGTGAGCTGGGCATCCTCTGGTCGAGCCCGATCAGCATGGGCGTGTGGGCGCTGGTGGTGCTGATGCTCGCCTTGCCGCTGCTTCGCATCTGGCGCAAACGCAGCCAGCAGCGCCGGGCCCTGGCCGATGCCTGATCGCGGGTTGCCGTTGTTTGTCGCAACCGGGCTGGTCGGCCTTGCTGGCGGTTACATCGCCAGCAAGGTCGGCTGGCCTTTGCCGTGGATGGTCGGCTCGCTGCTGGCCATCATCCTGGTGCGCTGCCTGACGCCCTGGCAACTGTCAGAGATACCCAACGGCCGCAAGTGCGGGCAGTGCATCATCGGCATCGGCATTGGCCTGCACTTTACCCCGGCGGTGATCGAGCAGGTGGGCAGCCATTTTGCGCTGATTTTCTTCGGCGCCCTGTTCACGACCCTGTCCAGCGTGATCAGCGTGTGGCTGTTGCGAAAGACCGGTGAAGACCGCGCCACGGCTTTTTTCGCCAGCATGCCAGGAGGCTCGGGGGAGATGGTCAACCTCGGCGCACGTAACGGCGCGGTACTGAGCCAGGTGGCTGCGGCGCAGAGCCTGCGGGTGCTGGCGGTGGTGCTGTGCGTACCGGCGCTGTTCAAGTTCTTGCTGGGTGACGGGGTGCCGCTGAACCACGCGGGAAGCGTCAGCTGGAGCTGGCTGGCCTTGATAGCGCCGTTGGGCGGTGCCGTTGCGCTGCTCTGGCAACGCTTGCGCCAGCCCAATCCATGGCTGTTCGGGCCATTGCTGGTAGCGGCCACGGTCAGCCTGGCCGGCAACCTGCAAATCGCACTGCCCAATGGTGCCAGCCAGATCGGCCAGTGGCTGATAGGCAGCGGCCTGGCTTGCCACTTCAACCGCGCCTTCTTCCGCCGCGCACCGTCGTTCCTGGGGCGCACGCTGTTAGCCACGGCGCTATGCATGGCGATTGCCGGCAGTGCCGCGTGGGTACTCAGCGTGATGACCGCGCTGGATTTGCGTTCGCTGACGCTGGGAATGATGCCGGGCGGAATTGCCGAAATGAGCCTGACGGCAGAAACCCTGCAACTGTCGGTACCGCTGGTGACGGCGCTGCAGGTGATGCGCCTGCTGTTCGTGCTGTTTTTGGCAGAGCCGTTGTTCAAGTATTGGGTAAGGAACCAGCACTAGGGGCCGTTGCACGGCCCCGGTAATCCTCAAAGCGGCGGCAACGCCCAGTTGATCGGCGCCATGCCACGCTGCTCAAGGAAGCTGTTGGTCCGGCTGAAATGCCCGCAACCCAAGAAACCACGGTAAGCCGACAGTGGCGACGGATGCACCGATTTCAGCACCAGGTGCTTGGTCCCATCGATCAGCTTCTGTTTGCTCTGCGCATGCGAACCCCACAGCAGGAACACCACGTTCGGGCACTGCTCACTGACTACCTGGATAACCCGGTCGGTAAAGAACTCCCACCCCTTCTTGGCGTGCGATGCCGCATTGGCTCGCTCCACGGTCATGGTCGTGTTGAGCAGCAATACACCCTGCTCGGCCCAGCTTTGCAGGTAGCCATGGCTGGCGATCGGGATGTTCAGATCGCGCTGCAGTTCCTTGTAGATGTTGACCAGCGACGGCGGCGTGGCCACGCCCGGTTGCACCGAGAAACACAGACCATGCGCCTGGCCCGGCCCGTGGTAAGGGTCCTGCCCAAGGATGACCACCTTCACCTGGTCCAGCGGTGTCGAGTTGAGTGCATTGAAGATCAGCGGCCCTGGCGGGTAGATCTCCTTGCCGGCGGCATATTCGCTGCGCAGGAACTCTCGCAGCTGATGCATGTAGGGCTGGTCGAATTCGGCGCGCAGTGCGGCCTTCCAGCTGGGTTCGAGTTTGATGCGATCGTCGTCAGTCATGGGGCCATCCGTAAACAATGGCGCGACACTAGGTAAGCCCTTCCCGCTTGTCAAACGATCCGACCGACAACCGGCATGTTCGGCCAGGCAGGCCATACTTGTGCGATGACTTGAGCGAGGTAGTCCATGGCCATTCATTGCGAGGTTCTCATCGGCGCCGATGGCGCCCGCATCGGCATTGCCACCCTGGATGCACCCAAGGCACTCAATGCCCTGAACCTGCCCATGATCGAAGTATTGGGCGAACAACTGCATGCCTGGGCCCACGACCCGGGCATTGTCTGCGTGCTGCTGCGCGGCACCGGCGCAAAAGCCTTCTGCGCCGGTGGCGATGTACGTGCACTGGTACAAGCCTGCCGCGACCACCCCGGCAGCGTGCCGCCCCTGGCTGCCACCTTCTTCGCCGCCGAATACCGCCTGGACTTTGCCCTGCACACCTACCCCAAGCCGCTGCTGTGCTGGGGGCATGGGCATGTGCTAGGAGGCGGCATGGGGCTGTTGCAGGGTGCCAACGTGCGTATCGTCACACCCAGCAGCCGGCTGGCCATGCCGGAAATCAGCATTGGCCTGTACCCGGATGTGGGCGCGAGCTGGTTTCTGGCACGGCTGCCGGGCAAGCTGGGGTTGTTCCTGGGGCTGACGGGGGCACCGATCAACGCCCGCGATGCCCTTGACCTGAGCCTGGCCGACCGCTTTCTGGGCGAGCACCAGCAAGAGGCATTGATCGAAGAACTGCTGCAGTTGAACTGGCAAGAGCAGACCGCCCTGCAGCTGAACAGCCTGCTCAAGGCCGAACAGCACCGCGCCTGTGCCGAGTTGCCCGAAGCCCAGTGGTTGCCAAGGCGGCAGGTTATCGATGCGTTGCTCGACGTGGCCGATGCGGCGGCGGCCTGGCGTGCGCTGGAAGGGCTCAAGCATCATGACGACCCGCTGCTGGCCGATGCCGGCCAACGGCTGCATCAGGGTTGCCCACTGACGGCGCACCTGGTCTGGGAGCAAATCCGCAGGGCACGGTATCTGTCGCTGGCACAGGTGTTCCAGATGGAATACAGCATGAGCCTGAACTGTTGCCGTCACCCCGAGTTCAGCGAAGGCGTACGCGCCCGCCTGCTGGACAAGGACGACCAGCCGCGCTGGCACTGGCCCGATGTGGCGCAGGTTCCGGCGGCGGTGGTCGAGGCGCATTTTGCCAAGGTGTGGGAGGGTCGGCACCCATTGGCAGATCTGGGTTAGGCTTGCCGGTGATGGGGCGCAAAGCGCCCCCCGCTTCACTTCACCTTACCGCCGCCAGTTGCCTCCTTGCCCCTGGCCACGCTGGCCATCCCAACGCCCGCCACCATTCCCCTGCCTGTTGGAATGCGAATCGCCACGCTGGTAGCGCTGGCTGCCATCACGATAGTCATGGCGATCCCGGTCTTGCCTGTAGTCTTGCCGTTGGCGATTGCCATAGTCGTAGCGGGGGTTGCCATGCCAACGGTTCATCCCCGGCTGCGGATACGGCCGGTATTGCGGCGCGGGGGCTGGCCGGTAGTAATAGCGTGGTGCAGGCTGGTAGTAATAGCGCGGTTGCGGCGTGACGTAATAACGGTCATAGCGGTAATAGCCCGGCGAGACGTAACGGTCGGTGGAATAGTAGTCCGAACGGTAATAGCCCCCGCTCTCGTAGTACGGGGCGCAGGCGGAAGTCATCAGCCCCAGCAGGGCGATCAACAGGATTCGATAGGACATGGCGGCCTCCTGGACCGCTGGAGTGCCCGAACAGCGGCGCTGGCGAGCATCGATGCGTGATGCATTCATCGACACTGAATAAGACAGCGACGCCAAGGTGCAGTGCCATTTCTGCAACAATTTGATACAGGTGCGATAGCCCCTAAAAACTTGCAGTCATTTATCGGTCATCTCACTAGAATGGGCGGCTCGGCACACATCATGGGAAGATCATGCCCTCACGTTCCGCTCTGTTCTCGCAGCGCTCGCTGATCGTTACCCTGCTGGTGCTGCTGGCCTGCGGCTTCCTTGCTACCTCGCTGCTCAGCTACTTCTCCTCGCGCAGCGCCATCCGCGACGGCATTATCAATACCGAATTGCCGCTGACCTCCGACACGGTCTACTCGGAAATCCAGAAAGACCTGATTCGCCCGGTGCTGATCGCCTCGATGATGGCCCAGGATACTTTTTTGCGTGACTGGGTACTGTCGGGCGAAAAGGACACCCAGCGCATGACACGCTACCTGGGCGAGGTCATGGGTAAGCAGGGCACCTTCACCTCGTTCTTCGTCTCCAACCGCACCCTCACCTACTATCAAGCCAAGGGCGTGCTCAAGCAGGTGCAAGCCGGCACATGGCGCGATGCCTGGTATTTCCGCCTGCGCGACCTCAAGGCCCCCTATGAGATCAACGTCGACCTCGATATGGCCAACCAGGACAGCCTGACCGTGTTCATCAACTACCAGGTGCACGACTACCAGCACCGCTTCATTGGCGCTGCCGGGGTGGGGCTGAGTGTGTCCTCGGTGGTCAAGCTGATCGACCAGTACCAGCGCCGCTACCAGCGGTCGGTCGTGTTTGTCGATGCCGAAGGCAAAGTGTTGCTGACCGGGTCCGAAGGTGGTCCGCACGGTTTGCGGGTCGGCCAACCACTGAGCGACAACGCCGAACTGAACGATGTGCTGGCCGAACAGCCAGTACCCGGCGAAGGCAGCCACGAGTACCACGACAGCGACAACCACAGCCACTTCCTCAACGTGCGTCACCTGCCCGAGCTGGACTGGTACCTGTTGGTGGACAAGCGCGAAACCGGCGCCCTCGACCGCATTCGCCATTCCCTGTACCTGAACCTGGCCATCTGCGCGATGATCACCTTGGTGGTGCTGGCGCTGGTGCATGCCATGGTGCGCCGTCATCAGGCCAGCACCGAGGCGCTGGCCACGCTCGACAGCCTTACCGGCCTGCCCAACCGGCGCAGCTTCGACTTGCTCGCCGCCCAGGCGTTGCACGAAGCCCAGCGCGACAGTGGGCCGCTGGTGGCGCTGCTGATCGACCTGGACCACTTCAAGGCGCTGAATGACACCCACGGTCACCTGGCAGGCGACGAAGTGCTGCGCCAGTTCGCCAATGTGCTACAGGGCAGCCTGCGCCAATCGGATATACTCTGCCGCTGGGGCGGCGAGGAGTTCATCGTGCTGCTGCGTGAAGCCGAGGGTCGGCAGGCCATCGAGGTAGCGGAAAAGATCCGCCGCCGCACCGAACAGCTCACGTTCAGCTACGACGAACACCCCTTGCGCCTGACCACCAGCATCGGCCTGAGCAGTCTGCAACCGGGAGATACCCTGCACGCCCTGCTGACCCGCGCCGACCGAGCGCTCTATCGTGCCAAGCAGGCCGGCCGTAACCGCGTCTGCAGTGAAACCCAAGATGAATGACAGCCAACACTGCCCCGCTTGCGGTGCCCTCAACCAGTGCAGCCTGGCCGTCCCCCGCCGCGCCACCCAGGCCTGCTGGTGCTACAGCGTGAGTATCGACCCGGCCGTGCTCCAGGCCCTGCCCGCCGATTTACGCGACAAAGCCTGCCTGTGCCCACGCTGCGCGGCCGTTGAAGAACAACTTCGATCAACCACTTCTCACTGACCTGTTGCAATGCGCCTCGACCGCTTCCTCGCCAACCTGCCCAGCCTCAACCGCCAACAAACCCGCCTGATGCTGGTACAGCGTCGTGTGCGGGTAGATGGACAGGTGGTCAGCGACCCGCTGACCGAGGTACGCGAATTCAGCCGCGTGGAACTGGACGACCAGGTGCTGCAGGCTGGCCGACCGGCGCGCTACCTGATGCTGCACAAACCCACGGGCTGCGTCAGCGCCACCCAGGACCCGCAGCACCCTACCGTGCTCGACCTGCTGCCCGAAGCATTGCGAGGCGACCTGCACATAGCCGGGCGCCTGGATTTCAACACCACCGGGTTGATGATCCTGACCAACGATGGCCAATGGTCACGGCGCCTGACCCAACCTGCCACCAAGCTGCCCAAGCACTACCTGGTGGACACCGAGGACGAGATTGGCGAGCACTATGAGGCCAAGTTCCGTGAGGGTTTCTACTTCGCCTTTGAGGACCTCACTACTCTGCCCGCCCAGCTGGACATCCTCGGCCCGCGCCAGGCACGGCTGGCGATCGTCGAAGGGCGCTATCACCAGGTCAAGCGCATGTTCGGGTTCTTCGACAACAAGGTGGTGGGGTTGCACCGGGAAAGCATGGGCGCGATCCGCCTGGATCCTGACTTGGCTCCGGGGGCGTTTCGTGAACTGACGGCGGAAGAAATCGCCACTGTCTAGGCTGCCCGTTCTGGCCCAAGGTGGTCATACGACCGCTGAGCGACAAAAGTCACAAATTCTCCCGAACGGCACTTGCAGGATCCCCGACCCACTGCTTGAATCCAAATCGTCAGTCTGCATGTGACTAACAAGTCACACCCGCAGTCGAAGACGCCTTTTGCCGGCCACCCAGGGCCTTGATGCCTTGGGGCACGGCAAATTGCCCGCCAAAAACAATACCGTCGACGCATGTGCCAAGGATCGACACAGGGCCCCCGGTTACTCTTCAGGCAAATGCCTACCTGTCATAAAGAACGTGCACCCTAGGTGACGCGAATACCCTTTTTGCGCCAGGAGTCGATGACATGAGGCCAGAAATCGCTGTACTTGATATCCAAGGTCAGTATCGGGTTTACACGGAGTTCTATCGCGCGGAAGCGGCCGAGAATACGATCATCATGATCAATGGTTCGCTGGCCACCACGGCCTCGTTCGCCCAAACGGTACGTAACCTGCACCCGCAGTTCAACGTAGTGCTGTTCGACCAGCCGTATGCCGGCAAGTCCAAGCCACACAACCGCCAGGAACGGTTTATCAGCAAGGAGACCGAGGCGCATATTCTCCTTGAGCTGATCGAGCACTTCCAGGCCGACCATGTGATGTCGTTCTCATGGGGTGGCGCAAGTACGCTGCTGGCGCTGGCGCACCAGCCGCGGTGCGTGAAGAAGGCCGTCGTGAGTTCCTTCTCGCCGGTGATCAACGAACCGATGCGCGACTACCTGGACCGTGGCTGCCAGTACCTGGCCGCCTGCGATCGCTACCAGGTCGGCAACCTGGTCAACGACACCATCGGCAAGCATCTGCCATCACTGTTCAAGCGCTTCAACTACCGCCACGTCAGCAGCCTGGACAGCCACGAGTACGCGCAGATGCACTTCCACATCAACGAGGTGCTGCATCGCGACCTGGACCGGGCGCTGGAGGGTGCGCGCAATATCGACATCCCTGTGCTGTTCGTCAACGGCGACCGCGACGAGTACACCACGGTCGAAGATGCCCGGCAGTTCGGCAAGCATGTGGGCAAGAGCCATTTCAGCGTGATTCGTGACGCTGGCCACTTCCTGGACATGGAGAACAAAACGGCCTGTGAAGACACCCGCAGCGTCCTGCTCGGTTTCCTCAAGCCGGCCGTGCGTGAAACGCGTCACCGCTACCGGCCTGTTCAACAAGGGCAGCAGGGGCAGCATGCATTGGCCATTTGAGCGCATCGGCGCCCTGTGGCTGATCCCGCAGGCTATAGGGTGCCGACAAGCTTTTTTATAACTTGGGCTTCTAATTCGTGGAGGGTTCTGGTAAAAAGTGCTGCGCAGACGCGGGTATAGTTTAGTGGTAAAACGAAAGCTTCCCAAGCTTTAGTTGAGGGTTCGATTCCCTCTACCCGCTCCACATTGCATCACCGCATGGCGTTCCAGCAACGTCATCGCTGTCAGAAGGGGCCTCGGCTCCTTTTTTCGTTTCTGCCCTCCCGGTTTGATCTGGCCCATGGCCAATTGCCTGCCGATCCGCTTCAATGCGTAGATGGTTACGTGAAGCATTTCGAAAGGACGACGCATGTTTCTCTCCCGCTGGCTACCGGGCCTTGCCAACCTGCTGCACTACCGCCGCGAATGGTTCCATGCCGATTTGCAGGCAGGCCTCTCGGTCGCGGCGATTCAGATACCCATCGCCATCGCTTACGCACAAATTGTCGGTTTGCCGCCACAGTACGGCCTGTACGCCTGCGTGCTGCCAATGATGGTCTATGCCTTGATCGGCAGCTCACGCCAGCTGATGGTTGGCCCTGACGCCGCTACCTGCGCGATGATCGCCGGTGCCGTGGCGCCGCTGGCCATGGGCGACCCGCAGCGCATTGCCGAACTGTCGGTGATCGTCACCGTGCTGGTGGGGGTAATGCTGATCGCTGCCGGCCTGGCACGGGCCGGGTTCATCGCCAGCTTCTTCTCGCGGCCGATCCTCATCGGCTACCTCAACGGCATCGGCCTGAGCCTGATCGCCGGGCAGCTGTCCAAGGTGGTGGGGTTCAAGATCGAAGGCGACGGTTTTATCCTCAGCCTGATCAACTTTTTCCAGCGCCTGGGTGAGATCCACTGGATCACGTTGTTCATCGGCCTGGCCGCTCTGGGCCTGCTGATCTGGCTACCACGGCGTTTCCCACGCCTGCCCGCCGCACTGACCGTGGTGGCACTGTTCATGTTGCTGGTCGGCCTGTTTGGCCTCGACCGCTTCGGCGTCGCCATCCTCGGCCCGGTGCCGGCCGGCATCCCGCAGCTGGCCTGGCCGCACAGCAACCTGGCGGAAATGAAGAGCCTGCTGCGCGACGCCCTGGGTATCGCCACCGTCAGCTTCTGCAGCGCCATGCTCACCGCACGCAGCTTTGCCGCCCGCCACGGCTACGCGATCAACGCCAACCACGAATTCGTCGCCCTGGGCGTGAGCAACCTGGCGGCCGGGGTGTCCCAGGGCTTTGCCATCAGCGGCGCCGACTCGCGCACCGCCGTCAATGACATGGTGGGTGGCAAGAGCCAGCTGGTGGGCATCGTCGCCGCGCTGGTCATTGCCCTGATCCTGTTGTTCTTCACCGCGCCGATGGCGTGGATCCCGCAGGCAGCATTAGGCGCCGTGCTGCTGATGGCCGGCTGGGGGCTGATCGACATCAAGTCGCTGGGGCTCATCCGCCGCCTGAGCCGCTTCGAGTTCTGGCTCTGCCTGCTGACCACGGCCGGTGTGCTGGGCCTGGGCGTGCTGCCCGGCATCGTGTTTGCTGTGACCCTGGCGATCCTGCGCCTGCTCTACAGCATCTACCAACCCACCGACGCCGTGCTCGGCTGGCTGCCGGGCACCGAAGGCCAGGTCGACATCCGCAAATTCAAGGAAGCGCGTACCGTGCCAGGCCTGGTGGTGTACCGCTTCGACGACGCGATCCTGTTCTTCAACGCCGACTACTTCAAGATGCGCCTGCTCGAAGCGGTGCAGAGCCAGGACCAACCCAAGGCCGTGCTGTTCGATGCCGAAGCCGTCACCAGCATCGACGTCAGCGGTATCGCCGCCCTGCGTGAAGTGCGCGATACCCTGGCCGCGCAAGGCATCTTCTTTGCGATCGCCCGCGCCCGGGGCACCTTCCTGCGCATGCTGGTGCGCTCGGGGATGGCACGGGAAATGGAAGACAAACTGCTGTTCGGCTCGGTGCGGGCGGGGATTCGGGCGTATCGGGTGTGGCGTAACCGCAACCGTAGCACGCTCATTACCGGAGAGGGCTGAACAGAACGCTATCGCAACCCATTCGGCCCCCTACAGAGAAAAGGACTACCCGCCCCTCGAAAAAGGATGATCGCCCAGTGAGGAGCGGATTCGCTAGCCTCGCTGACCCGATCCTGAATACGGCCGGGCAATCCTTCTCCGTGGCGCTGGACAACCAGCAGCTACGCCAATGGCGTACAACCTGTTATGCTTTTTACCGAAACAGCCGTGTTCACCAAGCGAGTCAAGGAACTCCTTGATGACGATGCCTATCGCTTGCTCCAAGTCCGGCTCATGATTTCACCTGAGGCAGGTGACCTGATCGAGGGAACAGGCGGCCTGCGCAAATTACGTGTGGCCGCAAACGGGCACGGAAAACGCGGTGGTGCCAGGGTTATCTACTACCACTTCATCTCCAAGTCACAGATAGCCCTGCTCTACATCTAGCGCAAGAACGAGCAACCCGGCCTGTCCCCCGAGCAACGCAAGGCGCTGAGGTCGATCATTGAACACTGGAGGCACGCATGAACCGCTTTTTTGACGAACTGCTGGAAGGCGTGCAACAAATGGACGACATCGTCCAAGGGAAGCAGGCGCCTTCTCGAGAATTCGAGATCGATGCACTCCTGGTGCGTAACATCCGCAAGGCAACGGGGCTCACGCAAGCACGCTTTGCCGAGATCATCGATGTTCAGGTAGCAACATTGAGGAATTGGGAACAAGGGCGACGAGAACCTACCGGGCCTGCCAAGGCATTACTACGCGCAATACGTAATGATCCTGATCATGTATTAAAGGCCCTTGCGCACTGACAAGGGCCTGTAGGCGTCGCACACCCTGCACGACATGCTAAAGTCCCCCCGCTCCCCGCTCCACCCAACGGACTCCAGCATGCCTGCACTTGACGCCACCCTCACCCCTTGGCCAGAACTCGCCGCCCGCCACCCCTGCGATGCCCTGCTGCTGGGCAACGGCGCCAGCCGCGCAGTGTGGAAGCCTTTCGGCTATTTCTCGCTGTTCGAGGAAGCACAACGCGCAGGCCGCAAGAAAGGCCTGGCGGTCAGTGACCAGGCCCTGTTCAAGTCGTTGGGCACGGAACTGTTCGAGCCGGTGCTCAGCGCCCTCAACACCACCGTGCGCGCCAACGCGGCGCTGGCCATCAACTCCACCGCACCGCTGAACCGCTATTACTCGATCAAGGAAGCGTTGATTCACGCCGTGCGCACGGTGCACCTGCCGTGGCCGCTGATGCCGCCAGCCACCCTCGCGACCCTCAACCAGGCGCTGCGTGGCTACCGCAGCGTCTACACCAGCAACTACGACCTGCTGCTACCGTGGGCTGTACAGAGCGCCCCACACGGCTTCGCCGACCTGTTCGACGAACAAGGCTTCTTCGACGTGCGTCGCACCCGCAGCGAAGGCACGCGGGTGATGCACCTGCACGGCGGCCTGCACCTGCTGAAGCTACCCGACGGCACCACCCGCCAACGCAGCGCCGACAGCGCCGAACTGCTTGATGGCTTTGCCGTGAACATCCCAGGTGAAGTGCCACTGTTCGTCAATGAAGACCGCAGCGAGGAAAAACTGCGCGCCATCCGCCATTCGGATTACCTCAGCTGGTGCCTGGGGCAGCTGGCCCAGGAAAGCCAAGGGGTATGCCTGTTCGGTCAGCACCTGGACAGCAGTGACCAGCACCTGCTCGAAGCCATCCGCCAGGCCCGACCGAAGCAGCTCTCGATTGCTATCCGGCCAGTGAGCGATGCGTCGGTGATCAACCAGAAGCAGCATTTTGTTGATCGGTTTGGAGATTTGTCGGGGACGCAGGTGCATTTCTATGACGCCAGTACGCATCCGCTGGGGCTACCAGATTTGGCGATCGATCGACCAGCGGCTAGACGCTAGCACGCCCGCTGCACGAGCACGCCAGCAGGCTTGCCAGTGGCTGTTTTCAAAGCAAGCCATCCGCCCGCAGCAATGTTTCCAGGCAATGCTCCTGCACCCCATAAAACGCCTTGAGCTGGCCAATCTTCTCCAGCAACTCGCCGTTAGCCACCGGCTGCCGCCGCTTCACCGCAAGAATCATCTTGTTCTTGTTGGTGTGCTCCAGCGAGATGAACTCGAACACCTTGGTTTCGTAACCGCAGGCTTCCAGGTACAACGCGCGCAGGCTGTCGGTGAGCATTTCGGCCTGCTGGCCCAGGTGCAAGCCGTATTGCAGCATGGGTTGCAGCAACCCCGGGCTGTGCAGTTGCGGGCGGATCTGCTTGTGGCAGCACGGCGAGCACATGATGATCGCGGCGTTGCAGCGGATACCGGTGTGAATGGCGTAGTCGGTGGCGATATCGCACGCATGCAGGGCGATCATCACTTCGATGGCCTCGGGAACCACGCTACGTACATCCCCGCACTGGAATTCCAGGCCCGGGTGCTCCAGGCGCGAAGCGGCGGCGTTGCACAAGTCGACCATGTCCTGGCGCAGCTCTACACCGGTCACCTGCGCCTCACGGCCCAGGCTGTTGCTCAGGTAGTCATGCATGGCAAAGGTCAGGTAGCCCTTGCCCGAGCCGAAGTCGGCCACCCGAAGTGCCTGTTTCGCAGGTACCGGCGCACTGGCCAGGGCGTGGTCGAAGACCTCGATGAACTTGTTGATCTGCTTCCACTTGCGCGACATGGACGGGATCAATGCACCTTGTGCGTCGGTCACGCCAAGGTCACGCAGGAACGGCCTGGACAAATCCAGGTAGCGCTTCTTCTCGCGGTCATGGCCACTGCTCGCCGCGGCCTCGCGTGGAGCCTGCGCGCCGTGACGTTGCAACATCGGCTTGCCCTTCTTGCTGAAGGTCAGTTGCACTTCGCCATCTGCGTCGAACAGGTGGGCATTGCGGAAGCTGTCCGGCAGCAGCTCGGCTACCAGCGCCTGCGCCTGTTCCAGCGACAGGTTGCGGGTGATGTCGCGGGTCTGGTGGCGGTAGACCAGCGACAGGCATGGCTGGCCCTTGACCTGCAGCGGCTTGGCGATGATCCGTTGCAAGGTCTGGTCGGCACCGACATGGCGCGCCAGCACCAGTTTGACCAAGGTGTTGCCGTGCAAGGCTGCATTCAGAAGGCCGAGAAACCGGGCGCGTGCATCTGACGCAGAGAGGGCGAAAGAACTGGCGGACATGGAGAAACGGTGCCTCGAATAGCGGGAAACGCATTCTACACCCTGCAGGTTCCAAGTCAGTCCAGGATCACCAACCGGTTGGGCAACTCGTTGCGCGCACGGGTAGGCGGCACATGCTCGCTAAGCAGCTCGCCGCAGGCATCGATGCACTCGACAAACCCCTGCAAGGTCCGCCCCTGACGCACCTGCTCGGCAAAGCGGGCGACAATGGCCGCCCGCGCGTTGGTATCCAGATAATGCTCGATACCGCGGTCGACCAGGATCTCCACATGCCGTTCCGCCTCGCTGACGAAGATCAGCACGCCCGTAGCGCCTGCCGTGCGCTGCAAGTTCTGCTCGCGGAACTGCTGCCGAGCCAGCCGCGAGGCGCGCCAGCGACGCAAAGTCCGAGGAATCAGCCAGCCGGCCAGAAGCGGGTTGCGCAGCAGCAGGCACAAACCGACGAACAGCAACACGTTGGCCACCAGCAAGCCACGCACGCTGGGCCAACCCAGCAGCCAATGCAACAGCCCCGGCACAGCCAGCGCCAGCACGGCGGCCCACAACAGCGGCCAATACGCGTAATCGTCAGCACGGCGGGCCAGTACCGTCACCAGTTCGGCATCGGTTCGCTTTTCAGCACGGGCAATGGCTTCGGCAATCTGCCGTTGATGGTATTCGTCGAAGGGGGTCATGCCGTCGGTCTCTTTAGCGTTCTTATAGTTGTTGTCCCGGCATTCGGGGCTTCGTCCCCAGGCGACATATTCAGGCATAATCCGCCGCTGGAAAATGAGCGTGTCAATCGTACAACAATAGCCGCCTGAAAACTTCGGCCGCGCACGTATCACCGCTGGATACGGCAGAGGCCCCACAACGGAATTGATGATGAAATTGTCTTTGCTGGGCCTGGCCATGGGCCTTGCCAGTCAGGCGGCCCTCGCCGCCCCCACCGCCCCGCCCCTGCAGGACAAGCAGGCGTTCATCGACCATCTGATCAGCCAGATGACCGAAGCCGAGAAAATCGGCCAGTTGCGCCTGATCAGCATCGGCCCGGAAATGCCTCGCGACAAGATTCGTGAGGAAATCGCCGCCGGCCGCATCGGCGGCACCTTCAACTCACGCACCGCGCCCGAAAACCGCCCGATGCAGGACGCGGCCATGCGCAGCCGCCTGAAGATCCCGATGTTCTTCGCCTACGACACCGTCCACGGCGAGCGCACCATCTTCCCGATCGGCCTGGGCATGGCCGCCACCTGGGACATGGACGCCGTGGCCAAGGTTGGCCGCACCGCCGCCATCGAAGCCTCGGCCGACGCCCTGGACATGACCTTCGCCCCCATGGTCGATATTGCCCGCGACCCACGTTGGGGCCGCACCAGTGAAGGCTTTGGTGAAGACACCTACCTGACCTCGAAGATTGGCCAGGTGATGGTGCGCTCGTTCCAGGGCAGCAGCCCGGCCAACCCCGACAGCATCATGGCCATCGTCAAGCACTTCGCCCTGTACGGCGCCGTGGAAGGCGGGCGCGACTACAACACGGTCGATATGAGCCTGCCGAAGATGTACAACGACTACCTGCCGCCCTACCGCGCCGCCCTCGACGCCGGTGCCGGCGGAGTGATGGTGGCACTGAACTCGATAAACGGCGTGCCGGCCACCTCCAACACCTGGCTGATGCACGACCTGCTGCGCAAGGAGTGGGGCTTCAAGGGTGTGACCATCAGCGACCATGGCGCCATCCAGGAACTGATCCGCCACGGTGTCGCCCGGGACGGTCGCGAAGCCGCCAAGCTGGCGATCAAGGCCGGCATCGACATGAGCATGAACGACACCCTGTACGGCGAAGAGCTGCCAGGCCTGCTGAAGTCCGGAGAAGTGACCCAGGGCGAGCTGGACCAGGCGGTGCGCGAAGTACTCGGAGCCAAGTACGACATGGGCCTGTTCAAGGACCCTTACGTGCGCATCGGCAAGGCCGAAACCGACCTGAAAGACTACTACGGCAACGACCGCCTGCACCGCGAAGCCGCGCGCGATGTGGCCCGCCGCAGCCTGGTACTGCTGGAAAACCACAACCAGACCCTGCCGCTGAAAAAAGCCGGCACCATCGCCCTGGTCGGCCCGCTGGCCGATGCACCGATCGACATGATGGGCAGCTGGGCCGCCGACGGCAAACCCGTGCACTCGGTGACAGTGCGTGAAGGCTTGCGCCGCGCCGTAGAAGGCAAAGCCAAGCTGGTCTACGCCAAAGGCTCCAACGTCACCGGCGACAAGGCGATATTCGATTACCTGAACTTCCTCAACTTCGACGCACCGGAAATCGTCGACGACCCACGCCCGCCTGCGGTGCTGATCGACGAAGCCGTGAAGGCTGCCAAGCAGTCCGACGTGGTCGTAGCGGTTGTCGGCGAGTCGCGTGGCATGTCCCACGAGTCGTCCAGCCGCACCACCCTGGAAATTCCAGCCAGCCAGCGTGAGCTGATCAAGGCCCTGAAGGCGACCGGCAAGCCGCTGGTACTGGTATTGATGAACGGCCGGCCGCTGTCGATCGGCTGGGAACGCGAGCAGGCCGACGCCATCCTCGAAACCTGGTTCGCCGGTACCGAGGGCGGCAATGCCATCGCCGACGTGCTGTTTGGCGACTACAACCCATCCGGCAAGCTGGCCATCACCTTCCCGCGTTCGGTCGGGCAGATCCCGATGTACTACAACCACACGCGCATTGGCCGGCCGTTCACGCCGGGTAAGCCGGGTAACTACACCTCGCAGTACTTCGAAGAGCCTAACGGCCCGCTGTACCCGTTCGGCTATGGCCTGAGCTACAGCAGCTTCGAGCTGTCCGGCCTGAAGCTGTCGCACAAGGACCTCAAGCGCGGTGACAACCTGGAGGCCAAGGTGACGGTGAAGAATACCGGCAAGGTGGCCGGCGAGACCGTGGTGCAACTGTACCTGCAAGATGTGTCGGCTTCGATGAGCCGCCCCGTCAAGGAACTTAAAAACTTCCAGAAGCTGATGCTCAAGCCGGGTGAGTCGCGGACCTTGACCTTCCGCATCAACGAGGATGACCTGAGGTTCTACAATGGCCAGCTGCAGCGGGTTGCCGAGCCAGGTGAGTTCAATGTCCAGGTAGGGCTGGATTCCCAGGCGGTGCAACAGCAGAGCTTTGAACTGCTGTAACTGAAACCGGCCGCCTGTACCGGCCCTTTCGCAGGTAGACCTGCGAAAGGGCCGGCCCCGATCCCCAAATATTCCGGATCCGCCCCAATGCCCTTTTCCTTTCGCGCCCTGCGTCTGGGGCTGATCACCTTGCTCATCCTGCTGGGCACCGCTCTCAGTGCCGGCTGGGCCATGCACCAGGCCAAGCGCCAGGCCATGGAAGACGACGCCCGGCGTGCCAGTCAGCAACTGGGGCTGTACGCCAATGGCCTGCACACCCTGATCGACCGCTACCGCGCCCTGCCCGCTGTACTGGCGTTGGACCCGGAACTGATCGCCGCCCTGCGCGGCCCGGTCAATGAACAGGTGCAGGACGCCCTGAACCGCAAGCTGGAACGCATCAATGGCGCGGCCAATTCCTCCACCCTTGAGCTGCTCGACCGCACCGGCCTGGCCATTGCCGCCAGCAACTGGCGGCTGCCCAGTAGCTACGTCGGCTCCAACTACGGTTTCCGCCCCTATTTCAAGCAAACCCGCAGCCAAGGCAGTGGCCGCTTCTACGCCGTGGGCGTAACCAGTGGCGTACCGGGCTACTTCCTCGCCAGCGCGGTAAATGACGAGCATGGCCGCTTTCTCGGTGCCATGGTGGTCAAGCTGGAGTTCCCCGAGCTGGAACGCGAGTGGCGCCAGGGCAGCGATATCCTGCTGGTCAGCGACGCCCGTGGCATCACCTTCATCGCCAACCAGGATGGCTGGCGCTACCGCGAGCTCCAGCCGCTGAGTGGTGCCGACCGTGCCGAGCTGGCTGAAACACGCCAGTACGACAAACAGCCGCTGGTGCCCCTGCAGCACCAGGTGCTGACCCGTTTTGCCGAGTACAGCACCCTTAGCCGCGTGGAAGGCCCGCAGGGCAGTGCCGAGTACCTGTGGGAAAGCCTGCCGCTGGAAGGTGACCACTGGACCTTGCACCTGTTGCGCAAGCCACAGGTGGCCGCCGATGGCCGCAATGCCGCCTTGGGCGCCGCAGCCGTGTGGCTGAGCTTGGTGTTCGCCGCCCTGTTCGTCAGCCAGCGCCTGCGCCTGGCCCGCCTGCGCCAGCGCAGCCGGCAAGAGCTCAAACGCCAGGTCGAAGAACGCACCCGTGAGTTGCGCACCGCCCAGGAGGGGCTGGTGCAGTCGGCCAAACTGGCCGCCCTCGGGCAGATGTCGGCCGCCATGGCCCACGAAATCAACCAGCCGCTGACCACCCAGCGCATGCAACTGGAAACCCTACGGCTGCTGCTGGACCACGGCCGTTACGACGAAGCGCGCCAGGCCCTCGAACCGCTGGAGCAAATGCTCACACGCATGGCCGCACTGACCAGCCACCTGAAAACCTTTGCCCGCAACAGCCCGGTCGGCCTGCGCGAGCGCCTCGATCTGGCCACCGTGGTCGACCAGGCCTTGCACCTGCTGGAAACCCGCATCCGGAGTGAAGAGGTCGAGGTGGCCTTGTACCTGGCACGCCCGGCCTGGGTACGCGGCGATGCCATTCGTCTGGAGCAAGTGCTGATCAACCTGCTGCGCAATGCCCTCGACGCCATGGCCGACAAGCGCTACAAACGCCTGGAGGTGCGCATCGAGCCAGATGGCGAGCTGTGGCGCCTGAGCGTGCTGGATTCAGGTGGCGGCATTGCCGAGGCCGACCTGGCCAAGGTGTTCGACCCGTTCTTCACCACCAAACCGGTGGGTGAAGGGCTGGGCCTGGGCCTGGCCATTTCCTACGGCATCGTCCACGAGGCCGGTGGCCAACTGCGGGCCGAAAACGTACCTGGTGGCGCACGCCTGAGCCTTACCCTGCCCCGTGACCTGGAGCCTGTATGTTGAATTCAGTGATCGTCGTCGACGATGAAGCCAGCATCCGTACTGCCGTCGAGCAATGGCTGAGCCTGTCCGGCTTCACTGTGCAGCTGTTCGCTCGGGCTGAAGAATGCCTGGCACACCTGCCACGGCACTTCCCGGGGGTGATCATCAGCGATGTGCGCATGCCAGGCATGGACGGCCTGCAATTGCTCGAGCGCCTGCAGGCGGACGACCCCGACCTGCCCGTGATCCTGCTGACCGGCCACGGTGATGTGCCCATGGCAGTAGAAGCCATGCGCAACGGGGCCTATGACTTCCTGGAAAAACCCTTCACCCCGCAGCACCTGCTGGGTAGCCTGCGCAGGGCACTGGAAAAGCGCCAGCTGGTCCTTGAAAACCGTCGGCTGCACGAACAGGCTGACCTCAAGTCACGCCTGGAAGGCACACTGCTGGGGATGTCCCAGGGCCTGCAGCAACTGCGCCGGCAGGTGCTGGACCTGGCCGGCCTGCCAGTCAACGTGCTGATTCGTGGTGAAACCGGCAGCGGCAAAGAGCGGGTCGCCCGCTGCCTGCACAATTTTGGCCCGCGCGCCGGCAAACCATTCGTTGCCCTCAACTGCGCGGCCATCCCCGAAGCGCTGTTCGAAGCCGAACTGTTCGGCCATGAAAGCGGTGCCTTCACCGGCGCCCAAGGCAAGCGCATCGGCAAACTGGAGTACGCCAACGGTGGCACGGTGTTCCTCGACGAAATCGAGAGCATGCCACTGGCGCAACAGGCCAAGCTGCTAAGGGTGATCCAGGAGCAGAAACTGGAGCGTTTGGGGGCTAACCAGAGCATCAGCATCGACTTGCGAATCATTGCCGCGACCAAGCCCGACCTGCTCGACGAGGCCCGTGCCGGGCGTTTTCGCGAAGACCTGGCCTACCGCCTGAACGTGGCCGAATTGCGCCTGGCGCCGTTGCGTGAGCGGCGTGAGGACATTCCGCTGCTGTTCGAACACTTTGCCCGTGCAGCAGGCGAAAAGCTTGGGCGCTGCGCACCGCCGCTGTCGGGGGCACAGCTGGCACAACTGCTGTCGCATGACTGGCCAGGTAATGTTCGCGAGCTGGCCAATGCGGCGGAGCGGCACGCGTTGGGGCTAGGTTCGCCGAACATCGAGGTAGCGCCTGCCGGGCAATCGCTGGGCGAGCAGATGGAGGCGTTCGAGGCGCAATGCCTGCGCGCAGCGTTGCGACAGCATGGGGGCGAGATCAAGGCGGTGATGGAGACCTTGCAGCTGCCGCGGCGCACGCTTAATGAAAAGATGCAGCGGCACGGGTTGGTGCGCGAGGATTTTGTCGAGCGAGAATGAGCGGATTTCCGCTTATGAACGACTGGAGATAGGCGGGTTTCCGCTTATTCTTGTGAGATTTTGGGGCTACTTTGCAGCCCGTCGCGACACCTGGCCGCTCCTACAAGGGCCGTTCAAAGCCGTCTATTTCGGGGCTCAAGAAACTCGCAACGCCTTCAAATGAATCACCCTGCCCCCATTTGGCACACCTTCTGCTATTGCCTTGGCAAGCTGCGCCACGGCGCGCTCCACACAAAAACAACGAGAAGGTATCTCTGATGGATAACGCCACCTCCCTGCCCGCCGGGGCGGCCACTGCGCCCGCCGCGGAAAAAACCACCGCCAGCCGCCTGAAGTCGATCTTCAGCGGGTCCATCGGCAACATGGTCGAATGGTACGACTGGTACGTCTACGCCGCATTCTCGCTGTACTTCGCCAAGGCCTTCTTCCCGGCCGGCGACTCCACCGCACAACTGCTCAACACCGCCGCGATTTTCGCCGTGGGCTTCCTGATGCGCCCGATCGGTGGCTGGCTGATGGGCCTGTACGCCGACCGCAAGGGCCGCAAAGCTGCATTGATGGCCTCGGTACTGCTGATGTGCGCAGGCTCGCTGGTCATCGCCCTGACCCCGGGCTACGAAACCATCGGTGTCGCCGCACCGATCCTGCTGGTGATCGCGCGCCTGATGCAGGGCCTGTCGGTGGGTGGTGAATACGGCACCTCGGCCACCTACCTCAGCGAAATGGCCAGCAAGGACCGCCGTGGTTTCTTCTCCAGCTTCCAGTACGTGACCCTGATCTCTGGACAGCTCATTGCCCTGGCGGTACTGATCATCCTGCAGCAGACCCTGACCACCGAGCAGCTGTACGCCTGGGGCTGGCGCGTGCCGTTCGTGATCGGTGCGCTGTGCGCCGTGGTGGCCCTGTACCTGCGTCGCGGCATGGAAGAAACCGCCTCCTTCACCAAGAAGGAAAAGGCCAAGGAAAGCCTGATGCGCACCCTTATGCGCCACCCCAAAGAGCTGATGACCGTGGTCGGCCTGACCATGGGCGGCACCTTGGCCTTCTACACCTACACCACCTACATGCAGAAGTACCTGGTCAACACCGTGGGCATGAGCATCAGCGACTCGACCACCATCTCGGCCGCCACGCTGTTCCTGTTCATGTGCCTGCAGCCGTTGATTGGTGGGCTGTCCGACAAGATCGGCCGTCGCCCGATCCTGATCGCCTTCGGTGTGCTCGGCACCCTGTTCACCGTCCCTATCCTCAGCACCTTGCACACCATCCAGACCTGGTGGGGCGCGTTCTTCCTGATCATGGCCGCGCTGATCATCGTCAGCGGCTACACCTCGATCAATGCCGTGGTCAAGGCAGAGCTGTTCCCGACGGAAATCCGCGCTCTGGGCGTGGGCCTGCCGTACGCCCTGACCGTGTCCATCTTCGGCGGCACCGCCGAATACGTGGCCCTGTGGTTCAAGAGCGCAGGTATGGAAAGCGGCTTCTACTGGTACGTCACTGCCTGTATCGCCTGTTCGCTGCTGGTATACGCAACCATGAAAGACACCAAACAGCACTCGCGGATTACTACTGAGTGAGTTTGAACCTGCCGCAATGAAGAAGGGCGCACCGTTTCGGGCGCCCTTTTTTCATGCATTGTGAATGCATGATGTGATTCGATGAGCCAATGATTAATCCTATTCGGCTCATCATGTGAGCCGAATAGCTCAATTAATCGTCTCACCAGCTCCTGAAACCTGGCTCAGGACATCTCCAACGCCTGACGCGGCTCACGGCGCTGGTACCAGCTGGCCATCAGCACCAGCACCAGCAACACCCCGCCCAGCACAGCCGAAGATCCGACCGTGCCAAAGTCCAGGCCCCCCTTTTCATGGGGTTTGGTCAGGACATCGCCCAGCGTGGCGCCAAACGGACGGGTAAGCACGAACGCCACCCAGAACAGCACAACGCCTGGAATACGCGTCCAGTAGCGGGCCACCACTACCAAGGCAATGGCACTGCCGATCAGCAACGCGCCGCCAGCAAAACCGAGCCCCGAATCATCGGCCAGGTAATCGCCCAGAGCGGTGCCAAGCGTGTTGGAAAACAGGATCGCCACCCAGTAGAACAGCTCGCCCGTGCGGTTCTTGATACGGGTGACATCCAGTGGGTTGCCGCTCAGGCGCCACACCAGGAAGGTCAGCAGCAGGATGCCGATGAGCAAGGCCGACCCCGTGGCATAACCCAGGCCCAGAGTGCGGTCCATGAAGTCGGACATGGTGGTGCCGGCGGTACTGGTGGAGAGGATCACCAGCCAATACAGCATTGGGTGGTAACGGCGCGAGTAGAGTTGGCCGAGCAACGTCAGCAGGAACACGCTGATCAGCAGCAGCGAGCTGACGGCATAGCCAACGTTCAGCGTCATCGACAGCAAGTCGCCCGCCGTTTCGCCAAGGGTGGTAGCGCAGATCTTCATGACCCAGAAGGCCAAGGTGATTTGCGGGAGTTTGTTCATTGTTGTACCGCTCCAGTTTGAGGTGCGGCGATGGTGCTGATCGTTACCTAAAAAATCGGTTGGTGATGCATGAAAAAAGCGTTGATAAATCTTTGAAACAAGATATTTCGTTCTTAACGTCCCATTAATTCCCACCCTTCAAGCTGAAATAGCTGAAAGAACGACAACGCGCGGGCATGCGGCTCCTGGGTGATGCCACAGCCTGATTCACGAAAAGCGCTCCTATATACATCGAATAATTAGATTTTTAATCGCTATTTTTTGCGCTTTTTAATCAAATTAATCGGCGTAGGATTAAACCCATAGAAACAAACAACCCCTGTAGCCCTTGGAGCAACGACCATGAAAAACAAACTGATCCTTACTCTGGCCCTCTCGGTTTTCGCAGCTGGCGCTTACGCCGAAGATGGCTTCGACCGTACCAACGCCCACACATTTGCAGCGGTACAGAGCCAGTCCGCTACCTACGCTGAAGATGGTTTCGACCGCACCGGTGGCCAACGCTTCGCCGAAGACGGCTTCGACCGCACCGGTGGCCAACGCTTCGCCGAAGACGGCTTCGACCGCACCGGTGGCCAACGCTTCGCCGAAGACGGTTTCGACCGCACTGGCGGCCAACGCTTCGCCGAAGACGGCTTCGACCGCACCAACGCCCACCGCATCAGCTGATCCCTGATGCGTGCACCCAGCCCGGCTTTCGCCGGGCTTGATCATTTGCAGACGGGCACAGGCTTGGCACACTAGGCACCTCGTAACCCAGGAGGTGGGCCAGCAAGCCCAGCACAGATGTATTACTACGAACCCGCCAAAGGCCACGGCCTGCCCCACGACCCGTTCAACGCTATCGTCGGCCCCCGCCCCATCGGTTGGATCTCCTCGCAAGACCGTGAAGGCCGCCTGAACCTGGCGCCCTACAGCTTTTTCAACGCGTTCAACTACATCCCGCCGATCATCGGTTTCTGCAGCGTCGGGCGCAAAGACAGCCTGAACAACATCGAACAGACCGGCGAATTTGTCTGGAACCTGGCCACCCGCCCGCTGGCTGAGCAGATGAACCAGAGCTGCGCACCGGTTGCGGCCGAAGTAAACGAATTTGAATTGAGCGGCCTCACTGCCACGCCGTCGAGCATCGTCAACGTACCGCGCGTGGGGGAAACACCCGTGGCCTTCGAGTGCAAGGTCAGCCAGATCGTGCAGCTCAAGCGGGCAGACCAGGCGCTGGTGCCCAGCTGGCTGATCCTGGGTGAAGTGGTGGCGGTGCACATTGCCGAGCACCTGCTGAAAAACGGCATCTACGACACCGCTGCCGCCGAACCGATCCTGCGTGGCGGTGGCCCGGCGGACTACTTCGAGCTGGGCAACCTGTTCAAGATGGCCCGCCCGCCGGCCTGATCACCAGATCAGCTCGCCCTCTTCGCTTACGCCTTGCAGGCGTTGCAGCTCGGCCGTAGCCGCTTCGTCGGCGGCCACGGCCCCCTTGAACACCTGCCCGTCCAGTACCTTGTGAAAACGCGGCGCGCCGCCCATGCCCAAGGCCTTGACCGCGATAGCCGCGTTGTAGCCGCCCCCCTCGACCGGGACCATTGCCGAAACTGCTTCGAAATGCGGGAATTCCCTACGTGCCATGTTGCTATCCACTTGATTGAACAAGGCGGTCATTTTACCCCATCACTGATCAATCGAAGGTATGCAGGTCCAAGCTTCTGACCACCTGTGCCTGTACCAGCTCGCCAAACACCTCCAACGTTGGCGAAGCAAAGTAGCCACTCATCGCCTGCTGGTCCTGCCAGCTACCGCTGAGTAACCAAAGGTCGGCATCCGCCTGGGAGCGCTGCACCGTGAAACTCAGGCAACCCGGCGCCCGCAGCGAGGGTTCGAGCAGGTCACGCAGTCGCGCACCCAACTCGGCTGAGCGCCCGCTGCTGGCACGGATGAAAGCAAGGTGGGTGACCGGTTGTGTTGAGGTCATTGCACAATCTCCTTGAAGCAGGCGGACGGAAAAGCCAGGCTGCCAAGGTTAGGGGCTACCTCGCGCGACGCGTTAGGCCATTACTGCATGCCGATTGCCTAATCCTGCAGCGCGACAGGATCAGGCAATCGACGTGCAGCTTTCGACTAGCGCCCGTCCTTGCCCAAACCTATGCTGCGTCGGTCAGCAGAGGAAATCCACCATGACCACACCGACACCCATCGACCCGCCCCTGGAATTGCAGCGCCAGGAGCTTGCGGAACTGATCCGCCGCCATGCCGGCGATCCCCACGGCCCGGCCTCGGCCATCGATGGCTTGTTCCTGGTGCGCTACACCGAGAACGTGCGCTCGGTGCCGACTCTCGCTCAACCCGCGCTGTGCATCCTGGCCCAGGGTAGCAAAAGCCTGTTCCTCGGTGACGAACAATATGCCTACGACCCGCTGCACTACATGGTGGTTTCGGTAACCTTGCCACTGAGCGGCGTAAAGCTCGACGCCAGCCCCGAACACCCCAGCCTTGGGTTGCGCATAGACCTGGACCCGGCAGAGATCAGCCAGCTGATTGCCGAGAGCGGGCCGATGCTGGTGCCTAACCGGCCTTCCGGCCGCGGTTTGTATGTGGACAGAACCGATGCGCCATTGCTTGATGCCCTGCTGAGGTTGATCCGACTGCTGGACACGCCGCGCGATATCGCGATGTTGGCGCCGTTGTTCCGCCGTGAAATTCTCTACCGTTTGTTGCGCGGGCCACAGGGTTATCGGCTGTACGAAATTGCCTTGGCCAACAGCCAGACGCACCGGGTTTGCCAGGCCATTACCTGGCTCAACAACAACTATCAACAGCCGCTGCGTATCGAGGACCTGGCCCGGGAGGTCAACCTCAGCACCTCGACCCTGCACCACCGCTTCAAGGCCGTGACGTCGATGAGCCCGTTGCAGTACCAGAAGCAGCTGCGCCTGCAGGAGGCGCGCAGGTTGATGCTCAATGACGGGCTGGAGGCGGCGGTGGCGGCTTATCGGGTGGGGTATGAAAGCCCATCGCAGTTCAGCCGGGAGTACAGCAGGCTGTATGGAGCGCCGCCGATTCGGGATGTCGCCAGATTGAGAGCCACTGCTGTCTAGGACTTTTTGGTGGCTGTACCGGCCTCTTCGCGGGCTCGCCCGCGAAAGGGCCGGTACAGGCAACAGCTTCACTTCAACCCAAAACTGTCCCTTGCCACTGATTCTGGTCAACCTGAATCAAGGTAGGCCCCTTGCGTTCCACCGCCTGCCCCAGCGCCGCCTGCAACTGCGCCACATTCGTCACATTCTCCGCCGCAGCCCCCAACGCCCGCGCCACGCCGATGAAGTCCGGCGTATGAATATCCACGCCAACCGGCTCGATCGCCCGGTTGACCATGTACTTCTTGATTTCCTCATACCCCTGGTTATTCCACAGCAGCACGATCAGCGGCACCTGCGCCTCCACCGCGCTGGCCAGCTCCGGCAGGGTGAATTGCATACCACCATCGCCAATCAGGCACACGGCAGGCGCACGCTGGCAGATTTGCTCCGCACTCCCGAGCCAGGCGCCCATGGCCGCAGGTAGCGCATAACCCAGGGTGCCATAGCCGGTCGAGGCATTGAACCAGCGACGTGGCTGATCCATGTCCAGGGTCAGGTTGCCGGTGTACACCGGCTGGGTCGAGTCGCCCACCAGAATGGCATTGGGCAGGCGCTCAAGAATGGCGCTCAACAAACGCGTCTGGCTCAATGTCGGCTGATCCCAGCCTGCCGCCAGAGCCTTGCGCAGGTTGGCCACCCGGGCCACACCCCAGGTGCTTTCACGCACGGGTTGCGGCTGAGCCTGCAAAGCAACGAGCAGCGCTTCGGCGGCCAATTCGGCATCAGCCACCAGCGCCAGCTCCGGCAGGTAATTGCGCACGGTCTGGTCCGGGTCGATATCGATGCGCAGCAGGCTTCCCGGGATCTCGAAGCCACCCTTGAAGGTCACGTCATAATCGGTTTCGGCCAATTCGGTGCCGATCGCCAGCACCACGTCGGCCTCGGCGACGAGCGCCCGCGTGGCAGGCAACGACTGGGTCGAACCGATTTGCAGCGGGTGGCTGGCCGGCAGCAAACCCTTGGCATTGATGGTCAACGCCACCGGTGCCTGAAGGTGTTCGGCCAGGCGTGCCAAGGCAGCACCGGCTGCCAACGCGCCACCGCCGGCCAGAATCAACGGCCGCTTTGCACCGGCCAGGCGCTCGGCCATCTGTGTTACAGCTTGCGGGGCAGCCCCCGCACGGCTACCGCGCACGGGCCGGCCCGGCAGCAGGAAATCGGCCGGTTCGACCAGCACGTCTAGCGGGATTTCGATATGCACCGGGCGTGGTCGGGCGCTGTCGAACACGGCAAATGCCCGGGCCAACACCTGCGGCAGGTCTGCTGCACTCATCAAGGTGTGGGAAAACGCAGCCACCCCCGACACCAGCGCCGCCTGGTTGGGCAGCTCGTGCAGCTTGCCACGGCCACCGCCCAACTGGTCACGGGACTGCACGCTGGAAATCACCAGCATCGGGATCGAATCGGCATAGGCCTGGCCCATCGCCGTGGTGATGTTGGTCATGCCTGGGCCGGTGATGATGAAGCACACTCCGGGTTTACCACGGGTGCGCGCATAGCCGTCAGCCATGAACCCGGCACCCTGCTCGTGGCGCGGAGTGATGTGTCGAATGGACGAACCCGCCAGCCCGCGATAGAGCTCCACGGTATGCACACCGGGAATGCCGAAGACATGGTCCACGCCATAGCCTTCAAGGAGTTTGACCAGTACTTCGCCGCACGTTGCCATAAGGGTTCACCATGAATCTGCTTGGGTTATGTGCTTATTGGACCCAACCCACGACTACCACCACAATGCAAAAAAACACATACTAGCCATGTCCTGTAATCATGGCTTATCGCAATGAAACGCCTACCGCCCTTACCCGCCCTGTACACCTTTCTGGTGACCGCCCAGCACTGCAACTTCACCCGTGCCGGGCAACAGTTGCACATCACGCAAGGCGCCGTCAGTCGCCAGATCGCGGCCCTGGAGGAGCACCTGGGGTATGCGCTGTTCCAGCGTCAGGCCCGTGGGCTGAGCCTGACCCGTGAAGGCCAGGATTGGCTGCCACGGGTGCAGCAGGTGTTCGCACTGATCGAACAAGGCGTGAATGAGGTGGGCGGACGCAGCACGACCTTGCAGCTCAAGGCACCCACCTGCGTGATGCGTTGGTTACTGCCACGCCTGATGGAGTGGCAAGCACTGCGCCCGGATGTGCCGGTGGAGCTGACGACTACGGTGCAGCACGGGGTGGACTTTCGCCGGGAGGGCTTCGATGCGGCAGTGGTCTATGGCGACACGCCGAACCACGGGTTACAGGTGCGCAAGTTGTTCGATGAACAGCTGACGCCGGTGTGTGCGCCGTCGCTATGCGACGGGCCAATACCCTTGCGGCAGGTGGATGACCTGTCGCGGCACATGTTGCTGCACCCCTCGCGGGACGAGCATGACTGGCGGTTGTGGTTGCAGGCGGCCGGGGTGACGTTGGCCGCTCATGGGCCCAAGCAGCACTTCGAGACGCTGGACATGGCAATGGCCATGGCCTCGCAGGGGACCGGAGTGGCGATTGGCGACTGGTCGCTGATTGGTGATGACCTGCGCGGGGGGCGGCTATGCATGCCATTTGCGCTGAAGGTGATGACCGGTAAGGCGTACTACCTGGTGAGCCAGGCCAGGAGCTTGCCGCCGGGGTTGGTGGAATTGCTGGACTGGCTGGAGAGCCAGGCCAGCCTATGAAGGCCTCTTCGCGGGCGTGCCCGCGAAGGGGGTGACTCAATACCCGACGGTAAAACGCTGCCGCGTATGCGCCGGCTTTTCCAGCTCATCGATCAAGGCAATCGCAAAGTCGGCGAAGGTGATCCAGCTTTTGCCGTCTGCACCAATCAGCAGATAATCCTTGCCCAGCGTGTACCGCCCACTGCGCTCACCTTCAACGAACTCCGCCGATGGCGACAGGAAGGTCCAGTCCAGGTTCGGCTCCCGCTGCAACGCCTCCAAAAAGCGCACGCCTGCAGTCGCCTCGGCCTTGTAGGCTTCCGGGAAGTCCGGGCTGTCGATCACCCGGTGCCCCGACGGCAACAGCAGGCTGCCCGCACCGCCTACCACCAGCAAGCGCCTGACCCCGGCCCGCTTGACCGGCTCGATGATCGCGTGCGGCTCAATGGTCGAGAAATGCGCGGCGCTCAGCACGGCATCCACGCCCGCGACCGCGGCCTGCAGGGCCGCGCTGTCCTTGGCATCCAACGCCTTGACGGTCACGCCTTCCCGGCCCTCCAGTTTCGAAGGGTCACGGGCGATGGCCAATACACTGTGGCCACGGCGCAGGGCCTCTTCCAGCAACTGGCTGCCAGCACGACCAGTGGCACCAATGATTGCGATCTTGCTCATGGGATACTCTCCATCAATTGAACGGAATTACCACTTCATCTCGCCCTTGGCGACCTTGGCTCCCAGCTCCAGGGAGCTTTCATCGGCCAGGCCCGGGTAACGCTGCTTCATCGCCTCGATCAAGGCACCCGCGTCTTTTGCCTTGGCCGTTTCGGCATCGAAGTCACGAATGTAGTTCGCCGTGAAACGCACAGCCTCCAGCGAGCGGCTGCTGTCCCTCAGGTAATGACCCGGGATGACCGTACGCGGCGCCAGCGCTTCGATGTGCGCCAGGGTGCCGAGCCAGTCGGCATGCGACTGGGCCGTCTGGGTATCGGCCATCCACACATGAATGTGCTCGGACACCACAACGCCGCCGACCACCGCCTTGATCGACGGGATCCACACAAAGCTGCGGTCTGGTTGCGGACCGTCAAGGCCAACCACCTCAAGGGCCTGCCCTTCCAGCGTCAATCGGTTGCCTTCCAGTACCTGTGGCAACACCAGCCGTGCCGGTTTGTCCGCCCCCATCTGCGGGCCCCAGTACGCCAGCTTGGCGTCCATGGTCTGACGGATATGCGCGACAGTGGCGGCCGAGGCCAGCACCTTGGCGTCGGGGAAAGCGTTTGTCAGGGTGTCCAGGCCGAAGTAGTAATCCGGGTCACCGTGGCTGATATAGATGGTAGTCAGGTGCTTGCCGCCAGCTCGCAGGCGCTGCACCAGTTGCTGGGCCTGGGCCTTACCGAACTGGGCATCGACCAGCACGGCATCGTGCTCGCCACTGACAATCACCGAACTGACCGGGAAGATGGCCTCATGCCCAGGGTTGTAGACTTCCAGCTTCAAGGGTTCGGCGGCCAGCGCCGGGCCGGCCAGGGTAACGCAGGCCAGCAGCAGGCCGCGCAAGGGAGTGAACAGGGACATTGGCAACGCCTTCCAGATAACGTTGGCCACCAGCTTAGTTGCCCGATCCATGACAAAAAATGCGATGCTCGAACATAGTTTGTTTCTGAAACCGGGCAAATCATGGACCGTCTCAACGCCATGCGCGTTTTCGTCACCGTCGTCGACCTGGGCAGCCAGTCGGCAGCGGCGGATCATTTGCAGCTATCGCGGCCGGTGGTGTCGCGCTATCTGGCAGAGCTGGAAGACTGGGTGGGCGCGCGCCTGATGCAGCGCACCACACGCAAGCTCAGCCTCACCGCCGCCGGCCAGGAAACCCTGCCACGCTGTCGGCAGTTGCTGGAGTTGGCCGGTGACCTGCAGGCTGCCGTGCAACAGCCAGATGACGCGCCCAAGGGCGCATTGCGCATCAGCGTCAGTACGTCCTTTGGCCAGGCGCAACTGGTGGATGCGGTGGCTGCCTATGTGCGGCGCTACCCAGGCGTGAAGGTGGAACTGCAGATGCTCGACCGTACCGTCAACCTGGTGGATGAGCGTATCGACCTGGCCATCCGCACCAGCAACGACCTGGACCCCAACCTGATCGCCCGGCGCCTGAGCATATGCCGCTCGGTGGTGTGTGCGTCCCCCGCCTACCTGCTTGAGCATGGCACGCCGCAGCGGGTCGAAGAACTGAGCCGGCACAACTGCCTGACCCATGCCTATTTCGGCCATAGCCTGTGGCATTTCGAGGTGGGCGGCCAACAGATCGCCGTGCCGATAACAGGGAACATCAGTGCCAACGAAGCCATGACATTGCAAAAGGCCGCGCTGGCTGGCGCGGGTATCGCCATGCTGCCAACCTACCAGGCCGCCGATGCCCTGCGCCGGGGCGAACTGGTGCGCCTGCTGCCCGAGGCAAAGCCCCGCGAACTGAACCTGAATGCGGTGTACACGTCACGCAAGCACATGCCGCCCACCTTGCGCAGCATGCTGGATTTTCTGGTGCAGCGGTTCAAGGACGAACCCGAGTGGGACCGGGATCTGTGATGTAACGTGAGAAATGACCTACGATTAAAGGTATCACCTGTCGCTGTAACAGGAGGTGAGTACCATGGGCATCAAATCAAGAAGAGTCGCCCTTGTCATGGCCCTGACTGCTGTCGCAGGGCTGTACGGCTCAGCCTGTTGGCGCGCCGAGCTGCTACGCAGCCAGCCCAGTGCCGCCAACAGCTGCGAGCAGGCACATTGCGTGCCTCACACCGCAACCTTGAGCGCCGTCCGTTGAGTTGACGGCGCGCCGCCGGTCACTCTTCCACGCTCATGTATTCCTTGGCCCAGCGGATGTAGTCCTCGGGCTGGGTGTAGGTGTGCGAGAGTTCGGTCGCGCTGAGGTTTTCCGACTTGTTCTGCTGGCCACGTTGCAGGCGCAGGCAGTCGTAGGTGGCCTTGATGGCAGCAAAGTAGGCCGCGTGACCATCGACCACGATACGCACGCCCAGGCGCGCCAGGCGCTCGTCATCGCGCAGGTTCGGGTTGCCATAGGTGACCAGCATCAGCGGTACGGTCAGGTGCTCGGCAATTTGCTCAAGCTGCTCGAAGTCTTTTACCCCCACCATGCAGATACCATCGGCACCGGCTTTCTGGTAACTCTGGGTGCGCACGATGATTTCTTCGGTGGTGAGCACGCCTGCGTTGGTGCGGGCAATGATCGACAACGACGAATCGACCCGCGCCTCCAGCGCCGCACGAATCTTGCCAACGCCCTCCTCGACCGGAATCAGGTCGGTGGACTTGCGCCCGAACTGGGCGGGCAGCAGGGTGTCCTCGATGGTCAGCGCAGCCACGCCGGCGCGCTCCAGCTCGATCACCGTGCGCATCACGTTCAATGCGTTGCCATAGCCATGGTCGGCGTCAGCCAGGAACGGCAGCTGCGCTACCCGGCCAATACGGGTGGCTTGTTCGACGAACTCGCTGAGGGTAATGAGGGCAAAGTCCGGCGCGGCCAATACCTGCAACGAAGCAACGGAACCACCGAGGATACCGACCTCGAAGCCGAGGTCTGCGGCAATGCGCGCCGACATCGGGTCGAACACCGATGCAGTGTGGTAACAGGAACCTGAAGCGAGCAGCTCGCGGAAGGCAAAACGCAGATCTTGATGGGAAGCCTTGGGCATGATCACTCCGCAATTTGAGTTGAAATTTGAACGGTAACTACCGACCCCTGTAATCGGGTCTACCTGACCTGTTCCAACCGTCGCCATCTGGGCGGTCATGCTCGACATGCAGGCAGAGGAATAAAAGGTGTGGGAGACAGCACACTGAAAAACCTGCGGCAGAATGTTGCACCAAGCTGGTGCGGGCCGCGAATTTCAGCCTCTGTGGCATACCAACGATATCACGCAGCCATGCAGCACTGGATGAATGCGCCAATGCCGATTCGGCATAGGGGATGCAGATAGTACATAGGAAGCTACCTAACTCAGGTTACAATCCGACTTGCCCAAAGAGGCCGTAACAGACAGACAAGGTATTCCCGTGACCGCCGCCCTGCCCCCCACCACCCTGCGCAACGTGCTCACCGCTCTCATGCTGGCCATTTTCCTCGGCGCACTGGACCAGACCATCGTCGCTGTCTCGCTGCCGGCAATCTCGGCCCAGTTCAACGATGTCGGCCTGCTGGCCTGGGTCATCTCCGGCTACATGGTGGCGATGACCGTGGCCGTGCCGATCTACGGCAAACTGGGCGATCTGTACGGGCGGCGGCGGATGATCCTGACCGGTATCAGCCTGTTCACCCTGGCCTCCATCGCGTGCGCCATGGCCCAGGACATGCAACAGCTGGTGCTGGCCCGTGTACTGCAAGGCATTGGCGCGGGCGGCATGGTCTCGGTCAGCCAGGCGATCATCGGCGATTTCGTGCCACCGCGTGAGCGCGGCCGCTACCAAGGTTATTTCAGCAGCATGTACGCCGTGGCCAGCGTCGCCGGGCCAGTGCTGGGCGGCTGGCTGACCGAGTACTTGTCGTGGCGCTGGGTATTCTGGATCAACCTGCCGCTGGGGCTGGTTGCCTTGTGGGCGATCCGCCGTGCCCTCGGTGGCATGCCGGCGCAACGCCGCGAAGCCCAGGTGGATTACCTCGGTGCCGTGCTGCTGATCCTCGGCCTGGGCAGCTTGTTGCTGGGCATCACCTTGGTCGGTCAGGGCCACGCCTGGATTGATCCTGCCGTACTGGCCCTGTTCGCCTGCGCTGTACTGGGCCTTGCGTTGTTCATCGCACATGAGCGGCGCTGCCCGGAGCCGCTATTGCCCTTGGGCCTGTTCAGCAATCGGGTGGCGGTGCTGTGCTGGGGGGTGATCTTTTTCGCCAGCTTCCAGTCGATTTCCCTGACGATGCTCATGCCGTTGCGCTACCAGGGCATCACGGATGCTGGCGCCGACAGCGCCGCGCTGCACCTGTTGCCACTGGCCATGGGCCTGCCCCTTGGCGCCTTCACCGGCGGTCGCATGACCAGCCGCACGGGGCGCTACAAGCCGCAGATCCTGGCCGGTGCATTGTTGATGCCCGTGGCCATTTTCGCCATGGCGCTGACGCCGCCACAATCGGCTTTGCTCAGCGCGCTGTTCATGCTGCTGACCGGCATCGCCTGCGGGCTGCAGTTCCCGACATCGCTGGTGGGCACGCAAAGCGCGGTGGAAAGCAAAGACATTGGTGTGGCCACCAGTACCACCAACCTTTTCCGTTCGCTGGGCGGGGCCATGGGCGTGGCCTGCATGTCCAGCCTGTTGCTGGCGCTGCTGCATCAGGGCGGATTTGAAATGCTGGGTAACCCGTTGCTAGGGAGCCTGAAGGCCGGTGAAGTGGACTTGGTGACACAGGCGCGCCTGACTGAAACATTCCGTCATTTGCTGATGGGGAGTGCCCTGATTGCGGTGCTCGGGCTGGCAGCAGCAGTGGCATTGCCCGACCGGCAACTGCGGGGGCGCTGAGGCACGGGGCCACCCGCCGGCCCCGCCTTTAATCCCCGCTTAATACAAAGGGGAAACACTCCCTCACAATCCTTAACAAACTGTCATTTGCGCAGCGCCGGGCTCAAGCGCAGCATATCTAACCCGGTGTCGACCCATTGTTCGACATCACCCAACAGATCGACACTGTCAGGCAGCAACAGCCAGCGCCCGATCAGGCCATCGACATAGGCAAACATGGCCACCGCCGCGCGCTCGACATCCAGCTCGCCAGGCAATTGGCCCCGGCGCACGGCATTGGCCAGCGCCAGGGTGATGCCCTTGTGGCAATCCAGCACCGCGCCCTGACGCTGCTGGCGAATTTCACACATGTCATCGGTGAACTCGCACTTGTGATGCAGGATTTCATTGATACGCCGGGTTCGGGCATCGAGCACCAGCTCGTTGAACACCTGCAACAACAGCTTGCGCATGCAGCCAAGCGGGTCGACTTCGTCCTCGCTTTCGCTGGCCCGCGCCAAATGGTCATGGGTCTCGTGCAGGCTGTCGAGCAGCGCCTGCACCAGTTCGGCCTTGTTGTTGAAGTGCCAGTAGATCGCCCCGCGCGTCACACCCGCCAGTTCGGCGATGTCGGCCAGGGTGGTTCGCGCAACCCCGCGCTTGTAGAAGGCCTTTTCCGCCGCCTCGATGATCTGGGCGCGGGTTTCCTGGGCTTCCTCTTTGGTTCGACGGACCATGGCAGTACAACCTCATCTGGACCGAACGCGCAGCGCGTACGGGGAACGCTCCGGGGGCTCCTCTGCAGGGGGCCTCGCGGATGAGCTAATCAAGGGCTGTGGCGGTACCTCAGTACAACTCAGCGGTATTTACAAACAACCATGAATGTAAGTATATTCCTTAGCAAGCTATTTATCCACCGGATAGCAACTTTTCCAGATCAAGACACTTCCACTACTCTTGAGCGTCTCCCTGCTCCAGCGACCCGAGGATCCTCATGCAATTCAAGCCAGCCGTTACCGCTCTGGTTTCCGCCGTCGCCCTGGCAACCCTGCTCAGTGGCTGTAAGAAAGAAGAAGCAGCGCCAGCGGCGCAGGCTCCTCAGGTCGGCGTCGTGACCATCCAGCCCCAAGCCTTCACCCTGACCTCGGAATTGCCGGGGCGTACCAGTGCCTACCGCGTCGCCGAAGTGCGCCCGCAGGTCAACGGCATTATCCTCAAGCGCCTGTTCAAGGAAGGCAGTGAGGTCAAAGAAGGCCAGCAGCTCTACCAGATCGACCCTGCCGTGTACGAAGCCACCCTGGCCAATGCCCAGGCCAACCTGCAGGCTACCCGCTCGCTGGCCGAGCGCTACAAGCAACTGATCGACGAGCAAGCCGTTTCCAAACAGGAATACGACGACGCCAATGCCAAACGATTGCAGGCCGAGGCTTCGCTGAAAAGCGCCCAGATCGACCTGCGCTACACCAAGGTGCTGGCACCGATCAGTGGCCGTATCGGCCGTTCTTCGGTCACCGAAGGTGCGCTGGTGAGCAATGGCCAGAGCAACGCCATGGCCACCATCCAGCAGCTCGACCCGATCTACGTCGACGTCACCCAGTCCACCGCCGAGCTGCTCAAGCTGCGCCGTGACCTGGAAAGCGGCCAGTTGCAGAAGGCCGGCGACAACACCGCCTCGGTACAGCTGGTGCTGGAAGACGGCAGCCTGTTCAAGCAGGAAGGTCGTCTGGAGTTCTCCGAAGTCGCGGTTGACGAGACCACCGGCTCGGTCACCCTGCGCGCCATCTTCCCCAACCCCGACCACACCTTGCTGCCTGGCATGTTCGTGCATGCGCGGCTGAAGGCCGGTGTCAACGCCAACGCCATCCTGGCGCCGCAACAGGGCGTGACCCGCGACCTCAAAGGCGCGCCGACCGCGCTGGTGGTCAACCAGGAGAACAAGGTCGAGCTGCGCCAGCTCAAGGCCAACCGTACCCTGGGCAGCGACTGGCTGATCGAGGAAGGCCTCAACCCGGGTGACCGCCTGATCACCGAAGGGCTGCAGTACGTGCGCCCGGGCGTCGAAGTGAAGGTCAGCGAAGCCACCAACGTCAAGAAGCCGGCCAGCCCTGATCAGGCCAACGCGGCGAAAGCAGACGCCAAAGCGGAGTAAACCATGTCGAAGTTCTTTATCGATCGCCCGATCTTCGCCTGGGTGATCGCCTTGGTGATCATGCTGGTCGGCGCCTTGTCGATCCTGAAGTTGCCGATCAACCAGTACCCCAGCATCGCGCCGCCGGCCATCGCCATCGCCGTGACCTACCCGGGCGCCTCGGCGCAAACCGTGCAGGACACCGTGGTACAGGTGATCGAGCAGCAGCTCAACGGTATCGACAACCTGCGTTATGTGTCGTCGGAAAGTAACTCCGACGGCAGCATGACCATTACCGCTACCTTCGAACAAGGCACCAACGCCGACACTGCGCAGGTGCAAGTCCAGAACAAGCTGAACCTGGCCACCCCGCTGCTGCCGCAAGAAGTGCAGCAGCAAGGTATCCGCGTTACCAAGGCCGTTAAAAACTTCCTGCTGGTGATCGGCCTGGTGTCCGAAGACGGCAGCATGACCAAGGACGACCTGGCCAACTACATCGTCTCCAACATGCAGGACCCGATCTCGCGTACTGCGGGCGTGGGTGACTTCCAGGTGTTCGGTGCCCAGTACGCCATGCGTATCTGGCTCGATCCGGCCAAGCTGAACAAGTTCCAGCTGACCCCGGTCGACGTCAAGACCGCCGTGGCCGCGCAGAACGTGCAGGTGTCTTCCGGTCAGCTCGGCGGCCTGCCAGCGTTGCCGGGTACCCAGCTGAACGCCACCATCATCGGCAAGACCCGTCTGCAGACTGCCGAGCAGTTCGAAAAGATCCTGCTCAAGGTCAACAGCGATGGTTCGCAGGTGCGTCTGGGTGATGTCGCCCAGGTAGGCCTGGGCGGCGAAAACTACGCGGTCAGCGCCCAGTTCAACGGCAAGCCGGCTTCCGGCCTGGCGGTAAAACTGGCAACCGGCGCCAACGCCTTGGACACCGCCAAGGCGCTGCGCCAGACCATCGCCGACCTGGAACCGTTCTTCCCGCCGGGGGTGAAAGCCGTATTCCCGTATGACACCACCCCGGTGGTCACCGAATCGATCAGCGGCGTGATCCACACCCTGATCGAAGCCGTGGTCCTGGTGTTCCTGGTGATGTACCTGTTCCTGCAGAACTTCCGCGCCACCATCATCACCACCATGACCGTTCCGGTGGTGTTGCTGGGTACCTTCGGCATCCTGGCCGCTGCGGGCTTCAGCATCAACACCCTGACCATGTTCGCCATGGTCCTGGCCATCGGCTTGCTGGTGGACGACGCCATCGTCGTGGTGGAGAACGTCGAGCGGGTAATGTCCGAGGAAGGCCTGCCGCCCAAGGAAGCGACCAAGCGCTCGATGGAGCAGATCCAGGGTGCCCTGGTGGGTATTGCCCTGGTGCTGTCGGCGGTACTGCTGCCCATGGCGTTCTTCGGTGGTTCCACGGGGGTGATCTACCGGCAGTTCTCCATCACCATCGTCTCGGCCATGGGCCTGTCGGTGCTGGTGGCGCTTATCTTCACCCCGGCCCTGTGCGCCACCATGCTCAAGCCGCTGAAGAAGGGCGAGCACCATGTGGCCAAGCGTGGCTTCTTTGGCTGGTTCAACCGCAACTTCGACCGCAGCGTAACCGGCTACGAACGCAGCGTTGGTACCATCCTGCGCAACAAGGTGCCGTTCCTGCTGGCCTATGCCCTGATCGTGGTTGGCATGATCTGGCTGTTCGCCCGTATTCCTACCGCCTTCCTGCCTGAGGAAGACCAAGGCGTATTGTTCGCCCAGGTACAGACCCCGGCCGGTTCCAGTGCCGAGCGTACCCAGGTGGTGGTCGACCAGATGCGTGAGTACCTGCTGAAGGAAGAAGCCGACACCGTATCCTCCGTGTTCACCGTCAACGGCTTCAACTTCGCCGGTCGCGGCCAGAGCTCGGGCATGGCGTTCATCATGCTCAAGCCTTGGGACGAGCGCTCCAAGGAGAACAGCGTGTTCGCCTTGGCCCAACGTGCCCAACAGCACTTCTTCACCTTCCGCGATGCAATGGTGTTCGCCTTCGCCCCGCCAGCAGTACTGGAGTTGGGTAACGCCACCGGCTTCGACGTGTTCCTGCAGGACCGCGGCGGTGTCGGCCACGAGAAGCTGATGGAAGCGCGCAACCAGTTCCTGGCCAAGGCTGCACAAAGCAAGATCCTCAGTGCCGTACGCCCTAACGGCCTGAACGACGAGCCGCAGTACCAACTGACCATCGATGACGAACGTGCCAGCGCCCTGGGCGTGACCATCGCCGACATCAACAACACCCTGTCGATTGCCTTGGGTGCCAGCTACGTCAACGATTTCATCGACCGTGGCCGGGTCAAGAAGGTGTACATCCAGGGCGAACCAAACGCCCGGATGAGCCCGGAAGACCTGCAGAAGTGGTACGTGCGCAATGGCGCTGGCGAGATGGTGCCGTTCTCCTCCTTCGCCAAGGGCGAGTGGACCTACGGTTCGCCGAAGCTGTCGCGCTACAACGGTGTCGAGGCGATGGAAATCCTGGGTGCGCCAGCGCCGGGCTACAGTACCGGTGAAGCCATGGCCGAGGTCGAGCGCATTGCTGGCGAACTGCCAAGCGGCATTGGCTTCTCCTGGACCGGCATGTCCTACGAGGAAAAACTCTCCGGCTCGCAAATGCCGGCGCTGTTCGCCCTCTCGGTACTGTTCGTGTTCCTGTGTCTGGCCGCCCTGTACGAAAGCTGGTCGATCCCGATCGCCGTAGTGCTGGTAGTACCGCTGGGTATCATCGGTGCCCTGATCGCCACCAGCCTGCGCGGCTTGTCCAACGACGTGTACTTCCTGGTCGGCCTGTTGACCACCATCGGCCTGGCGGCGAAAAACGCCATTCTGATCGTCGAGTTCGCCAAGGAACTGCACGAGCAAGGCCGCAGCCTGTACGACGCGGCGATCGAAGCGTGCCGCATGCGTCTGCGCCCGATCATCATGACCTCGCTGGCGTTCATCCTCGGCGTGGTACCGTTGACCATCGCCAGTGGCGCCGGTGCCGGCAGCCAGCACGCCATTGGTACCGGCGTGATCGGTGGCATGATCAGTGCGACCGTGCTGGCTATCTTCTGGGTACCGCTATTCTTCGTCGCAGTGTCGTCGCTGTTCGGCAGCAAAGAGCCGGAAAAAGACGTCACCCCTGAAACTCCACGTTATGAGGCTGGGCAATGACCAAGTCTTTGTTGTCCCTGGCGGTAACCGCTTTCATTCTTGGCGGCTGCTCGCTGATTCCCGACTACCAGACCCCGGAATCGCCGGTGGCAGCGCAGTGGCCGCAAGGCCCTGCGTACTCGCCGACCCAGTCGGCAGACGTTGCCGCCGCCGAACAGGGCTGGCGCCAGTTCTTCCACGACCCGGCACTGCAGCAGCTGATCCAGACCTCGCTGGTCAACAACCGCGACTTGCGCGTCGCCGCGTTGAACATCGACGCCTACCGCGCGCAATACCGCATCCAGCGTGCCGACCTGTTCCCGGCGGTTTCGGCCACCGGCAGCGGCAGCCGCCAGCGCGTGCCGGCAAACATGTCGCAGACCGGTGAATCGGGCATCACCAGCCAGTACTCGGCCACCTTGGGCGTCAGTGCCTATGAGCTGGACCTGTTCGGCCGTGTGCGCAGCCTCACCGAGCAGGCGTTGGAAACCTACCTGTCCAGCGAGCAGGCGCGCCGCTCCACGCAGATCGCCCTGGTGGCCAGCGTGGCCAACGCCTATTACACCTGGCAGGCCGATCAGGCGCTTTTCAAGCTGACCGAAGAAACGCTGAAGACCTACGAGGAAAGCTACAACCTCACCCGTCGCAGCAACGAAGTCGGCGTGGCTTCGGCACTGGATGTCAGCCAGGCGCGCACCGCCGTGGAAGGCGCCCGCGTCAAGTACTCGCAGTACCAGCGCCTGGTCGCCCAGGACGTCAACAGCCTGACCGTGTTGCTGGGCACCGGTATTCCGGCCGACCTGGCCAAGCCGCTGCAGCTCGATGCCGACCAACTGGCCGAAGTGCCAGCCGGCCTGCCATCGGACATCCTCCAGCGTCGCCCGGACATCCAGGAAGCCGAGCACCTGCTCAAGGCCGCCAACGCCAACATTGGCGCCGCCCGCGCAGCGTTCTTCCCGAGCATCAGCCTGACGGCCAACGCTGGCAGCCTGAGCCCCGACATGGGCCACCTGTTCTCGGGCGGCCAGGGCACCTGGCTGTTCCAGCCGCAGATCAACCTGCCGATCTTCAACGCCGGCAGCCTGAAGGCCAGCCTGGACTACTCGAAGATCCAGAAGGACATCAACGTCGCCAAGTACGAAAAAACCATCCAGACCGCCTTCCAGGAAGTCTCCGATGGCCTGGCGGCACGAAAAACCTTCGAAGAGCAACTGCAGGCACAGCGTGACCTGGTGCAGGCGAACCAGGACTACTACCGCCTGGCCGAACGCCGCTACCGCATCGGGATCGACAGCAACCTGACCTTCCTCGATGCCCAGCGCAACCTGTTCAGTGCCCAACAATCGCTGATCACCGACCGCCTGTCGCAGCTGACCAGCGAGGTCAACCTGTACAAGGCGCTCGGTGGTGGCTGGTATGAGCAGACCGGGCAGGCCAATCAGCAGGCATCGGTGGACGTACCGAAAAGCTGACTGGTGATGTAACAGCATCAGGCCCACCCTTGCGGTGGGCTTTTTATTTGCCGGAGGAAATTAATTAACCAACCGGAACATTCCGTTCGATTATCGCCCCATTCCGCTTGCGGCGAATTGCCTCAGCCCCGCACAACCCCGCACCATCCCCTCACGCAACGTTGCCCAAGTTCATCCAAAAGACCCGCACCTGCAGGCTCGATCCAGCAGTGCACCGGCTCGACCCATAAAAACAAGAGATCCACGACAGATGAGCACTTTGCAACCCGCACGCCAGCTGCTGCCCGGCCTGTTGGCCATGTCCTGCGCCTTCCCGCTGTTCGCCGCCGAAGGCGGTTTCATGGAGGACGCCAAGGCCACCCTCAACCTGCGCAACTTCTACATCAACCGCAACTTCGTCGACCCCGCCCACCCGCAGGCCAAGGCCGAAGAATGGACACAAAGCTTCATTCTCGACGCCCGCTCCGGCTTCACCCAAGGCACCGTCGGTTTCGGCGTGGACGTACTGGGCATGTACTCGGTCAAGCTCGACGGCGGCAAAGGCACCACCAACACGCACCTGCTGCCCGTGCATGATGACGGCCGCCCGGCCGATGACTTCGGCCGACTGGGTGTCGCACTGAAAGCCAAACTGTCCGAAACCGAGCTGAAAGTCGGTGAATGGATGCCGGTACTGCCCATCCTGCGCTCGGACGACGGCCGCTCGCTGCCACAGACCTTCCGCGGCGGCCAGCTGACCTCGAAGGAAATCGCCGGTCTGACCTTGTACGCCGGCCAGTTCCGCGGCAACAGCCCGCGTAACGACGCCAGCATGGAAGACATGTCGATGAACGGCAAAGGCGCGTTCACCTCCGACCGTTTCAACTTCGGCGGCGGTGAGTACACCTTCAACGACAAGCGCACCATGATTGGCCTGTGGGATGCCCAGCTCAAGGACATCTACCGCCAGCAATACCTCAACCTGACGCACAGCCAACCGCTGGGCGACTGGACCCTGGGTGCCAACCTGGGCTACTTCATCGGCAAGGAAGACGGTGCCGAACGCGCCGGCAAGCTGGACAACCGCACCGCCTCGGCCATGCTCTCGGCACGCTACCAAGGCCACACCTTCTACGTCGGCCTGCAAAAGGTCAGCGGCGACGATGCCTGGATGCGGGTCAACGGCACCAGTGGTGGCACCTTGGCTAACGACAGCTACAACTCCAGCTTCGACAATGCCAAAGAACGCTCCTGGCAGGTGCGCCATGACTTCAACTTCGCCACCGTTGGCGTGCCTGGGTTGACGTTGATGAACCGCTACATCAAGGGTGACAACGTCACCGTGGGCAGCGTGGATGATGGCAAGGAGTGGGCACGCGAGACCGAACTGGCGTACGTGGTGCAGTCGGGCAGCTTCAAGGACCTGTCGGTGAAATGGCGCAACTCCACCATGCGCCGGGACTTCAGCACCAATGCGTTCGATGAGAACCGGTTGATTGTGAGTTACCCGCTGAACCTCCTTTAAATTCTTCGCGGGCACGCCCGCTCCCCAGGGTCACCACAGCTTTTGAAAACTGTGGTGACCCTGGGGAGCGGGCGTGCCCGCGAAGAGGCCAGATGCCCAATAAAATAACTTTAAGCTATAAACAAATCCTAAAACCTTCTTTGACGACATAAGCTGTAACCGCTTGAATAGGCCCCTGATCCCCGCCCCAGAGCCGTGACATGGACCTCCGCCAGCTGCGCTACTTCATCGCCCTTACCGAATACCGCAGTTTCGTCCGTGCCGCCGAGGCCATGGGCATCACCCAGCCCGCCTTCAGCCGTGCCATCCAAGGCCTGGAACACACCTTCGGCTGCCCGCTGGTAGACCGCGCCAGCAAAGCCCTGCCGCCTACCCCCGAAGGTCTGGTGGTGCTGCAACATGCCCGCCGGTTGGTTCAAGGCGCCGCGCAGCTGAGCAACGAAGTGCTGCAGATGACCAAGCTCGACGCCGGCGAGTTGCACTTCGGCAGCGGCCCGGCCCTGGCCGTGCGCCTGGTGCCCGACGCCCTGCGCCACTTCATCGAGCGCCATCCCGGTATCCGCACTTCCCTGCTCGTGGACAACAGCGAACGCCTCGGTCAGGCCTTGCGCCGCGAACAGATCGAGTTTTTCGTCGATGATATCCGCCCGTTCGAAGCCGACCCCAATTTCCACACCGAGCCCTTGTCGCCACGCCCAGGGCTGTTCTTCTGCCGCCCGGGCCATCCGCTGCTGGCCAAGGACAGCCTGTCGACCAACGACCTGTTCAGCTACCCACTGGCCAGCGCCCTGCTCGCCCCCGGTGTGCGCAAGCGCCTGGCCAACCTGAGCGGGCGCAACGACTTCACTCCGCACCTGCAAACCGAGCATCTGGCGGTGCTGCGCAGCGTGGTACAGGCCAGTGATGCCATCGGTACCGCCAGCGAAGAGGCCGTGGCCGAAGACCTGGCCGCCGGCACACTGGTGCGCCTGCACTGGCGCAACTTACCGCCTGCTTTGGAAGTGTTGAGCGTGCGCTGTGGGGTGGTCAGCCGCAGTGGTTATCGATTGTCGCCGGCTGCGCGGGCGATGATCGAGACGCTGGTGGGGCTGGATACGCCAGTACGGGCTGCTGCCATTCGCTGAGCTGATGATGCTGGTGGCTGCGGGCTATCCTGTTCACTATCAGGCAAAACAACGCTGAACAGGGAGGCACAACAATGAAGAACCTCGTCGACCACCTGAGCCAGTACGCCAGCTACCACCGCGACCCACGCAACATCGCCACCCACTTCGTCGGCATCCCCATGATCGTGCTGGCCGTCACCATCTTGCTATCGCGCCCAGGCTGGGAGGTGGCCGGCATGTGGCTATCCCCTGCCCTGCTGGCAGCAGCGGCGTCGGTATGGTTCTACCTGCGCCTGGACCTGCGCTTCGGGCTGGTGATGGGGCTGCTGTTGGGGTTGTGCCTGTGGGTAGGCCAGGTGCTGGCAATGCAGACCACAGTGCTGTGGCTAAGCGCCGGGCTGGGGGCATTCGTGCTGGGCTGGGTCATCCAGTTCGTCGGCCATTACTACGAAGGCCGTAAACCGGCCTTTGTCGACGATGTCAGCGGCCTGATCATCGGGCCGCTGTTCGTGGTGGCAGAAGCCGCGTTCATGCTGGGCCTGTGCCCGGCCCTGAAGTCGGCCGTGGAAACCTCTGCAGGGCCGGTCAGGCTTCAGCAATAACGCTTACTGGCGCGATTCTACGCCCAGCTCGTCCCACACCGACTCGGCCATGTGGAAGGTGGCGTTGGCCGCCGGGATGCCGCAGTAGATCGCGCTTTGCATCAGCACTTCCTTGATCTCGTCGCGGGTCACACCGTTGTTGGCCGCCGCGCGCAGGTGCAGTTTCAGCTCGTCGTTGCGGTTCATGCCGATCAGCATGGCGATGGTGATCAGGCTGCGGGTATGGCGCGGCAGGCCCGGGCGGGTCCAGATATCACCCCAGGCATGGCGGGTGATCATCTCCTGGAACTCGCCGTTGAAGTCGTTGAGCTTTTCCAGGCTGCGGTCCACATGGGCATCGCCCAGCACCGCGCGGCGCACTTGCATGCCGGCGTCGTAACGTTGTTTCTCGTCCATGGCGTTGTCCTCAGTGAGCGAGCAGGAAGTCGAGCACGCGGCGGCTGAAGGCCTCACCGATTTCGACGTTCGACAGGTGTGCAGCCGGGAAGTCGACGTACTCGGCACCGTTGATACCGGCCTGCATGAAGCGGCCATGTTCAGGGGTGGTCACCACGTCCTCGGTACCGGCAACGATCAGCGCCGGCACCTGGATGCGGCCCAGTTGCTCACGGTAATCGGCATCACGCACGGCTGCGCAATTGCCGGCATAGCCTTGCGGGTTGGTTTGCGCCAGCATCTGGCAGATGCGCTGGGCCTCGTCTGCCTGGGCCTGGGCGAAGCCTGGAGTGAACCAACGGGCGATGGACGCATCGCGCAGGTCGACCATGGCCTGCTGGCCGCCTTTGAGCACGGTATCGATACGGGTGTTCCACACCTCGTCATTGGCGATCTTGGCGGCAGTGTTGCACAGGGTCAGGCTACGCAGGCGATCACCGGCGTTGATGCCCAGCCACTGGCCGATCAAGCCGCCCATCGACAGACCGACGAAGTGCGCTTTCTGGATGTCCAGGCCATCGAGCAGGGCCAGCACGTCCCGCCCCAGTTGTTCGATGCTGTAGGGGCCTTCAGTGACCATCGAGGCACCGTGGCCACGGGTGTCGTAGCGCAGCACCCGGAAGTGCTGGCTCCACAGTGGAATCTGGGTGTCCCACATGCCCAGGTCAGTGCCCAGCGAGTTGGACAGGACGAGTACCGGGGCGTTTTCCGGGCCATCGATCTGGTAGTTCAAAACGCCATCGGCCAGTTGCAAGTGCGCCACAGCGGTCTCCTTCAGGCAGTAAAATGTTGATGTTCGGTCACGGCGCGCGCCACCCAGACGCGCGCCTGGCCCAGGTAGTGGGCAGGGTCGAGCAGGCGATCAAGTTCTTCGGCAGACAGTTCGGCACTGACCTGCGGTTCGTCCCCCAGCACGGCACGCAAGTGACGCTGTTCGGCCACGGCGCGCTGGCAGCATTGCTCCAGCAGGTGGTGGGCACGGTCGCGGCCCAGGCGCTGGGCCAGCACGATGCTCACCGCTTCGGCCAGCACCAGGCCTTGGGTAAGGTCGAGGTTACGGCGCATGCGCGCTGCATCCACTTCCATGCCCTCGGCGATGACCTGGGCCTGGCGCAGAGCGCCGGAAACCAGGCAGCAGATATCCGGCAGGGTTTCCCACTCGGCATGCCACAGGCCCAGGCTGCGCTCGTGTTCCTGCGGCATGGCGGCGAACAGGGTAGATACCAGACCAGGGACGCGGGTGGCGGCGCCGATCAGCACGGCAGCGCCCACTGGGTTGCGCTTGTGCGGCATGGTGGAAGACCCCCCCTTGCCCGGCGCGGAAGGCTCGAACACCTCCCCCGCCTCGGTCTGCATCAGCAAGCTGACATCGCGGCCGAACTTGCCCAGGCTGCCGGCCACCAGGCCCAGCACCGAGGCAAACTCCACCAGGCGGTCGCGCTGGGTGTGCCAGGGTTGCTCCGGCAGCGTCAGCTTCAGCTGTTCCGCCAGCGCCTCGGCAACCGGCATCGCCTTGCTACCCAAGGCTGCCAGGCTGCCCGAGGCACCGCCGAACTGCAGCACCAGCAAGCGCGGGCGCAGTTCCTGCAGGCGCTGGCGGTGGCGGGTCAAGGCGCCCAACACGCCAGCCAGTTTCATGCCTAGGGTCACCGGGGTGGCATGCTGCAACCAAGTGCGGCCAACCAGTGGGGTATCAGCATGCTTCAAGGCTTGCTGCGACAGGGTATCGGCCAGCGTGCCAAGGTCGGCTTCGATCAGGTCGAGGGCATTGCGCAGTTGCAAGATCAGCCCGGTGTCCATCGCATCCTGGCTGGTGGCGCACAGGTGCACATAGCGCTCGGCCTCAGGCACGCCGCTGGCAATCACCTTGCCCAACGCCTTCACCAGCGGGATTGCCGAATTACCCGCAGTGGCGATGGCATTGGCCAGCGCGCCAACGTCATAGCGATCGGCCTGGCAAGCTGCCTCGATGGCGGCCACGGCGCTATGCGGCACCAGCCCGGCAGCGGCTTCGGCACGGGCCAGCGCAGCTTCGAAATCGAGCATGCCCTGCAAGCGGCCATGGTCGGAGAAGATCTCGCGCATGGCCGGCGCGGTGAAATAGGCGTCGAACAGTTGGTTGGTCATGCCACGTCCTTAATCATCGTGGTGCAGGTACGCCGCCTGCTTCGGCAGGCGCAGGCTGAACAGGAAGGCAATCGCCATCATGGCCGTCACGTACCAGTAGAAAGTGTTTTCCATACCCAGGGTCTTCAGGCCCAGGGCCACGTACTCGGCAGAGCCGCCGAATGCCGCGTTCGCCACTGCATAGGCCAGGCCCACACCCAGCGCACGCACCTGCGGCGGGAACATCTCGGCCTTCACCAGGCCGCTGATCGAGGTGTAGAAACTGACGATACACAACGCCAGGCTGATCAGTACAAAGGCCATGAACGGGCTGGTCACCGTTTTCAGCGCCATCAGCAGCGGCACGGTGCACAGGGTACCGAGCGCCCCGAACAGCAGCATCGAGTTACGCCGGCCGATGCGATCGGACAGCATGCCGAAGAACGGCTGCAGCACCATGAACAGGAACAACGCACCGGTCATCACGTAGCTGGCGTTTTTTGCCGTCATGCCGGCCGTGTTCACCAGGTATTTCTGCATGTAAGTGGTGAAGGTGTAGAAGATCAGCGAGCCACCCGCGGTATAGCCGAGCACGGTCACAAAGGCCGCTGCGTGATTGCGGAACAGGCCCTTGATGGTGCCGGCGTCCTTGTCCTGGCGGGTCTCGGCGCTGCTGGTTTCGTGCAGCGAACGGCGCAGCATCAGCGAGATCAGCGCGGCAATGGCGCCAACCACGAATGGAATGCGCCAGCCCCAGGCACGCAGCTCATCTTCTGTGAGCAACTGTTGCAGGATCACCACCACCAGCACCGCCAGCAACTGGCCGCCGATCAGGGTGACGTACTGGAACGAAGCAAAAAAGCCGCGCTGACCGCGCAACGCCACTTCACTCATGTAGGTGGCAGTGGTGCCGTATTCGCCGCCTACCGACAGGCCCTGGATCAGGCGGGCCAGCAACAGCAGCGCTGGCGCCCAGGTGCCGATGCTGGCATAGGTGGGCAGGCAGGCGATCATCAGGGAGCCGAAGCACATCATCAGCACCGAGATCATCAGGGAATTCTTGCGACCATGGCGGTCAGCGAGGCGGCCGAAGATCCAGCCACCGATGGGGCGCATCAAAAAGCCTGCGGCGAACACACCTGCCGTGTTCAACAATTGCACGGTAGGGTCGTCGGAAGGGAAGAAGGCCGGGGCAAAGTAGATCGCGCAGAACGCGTAGACGTAGAAGTCGAACCATTCCACCAGGTTGCCTGATGAGGCACCAACAATAGCGAAGATGCGCTTGCTGCGTTCTTCGCCGGTGTAATAGGTTGAGGTCATGACGGTTTTACTCCAAGAGGGTCCCAGGTAAGTCTAGACATACCTGGTAACACACTCGTTCCGCTTTCTGGCTGGCAATTGGCCTTGTGTCTAACAAGACCGGCCTCTTCGCGGGCAAGCCCGCTGCCACAGGTTTTTGTTGTGCAGTGGGCAACAATCATCCTGTGGGAGCGGGCTTGCCCGCGAAAAGGCCGGTACAGGTCACACCCGCTCGATGGCCAAAGCCAGACCCTGCCCAACCCCTACACACATGGTTGCCAGGCCCTTGCGCCCACCACTCTTCTCCAGCTGGTGCAGTGCCGTCAGCACCAGGCGCGCACCGCTCATACCCAGCGGGTGGCCCAGGGCGATCGCACCGCCATTAGGGTTCACCTGCGGCGCATCATCGGCCACACCCAGCTCACGCAGCACCGCCAGGCCTTGGCTGGCAAAAGCTTCGTTCAGCTCGATCACATCGAAATCATTGACTGCCACACCCAAGCGCTCGGTCAGCTTGCGCACCGCCGGCACCGGGCCAATGCCCATTACCCGTGGGGCAACACCGCCACTGGCCATGCCCAGAACGCGGGCGCGTGGCGTCAGGCCGTGCTTCTTCACCGCTTCAGCCGACGCCAGGATCAGCGCCGCAGCACCATCGTTCACGCCCGAGGCATTGCCGGCGGTCACTGTCTTGTCCGGGCCGTTGACCGGCTTGAGCTTGGTCAGGGCTTCCAGCGTGGTGTCCGGGCGCAGGTGTTCGTCACGCTCGACGATGGTTTCGCCTTTCTTGTGCGCAATGCGCACCGGCACGATTTCTTCGGCGAAGAAGCCGGCGGCCTGGGCGGCTGCCGCTTTCTGCTGGCTGCGCAGGGCAAAGGCGTCCTGGTCAGCACGCGAAACCTGATAATCGTCGGCCACGTTGTCGGCGGTTTCCGGCATGGAGTCCACGCCGTACTGGCTCTTCATCAGCGGGTTGATGAAACGCCAGCCGATGGTGGTGTCTTCCAGCTTCATGTTGCGCGAATAGCCGCTTTCGGCCTTGCCCATGACGAACGGGGCACGCGACATCGACTCGACGCCACCGGCAATCGCCAGCTCCATTTCGCCGCTGGCGATGGCGCGGAAGGCAGTGCCGATGGCATCCATGCCTGACGCGCACAGGCGGTTCAGGGTAACACCCGGGATGCTATCGGGCAGGCCGGCCAGCAGCAGCGCCATGCGCGCCACGTTACGGTTGTCTTCACCGGCCTGGTTGGCGCAGCCGAAGAACACTTCGTCGACTTGATCCCACTGTACGCTCGGGTTGCGCTCGATCAGCGCCTTCAGCGGCACGGCAGCCAGGTCGTCGGCACGCACGCCGGCCAGGGCGCCGCCGAAGCGGCCGATCGGGGTGCGGATAGCGTCACAGATAAATACGTCGCGCATTAAGCTTCTCCTGCGGTACGGGCTTCGAGGTCACGCAGGGCGGACGGCTCGACTTCAGTGGTTCGGGGGTGGTCTGCTGGAGGCTACTGGTCAGGGTGCTTCAGTGAGCTCAGATTAAGGAGACTGGCAGGTCGCTTACAATCCGATAATCGACTATTTGTGCGATTAACGAACCATTTGTTGCAAACCTACCGATCCCCTTCTTGCGCTTTACCGGCCTCAGGTCGCGTCTGCGTGGCTCACCAGCCCTTTCACGATCACGCCCACGGTCGCCAGCGCCGCCGGCACCAGCAATGCCGTCAGCACCTGCTCGAAGTTCCAGCCCAGGCCCAGCAGCGTTGCGCCACTCCAGGCCCCGAGAATCGCGCCAAAGCGGCCAATGCCCAGCATCCACGATACACCCGTGGCCCGGCCCTGGGTCGGGTAGAAGCGTGCAGCCAGCGAAGGCATTGCCGACTGCGCGCCGTTCACGCACATACCCGCAATCAGTACCAGCGTGGCCAACACGGTAATGTTGCCCAGGCTCTGCCCCACGGCGTAAGCGAACACCCCGGCCAGCAGGTAGAAAATGCCGATGACCTTGTGCGGGTTGAAACGGTCCATGGCCCAACCCACACCGACCGCACTGAGCACGCCGCCAAACTGGAACAGCGCACCGATGAATGCGGCCTGCTCCATGCTCGCGCCGCTGTCCCGCATCAGGGTTGGCAGCCAGCTGGTCAGCAGGTAGACGATGACCAGGCCCATGAAGTAGGTCAGCCACAGCAGCAGGGTGCCCAAGCCATAAGTGCCGGAGAAGATCACCGCAAACACGTTGCGTGCGGCCACGGCCTTTTGTTCCGGTACGTTGAAGCTGCCGGCCTCGGCCACCACCTGTGGCGCGATGGGCGACAGGGTCTTGCGCACCTTGTCGGTGCCTCGGTTGCGTACCACCAGGAACCGCGCCGACTCCGGCAGCCAGACCATCAGCACCAACGCCAGCAGCAGCGGCAGCACCCCACCGATAACCAGCAGGCTGTGCCAGCCGTAAGCCGGGATCATCTTGGCGGAAATGAAGCCACCACCCGCCATGCCCAGGTTGAAACCACAGAACATGCTGGTGACCAGCAACGACTTGAGGCGCTCAGGGGTGTATTCGGACAGCAGCGTGGTCGCGTTGGGCATACCGGCACCAAGGCCCAGGCCCGTCAGAAAGCGCAGTATCAGCAACTGGTCGACGTTGGTGGCATAGGCCGAAGCCAGGCTGAAACTGCCGAACACCAGCACCGCGCCCACCAGGACACCTTTACGGCCGAAGCGGTCAGCCAGCGGCCCGGAGCCCAAGGCGCCGAACACCATGCCGATCAATGCGGCACTCATGACCGGGCCGAGGCTGGCACGGTCGATCCCCCACTCCTGCGACAGGGCCGGGGCGATGAAGCCCATGGCGGCAGTGTCCAGGCCATCGAGGAAGACGATCAGGAAGCACAACAGCACGACCCGCCACTGATAGCGGGACAGCGGCTGCTGATTGATGAACGACTGAACGTCGAGGCTTTTGCCGACGTTGTTTTGCGCTTGGTTCATTGTTGTTATCCAGAATGTAGGGCACAGCCAGACCACTGCACACGGGCAACCGGCACAGAGGGCGATGAGTGGGGAATATGGCCTGCGTCAGCCTGGATACAACGGTACTGCGCGCGGGTGCGGCCGCGGCAGCGAGGGGACAGTATTCATGTTATGTGCCTCTTATGTTTTTCTTGTTCGGTAGGCAGGGCCGACCGTTGCGAGAAACATTAATCAGCGGGCGCAAGTGAAGCAATTCACCCGGAACGACACTGTGCGTTTATCGCACAGGAAACGGTTTTGCCTGTTCTATTTGGGGGCCGCCTTGCGGCCCCGGCAAATTCAACCAAACAACTGATGGCAAAGGTCGCGGCTGGCAGCGAGCAAAATCGGCAAGAAACGCTGCTCCAGTTCACTGCGCGTCACTCGCCCTACGTGGGTACTCACGTTCAACGCCGCCAACACCTGCCCCGAAGCGTCATACACCGGCACCGCAATCGATCGCAGCCCCTGCTCCAGTTCCTGGTCCACCACGCACCATCCCTGAGCGCGCACCTGCTGGATGCAGGCGAACAACGATTCAGGGTCATGCAGGGTACGACTGGTGCGCGCTTTAAGGTCGGCACGCTCCAGGTACTCGCGCAGGCTGGTGTCGTCCAGGGCCGCCAGCAGAATGCGCCCCATCGACGTGCAGTAGGCCGGCAGGCGCCCGCCCACCGACAGGTCGACCGAAATCAGCCGCTCCACCGTGGCCGAGCGGGCTATATAAAGGATGTCGTCACCTTCGAGCGTGGCCATGTTGGCCGCCTCGTGCAACTGATCGCTGATACGGTCCAGGTATGGCTGGGCAGAAATCGCCAGCGGTGTCGACGACAGGTAGGCATGCCCCAGGGTCAGCACTTTGGGCAGCAGCGAATAGGTACGCCCGTCGGTGGTGGCGTAACCCAGCTTTATCAACGTATGCAGACAACGGCGCACCGCTGCACGAGGGATTTCCGTACGGTGGCTGATCTGGGCGATGGTCAGGTGGCGCTTGCGCTCCTGGAACGCCTGGATCACGGCCAGGCCACGTGCCAGGGAGGTCATGAAGTCCGGGTCGCCGGTAAAGGCCTGGATGCGCTTGGCCGGAGAAGCCACGATCGGCGGCGCCATGGCAGCCGAAGCAGGCCGTGCCACTTCCGAATTGCCGGATTCGTTGGCCAGGGTTTCGTCACTCATCGCACACCTCAAAAAAAACGCCGGTTCGTGCGATTATCGAACAAACGGCCGATAATCGCAATTGACCGCCGACACGTTTGCTTATACCTTGCTCATGCCACTTGTGGCTTCTTTGGAGAGACTGGTCAGGTACCCACCGTAGAAGTCCCCAGGCAACGGCCTCGCCTTTTGGCGAGGCCGTTTTTCATTCGGGCCTCATCCCGGCGTTGCAGCGAACTTTTATCCGCCTTGCCTTTCAAACTTGTACGAAAGGTCCAAACTGTTTCCCGACACTGCCCATTACTTATGTCAGATGATGTCAGTGTTGGGTAAATAACGATGTTCGGTGAATTATCGGTTGCTATAATCGATAACGCAGGCCCGATGCGTCCGTGACAGTGCAACCTTCCGCTGTTTGAAGCCGTTGCAGGCTGCAAGGCATGTGCACGCTGCACAACGCATAACAACAGTCATCCCACTTATTCAGGTACTACATGTGACAAAAGACGAACTGCGCGCAGAACTCGAGCGCCAGGCTGAGCGCTTCAAAGATGTCTACGGTGGCGAAGTCACCACTTACGCCGCACAACCGGATCCAGAACGCAAACCTTGGCGCAAACGTGCCAGCATCCGTGACCAGTCCTTCAACCAGGAACTGCAACGTATGGAGAAGGAACTGCGCAGCGACAATCCCTGAACCCAGGCCACGCCAGCGCGTCGTCGCCCGGCCCCGAGCGCGGTCTATCTTTACCGTCAGGCCGAAGGTGAAATGGAATTACACAAATTTCATACATCCGTTTGAATTTCGGAAGAAGAGCCATTTCGCGATATTTTTTCGGTTTTTCGCCAGTTTTAGCGTCATTTAAAGGACATTTTCCTACCTGCAAGCGCTGATGTGCATAGCACGTGCTCGCCATGAAAATCGCCATCGGTCTGTAGCAGGTGCATCGATTGCCAAGGTTTTCTGGCATAATCCCGCCCCCCTATGACCGCCAGACAACCTTCATGATCGATTTATTCAGCGGACTGGATGCCTGGGTGTTGGTGAGCCTGCTGCTCGCCTTGACCTTCGTACTCGCCTTCGAGTTCATCAATGGCTTTCATGACACCGCCAACGCGGTAGCTACCGTCATCTATACCAAAGCCATGCCGCCGCACCTCGCCGTGTTCTTCTCCGGCGTGTTCAACTTCCTTGGCGTTCTGCTCGGCGGTGTCGGGGTGGCCTATGCCATCGTGCACCTGCTGCCGGTAGAGCTGCTGATCAACGTGAACACCGGACACGGCCTGGCCATGGTCTTCTCGCTGCTGGCTGCGGCCATCACCTGGAACCTCGGCACCTGGTACTTTGGCATCCCCGCTTCCAGCTCGCACACGCTGATCGGCTCCATTCTCGGCGTCGGTCTGGCCAACGCCCTGATCAACGACATTCCGCTGGGCGACGGCGTCAACTGGCAGAAGGCGATCGACATCGCCATGTCGCTGGTGGTCTCGCCAATGGCCGGCTTCGCCGTTGCCGCCCTGGTGCTGATCGGCCTGAAGTGGTGGCGCCCGCTGTCGAAGATGCACAAAACCCCCGACCAGCGCCGCAAACTCGACGACAAGAAGCACCCGCCATTCTGGAACCGCATGGTGCTGGTGGTTTCCGCCATGGGCGTCAGCTTCGTGCACGGTTCGAACGACGGCCAGAAAGGCATCGGCCTGATCATGCTGGTGCTCATCGGTATCGTCCCGGCCAAGTTCGTCCTCGACCTGAACAGCACCACCTACCAGATCGAACGTACCCGCGACGCCACCCTGCACATGAGCCAGTTCTATCAGCGCAACGCCGCCACCCTGGGCGAGTTCCTGGCGCTGGGCAAAGCCAAGGCCAGCGACCTGCCGGAGCAGTTCAGCTGCAACCCGCAGCAGACCGAGCCGACCATTGCCGCGCTGCAGGCCTCGCTGCAAGGCGTGACCGACTACCACAGCCTGAGTGCCGACAAGCGTGTCGAAGTGCGCCGCTACCTGCTGTGCCTGGATGACACGGCGAAGAAGGTTGGCAAGCTGCCAGGCCTGGAGGCCCGTGAAAAGGCCGACCTGGAAAAACTGCGCAAAGACCTTACTGCCACGACCGAATACGCCCCGTTCTGGGTGATCGTGGCCGTCGCCCTGGCCCTGGGCCTGGGCACCATGGTTGGCTGGAAGCGCGTGGTACTGACCGTCGGCGAGAAGATCGGCAAGCAGGGCATGACCTATGCACAGGGCATGTCGGCACAGATCACCGCGGCCTGCGCCATCGGCATGGCCAACGTGTTCGCCCTGCCGGTATCGACCACCCATGTGCTGTCGTCCGGCGTGGCCGGCACCATGGTCGCCAACAAAAGCGGCCTGCAAGGCGGCACCGTGAAGACCATCCTGTTGGCCTGGGTCCTCACCCTGCCGGCCTCGATGGGCCTGGCGGCCGGCCTGTTCTGGCTGGCGTCCAAAGCCATTGGCTGAGTGATACCGCAATGAATGAAGGCGCCCCCGTGGCGCCTTTTTCATGAGCGTTATTCCTGTGCCGGCCTGTTGACGGTGGTTCGGCGCGAAGAGGCCGGCACAGGCAGATCACCTCTTCTTGCCCCCCAGCAACGACCCCATCAACCCCCGCACCAGTTGCCGCCCCAGCTGATTGGCCGCCTGGCGCACCGCCGATTTGATCGCCTGCCCCGCCGCACTCTGCAAGAAGTCCCCCGCCTTGTCGGCAAAGCTCTCTTCATCCGCCTTCGGCTGCGGCGCCGGTTCCACGGCCTCGCCCTTGCGCTGGGTCAGCATTTCATACGCCGATTCGCGGTCCACCGGTTTGTCATAACGCCCCGCCAGCGGCGAAGCGGCAATCAGCGCACTGCGTTCAGCCGCAGACAATGGCCCGATACGCGACTGCGGCGGCGCAACCAGCACCCGCTGCACCATGGCCGGCGTGCCCTTCTCTTCCAGCGTACCCACCAGCGCCTCGCCAATCCCCAGCTCGGTCAACACTGCCAGGGTGTCGAACGCCGGGTTGGGGCGAAAGCCATCGGCCACCGCTCGCAACGACTTCTGCTCCTTGGCGGTAAAGGCCCGCAAGCCGTGCTGAATACGCAAGCCCAGCTGGGCCAACACCGCATCCGGCAGGTCGCCGGGCGACTGGGTAACGAAGTACACCCCCACACCCTTGGATCGAATGAGCCGCACCACCTGCTCCAGCCGGTCCTGCAACGCCTTGGGCGTGCCATTGAACAGCAAGTGCGCTTCATCGAAGAACAATGCCAGCACCGGTTTGTCGGCATCCCCGCGTTCGGGCAACTGCTCGAACAACTCCGCCAACAGCCACAGCAGGAAGGTGGCGTAAACCTTGGGCGCTTCGTGCACCAACCGGCTGGCATCGAGCAGGTGGATACGCCCACAGCCATCCGGGCCCGGCCGTAGCAGGTCTTCAAGCTGTAATGCCGGCTCACCGAACAGTGCCTCGGCGCCCTGCTGCTCCAGAGTCGCCAGCCGCCGCAACAACGCCTGGGTAGAGGCAGTGGTCATCAGCGCGCTGTCTTCACCCAGCAGTTGCGGGTTGTCCTTCAGGTGCGCGAGCAGCGCCTTGAGGTCTTTCAGGTCCAGCAGCAACAGGCCCTCCCGGTCGGCAACCTTGAAGGCAGCGTACAGCGCGGCTTGCTGGCTATCGGTCAGCTCCAGCAGGTTGCCCAGCAGCAGCGGCCCCATCTCACTGAGGGTGGTGCGCAAGGGGTGCCCGGACTGCCCCGCTATATCCCACAAGCTCACGGGATAGGCCCGAGGCGTATGCCCCAGCCAGGGCATGCCGGCGATGCGCTCGGCCACCTTGCCCTGTGGTGCACCGGCGGCCCCCAAGCCACAGAGGTCACCTTTGACGTCGGCCGCGAACACCGCCACCCCTGCGTCGCTGAACACTTCCGCCAGGTGCTGCAAGGTGACGGTCTTGCCCGTCCCCGTTGCACCTGCCACCAGACCGTGACGGTTAGCCAGCCGCATCGCTTGCCCTACTGGCTGGCCATCCGGGCCAGCACCTACAACGATGGTCGAAGATTCCGACATCTCATTAATCCTCTGCTCAAGCTTTACCTTAATTCGGCCGATACCTTTGGGTGATATTCGCCTTAATAGAGAGGAACAACCGAAAAGGGATATTTCGGGATGTTGCACTGCCTTGCGCTCCCCCGGAGCGAACGCCTGATATAACACCTTAGCGGAACCGATTACGCCATGAACAAAAGCCTTCGTTTCAGCCACAAGATTCTTTTGGCCGCATCACTGATCGTGATGCTCGCCTTCAGCCTTTTCACCCTCTACAACGATTACCTCCAGCGTAATGCGATCCGCGAGGACCTGGAAAACTATCTGGCTGAAATGGGCGCCTCCACGTCGACCAACATTCGCAACCTGTTCGAAGGCCGTATCAAACTGGTAGAGAACCTGGCGCAGAACATTGCCCAGGACCCGACCAACGCCGAAACACTGATGGGCCAGAATGCCCTGATTTCCAGCTTCCTTACCGTTTACCTGGGCAAAACCGACGGCGGCTTCAGCGTACGCCCGGACGCAAAGATGCCCGATGGCTACGACCCGCGCACCCGCCCCTGGTACAAGGACGGCATGAATGCGGCGGGCGCGACCCTGACCGAGCCGTACATCGACATGACCACCAACAAGATGGTCATTGGCATCCTCAGCAAGGTGTCCAGCAGTGTCGGCGTGGTGGGTGGCGACCTGGCCCTGGACGGCCTGGTGCAGATCATCAACTCGCTGAACTTTGGCGGCATGGGCTACGCCTTCCTGGTCAACGATCAGGGCAAGATCCTGGTGCACCCGGACAAAGACCTGGTGATGAAGTCGCTGTCGGACCTGTTCCCGCAGCACACGCCGAAACTGACCGGTGAACTGACCGAAGTGCAGAGCGATGGCCAGGCCCGCCTGCTGACCTTCACCCCGATCACCGGCCTGCCGTCGGCCAACTGGTACATCGGCCTGTCGGTGGACAAGGACAAGGCTTTCTCGATGCTCAGCACCTTCCGCACCTCGGCGGTGATCGCCACGGTGGTAGCGGTGGTGATCATCATCGGCCTGCTGGGCCTGCTGATCCGCGTATTGATGCAGCCGCTGCACACCATGACGCGCGCCATGGAAGACATTGCCGAAGGTGAAGGCGACCTGACCAAGCGCTTGCGCATTCACAACCACGACGAGTTCGGCATCCTCGGTAACGCCTTCAACCGGTTCGTAGAGCGCATTCACAGCAGCATCCGCGAAGTATCCTCAGCCACCGAGCAGGTCAACGAAGTGGCCCTGCGCGTGATCAGTGCGTCGAATTCGTCAATGACCAACTCTGACGAGCAGTCCAACCGTACCAACAGCGTGGCAGCCGCCATTAACGAACTGGGTGCCGCCGCCCAGGAAATTGCCGGCAACGCTGCCCAGGCTTCACAGCATGCAAGCTCCGCGCGCCTGCTAGCCGAGGAAGGCCAGCAGGTGGTCGAGCGCAACATAGCCGCGATGAACCGCCTGTCCGACCTGATCGTCACGTCCAGCGAGCATATCGAAACGCTGAACAGCAAGACCGTGAATATCGGCCAGATACTCGAAGTGATCACCAGCATTTCCCAGCAGACCAACCTGCTGGCGCTGAACGCCGCTATCGAGGCAGCCCGCGCCGGTGAAGCCGGGCGTGGCTTTGCCGTGGTCGCCGATGAAGTGCGCAACCTGGCGCACCGCACCCAGGAATCGGCGCAACAAGTGCAGACCATGATCGAAGAGCTCCAGGTCGGTGCCCGTGAGTCGGTCGAGACCATGGACCAGAGCCAGCGCCACAGCCAGGACAGCGTGCAGATCGCCAACCAGGCCGGTGAGCGGCTGGACAGCGTGACCGTGCGCATTGGCGAGATCGACGGCATGAACCAGTCCGTAGCTACTGCGACCGAAGAGCAGACCGCCGTGGTCGAGGCCATCAACATGGACATCAACGAGATCAACATGCTCAACCAGGAAGGCGTGGAGAACCTGCAGGCCACCCTGCGCGCCTGTTCTGACCTGGAGCAGCAAGCCGGCCGCCTTAAGCACCTGGTAGGCAGCTTCCGCATCTAAGCACGTACCGCGTCGCCTGCTTCGCGAGCAAGCCCGCTCCCCCAGAATCGCCACAACTCTCGAATATTGTGGTGGACCTGTGGGAGCGGGCTTGCCCGCGAAGAAGCCAACACCGCGTTCGAGGCCTGCACGCCCAACCCCGATCGAACAAACTATCCTTCTGAGAGGTCAACCTTTAGGCGCGTCATCGCCGGCCCGTTACCGCCGGATGACAGACCCGAAGACGATCCCGGAGGGATGCTGATCGTGCACATCGCCGACATCACCATGTTCTACGCCCCGGCCAGCGGTGGCGTACGTACTTATCTTGATGCCAAACACCGCCGCCTCGACGCCATCCAAGGCGTACGCCATAGCCTGTTGATTCCCGGCGCCAGCGCCCGGCATGCCGATGGCATCTTTCAGGTACCCGCCCCACCCCTGCCGTTTGGCAAGGGCTACCGCTTTCCGGTACGCCTGGCACCTTGGTGCAAGACGCTGCGCACGCTCAAACCCGACCTGATCGAAGTCGGCGACCCCTACCTGACCGCCTGGGCGGCACTGGAGGCAAGGCGCCAACTGGATGTGCCAGTGATCGGCTTCTACCATTCCGACCTGCCGTTGCTGGTCAGCAACCGCATGGGCAACTGGTTCACGCCCAATGTCGAGGCCTACGTGAGCAAGCTGTACGGCAATTTTGACCGGGTGCTGGCGCCCAGCCAGGTCATGGCGGACAAACTGCGCCGCCTGGGCATACGCAACGTGCATGTGCAACGCCTGGGCGTGGACCTGGCCACGTTCAACCCCGACCAGCGCGACCCACACTTGCGCGCGCAGTTGGGCATTGCCGACACCAGCCGCCTGTTGATTTACGCCGGCCGCGGCTCGCGGGAAAAGAACCTGCCGGTGCTGCTCGACTGCATACAGCAACTCGGCGCCCCCTACCACCTGGTGTTGGTAGGTTCGAACATGCCCGCCAACGTGCCACACAACGTCAGCGTCATCGACCACTTCTGCCCGGCTGCAGAGGTGGCCCGGCTGATGGCCAGCGCCGACCTGCTGGTGCACGCTGGCGACCAGGAAACGTTCGGCCTGGTCATTCTCGAAGCCATGGCCAGCGCAACGCCGGTGGTGGCCGTGCGCGCGGGTGCCTTTGGTGAAATCATCAATGATCAGTGCGGCATCCTGTGCCGCGCCAACGATGGCCGCGCCATGGCAACCGCTGTGCGCGAAGCGTTCGAGGCTGGCGTAGGCACGCTGGGTGCGCAGGCCCGTCGGCATGTAGAACAGCATTACTCGTGGGATAACGTGGTCGCGGGCCTGCTCCAGCACTACCAGGCCGTGCTCGGCTATCAGCCACAGGTGCGTGCCCATGCCTGAGCCCTCCTCCAGCCACCGCAGCCTCATGCTGGTACTGCATGATGTAGCCCCGGAAACCTGGCCGGACTACCAGCCCTTCGTAGAGGCCGTCGACGCGCTGGGCCACGTCCCCATGACATGGCTGGTGGTCCCGGACTTCCATCGGCGCAATCCGCTGCACCTGGCGCCCTCGTTCTGCCGTCTGCTGGACAAACGCCTGGCCAACGGGGACGAACTGGCGCTGCACGGCTACGCCCATGCGGACGAAGGGCCACCACCGCGCAGCCCCATCGACTACTTCATGCGGCGTATCTATACCCATGAAGGCGAGTTCTACAGCCTTGATGAAGCCGAAGCACTTACCCGCCTGCAGGAGGGCCTGGCATTGTTCGAGGGCCAAGGTTGGCCTGTGGCAGGGTTTGTCGCACCGGCCTGGCTCATGAGCCAGGGCACTCGGCAAGCGTTGCGTCGCCTGCCGCTGAAGTACACCAGCACACCACAGCACCTGTACCGTTTGCCTGACTTCATCCCTATCGATGCGCCGGGCCTTGTCTGGAGCGCCCGCAGTGCATGGCGTCGCACGTTGTCCCGCGTGCTGTGCGACTGGCAATGCCGTCGCTGGAAAGGCGCGACCACATTACGCCTGGGGCTGCACCCGGTAGACATGCGCCATCGCTCGTCCCGCGACTATTGGCTGCGAACACTGGAACAACTGCTGAAGGATGGCCGCGAACCGCTGACCAAATCGGCCTGGCTGGAGCGCCAGGTGGCAGCATGAACCGCTGGGCCTTGCTGATGCTGGCATTGTTGGGCGCAGCACTGGTGCCAGCGCTGTTGGGAGGTAGCCAACTGCTTCCCAGACTTAGCCGGTTCGACCCGCAACTGCTGGTCATATTGCTTGGCATGATTCTGTCGTGCTGGGTCATCAACACGCTGCGCTTGCGCTTGTTGCTGGGTGAGCAGGCAAAACAGTTAAGCCATGCACGCAGCCTCGGCGTGGTCATGGCCACGGAGTTTGCCATCTGCACGACCCCCGGTGGCAGTGGCGGGCCATTGACCCTGATGGCGCTGCTGGCGCGTCACCGCATCGGCCCGGCACGCAGCGGCGCCGTGTTCGCCATGGACCAGCTGAACGATCTGGCGTTCTTCTTCTGCGCAATGCTCGCGATAGCCGGCTACGCCTTGTTCCACAGCCTGGGCCGCAGCCAGGAAAGCATGCTGCTGGGCAGCGCACTGCTGCTATGCGCAGCACTGGTCGGGGTGATCGGGCTGTTGCGCTACCGACGCACGGTAATGCGCATGAACGGCAGGCTGCTGCAGCACTTGGGCGTAAGCCCGCCGCGCCAGCGCCGCTGGGCACGCAAACTGCTTCACTTCATCGATGCACTGGCGCAGACCTGGCGTCTGCCCAAACGCACCCTGAGCCTGGTATTCACCCTGACCTGCGTCCACTGGGGGCTGCGCTACAGCGTGCTGTACCTGGTATTGAGAGGGCTGGGTGTGGACCTGGCGTGGATCCCCAGCTTTCTGGTGCAGATGCTATCGCTCAGTGCTGGCCAGTTCAGCCTGTTGCCTGGAGGGGCGGGTGCCGCCGAGTTGACTTCAGCCAGCCTGCTGACGCCCTTGGTGGGCAGTTCGACCGCAGCGGCGGCGATCCTGATATGGCGGGCGGTTACTTACTACTTTTATCTGCTGGCGGGTGGGCCGGTGTTCGTGTGCCTGCTTGCGCGTCCGTTGCTGGAGCGCTGGCGACGTCAGGCGGGTTGAGCTGCTGCCAGAGTTCGGCGGCGCCAGGGAAATCGGTGCCGTCAGTGTCATCCAGGGCTTCGGGGTCGTAGCGGGCCAGGCAGCCTTCGCCGAGGGTGGGCGGGGGTGAAGCAGTGGGGGTGTTACGTTGCTTGGCCATGGGTATTCCTTTCAGGATTCCCGGGGGCGCTTTGCGCCCCAGAGTCTCAGCGCCAACCGGCCAGTGTCAGTCAAACACCACAGTCTTGTTGCCATGCACCAGCACCCGGTCTTCCAGGTGATAACGCAGGCCACGGGCCAGCACCATCTTTTCTACATCGCGGCCAAAGCGGACCATGTCTTCGATGCTGTCGGCATGGCTGACGCGTACCACGTCCTGCTCGATGATCGGGCCGGCGTCCAGCTCTTCGGTAACGTAGTGGCAGGTCGCACCGATCAGCTTCACGCCACGCAGAGCGGCCTGATGGTAAGGCTTGGCACCGACGAAAGACGGCAGGAAGCTGTGGTGAATGTTGATCACCTTCTCGGCATAGTCCTGGCACAGTTGCGGCGGCAGGATTTGCATATAGCGGGCCAGCACCACCACATCAGCAGCATGCTCATTGACCAGGCGCGACACTTCGGCAAAGGCCGGGGCCTTGTCCTTGGGGTCGACCGGTACATGGAAGAACGGAATACCGTGCCACTCGACCATGCTGCGCAGGTCGTTGTGGTTGGAGATCACGCAGGGGATCTCGCAGTCCAGTTCGTCTGTATGCCAGCGATGCAGCAGGTCGGCCAGGCAGTGCGACTCGCGGCTGGCCATCAGCACCACGCGCTTTTTCTGCGCCGAGTCGGTAATGCGCCAGGTCATGGAGAACTCTTCGGCAATTGGCGCAAACGCCTCGCGGAAGGCTTCGATACCGAACGGCAGCGATTCGGCGCGGATTTCATGGCGCATGAAGAACCAGCCGCTGTGCTCATCAGAGTGGTGGCTGGCCTCGTTGATCCAGCCATTGTACAAGGCCAGGAAATTACTGACTTTCGCCACGATGCCTACGCGGTCGGGGCAGGCGATCACCAGACGATAGGTGCGCATGAATGAGACTCCAGAACTTCGCAAAGGCGCCTATTCTAGCGGCCCGACAGAAAAAACGCAGTATTGATCGCAGCCGCGTGGGTCTATGCAGGTCTGCAAACGCAGCGGCACGCCTTGTCTGACAGACATGACGAAATAGCGGGCCTTTATGTAAATTTTTGTTCACGTGGAGAAATGTTGTCACAGCTTAATTAACAGTTAATTGCCCAATAGCATGTTTACTTGCGACTATCGGCTGTCTATTATTGCCCCACACATTTCTGAACACGCATTAAGGAACACTCCATGTCCCTGATCAACGAGTACCGCGCCACCGAAGAAGCCATCAAGGAACTTCAGGCCCGCCTGGCCAACCTGTCGCAGGATGACAAGCTGAAGAAAGAACTGGAGTTCGAAGGCAAACTGCGCGCACTGATGGGCGAGTACTCCAAGTCGCTGCGCGACGTGATTGCCCTGCTCGACCCAGAGTCGAAACTGAGCAAGGCACCTCGTGGTGCGATCAAGGCTGTTGCCACCAAGCGTGCACGCAAGGTCAAGCAATACAAAAACCCGCACAACGGTGAAGTGATCGAAACCAAAGGCGGCAACCACAAAACCCTGAAAGAGTGGAAAGCCACTTGGGGTGGCGATGTGGTTGAAAGCTGGGCGACCCTGCTGGACTGATTGTCCATCTACGCCTTTTGCTTATCGCAACAAAAACGCCGGCACATCGCCGGCGTTTTTGTTTGTCTGGTGATCAGCCAACTGCAAATTGTGCCTGCAATTGCCGGGCATGCACTTGCCAAGCCTCCAGCACACGCCGGCCCGCTTCGTCAGCGCCCTCCCAGGCTTGCTGGCGTGCCTGCTCAAAGTCACCCAGCGTATTCGGTGCCCCCCATCGCGGGTCGCTCAGGCGCTGCTGGCAGAAGCCATGCCAGCGCTGGCGCTCTTCGCTGTTCAAGGTGTCGGGGAAATTACGCGCCCGGTAGCGGAACAGCAGTTCGGGCAAGCGCGGGTCATCGAACATCCAGTGCCCATGGCTCAACTGCGCCGGTTCCAGCGCACGAACTTGCTCGCATAAGCGCCGGTCACGGTCGCCAATAAAACCCTCGTACAATTGCTGTTCCGGGTCCGCACTCGGGACAAACTCATCCTTGCCATAGATGTGCTCCAGCTTGTCTTGCCATTGCGCCTGTTGATTGGCCAACTCTTCACCGCGCAATTGTAACAACGTCAAGTCCAGGCCCAATCGCTGTTGATCGACCGGGCGCAGTACCGACAACGGCGCCAGTACCGGGCAGCGATTGATCTGTACCAGTTTGAGCGGTACCGGTAATTCACCCTCGGCCAATTCATCATGCCGGGTGTACAAACGCTGGCGCAAAACTTCAGCACTTTCCCGTCGTAACGGTAGGGTTTCCTGATGCAGGTCGCACACAATCAGTGCATTGCGATTACGCGGGTGCCAGGCCAGTGGCAAAACGACACCCAGGTAATTACGCGCCGCCGAAAAGCGCCCGGATATATGCACCAGCGGCTGTAACAAACGGATTTGCTCCATCACTTTATGCTTACTGCGTAACTGGAACAGCCAGTCATACAATTTTGGCTGCTTCTGCCGAATCAGGCGAGCCAGGGCAATGGTTGCCCGTACGTCGGAAAGCGCTTCGTGGGCATGCCCGTGATCGATGCCATTGGCCTTGCTCAGCAGCTCCAGGCGCAGGCTGGTGCGGCCGTCCTGCTGCGGCCATTCAATACCCTCCGGGCGCAGGGCATAGGCAGTACGCACGATATCGATCAGGTCCCAGCGGCTGTTGCCGCCCTGCCACTCACGGGCATAAGGGTCGAAAAAGTTGCGGTACAGGCTGTAGCGGGTCACTTCGTCGTCAAAGCGCAGGGTGTTGTAGCCGGCACCACAGGTGCCCGGTTGAGCCAGCTGGGCATGCACCCGGGTCATGAACTCGGCTTCGCACAGCCCCTGCTCGGCCAACAGCTGTGGCGTGATGCCGGTCACCAGGCAAGCGGCCGGATGCGGCAGGATATCGTCAGAGGGCCGGCAGTAAAGGCTGATCGGCTCGTCAATCTCGTTGAGGTCAAAGTCAGTGCGAACACCGGCCACCTGCAGTGGGCGGTCGCAGCGCGGGTTGATGCCGGTGGTTTCGTAGTCGTGCCAGAAAATGCTGGAGGTCACGGGGTCGTCCTGTATCGAGGTCGACCCGATTCTAGCGTAGCCTCAGACAGAAGCGTTGGCGGGGTGGAAACTGAAGTAATCACGCAACGAATGCACGAACTCGTCGTATTCGCGCGGGGCCTGCAGCAGCATGAAGCCCGAATCATAGTGCCCAGGCGTCAGGTCTTCGCGGCACCACAGGCAACTGGCGGTGAGATTGACGAACTGATGCCCCCCGCCGACCAACGGCATGCGCAGTTGCAGCTCGTAATCCGGCCCGACCAGCACGGGGAGCTGGCTGATGACCATCAAGCCATCTTCGGAGGCATTGCCTAGCTGGCCGATTTCCTGGTTGGTAAACCGGTTGAACACCTTGAGGACACAAGGCAGCTGATGGCGTTCGATGTGGCGCTTGTTGAACATGATCGCAAGTGTATTCCGTACCTGATGCCAGGAATACAAGGAACTGGCGGTTGTTGTAACAGCTGAGTTACAGATTAGCGCAGCACGCGCTGCAAATCTCGTGAAATAAACAACACCTTGGTGTTAGCGCCAAGGTACGGTCGTCGCCGGCTTGGCCACCGCCGTTTCACCGCCGCGCAAATGGCCCAGTTTCTCCAGCGTCTGCAGGCGGGCCTGGGCGCGATAGGCATACTCGTTGCCCGGGTACTGCTGGATCAGGTACTGATAGGTCTGCGCGGCATCCACATAAAGCGCCTGGCGCTCCAGGCATTGGCCGCGTAGCAGCGACACCTCGGGGTGGATAAATGGCCGCGCACGGCTGGTGCGGTCGACCTGCGACAGCTCCAGCATGACCCGGGCGCAATCGCCACGGTCGTAGGCACGGTAGGCATTGTTCAGGTGGTGGTCCATGGACCAGCGGGTACAGCCGACGACGCTGGCGGCCAGGGCTAAAACGATCAGGGCTCGCATGGGGATCTCCTTTGATGCCTGTTTATCGGCCAACGCCAACAAATCTTCACAGCGTTTTGCAAGCATACCCTGCCCGTTCAAATGCCACCCTGCCTTGGTCGCAGGTAGTGCAACGGAACAATGACTACAGCGAGATTCAGGAGTAGCCTTTCGCTGCGCTTCACTATAGGAGTCTGTGCATGAGCATCCGCCGTACCAAAATCGTCGCCACCCTTGGCCCCGCCAGCAACTCGCCGGAAGTGATCGAACAGCTGATCCTCGCCGGCCTGGACGTGGCACGTCTGAACTTCTCCCACGGCACTCCGGACGAGCACAAGGCCCGCGCGCGCCTGATCCGTGACATCGCCGCCAAGAACGGCCGCCATGTAGCATTGCTGGGCGACCTGCAGGGTCCGAAGATCCGCATCGCCAAGTTCGCCAACAAGCGCATCGAATTGAAGATCGGTGACAAGTTCACCTTCTCTACCGCCCACCCGCTGACCGAAGGCAACCAGGACATCGTCGGTATCGACTACCCCGACCTGGTCAAAGACTGCGGCGTCGGTGACGAACTGCTGCTGGACGATGGCCGCGTGGTCATGCGCGTCGAAACCGCCACTGCAGATGCCCTGCACTGCGTGGTGATCATCGGTGGCCCGCTGTCGGACCACAAAGGCATCAACCGCAAAGGTGGCGGCCTGACCGCACCGGCCCTGACCGAAAAAGACAAGGCCGACATCAAGCTGGCGGCGGAAATGGACCTGGACTACCTGGCCGTGTCCTTCCCGCGTGACGCCAGCGACATGGAATACGCGCGCAAGCTGCGTGACGAAGCCGGTGGCAGCGCCTGGCTGGTGGCCAAGATCGAACGCGCCGAAGCGGTTGCCGACGACGAGACCCTCGACAAGCTGATCGCCGCCTCCGACGCGGTGATGGTTGCCCGTGGCGACCTGGGCGTGGAAATCGGCGATGCCGAGCTGATCGCCATCCAGAAGAAGATCATCCAGCACGCCCGCCGCAACAACAAAGCGGTGATCGTGGCGACCCAGATGATGGAGTCGATGATCCAGAATCCGATGCCGACCCGTGCCGAAGTGTCCGACGTGGCCAACGCCGTGCTGGACAATACCGACGCGGTGATGCTGTCGGCTGAAAGTGCTGCAGGTTCGTACCCGATCGAAGCCGTTCAGGCCATGGCCCGCATCTGCCTGGGCGCTGAAAAGCACCCGACGAGCCAGAAGTCCAGCCACCGCCTGCACACCACCTTCGAGCGTTGCGACGAAAGCATCGCCCTGGCGGCCATGTACACCGCCAACCACTTCCCGGGCGTGAAGGCGATCATCGCCCTGACCGAAAGCGGCTACACCCCGCTGATCATGTCGCGCCTGCGCTCGCACGTGCCGATCTTCGCCCTGTCGCCGCACCGCGCCACCCAGGCACGCGCCAACATGTTCCGTGGCGTGTACCCGATCGCCTTCGACCCGGCTTCGCTGCCGGCCGACAAGGTGAGCCAGGCCGCAGTCGACGAACTGCTCAAGCGTGGCTTGGTGGAGCAAGGTGACTGGGTGATTCTGACCAAGGGTGACAGCTACCACACCATCGGTGGCACCAACGGCATGAAGATCCTGCACGTTGGTGACCCGCTGGTCGGCTGATAGCCCTCGGGGTCCGCTTGACGGCCTCATCGCGACCTTCGGTCGCTCCTACAGGGGATCGCAATTCTCTGTAGGAGCGACCGAAGGTCGCGATGAGGCCGGTACAATCAACACATGCCTCAGGCATGCTCGACAAATACATCGGCAAACACCTGCCCCCGCGGCACCCCGGCAATGAACAGCCGCCGGGCAAACCGCTCGACACTCCCCGGTGCCCCACACACCAGTACCACCGTCTGCCGTGACGTCGGCCGTAACCCCGCCAGCGCCTCCTCCATCTGCTCCGCCAATACCAACCCGACAGTCACACCTGCCAATTCCTGCAACGGCCCAGCCAGATAATGCCCGGCGCTGTCCCCCGCCACATGCAGCACCCGAATCTCGCCGCGATGCCCCTGCCGCACCGCCTCGCGCAGGATGCCCCACAACGGCGCAAGCCCGGTGCCCGCAGCCAGCAGCCATAGAGGCCGATCCTGCCAGTCCGGATCGTAATGCAACGCACCGCCTCTGAACTCACCCAGGCGCAGCACATCACCCAGCCGCAAGCCACGGGCCTTGTCGCAGAAAGCGCCAGGGCGCTGGCAATCGATGTGGAACTCCAGAAAGTCCTCTTCCCCCGGCAGACTGGCCAGCGAATACGGCCGCGCCACCGAACCATTCCACAACACCACATGCTGCCCCGCCTGGTAACGCACCGCCCGCTCAGGCCGCAGCCGCACGCGCAATACATCACCGAACCAGTCCAACGCACAGACATGGGCCGGCACGCCATCGCGCTGCGGGTCGAACAACGCTACTTGCAGGTCTTCGACCACCCGGCACTGGCAGGCCAGGCGCCAGCCCAGGGCATGCTTGTCCAGCGCCAGGGCCTCGGGCAAGGCATCCAGCGGTTGCCCGGCCAGGCAATGCACCAGGCAGGCATGGCAACTGCCGGCGCGGCAGCTGTAAGGCACGTTGAGCCCGGCATCGTTCAAGGCATCGAGCAGGTTGCTGCCGGTTGGCACCGCCCAGCGGCGCTCGCCCACGCAAAGTTCGGGCATGGTTGGTCGTTCTCCACAAATCACAGTCCACTGTAAGCCAAGCGCGCAATGGCAGCAAAAAGGATGCCCAACCACTGCCGACCATGGTCCAGACCGGCCGCAGGTGTGCCCGGCACGGATGCGCGCTATACTGCCGCGCCTTTTTCCGTCGGCCTGACCTGCCGGCGCCTTGCAAGGCGCTTCGACACGCTGGTCGGCACCGTCGAGCGCCTTAATGAATGTTCCCGTCTTTAAGAGGAGCGCGCTGCATGACCGTGATCAAGCAAGACGACCTGATTCAGAGCGTCGCCGACGCCCTGCAATTCATTTCGTACTACCACCCCGTCGATTTCATCCAGGCCATGCACGAGGCCTACCTGCGTGAAGAGTCGCCCGCTGCTCGCGATTCCATCGCCCAGATCCTGATCAACTCGCGCATGTGCGCCACCGGCCACCGCCCGATCTGCCAGGACACCGGTATCGTCACCGTGTTCGTGCGCGTGGGCATGGACGTGCGCTGGGACGGCGCTACCCTGAGCGTCGACGACATGATCAACGAAGGTGTGCGTCGCGCCTACAACCTGCCGGAAAACGTCCTGCGCGCTTCGATCCTGGCCGACCCGGCCGGTGCCCGCAAGAACACCAAGGACAACACCCCAGCGGTCATCCACTACTCGATCGTCCCTGGCGACAAAGTGGAAGTGGACGTGGCTGCCAAAGGCGGTGGTTCCGAGAACAAGTCGAAGATGGCCATGCTCAACCCGTCCGACTCGATCGTCGACTGGGTACTGAAAACCGTCCCGACCATGGGCGCTGGCTGGTGCCCGCCTGGCATGCTCGGCATCGGCATCGGCGGTACCGCCGAGAAAGCCGCCGTCATGGCCAAGGAAGTGTTGATGGAGTCCATCGACATCCATGAGCTGAAAGCCCGTGGCCCGCAGAACCGCCTGGAAGAAATCCGTCTGGAGCTGTTCGAGAAGGTCAACCAGCTGGGCATCGGCGCCCAGGGCCTGGGTGGCCTGACCACCGTGCTCGACGTCAAGATCATGGATTATCCGACTCACGCCGCCTCGCTGCCGGTGTGCATGATCCCCAACTGCGCCGCTACCCGCCACGCCCATTTCGTGCTCGATGGCTCCGGCCCGGCCGAGCTGGAAGCACCGTCGCTGGACGCTTACCCGGAAATCGTCTGGGAAGCCGGCCCGAGCGCCCGTCGCGTCAACCTCGACGACATCACCCCGGAAGAAGTCGCCAGCTGGAAGCCGGGCGAGACCATCCTGCTCAACGGCAAGATGCTGACCGGCCGCGATGCTGCGCACAAGCGCATGGTCGAGATGCTCAACCGTGGCGAAGAGCTGCCAGTAGACCTGAAAGGCCGCTTCATCTACTACGTAGGCCCGGTCGACCCGGTCGGTGACGAAGTGGTAGGCCCAGCCGGCCCGACCACCGCTACCCGCATGGACAAGTTCACCCGCCAGATCCTTGAGCAAACCGGCCTGCTGGGCATGATCGGCAAGTCCGAGCGTGGCCCGACCGCCATCGAAGCGATCAAGGACAACAAAGCCGTCTACCTGATGGCCGTGGGTGGCGCTGCCTACCTGGTGGCCCAGGCCATCCGCAAGTCGAAGGTCCTGGCCTTCGCCGAGCTGGGCATGGAAGCGATCTACGAGTTCGAGGTCAAGGACATGCCGGTGACCGTTGCCGTAGACAGCAACGGTGAGTCGGTACACATCACTGGCCCTGCCCTGTGGCAGAGCAAGATTGCCCAGAGCCTGGCAGTCGAAGTGAAGTAAGCCTGATGTAACTGCGGCGGCCCCTTCGCGGGCTTGCCCACTCCCACAGGGACAGCGCAGGCCTCAGGGCTATGCGATACCTGTGGGAGCGGGCAAGCCCGCGAAGGGGCCGTCGTTGTTTCCACAGGACTCTAGGTACAGGCCGCCACGCTGCTCAAATCGGCAGCTCCTTGAGCCAGTAGGACATCAGTTTGTCGGTGCTTTCCGTATCATCCAGGTCTCGCCAGGCAAAGCTTGTGCGCAACGATGGGTCGTGCAGAAAACCACGGTTACGCCAGAAGCCGTGCAATGGTTTGTAGTCTGCTGGCCGTCTGGGGTGCACGCCTGGCCGCTCGACCGCACAGAATGCGCAGTAATCAAATTCGGCCAGCTTGTGCGCGTAAGATTCACGTTCGATGAAGAAGCGCACCCCCAGGCCCTGACCACGGTATTCCGGCAGTACCAGCGACCCACCGAAGTAGTACACGCTGGCCGGGTCACGCCCTTGGGCCAGGAACGGCTGCTGGAACTCGGGGGCTACATCCACCAATGGCAAGCCGGTGGAGGCGCCAACCACCTTGCCGTTGTCCAGTGCCAGCACCGCCAGGCTGCGCCCGGAGCGGGCATAGGTAGCGAGGTGGTCGGCCTCGTATTCCGGAGTGCCGTCGTAAAGGTAGGGGAACTCGCGAAACACGCTAAGGCGCAGGCGAGCAAGGTCATCGATGTAAGGCGCGATAGCGGCGCCGTGCAACAGGCGTATTTCCATGCTTGGCGGTCGTTTTGTCGATGGGGATGACGCGCTCGGCTAAGCCGGGCTTGAGGGGAAACCCTATCATCCGGGGCGACGACCGGCCTTTTCCCTACACGACAGGTACTGTTCCATGACCGCTACCGAACTGGTAAATGCTTACTATGCCGCCTTCAACGCCGGTGACATGCAGGGCTTTCTGGCACTGCTCAGCGAGGATGTGATCCACGACATCAACCAGGGTGAGCGGGAGATGGGCAAGGCCCGGTTTGCCGCGTTCATGGACAAGATGAACCGCTGCTACCGCGAGCGCCTGGCCGACATCGTGGTGATGCAGAACGCCGATGGCAGCCGTGCGGCGGCAGAGTTCACGGTACACGGTGAATACCTGGCCGATGACGAAGGACTGCCAGCGGCCAACGGGCAGACCTATGTGCTGTCGGCGGGGGCCTTCTTCTATATCCACTGCGGCAAGATTGCCCGGGTGACCAACTACTGCAACCTCAATGACTGGGTTGAGCAGGTTGCCTAAGCCTGTACCGGCCTCTTCGCGGGCAAGCCCGCGAAGGGGCCCGGTCAGGCAATACGAGTGCCTAACACCTTGAGGAAGGCAGCCAGCCACGCAGGGTGCGCTGGCCATGCCGGTGCGGTCACCAGATTGCCATCCACATGGGCCTGGTCCACCGCAATATCAATGAACGTCCCACCCGCCAACCGCACTTCCGGCGCACAGGCCGGGTACGCGCTGCATTCACGCCCTTCCAGCACACCCGCCGCCGCCAGCAATTGGGCGCCATGGCACACCGCCGCAATCGGCTTGCCGGCCTGGTCGAACGCCCGCACCAGCTCCAGCACTTTTTCATCCAGGCGCAGGTACTCTGGCGCACGGCCCCCGGGGATCAACAGTGCGTCATAACGCTCGGCCCGCACCCGCACGAAGTCGTAATTCAGGGCAAAGTTGTGCCCCGGCTTTTCGCTGTAGGTCTGCTCACCCTCAAAATCATGAATGGCGGTGCGTACCGTCTGCCCCGCCAGTTTTTCCGGGCACACCGCATGCACCGTGTGGCCGACCATGCTCAAGGCCTGGAACGGCACCATCGCCTCGTAGTCCTCGACGTAATCGCCCACCAGCATCAGGATCTTCTTCGCCGTCATCGCACCCACTCCTTCGGTTAACAGATACTGCACGATAGCCGCTGTCAGTCACGGCGGTCGAGCAGGTTGACCACCAGCCGGTCGATCCATCCCCAGATCCGCTGCTTCACCCTGCGCCACAGCGGCCGGGCATGCCAGTGATCGAGGTCGACTTCCTCGCTCAAGGCAAAGTCACGCTCGAAGCTGGCCACCACCGCCGCCGTCAGTGGCGGGTCCAGCGCCTCGATGTTGGCTTCAAGGTTGAAGCGCAGGTTCCAGTGGTCGAAGTTGCACGAACCGACGCTGACCCAGTCATCGACCACGGCCATCTTCAGGTGCAGGAAGCACGGTTGGTACTCGAAAATCCGCACCCCGGCACGCAGCAGCCGTGGGTAGTAGCGGTGCCCGGCGTAGCGTACCGACGGGTGGTCCGTACGTGGGCCGGTCAGCAACAGGCGCACATCAAGCCCTTTGCTGGCAGCACGGCGTAACGAACGGCGCACGCTCCAGGTCGGCAGAAAGTAAGGTGTGGCCAGCCATACCCGCTGCTTGCCACTGTTCAGCGCCCGCACCAACGAATGCAGAATGTCCTGGTGCTGGCGGGCGTCGGCATAGGCCACTCGCCCCATGCCTTGCCCTTGCGCAGGCAGTTTGGGCAGGCGCGGCAGGCCAAAGCCTTCGGCGGGGCGCCAGGCAGTGCGGCGGTTGTTGGCGGACCACTGGCGGTCAAACAGCAGTTGCCAGTCGGTAACCACCGGCCCCTGGATCTGCACCATCACCTCATGCCATTCGCTGGTCGCATCGCCCGGCGTCCAGAACTCGTCGGTAACACCCGTGCCGCCCACCACTGCCCAGCGTTCATCCACCAGCAGCAGTTTGCGGTGGTCGCGGTACAGGTTGCGCAGGCCGCGCTTCCAGCGCAGGCGGTTATACCAACGCAGGTACACGCCGGCGTCCAGCAGGCGCTGGCGCAAGGTGCTGTTGAACGCCAGCGAGCCATAGTCATCGAACAGGCAGCGCACCCGTACACCGCGCCGTGCGGCCTGTTCCAACGCCTCGACCACGGCTTCGGCACACGCGCCAGCCTCGACCAGATACAACTCCAGATCGACCTGGAACTCAGCACGCACGATCGCCGTGAGCATGCGCGGAAAGAACTCGGGGCCGTCGATCAGCAGTTCGAACTGGTTGCCATCCCGCCAGGGGAAGACCGGCCCCGGCATGTCAGCGGGCGTTGAAGATCAGCACCGCGCTAACCGGCACCGACGGGTTGATGGACTTGAGCCCGGCGAGCTTGCGCAGGGTTTGCAGCCCAGGCAGCAGGCCGAAATCCTCGGCACGTAGCACCAGGGGTTCGAGGGTTACCACCTGAAAGCGTCGTTCATCCAGACGCGTGGCCAGCAGCAGGGCGTTGTAGCTGTGCGACTGGCCATGCAGGGTAACGGTAAGCGGCAGGCGCAGTTCGATCTGGGCACCGTTGGCCAGGTCGTTGATTGGCCGCAGGTCCAGTTGCGCCTGCACCTTGGCTTCGGCAAAACGCTCGACCTCGAACAGGTCGTCACGCATACGCTCGTCACGCAGCGGGATGCCGCTGCTGACCGAATCCATCTCGATACTCAGGCCGGCCGCGCCCTTGCGGTCGACCTTGCCATGCAGCACCAGAAAGCGATGCACCTCGGCCGTGTCACCGTTCTTGCCGGTAATGAACGACAGGCGCGACGATTCGCCATCGAGGTGCCAATTGGCGTGGGCGGGCAGGCACAAAGCCAGCAGCAGGGCGGGCAAAAGACGGGGCAGCTTGAACATGACAGATCTCGTGAAACCAGGCCGCCAACCTTACCCGCCCGCCTTCATGGCAGCAAGCGGCAGCCCTCGCGCGGGCCCAGCCAGGCAGCCTGGTTGCGCCGCCCCAGGCCCTCGGCAGTGATGTGCCGCTGCGGGGTGTTTTCTTCAAGCAGGCTCAGCGGCAGCCACTGTTTTACATAGCCTCGGCAATACGCCTGCTCGAAGCCCATGACGAAGCGGCACGAGCAGTATTCCTTGGCCGAGTAGGCCGAGAGGATACCGGGGAAGTCTGCCAGGGCCTGACGCTCGTACCAGGCCCAGAACACCAGCCCTGGCAACACCAGTAGCAGTACGCGCTTCATGCCCCCTCCCCGGCCAGTGCGGCCAGCACTCGCTTGAGCAGTTCGTCATGCTGGTAAGCGCCGTCCCGGTCATCGGCATAGCGCACGATCACCAGCTTTTGCGTGGGCAAGATGTACAGCGCCTGGCCCCAATGGCCCAGGGCGGCGAAGGTGTCTGCGGGCGCATTTGGCCAGGGCCGCGTAGCGCCGGCCAACGGCTGGTTGAGCCACCAGTGGCCGCCTGGGTTGGCCTCTGCGGGGACAGGTTCGGCATGGGCAAACGGTGTACGGTTGAAGTCCACCCAGGCCCTGGGTAGCAGTTGCCGACCGTGCCACCGCCCCTCCCGTTGCATCAGCAAGCCGATACGGGCCAGGTCACGGGCACTGAGGTAGAGGTAGGAAGAGCCCACGTAGGTGCCCGCCTGGTCACGTTCCCACACCGCGCTGTCGATACCCAGCGGGGTGAATAATGCGTGCCAGGGGTATTCGGCGTACTGCCCGGCATCGAGCATGCCGCGCAGTGCGGCGGCCAGCAGGTTGCTGTCGCCACTGGAATAGAGGAACCGCTGGCCGGGGCTGGCCATCGCACCCCGTGCTGCCGTGTAGGCCGCCATGTCTTCGTGGCCACGGGTATACAGCATGGCCACCACCGAGGACTTGAGCGGGGCATATTCGTAGTCTTCCTGCCAGTCCAGGCCACTGGCCCAGTGCAGCAGGTCGGTCATGCGCACGCCCGGGTGGGTGCGCATGGCGGGATAGAAGCGTGTAACCGGATCTTGCAGCTGGAAGCGTCCCTCTCCTTGGGCCACGCCCATCAGCGTGGCGAGCACGCTTTTGCTGACCGACCAGGTCAGGTGTGCGGTGGCGGCAGTGGTGGGGGCGGCATAGCGTTCGTGGAGGATGCGGCCGTCGCGGATGATCAGCAGGGCGTCGGTGCGGATGCCGCTGCGATCAGGGGTGCGGGCGGGGAAGGCGTAAGTGTCGACGGCTTGCCAGTTGAGGGTGTCAGGGTCGGTCTGCCACTGCGGATCAGGCCAGTCCTCGGCCTCGGCGGTTGCCATAGCCATGCAAAAAAGCAGCAGCAGCAGACCTTTCAGCATCCGGTTCAAGGCTCGCAAATTTGGGGCTGCTGCGCAGCCCCTGGAGTCAGAAGTTCATGAAAAACTATCAGGCATTCATGACAATCCCGCAGCAGCCCAAGCTTTGTTCAGCCGCTTCTCCCGGGCCGCCGCCGCCAGCGCCATCACCCCTTGGTCGCGCTGCCAGATCTGCGCCCAATGCGCCGGCCCCGCTGCCAGTGCCGCATCAACCTCCCCCCGCAACGCCTGGAACTGCGCAAACAACCCACCCAGCAGCAAATGGCACCCCACACTGTCGGCACACTGCCGGCTGCCCTCGGCACACCCGGCCAGCAACCCAATCAATTGCAGCCGCAAACCCTGCGGCCAGGCGCACTCCTGTCCGACGCCATATAACCAGGCCGTCAACGCCGCCAGCACATACAAGTCTTCCAGCGAGCGGAACGGTTTCACATAGGCATCCCAACCGTCACCGGCCAGCAACTCGCATGCGGCCTGCTCCAGCACCAGCCGGCCATGGCCCACTTCCGGCATCAACGGCAGGACTGGTAGCGGCTCCAGCGTTACTCCCGGCTCCCCGGGATAGACCACCGCCAGGTTCAACTGTGGCGCCGCGCCAGGCGCCTCGCTACGTGCCGCCACCAGTAGCCACTCGGCATCCAGCCCGGCCGTGACGAAATCCTTGCTGCCCGTGAGCCGCAAGTGGTCGAGCCGCGTATGCATGTCCGCTGGCCGCACGCTGCGCCGCTCGGTGGCGCACAGGGCGCCGAGGCTTGGCGGGGCACTGGGCCACAGCACGCGCAAGGCTGCCTGGTAACCCACCAGGAACGCCAGGCCCGGCGTGGCCATCGCACGCCCGCCCAACACCGCCAGTTCAAAAGGGGCAACCGGGCCGAGGCGCTCAAGCAGCACGGCGTAGGTTTCGCCCAGGGTGCCCGCCAGCGCTTGGCGAAGCGGGTCGTTCAGTCGTTGCAACCAGGCCATGTGACGGCTCCTTGCTGGGGCTTTCTGGTCAAGGTTCTAGGGGTGTCACGCAAGCATCACCAAAGATTCACAGGGGTGACACCGCGCCTACCTAGGCTGACTTTGCACAACAAAGCCGACCGGCCGCAACCCTTCATGGCTGGCTTATGGAGACTCGCAATGACTCGGATCGCTCTCTCTGGCGACAACAGCACTGAACGCCGTCTGCAAGCCGAACGCCTGGTTGGCGCCACGGCGCTGCAAGAGGCCCAGGCCCTGCGCTACAAAGTGTTCAGCGCAGAATTCAAGGCCAAGCTCAAGGGTGCCGAGCAAGGTCTGGACATGGACGACTACGACGTGCATTGCCGCCATATCGGTGTTCGCGACCTGAGCACCGGCGAGCTGGTCGCCACCACCCGTCTGCTCGACCACCAGGCCGCCAGCAGCCTGGGCCGCTTCTACAGTGAAGAAGAATTCCGTCTGCACGGTCTTTTGCAGCTGCAAGGGCCCATCCTCGAACTGGGCCGTACCTGCGTCGCCCCCGACTACCGCAACGGCGGCACCATCGCCGTGTTGTGGGGCGAACTGGCCGAAGTGCTCAACGAGGGCCGCTACAGCTACCTGATGGGCTGTGCCAGCATCCCCATGCAAGACGGCGGCGTGCAGGCCCATGCCGTGATGCAGCGCCTGCGTGATCGTTACCTGTGCACCGAGCACCTGCGCGCCGAGCCGAAGAACCCGCTGCCGAACCTGGCCCTTCCGGGTAACGTCATCGCCGAAATGCCACCGTTGCTCAAGGCCTACATGCGCCTGGGTGCAAAAATTTGCGGCGAGCCGTGCTGGGACGAAGACTTCCAGGTGGCTGATGTCTTCATCCTGCTCAAGCGCGACGAACTGTGCCCGCGCTACGCGCGCCACTTCAAGGCGGCCGTCTGATGCCGAAGCTGCGGGTAATGGCCCGCCTGGCTCGACTGCTGCTGGTGCTGTTGCTGGGCATGTTGATGGCCAGCCTGATCGCCCTTGGCGAACGCTTGGGCTACAAGGCCACCATCGCACGCCGCCAGCGCTGGACCTGCCTGTTCATGAAGCGCCTGGTCGCCGCCCTGCCCTTCGACGTGCGGGTGGTGGGCGAACTGCCGCAGCGGCCGATGCTATGGGTGAGTAACCATGTTTCCTGGACCGACATCCCCTTGCTGGGCATGCTGCTGCCGCTTTCGTTCCTGTCCAAAGCCGAAGTGCGTCACTGGCCGGTGGCCGGCTGGCTGGCGGAAAAAGCCGGAACGCTGTTCATTCGACGTGGCGGTGGCGACAGCCAGCGCCTGCGCGAGCAGATCGCCGGGCAACTGGGCCTGGCCCGGCCGCTGCTGATCTTCCCCGAAGGCACCACCACCTGCGGTCGCACCTTGCGCACCTTCCACGGCCGGCTGCTGGCAGGCGCCATCGACCGGGGTGTGGCGGTGCAGCCGGTGGCTATCCAGTACTTGCGCGATGGCCAGATCGACCCGATTGCGCCGTTCATTGGCGATGACGATTTGGTGTCACACCTGATGCGCCTGTTCGCCCAGCCACGGGGGGAGGTTTGCATTCACCTGCTGGCGCCAATTGGCAGTGTAGGTAAAGAGCGGGCGGTGCTGGCGTTGCAGGCGCAACAGGCAATTCACCTGGCGTTGTTTGGGGTTGAGGAAGTCAAGCTGGCGCCACGGCGGCAAGCGCGGGCTGCCTGAGGATTTGCATTACCAGTGCTGGCCCTTTCGCGGGTAAACCCGCGAAGAGGCCGGCACTACCAATACAAAACTAACTGTCAGACATCCGCCCCGCCGCCGCAAACGCCTGCAACTGCGGGTAAAACTCCCGGAAGTCCGCCATCAGCGGCTCATACAACCGTTCCAGCTCCCCCATCACACCGGCCATCCCTTCCGGCCGGGACAGTCTCCGGGCAATGCCGTTGAACACCTGCTCCAGCGTGGCAAACTCGCCATACGCCCCCAGCCAGTCATCCGCCGCCATGAACGGCGCAATCCGTGCCAGCCGCCCCGGCAGCTCGGGCTCCGCCAACAACACCCGATAAAAATCCCCGGTGAACTGCGCCAGCGGCTGCTCGGCATAGTCCTGCCAATGCCGCGCCAGGCAATGATCAAAAAACACGTCCAGCACAATGCCCGCAAAGCGCCGCCGCTCGCGCGCAAAGCGCGCCAGTGCAGCCAGCACCAACGGGTGCTGATCGGTGTAGCTGTCGATATGCCGGTGCAACCGTATGGCCGCTTCCAGCGCAGGCGGGAAGCGCCCTTCCAGCGAGCCTTTGACAAAGTCGCCATATAGGCTGCCAAGCAGTTGTTGCGGCGCCGGGCCGCCCAGGTGCAGGTGCGCAAGGTAGTTCATGCGCGCAGTCTAGCACCGCTTGCGCCTATATCGTCATAACGCGATATAGCGATTCGTGCTCAGCTCAGAACCTCTTCATATTTGTATATCGGGAACGGACGATTTACATTTCGCTCCATCGCGATATACCGCTACAACGAGCCTCAACCCATGCCTCTCGATCTCGACGAAATCATAAAAGCGCTGGCCCACCCGGTCAGGCGAGAAATCCTCAGCTGGCTGAAAGACCCGGCAACGCAGTTCCCCGACCAGCACCACAGCACCGAAAACGGTGTGTGTGCCGGGCAGATCGACCAACGCTGCGGCCTGTCGCAGTCGACCGTCTCTGCCCACCTGGCCACCTTGCAGCGCGCCGGGCTGATCCGCAGCCAGAAGATCGGCCAATGGCACTTCTTCAAACGCGACGAAGCCACCATCGAGGCGTTCCTCGAACAACTGCGCCAAGCACTTTGACAAAGCAGGTAACCGCTATGACCACGCTTTTCGATCCGATCACCCTGGGCGACCTGCAACTGCCCAACCGCATCATCATGGCCCCACTCACCCGCTGCCGTGCCGACGAAGGCCGCGTGCCCAATGCGCTGATGGCCGAATACTACGTGCAGCGCGCCAGCGCCGGGCTGATCCTCAGCGAGGCGACGTCGGTCAGTGCCATGGGTGTCGGCTACCCGGATACCCCCGGTATCTGGAACGACGAGCAGGTACGTGGCTGGAACAACGTCACCAAGGCTGTGCATGCCGCAGGCGGACGCATCTTCCTGCAACTGTGGCACGTTGGCCGTATCTCCCACCCCAGCTACCTGAACGGCGAGCTGCCGGTGGCCCCCAGCGCGATCCAGCCCAAGGGGCATGTAAGCCTGGTGCGCCCGTTGAGTGACTACCCCACCCCACGCGCGCTGGAAACCGAAGAAATCATCGACATCGTCGAGGCTTACCGCAGCGGTGCCGAGAATGCCAAGGCGGCTGGCTTTGATGGTGTAGAAATCCACGGCGCCAACGGTTACCTGCTCGACCAGTTCCTGCAAAGCAGCACCAACCAGCGCACTGACCGCTATGGCGGCTCGCTGGAAAACCGTGCACGCCTGCTACTGGAAGTGACCGATGCAGCCATTGAAGTGTGGGGCGCGAACCGCGTGGGCGTGCACCTGGCACCGCGTGCCGATGCGCACGACATGGGCGATGCCGATCGCGCCGAAACCTTTACCTACGTGGCCCGTGAACTGGGCAAGCGTGGCATTGCCTTTATCTGCTCGCGGGAAAAGGAAGCCGATGACAGCATTGGTCCACTGATCAAGGAAGCGTTTGGCGGCCCGTACATCGTCAATGAGCGGTTTGACAAAGCCAGTGCCAATGCGGCGCTGGCCAGCGGCAAGGCCGATGCTGTGGCGTTTGGCGTGCCGTTCATCGCCAACCCTGATTTGCCGGCGCGGCTGGCGGCGGATGCGCCACTGAACGAGGCGCGACCCGAGACCTTCTATGGCAGGGGCCCGGTGGGGTACATCGATTACCCGCGGTTGTAATCGAGATTGCCGGGGCCGCTTTGCGGCCCTGTGCCGCGAATGGAGGGCAACGCCCTCCCCTGCGGTGTCACTGCCGGGCGTTGATCTGCTGTTGCAGGTTCTGAATCTGACTCTGCAAGGTATTCAGGTTCCGGGTCATCTGAGCTCGGAAGGCATCGAACTCCTGCACCGAAGCACCACCGGACGTCGCCGCAGCCGGGCGGTTGTCGATCTGGCTCTTGAGCACCAGCATGTCCTGCTCCAGGCCTTGAATGGCAGCGCTCGGGTTCCCCTGCTTCTTCAGCGCCGCTATATCGCTGCCCAGGCTCTTGAGCTGCACATCCAGCTTGCCGCCATCCACCTGCGCGGCTTTCAGCGCGGCAACCTGCTCGTTCAGCCCCTTGAACTGGGCATCCAGCTTGCCCCCATCCACCTGGCCCGAACGCAGCGCGGCCAGTTCGCCATTCACCAGCTTCAACTGTGCCTGCAACTGGCTTTGCAGCTCGGTCACAGCCTTCTGCTGTTCCCGGGTATCGGCCAGCACCTGTTCCAGGCGTTTGCCCAGGTCACCGGTCTGCCCGGCCACACCTTTCTGCAACTGGCGCAGTTGAAGCTTCAATGCCTCGCTGCTGGTGGTAGCGCCAGACTCGCTGGCATCCACCTTGCCGCTGATCGCCTGCAGGCGCCCTGCCGCTTCTTCACTGATGCGGGCAAAACTTTCCTGGGTCGCCACCAGTTGCTGCTCCATCAAGGAGATCTGCTGGAAGCTCCACCAACCCAGGCCTACCAAGGCGATGAACGAAGCACCGAGCAACGCCCACAACGGCGCCGTGCTTGGCCCGCGCGCGGCCTTCTGGCGGCTGCGCACGACATGCGCCGGCATCAGTTCGTCATCATCAACGGTGCCCGCACGCAAGGTAGGCACGTCATCGTAGTCATCGTGAGCATGGTTACGCATGGATACATTCAACCGCGTTAGTCGCAAAGAGGCACGAGTATAAACCGCCAACGCGGCGCATTGATGACCATTGTCAGCCCTGCGCTTCACTGCCCCGGCGGCAGGTGCTTCCACCAGCCACAGAATTCATCCAGCGCTGTCCACAGGCTGACCTTGGGCTGGTACTCCAGATACTGCCGGGCGCGGCTGATATCCAGGGTGAAATCGCGGCTCATCACCTGCATCCCCAGGCGCGACAAGGTCGGTTGCGGGCGACCTGGCCACAGCATGCAGGCCGCCTCGTTCAGCGCGGCCAGGCTGTAGGCCAGGCCGTAGGAACGGTAGCGGGTAACCTGCGGCAGCTGCATCTGGCGCATCACGTAGTTGACCACATCCCACAGCGGCAGCGGCTGGCCGTTGCTGATGTTATAGGCCTGGCCCAGCGCCCTATCGTCGGCGAACAAGGCGCTGAGCAGCGCCTCGTTAAGGTTGTGCACACTGGTGAAGTCAACTTTGTTCAGGCCATTGCCGATGATTGCCACGCGGCCTTTGCGCTGCATTTGCATCAGCTTCGGGAAAATGCTGGCATCACCGGCGCCCGTGACGAAGCGCGGGCGCAGCGCCAGCACTTCCAGGCCAAACTCCTGCGCGCCGAATACTTTCTGCTCGGCCAGGTGCTTGGTTTGCCCGTAATGGTCGTGGAAGCGGCGCGGTACCTGGTCTTCACGGACATCCAGGCGCGAACGGCCATTGAAATAGATCGACGGCGACGACAGGTGCACCAGGCGCCTGACATGCTCCTTCAAGCAGCCCTCAACCACGTTCTCGGTAACCACCACGTTGCCTTGGTAGAAGTCCTGGTAGCGCCCCCAGCTGCCCACCGCGCCAGCGCAGTGCACCACGGCCTCGACGCCCTGGCACAAGCGACGGGCCAGCTCGGCATCGCCCAGGTCGCCAGGGATGAACTGGGCGCCGCGCTTGACCAGGTGCTCGACCCCTTCGGCGCGGCGGCCGCTGACCCGCACGTCCAGGCCCTGCTCCAGGGCAAAGCGCGCAAAGCGCCCGCCGATGAAGCCGCTCGCGCCGGTGACCAGAATTCGCATGTAAGACTCCGTCTTGCCAGATTTCAGATGCAACTGACGCCAGCCGTGGCTACAAGGGCACCAGCCATTGCAGTGCGGTGTACCGCAGGTGGTCGGTCAGTTGCGCGAGCAATTGCCCGCCATTGCGCCAATGATGCCAGTACAGCGGCACATCGATAGGGGTATCGCGGCAGATTTCCACCAACTGCCCGCTGGCCAGTTGCTCCCGGGCCTGCAATTCGGGCACCAGTCCCCAGCCCAGGCCGGCCTCGGTCATGCGCAGGAAGCCTTCGGAGGACGGGCACAGGTGATGCAGAAAACCGTCCTCGATGCCCAGCGATGCCAGGTAGCGATGCTGCAGGAAGTCGTCCGGGCCATACACGATCGCCGGGGTACGGGCCAGGCGGCTGGCGACAAAACCCTGGGGAAAATGCCGCGCCATGAACCCGGGGCTAGCCAGTGCCCGGTAGCGCATGGCGCCCAGTGGCTGGCTGCGTGCCCCCGCTACCGGGCGCTCACTACCACACAGGCAGGCCGCCACTTCGCCGGCACGCATACGTTTGAGGCCCACTTCCTGGTCCTCTACCACCAAGTCGGTCAAAACGTTCTGCTGTGCGCAGAAATCCCCCACCGCGCCGGCCCACCAAGTGGCCAGGCTGTCGGCGTTGAGGGCGATGCGCAGGCGCTCCGGCATACCCTCTTCGTCCAGCGCCGGCACCTGGCGCTGCAAGTCACGTTCAAGCAGGCGCACCTGCTGCACATGGTTGAGCAACTGGCGGCCTACCTCGGTCGGGCCTGGCGGCGTGGCACGCACCAGCACCGGCTGGCCGACGCGCGCCTCCAGCAGCTTGATACGCTGGGAAATGGCCGACTGCGACAAGCCGAGCACTTGCGCCGCACGCTCGAACCCCCCCTGTTCGATCACCGCCGCGAGGGCGGCCAGCAGCTTGTAGTCGAACATCGATTTCTCTAATGCCTTATCAGCTTTATTTGTTTTTCTTATACAGCGCCGGTCATCACAATAGCCAGCATCTTTTATGACCTTTCCGGAGAGCCCCATCATGTGGCAAAGCTATCTCAACGGCATGCTGGTGGCCTTCGGCCTGATCATGGCCATCGGCGCTCAGAACGCCTTCGTCCTCGCCCAGAGCCTGCGCCGGGAACATCACTTGCCCGTGGCGGCGCTGTGCATCGTCTGTGACGCCATTCTGGTGGCTGCCGGTGTGTTTGGCCTGGCCACGGTACTGGCGCACAACCCGACCTTGCTCGCGGTCGCGCGCTGGGGCGGTGCGGTGTTCCTGATCTGGTACGGCGCCAAGGCACTGCGCAGCGCCTGCTCCAAGCAGAGCCTGCAGCACCAGGAAGGCCAAGGCATGCGCTCACGCCGCGCAGTGCTGCTCAGCGCCCTGGCAGTGACGCTGCTGAACCCGCACGTGTACCTCGACACGGTGTTGCTGATCGGCTCGCTGGGCGCCCAGCAGACCGCCCCCGGTGCCTACGTGGCGGGCGCGGCCAGTGCTTCGCTGCTGTGGTTCTCCACCCTGGCCATCGGCGCAGCCTGGCTGGCACCGTGGCTGGCACGGCCGGCAACCTGGCGCATGCTCGATTTGATGGTGGCGGTGATGATGTTCGCGGTGGCGGCGCAGTTGATCTTCAACTGACCCTGGGCTTGTCACAACATTTCTAGCGCCTGGCAGATCGAGCGCCGCGCGGGCGGCGCTCGATCTGCCAGGCGCCACAAGGGGTAAGCCGAACACCACCGGTCGGCACACCCCAACCGCTCTGGAACCTCTATTCCCTATGTTTGTTGCGTGGTTATGCGCCGGGGCTGGTGCTATGATCGGGCCCTTGCGTCGCAAAGAGTACAAACTCGCCGACGTACATAGGGCCGCCCGTGATCGGCCCTGCGCAAACCGCGAACTAGACCTGAATCAGGAGATCCACCATGGCTTTTGAATTGCCGCCGCTGCCGTACGCCCACGATGCCCTGCAGCCGCACATCTCCAAGGAAACCCTGGAGTTTCACCACGACAAGCACCACAACACCTATGTCGTGAACCTGAACAACCTGGTCCCAGGCACCGAATTCGAAGGCAAGACCCTGGAAGAGATCGTCAAGACCTCTTCGGGCGGCATCTTCAACAACGCCGCTCAGGTCTGGAACCACACCTTCTACTGGAACTGCCTGGCGCCAAACGCCGGTGGTCAACCGACCGGTGCCCTGGCTGACGCCATCAACGCCGCTTTCGGGTCCTTCGACAAGTTCAAGGAAGAGTTCACCAAGACTTCGGTTGGTACCTTCGGTTCCGGCTGGGGCTGGCTGGTGAAGAAAGCTGACGGTTCCCTGGCCCTGGCCAGCACCATCGGCGCCGGTTGCCCGCTGACCAGCGGCGACACCCCGCTGCTGACCTGCGACGTCTGGGAACACGCCTACTACATCGACTACCGCAACCTGCGTCCGAAGTACGTCGAGGCGTTCTGGAACCTGGTCAACTGGGCCTTCGTTGCCGAACAGTTCGAAGGCAAGACCTTCAAGGCCTGAGTCATTCAGCCCTGAACATGAAGACCCGGCCCTGTGCCGGGTTTTTTTATGCCAGTACCGGCCTCCCGCGCCCACGAACGCCAACACGGTTTTGCTTGCTCAGCCCGCATAGCGCGCTAACATCAAACCTCTGGAAGATTCACACAGCGCATTCAAGTTGCGGGGTCAGGCAACCGATACACTGCTCATGATCGGCCGATAGTGTATCGTCATCGTTGATGGCAAAATGATGCCATGCGCATGGATTAAGGAAACCCCATTGAAGCTGGAATTGCGGAACAGCTTGTCGGTCAAGTTGCTCAGGGTCGTGCTGCTGTCGGCGCTGGCAGTCGGCGTTGTGCTCAGCTGTGCGCAAATCGTCTACGACACCTACAAGACCCGCCAGGCCGTTAACAACGATGCCCAGCGCATCCTCGACATGTTCCGTGACCCTTCCACCCAGGCGGTGTACAGCCTCGACCGCGAAATGGGCATGCAAGTGATGGAAGGCCTGTTCCAGGACGAATCGGTGCGTATGGCCTCCATCGGGCACCCCAACGAAACCATGCTGGCCGAAAAGTCGCGCCCGCTGCAGGACATGTCCATGCGCTGGCTGACCGATCTTATCCTCGGCCAGGAACGCACCTACACCACACAACTGGTCGGCCGTGGCCCTTACAGCGAATACTACGGCGACCTCAGCATCACCCTCGACACATCGTCCTACGGCGAAGACTTCCTGATCAATGCGGTAATCATCTTCATTTCCGGCGTGTTGCGGGCCTTGGCCATGGGCCTGGTGCTGTACCTGGTGTACCACTGGCTGCTGACCAAGCCGCTGTCCAAGATCATCGAGCACCTCACCCAAATCAACCCCGACCGCCCCAGTCAGCACCAGATACCGCTGCTCAAGGGCCACGAGAAGAACGAACTGGGCCTGTGGGTCAACACCGCCAACCAGTTGCTGGCTTCGATCGAGCGCAACACCCACCTGCGCCACGAGGCCGAAAACAGCCTGCAACGCATGGCCCAGTACGATTTCCTCACCGGCCTGCCCAACCGCCAGCAACTGCAGCAGCAACTGGACAAGATTCTCGTCGACGGCGGTCGCCTGCAGCACCGTGTGGCGGTGTTGTGCGTGGGCCTTGACGATTTCAAGGGCATCAACGAGCAATTCAGCTACCAGGTGGGCGACCAGTTGCTGCTGGCCCTGGCTGACCGCCTGCGCGCCCACAGTGGCCGGCTGGGGGCCCTGGCGCGACTGGGCGGTGACCAGTTTGCCCTGGTGCAAGCCAATATCGAGCAGCCCTACGAGGCAGCCGAACTGGCGCAAAGCATCCTCGACGACCTGGAAGTGCCGTTCGACCTCGACCACCACCAGCAGATCCGTCTGCGCGCCACCATCGGCATTACCCTGTTCCCCGAAGACGGCGACAGCACGGAGAAACTCCTGCAAAAAGCCGAACAGACCATGACCTTGGCCAAGGCCCGTTCGCGCAACCGCTACCAGTTCTACATTGCCAGCGTCGACAGCGAGATGCGCCGCCGCCGCGAGCTGGAAAAAGACCTGCGCGAAGCCCTGCCACGCAACCAGCTGTACCTGGTTTATCAGCCACAAATCAGCTACCGCGACCACCGCGTGGTCGGCGTGGAAGCGCTGCTGCGCTGGCAGCACCCGGAGCTGGGCATGGTGCCGCCCGACCAGTTCATCCCGTTGGCCGAGCAAAACGGCAGCATCATCAGCATCGGCGAATGGGTACTGGACCAAGCCTGCCGGCAACTGCGCGAATGGCACGACCAGGGCTTCAGTGAGCTGCGCATGGCGGTCAACCTGTCGACCGTACAGCTGCACCACAGCGAGCTGCCACGGGTGGTCAACAACCTGCTGCAGGCTTATCGCCTGCCACCGCGCAGCCTGGAGCTGGAAGTCACCGAAACCGGCCTGATGGAAGACATCAGCACCGCTGCCCAGCATCTGCTGAGCCTGCGCCGTTCCGGGGCACTGATTGCCATCGACGACTTCGGCACCGGCTATTCGTCGCTCAGTTACCTGAAATCGCTGCCGCTGGACAAGATCAAGATCGACAAGAGCTTCGTCCAGGACCTCCTCGACGACGATGACGACGCCACCATCGTTCGCGCCATCATCCAGCTGGGCAAGAGCCTGGGCATGCAGGTGATCGCCGAAGGCGTGGAAACCGCCGAGCAGGAAACCTACATCGTTGCCCAGGGCTGCCACGAGGGCCAGGGCTACCACTACAGCAAGCCGCTGTCGGCCCGCGAGCTGACCAGTTTCCTGAAGCAGGCGCAGCGTCACCAGGTTTCGATGTTCTGAGTACGCCTGCCCGGTTACACGCCGTGACCGCCATTTACATGAATTGCACGCCGCCTCTTTACAGCAAATGCAAATCTTTCGCATGATGTTGCGGTTTCGCGTGCCACGGCGCACGGTCCACCCCTTGGTCCAACCACACGATGCAGGAAAACCAACAATGATTCGAATGCCTCTGGCCTCCGCCAGTCTGCTGGCCATTGCCATCGCTCTCGCCGGCTGCGGTGAAGGCAAGGACGACAAAGCCGCCGCGCCGCAAGCCCAGGCACCTGCTGCCGCCAGCACCACCGCTGCCGCGCCCGGGGCTGTCGACGAAGCCGCCGGCAAAGCCGTGGTCAAGCATTACGCCGAAATGGTTCATGCTGTGTACAGCGACTCGCTGAGCACCGCCAAAACCCTGCAGACTGCAGTGGACGCGTTCCTGGCCAAGCCCAACGACGAAACCCTGAAAGCCGCCAAGCAAGCCTGGTTCGCCGCGCGCGTTCCGTACCTGCAATCCGAAGCCTTCCGCTTCGGCAACACCATCATCGACGACTGGGAAGGCCAGGTGAACGCCTGGCCCCTGGACGAAGGCCTGATCGACTATGTCGACAAGAGCTACGAGCATGCCCTGGGCAACCCGGCCGCCGGCGCCAACATCATCGCCAACACCGAGATCCAGGTTGGCGAGGAGAAGGTCGACGTCAAGGACATTACCCCAGAGAAACTGGCCAGCCTGAACGAACTGGCCGGCTCCGAGGCCAACGTTGCCACGGGCTATCACGCCATCGAATTCCTGCTCTGGGGCCAGGACCTGAACGGCACCGGCCCAGGCGCTGGCAACCGCCCGGCATCCGACTACCTGGAAGGCCAGGGCGCCACCGGTGGCCACAACGAGCGCCGCCGTGCCTACCTGAAAGCCGTTACCCAACTGCTGGTTACCGACCTTGAAGAAATGGTCGGCAACTGGGCGCCGAACGTCGCCGACAACTACCGCGCCAAGCTGGAAGCGGAGCCTGTCAACGACGGCCTGCGCAAGATGCTGTTCGGCATGGGCAGCCTGTCGCTGGGCGAACTGGCGGGCGAGCGCATGAAGGTTTCGCTGGAAGCCAACTCGCCGGAAGACGAGCAGGACTGCTTCAGCGACAACACCCACTACTCGCACTTCTACGACGCCAAGGGTATCCGCAACGTCTACCTGGGCGAGTACACCCGTCCGGACGGTACCAAGGTGACCGGCCCAAGCCTGTCGTCGCTGGTAGCCAAGGTCGACCCGGCCGCCGACGCCACCCTCAAGGCCGACCTGGAAGCCACCGAAGCCAAGATCCAGGTAATGGTCGACCACGCCCTCAAAGGCGAGCACTACGACCAGCTGATCGCGGCCGACAACGCTGCCGGCAACCAGATCGTGCGTGACGCGATCGCCGCACTGGTCAAGCAGACCGGTGCAATCGAGCAGGCGGCTGGCAAGCTGGGTATTGCCAACCTGAACCCGGACACTGCAGATCACGAATTCTGATCTTGCGGTAGCGGTTCTGAAAAGAGGCGTCCTTCGGGTCGCCTTTTTTGCTTATGGCCCTCTGACACCGATTTCATCCAGCAATTGCAAATTGCTCTTATTCAAACACCCCCACTTTGCTAAGCTTGCACGCCGGTTTTTCGTCCACGCCCAGGATTTTGCATGTCCTCGTCGCTGTCCCGACTCTCCCCGCTGATGCTGGTCCTCGCCCTCTCTGCCTGTGACGACGCCCCGCGGTTCACCCAGGCCGAACCCGGCGAAGCATTGTCGGGCGGCAAGGCAACCGTGCAGCGGACTGACCGCAACGCCTATTCCCTGCCCTCGGCCAACCTCCCAGCCGAACGTCGCGTGGACTTCGCCGTGGGCAACAGTTTCTTCCGCAACCCCTGGGTGATCGCCCCTTCCACCACCACCGCCCGCGACGGCTTGGGCCCGCTGTTCAACACCAACGCCTGCCAGAACTGCCATGTGCGCGATGGCCGCGGCCACCCGCCAGAGCCGGGCAATAGCAACGCGGTGGGCATGTTGGTGCGCCTGTCGATCCCCGACCAGCCCTATCTGGCCAAGGTCATCGAGCGCCTGGGCGTGGTGCCTGAGCCGGTGTACGGCACTCAGCTGCAGGACATGGCCATCCCCGGTGTGGCCCCCGAAGGCAAGGTACGGGTGAGCTACACCCGCGAAACCGTGTCGTTCAAGGACGGCCATCAGGTCGAACTGCGCAAGCCGACCCTGCAGATCAGCCAGCTCGGCTACGGCGTCATGCACCCCGACACGCGCTTTTCGGCGCGGGTGGCGCCGCCAATGATCGGCCTGGGCCTGCTCGAAGCCATCCCCGAAGCCGACTTGCTGGCCAACGAAGACCCCGATGACCACAACCGCGACGGCATCCGCGGGCGGGCCAACCGCGTGTGGGACGACGCCCTGGGCAAGACCGTGGTCGGCCGCTTCGGCTGGAAAGCCGGGCAGCCCAACGTCAACCAGCAGAACGTGCACGCCTTTGCCGGCGACATGGGCCTGACCAGCACCTTGCAGCCCAAAGACGATTGCACCCCGGCACAAACCGACTGCCTCGCCGCGCCCAATGGCGACGGCGCCAATGGCGAAAAGGAAGTCAGCGACAATATCCTGCGCCTGGTCACCTTCTACACCCGCAACCTGGCGGTGCCAGCCCGCCGCGACGTCGGCTCGCCGCAGGTGCTGGCAGGCAAGAACCTGTTCTACCAGGCCGGCTGCCAGGGTTGCCATACACCGCAGTTCACCACCGCTGCCGATGCTGCCGAGCCAGAGTTGGCCAACCAGGTCATCCGCCCCTACAGCGACCTGCTGCTACACGACATGGGCCCAGGCCTGGCCGATGAGCGCACCGAGTTCGCCGCCAACGGCCAGGACTGGCGTACCCCGCCCCTGTGGGGCATCGGCCTGAGCGAAACGGTCAGCGGCCACAGCCAGTTCCTGCACGACGGCCGCGCCCGTGACCTGCTGGAAGCCGTGCTCTGGCACGGGGGCGAAGCCGAGGCGGCACGCAACTTCGTACTCACGTTCAATGCCGAGCAACGCACTGCGCTGCTGGCGTTCCTGAATTCACTTTAAAACGCGCTAAGGAGCCGGGCATGTTCCGACCCAAACTGTTGTTCACCAGCCTCGCTGCACTCGCCCTCGGCGCCTGCTCGCCGCAGGACCCGCAAGCCGTCACCTCCGCTGCCATCGCCAAGCAGGTCATCCTGCCCACTTACAGCCGCTGGGTCGAAGCCGACCGCACGCTGGCCGCCAGCGCCCTGGCCTACTGCGAAGGCAAGGAAGACCTGGAAAAGGCCCGTGCCGACTTCCTCAAGGCGCAAAAGGCCTGGGCCGAGCTGCAACCGCTGCTGGTCGGCCCACTGGCCGAAGGCAACCGCGCCTGGCAGGTACAGTTCTGGCCCGACAAGAAGAACCTGGTCGGCCGCCAGGTCGAGCAGCTGGTCAACGGCGACAAGCCGGTAGACGTCGCTTCCCTGGGCAAGGCCAGCGTGGTGGTACGCGGCCTGTCGGCCTACGAGTACATCCTGTTCGACAGCAAGCCGGACATTGCCACTGCCGAGCAGAAAGCCCGCTACTGCCCGCTGCTGGTGGCCATTGGTGAACACCAGAAGGTCCTGGCCGAGGATATCCTCAAGAGCTGGAACAGCACCGACGGCATGCTGTCGCAGATGACCAAGTTCCCCAACCAGCGCTACGCCGACTCCCACGAGGCGATCGCCGACCTGCTGCGCTCCCAGGTCACCGCCCTGGATACCCTGAAGAAGAAGCTAGGCGCGCCGATGGGCCGCCAGAGCAAGGGCATCCCGCAGCCGTTGCAGGCCGAAGCCTGGCGCAGCCACTCCTCGCTGAAGAGCCTGGAAGCCACCCTCAAGGCGGCCGAAACCGTCTGGGTCGGGGTCGACAACCAAGGCCTGCGCGGTTTGCTGTCCAGCGATCAGAAAGCGCTGGCGGACAAGATCGACGCCGCCTACGCTACCTCGCTCAAACTGCTGGCCGACAACCAGAAGTCGCTGGGCGAGCTGCTGGCCGACGACGCTGGCCAGCAAACCCTGAACCAGATCTACGACAGCCTCAACGCTGTCCATCGCCTGCACGAAGGCGACCTGGCCAAGGCGTTGAACATTCAGCTGGGCTTCAATGCCAACGACGGTGACTGATCATGCTGCGACGCCAGGCCCTCAAACTCGGTAGCGTTTTGCTCAGTGCCCTGACCCTGGGCGGCTGGAGCCTGTTCCGCAACAAAGGCAGCGAACCCCTGCTGCTTTCGGCGCGTGACGATGGCGACGGCAAGCACTATGCCGTGGGTTTTCGCCTGGACGGCACCCAGGTGTTCAGCACCCAGGTCGCCCAGCGTTGCCACGCCATCATCCACCACCCCGAGCAGCCGATCGCACTGTTCATCGCCCGCCGCCCCGGGACCGAAAGCTACCTGGTCGATTTGCGCGACGGGCGCCTGCTGCAAACCGTGACCTCGCAGCCGAACCGGCACTTCTATGGCCACGCCGTGGTGCACAAAGGGGGTGAATGGCTGTATGCCACCGAGAACGACACTACCGACCCTGGGCGTGGCGTGCTGGGCGTGTACCGTTTTGAAGGCGAACGCCTGGTTCACACCGGTGAAATCCCGACCCACGGTATCGGCCCGCACGAGGTTGCCTGGCTGCCCGACGGCGAGACGCTGATCGTGGCCAACGGCGGCATTCGTACCGAAGCCGAAAGCCGGGTGGAGATGAACCTCAATGCCATGGAACCGAGCCTTGTGCTGATGCAGCGCGACGGCACCTTGCTGAGCAAGGAAACCCTGGCCCAGCAGATGAACAGCGTGCGTCACCTGGCAGTGGGCAGCGATGGCACCATCGCCGCCTGCCAGCAGTTCATGGGTGATGCCGATGAAACGGCCGAGCTGTTGGCGATCAAGCGCCCGGGCGAGCCGTTCAAGGCCTTCCCGGTGCCGGAGCGGCAGTTGCAGGCCATGGCCCAGTACACCGCCAGTGTTGCGATCCACAGCGAGCTGCGGCTGGTGGCCCTGACTGCGCCACGGGCCAACCGGCTGTTTGTCTGGGACCTGGACACGGGTGCGGTGCGGCTGGATGCACCGATGCCCGATTGCGCGGGGGTTGGCGCGGTGAAGGATGGTTTTGTCGTTACTTCCGGGCAGGGCCGTTGCCGGTTCTATGATTGCACCAAGGCCGAGCTGGTCGGGCAGCCGATGAACCTGCCGTCCGGTTTCTGGGACAACCACCTGCATCTCGTCTGATTTCTCTGTTGCCTGGACCGGCCTCTTCGCGGCTAAAGCCGCTCCTACACTGACCGCGCGATCCGATGACTACGCGCTCTCTGTAGGAGCGGCTTTAGCCGCGAAAGGGCCGGTACAGGCATTTCACTCCCCCTCAAACCAAAAACAGTCAATACTTCCCCCATCCACACGTGGGCAGGATCGCCCGTTGTCGTGTCTAAACGAATAACAACCAAATCCAAGGAACCGGACTTATGCTACGCCGCCGCATGCTCATCATGTTGGCCGTGGTTCTGCTGATCGTGCTGGCCCTGGGGGGCTACAAGGCGTTCTCGATCTACCAGCAGATCCAGGTGTTCACTGCCCCCAAGCCGCCCATCACCGTTGCGGCAGCCTTGGCCGAACAGCGCCAGTGGCAAGCGCGCCTGCCCGCCGTGGGCAGTCTCAAGGCACTGCAGGGTGTGGAGCTGAGCCTGGAGGTGGAAGGCATCGTCAAAGCCCTGCACTTCGACTCGGGGCAGCAGGTCAAAGCCGGCCAGTTACTGCTGCAACTCAACGATGACCAGGAAACCGCTCTGCTTGGCACCGCCCAGGCCGACCTGGGCCTGGCCAAGGTCGATTTCGGCCGCGGCAGCCAGCTGGTCGGCGACTCGGCCATCTCGCGCGGCGAGTTCGACCGCCTCACCACTCAGTACCGCCGCAACCAGGCGGTGGTCGAGCAACTCAAGGCGCAGAAGATCAAAAAAAGCATCAACGCCCCGTTCAGCGGCACCATCGGCATCCGCCAGGTGGACATCGGCCAGTACCTGGCCGCCGGCACGGTGATTGCCACCCTGCAGGACACATCCAGCCTGTACGTCGACTTCAACGTACCGGAACAGGCCCTGCCGCAGTTGAGCCTGGGCCAGCAGGTGCTGGTGCAGGTAGCCGCCTACCCCGGCCAGACCTTCCCCGCCAGCCTCAGCGCCATCAACCCCAAGGTCGAGGAAACCACGCGCAACCTGCTGGTGCGCGCCACCCTGGCCAACCCCGACGGCAAACTGCTGCCGGGCATGTTCGCCAGCCTGTTGGTGCTGCTGCCTAACCCACAGCCACAAGTGGTGGTGCCGGAAAGCGCCATTACCTACACCCTGTATGGCAACTCGGTTTACGTCGCCACGCCGAAGAAGGACAAGGACGGCAAGCTGGAAAACGACGACAAGGGCCAACCCCAGCTAGTCGCTGAACAACGCACCGTCCAGACCGGCGAGCGCCGCGACGGCGTGGTGGTGGTCAGCAAGGGCCTGCAAGCCGGGGAGCAGGTGGTTACCGCCGGGCAACTCAAGCTCACCCCGGGCGCCGCGATCCGCATCGGCCAGGACAAAGCCCTCAAGCCCCAACAGGGCGCGCCGGGCAAGGACTGAGGAGGCAGGCATGGCGTTCACCGACCCGTTCATCCGCCGCCCGGTGCTGGCCAGTGTGGTCAGCCTGCTGATCCTGCTGCTGGGTTTCCAGGCCTGGAACAAACTGCAGATCCGCCAGTACCCACAAATGGAAAACGCCCTGATCACGGTGACCACCGCCTACCCCGGGGCCAACGCCGAAACCATCCAGGGCTACATCACCCAGCCGTTGCAGCAGAGCCTGGCCAGTGCCGAAGGTATCGACTACATGACCTCGGTGAGCCGGCAGAACTTCTCGATCATTTCCATCTACGCGCGCATCGGCGCCGACAGCGACCGGTTGTTCACCGAGCTGCTGGCCAAGGCCAACGAAGTGCGCAACAAACTGCCGCAGGACTCCGAAGACCCGGTACTCAGCAAGGAAGCCGCCGACGCCTCGGCGCTGATGTACGTCAGTTTCTACAGCAAGGAGATGAGCAACCCGCAGATCACCGACTACCTGTCGCGGGTCATCCAGCCCAAGCTGGCCACCCTGCCGGGCATGGCCGAAGCGGAGATCCTCGGCAACCAGGTGTTTGCCATGCGCCTGTGGCTGGACCCGGTGAAACTGGCCGGTTTCGGCCTGTCGGCCACCGATGTGACCAACGCCGTGCGCCGCTACAACTTCCTCTCCGCTGCCGGCGAGGTAAAGGGCGAATACGTGGTCACCAGCATCAACGCCAGCACCGAGTTGAAGTCGGCCGAGGCGTTCGCCGCCCTGCCGGTCAAGACCAACGGCGACAGCCGCGTGCTGCTGGGCGATGTGGCGCGGGTCGAGATGGGTGCGGAAAACTACGACACGGTCAGCTCGTTCGACGGCACCCCGTCGGTGTACATCGGTATCAAGGCCACCCCCGCTGCCAACCCGCTGGACGTGATCAAGGAAGTGCGACGCATCATGCCCGAGCTGGAGAGCCAGTTACCTTCGGCGTTGAAAGTGTCGATTGCCTACGACGCCACGCTGTTCATCCAGGCCTCGATCGACGAAGTGATCAAGACCCTTGGCGAGGCGGTGCTGATCGTCATCGTGGTGGTGTTCCTGTTCCTCGGTGCCTTGCGCTCGGTGCTGATCCCGGTGGTGACCATTCCGCTGTCGATGATCGGCGTGCTGTTCTTCATGCAGATGATGGGTTACTCGCTCAACCTGCTGACCCTGCTGGCCATGGTGCTGGCCATCGGCCTGGTGGTGGACGACGCCATTGTCGTGGTGGAAAACATCCACCGGCACATGGAAGAAGGCAAATCGCCATTCGATGCGGCCCTTGAGGGCGCCCGCGAAATCGCCCTGCCGGTGGTGTCGATGACCATCACCCTGGCTGCCGTGTATGCACCGATCGGCTTCCTCACCGGGCTTACCGGGGCCTTGTTCAAGGAGTTCGCCCTGACCTTGGCCGGGGCGGTCATCATCTCTGGCATCGTCGCCCTCACCCTTTCGCCGATGATGTGCGCTCTGCTGCTTCGCCAAGAGCAGAATCCCAATGGCCTGGCCCACCGCCTGGACGTGCTGTTCGAACGCCTGAAGGTGCGCTACCAGCGCTTGCTGCATGCCACCCTCGACAGCCGCCCGGTGGTGCTGGTGTTTGCCGTGATCATCCTGTGCCTGATACCGGTGCTGCTCACCTTCACCCAGAACGAACTCGCCCCCAACGAGGACCAGGGGGTAATTTTCATGATGAGCAGCTCGCCGCAGCCGGCCAACCTCGATTACCTCAACGCCTACACCGACGAATTTACCCCCTTGTTCAAGACCTTCCCCGAGTACTACTCATCGTTCCAGATCAACGGGTTCAACGGCGTGCAGACCGGCATCGGCGGCTTCCTGCTCAAACCCTGGAACGAACGCGAGCGCACGCAGATGGAGCTGTTGCCGCTGGTGCAGGCCAAACTTGAGGAAATCGGCGGCTTGCAGATCTTCGGCTTCAACCTGCCCTCCCTGCCCGGCACCGGCGAGGGCCTGCCGTTCCAGTTCGTGATCAACACCGCTGGCGACTACCCGGCATTGCTGGACGTAGCGCAGCGCATCAAGGCCCGCGCGCAGGCATCCGGCAAGTTCGCGTTCCTCGACATCGACCTGGCCTTCGACAAGCCCGAAGTGGTGGTGGACATCGACCGGGCCAAGGCCGCGCAGATGGGGGTATCGATGGACACCCTCGGCGGCACCCTGGCCACCCTGCTGGGCGAGGCGGAAATCAACCGCTTCACCCTCGAAGGCCGCAGCTACAAGGTGATTGCCCAGGTCGAACGGCCGTACCGCGACAACCCCGGCTGGCTGAACAACTACTACGTGAAGAATGACCAGGGTCAGATGCTGCCGCTGTCGACCCTGATCACCCTCACCGACCGCGCCCGCCCGCGCCAGCTCAACCAGTTCCAGCAGCTGAACTCGGCGATCATCCAGGGCGTGCCCATGGTCAGCCTGGGCGAAGCGCTGAAAACCGTGCAGGACATCGCCCGCGAAGAGGCCCCGGAAGGCTTCGCCTTCGACTATGCCGGCGTGGCACGCCAGTACGTGCAGGAAGGCAGCGCACTGTGGGTCACCTTTGGCCTGGCGCTGGCAATTATCTTCCTGGTGTTGGCTGCACAGTTCGAGAGTTTCCGCGACCCGCTGGTGATTCTGGTAACGGTGCCGTTGTCGATCTGCGGGGCGCTGCTGCCGCTGTTCCTGGGTATTTCGAGCATGAACATCTACACCCAGGTCGGGCTGGTGACCTTGATCGGGCTGATCAGCAAGCACGGCATCCTGATCGTCGAATTCGCCAACCAGTTGCGTGCGGAGCGCGGCTTGAGCGTGCGTGAGGCCATCGAGGAAGCGGCGGCCATTCGACTGCGGCCAGTGCTGATGACCACGGCGGCGATGGTGTTCGGCATGGTGCCGCTGATTCTGGCGACCGGTGCGGGGGCGGTGAGCCGTTTTGACATCGGTACGGTGATTGCCACCGGGATGTCGATTGGCACGCTGTTTACCCTGTTTGTGCTGCCTTGTATCTACACCTTGTTGGCGCACAAGGCGGTGGCAAAGCAGCCTGCGGCAGCCTGATCCGTCCTCTTCGCGGGCTCGCCCGCGAAGAGGCCGAAAAGCCAGATACAAAATCCCCAATAGAAAAGCGCAGCTCCGCAACACAATCTAAAAATTACCGCTCCCAGGCTCTCACATCATCCATTCACGCCTGATCTTGCTGGTTATCAGTGGTAAGACAGAGCAATTCCTGCATCTAATTCACATGATAACAGCCAGCATGGAGATGCTAGGGCACCCGCATTCTAGACGCCTTACAGAGAAACAAATCCGCTCCTTAAAGTGGCCATGGTAAAAACCCCTACAACTCCATCAGAATTTTCGCCACCCTCTTCGACTTGTACATCTTGGACTTACCGCTATTATCAAAAACGTCGCAATGAAGCGACACCAAAATGGAGAGAACAATATGAAAACAATTAAGATGGAATGCACCAAATTGGCGAACATGGCGCACTTGGTCAAAAAACCAAATAAGCCTTAACCCATGAATACTGAAGAGCAGTGCCGGCCTGCCCTTCAGTTGTTAAAGGAGGGAGCATGATAAGTAAAAATTGCTTCTTTATCGCCATGAATAACTCCCTGATTTGCTGGGATTTCAAAAACCACAAGCAGTACGAGTTATCCAGAGATCACGCAGACCGGTTAATCCATCTCATTTACGAGAAAGATCACAAAGAGTTAAATGACGACCTAACCGCCGACCTGAAACGCTGCAAAGTTTTCATGGACGATGCTGACGACAATTCTGACTGGGGCTGGGATGTACTCTCAAGAATATTCCATTACGGAACTAAAGACATCCCTATAGAAAATCACCCTTCAAGCGAGGAGGAGTGGGCACTGCAGTACCTTGAACACTGCAACTCCGTACTAAACAAGAATATACAGCCTGACAATACCCGCACCAGCGAAAGCGGCATTTCACTGCCTATACCAAGAAGTACATTTGCAGTTGACGAGGCATTCAAAAACCGAGCAACCGTTAGAGACTTCCAGCGAATACCGATTTCCTTAGCTGATCTTGCCGAAATTCTACACCATACCTTAGGTTTTATTGGAAGCAGAACCAATTACGTCAAAGAGGAAGAAAATGAATACTCAAGACGCCGCGCCACCCCCTCAGTAGGCGGGCTGAACGCTACTGAAGGCTATGTATATGTAAACAACGTAGACAGCCTGGAAGCCGGAATTTATTACTACGACCCACGGCGACATGAGCTTCATTGGCGAAGCCCACTGCCTTGTGCCCTGGGTGATTTATTATCGGGCCAGCACTTCGCCAATGGCATACCCGCTGGATTGTTCTTGAGCTCCAGATTCGACAAATTGTGGTGGAAATACGAGCATTCGCGCGCCTATCGAATGGCACTAATTGAAGTTGGTCATGCCGCACAGACCTTCCAACTCGCCGCAACCGACAGGGGCATGAATACTTGGCTCACCGGTGCATTAAACGAAACGAGCATCGAGCCTCTACTCATGTTCGAGAACCCAAGTGAACACGTCCTTTTTTTCGTCGCATGTGGCTATAGCAACGGAAATGCGACACCTCGTTCCTTAAGGGCTCTGATATCGTAAAGTACTGGCGCGAGACACACGCATGGAAAAAAATACAACCCGTAGCAGTACTGTATTTAAAAGCTGGCACATCACGAGTGCTGTACGCTCGCGCCCTTATGTTTACCATTTTTCCGTAGAAGATTTTACACAGTCCGAACCCGACCTGTGGTTTCCTAGGGCGTTAAGTCCAGCGTTGGCCCATGAATCAGCCAAACAGCTTTCAAAAAAAGATTTGCTAGTACTGCACGCCTACCACCTCATCCACTGCCCCCAAGCGCTCAACGGGATTACCCGCTTTTGCATCGCCTTTGTTTCTGAAACAATAATAACCAACGAACTGTACAATTTGACTCGCGATTCACTTGTCACGCCTGTAGCAAACATGCTGATTGACCACCTTCATGATGAAGGGCGCCATGCCATTTTTTTCTCAGACTGTTTCGCACAACTCTGGCATCAGCTGTCAATCTCTCAGAAGGATTATCTAGTTCCTACTTTACTGAAAGCGCTCCTCGCTTTTTGCCAACCCGACGAGCCATTCTTACAGTCAATTTTCAAAAAGCACCCATCCATTGCGAAAGTCATTATCAACGACATAACATCCAACTGGACGCTTCGAATACCCGCAACTTCCAAAATAACGCTTAAGGCAATTAAACGCACCAAGCTACTTAAAGATGAGCGCTATGCGATTCAATTCAGGGCAGCAGGACTGCCAGCATGAACCAGGCCAAAACTTTAAAAAGCACCATTCTTCGCCCATTGCTACTGATTCTTTTATGCCTACTAGGCGTTTTCCCTCTGGACGTCATTCTCCCTTCATTCCCAGCGCTTGCAGAAGCCTTTCAAGTACAACCAAAGCAAATAGCTTACTCCGTAAGTTTCTTCGCCTTTGGCGTAGCGGTGGCGCAGTTGGTGATTGGCCCCCTGTCAGATCGAATTGGTCGTAATCGGTTGCTACTCGGTGGATTGGCTGTATCCATTGCCGGGGCTACCGGCTGCCTACTTTCATCTGACTATGATGACCTTTATGGCATTCCGGTTGCTACAGGCCGCCGGTTGTGGAAGTCTGGTTCTGGGCCAGGCGCTGATACAGGACCTCTATAGCGGCAAGCAGCGCAACATCATGCGCATCGTAATAACAAGTGCAAGTGGTTTATTCATATCAATTTCACCCATCGCGGGCGCTGCGCTCCAACAATTATTCGGCTGGGAAGGCAGCTTTACGGCATTTATTTTAATCGCTACTTTTGTCATATTTCTTACCTGGGCACTATTGCATGAAACGCCTGCGTTATACAGCAGTAATGCGGGCATTCGAAGCTATCTTCCCATGCTGCGTGACACGCTCTATATAGCCTATTCCCTGCAGGCCACTTTCGCGTTCGCCTGCCATTTTGCCTTCATCGTCATTGCACCATTGGTACTGATGGATCAACTTGGCCTCACGCCGTATCAGTTTTCCGTCGTATTCATCGCCTATGGGCTGGCGTATGTCGTCGGTGGTGCAACCGCGACCTTCTTGAACAATCGCGTCAGTGTGCAGGGTCAAATCTGCACGGGATTCCTGCTTATAGGTACCGCAGGGGTCACTTTTATTGATTTGGCAGTGGGCAGCAGGGCTATCGGTAGCAGGCCTCATGATACCGATGATTTTATGCACGGCAGGAACAACGATGGTACGACCCGCCTCGACTTCGCAGGCGTTGGCCCGTTATCCGCAGCAGGCAGGGGCAGCAGCGTCCTTCAGTACTACATTGCTATTTGCCGGCGGTGGACTTGCAGGCACTTTGGTCGCGTCAGCCGAACACCTGCTTCCAATGAGCTTAGGAATTCTCTTCTTGAGCAGCGCGCTTAGCGGTTGCCTGCTGCTTATGCTCAAGGCCAATAGCATGCAGCATTGCTGACTTCTGCCGGAAAGGCAGACACAAAAAAGCCGGAGGCCCCGCAATCGCGAGGCCTCTGGCTTTTCTAGCTAACGCAGGGTTCAACCAAATGGCCGCAACCCTTGACGCAGGCCGAACAGGAACAGCAACAGATCCTGATCCGGCGCGACCTGTGCCTGCTGCGGTTTCGCTTCCCGCGGCAGTGCACACTGGTCGGCCATCTCAGCCTTGCTGAACACAGTCGGCCTCGGCTCTTCCCAGGCAGCCACCGCCACGGTGGTCACCGCCAGGCCAGCTACCAGGAACAAAGCTCGAGCTATTTCTAGTTTCATTACTCTAACCCTTTGACAGCGCTGCCAAACGCCATCTTGTAAAAGTAGAGCAGCGTTTGCCATTCGGCGTCATTGATCGACGAATGGCGGCGCAGCTGGCGCAGGTCGTTGCCTGCCGCACGCTGGCAGCTGATGCGCCGCCGGCACTTTTCCAGGTCCAGCAGTGCGACTTCGACCCGCGCTTGCTCGCCTTCGCCGATCACCTTGATGAATACGTGCTTGCCATACAGGCAGCCGTGCTGCCAGTGCCCCAGGTGCATGCGCGCCAGGTTGTCCGCCAGGTCCTTGAGCATGCGCTCATGCACCACCTGCGGGTAACGCTCGCGGGCACCTTCGGCATGCCAGGTGTCGAGTTCGACAAATCCGTCCAGCGCTTCGCTCACCAGCAGCGCACGCCATTGGTGGTCGGCATCGCGCTCGGCACCACAAAAGACGATGCGCGGGACGCGAACGCCCAGTTGCTCGAAGCTGTTCAGTGCATCGAGTTCACGCAATACGGTTGGTCGCCCAAAAGGGTGCATAAGGCTGCGATAGATATGCCCGACCTGGCGCTTGGCATACAGCAGCTTGCCATTGGCATCATTGAGGCGTTGCACGCCACTCTCGCCGCCGCGGCGCTGGTTAGGCTCCTCGACCCACTCGCCCTGCTGGCGCCAGTAAAAATCGAACCGCGACTCCCCTTTCTGGGCTACAGCCATCAAACACTACCCCTTACGCAATACGTAGACCCGCCACATGGCATAGAACGGCAGGAAGTCGAGGCGTTCCTGGATTCTGAAGCCGGCGGCCCTGAATTCTTCTTCGACCGTTTCGGCTGGTAACACGAAACGGTTCTGGTAATTGTCCTGCTCGGCCTTGGCACTGCGGCGTTGCTCCAGTTTTTTCCGGCGCCAGGCCTTGAAGTTGCCATCGACCCACAACGACAGAATCACACTATCACGGCTAACCCTTTGAAATTCCGAAAGTATGGTCTTTCTGTGCGCCGATTCGCCAATGTGGTGGAACAGGCGCATGCAGAAGATGCTGTCCACCGAATTATCCGGCAGGTCAATGGCGAACGCTGAAGTTTGCAAAGGGCGTACCCGCGCCACCACTTCTGGCGGTTGCGCGGCACAGGCTGTCTCGATCATCGCTTCGGAGTTGTCGGCACCAATGATCACCCGGTTGGGCTTTTCTGCCAGCAGTGGCCAGAAACGGCCGGCACCGCAAGGCAGGTCCAGTACCAGGCCGGGCTCGCCGGCCAATGCCAGGGCGCGACGCGCCAGCTGCTCATCTCGCTTGTGGGAAAGGCGACGCGCCAGGCCATCCTGGTGCTTGAGAAAGTACTCGCGGGCGTGGTCTTTGTCGTACTTCTCGGAAAATTCAAGCTTGATGGGGCTACGCATTGGGCATCTCCTGACTCCAGTGCCGCTCACCTTAGGTAAGCAAGCGTTGGAATCAGGTTATGCCAATGTGAAAAAAACGTTGCGCGCCCTTTAACCTGTTTCAACAGATTACTCGGCCATGGCGTCCGGGCCGCCTTGGGCCTTGGTGTTGCTCAGGTCCACCTGGAAGCGGCAACCGTGCGGCAGGGTCGATGTGAGGGTGACATGCCAGCCTTGGTCGTCGCAAATTCGTTGCACCAGCGATAGACCCAGGCCCAAGCCTTCGCCACGCCGCTCGTCACCACGAACGAACGGCTTGAACATCGCCTCACGCTGCTCTTCGGGGATGCCCACGCCACTGTCCTCCACACTGAAACCGTTGGCCTCCAGGCTCAGCCGGATGTAGCCGCTGTCGGTGTAGTGGGCAGCATTGCGCAACAGGTTACCCATCACCGACTGCAGGAAAGTAGCGTTGTACAGCACCGGGCTGGCGCTGACGCGGCCATCGAAATACAGGGTCAGGCCCTTCTGCTCGATGGTATCGCGCCACACACCGATAAGTTCGTCGGCCACTTCGCGCAAGGTCGCCCGCGACGCCACCGCGCCTTCGTCTCGTTGGGCCCGGGCCAGCATGAGGAAGGTCTTGACCAGTTCGCGCATCTCTTCCGTGGCACGCGCCACGCGCTCTACCTGGCTACGCGCGCGGGCGTCGAGGTTGGGGTTCTCCATCAGCAGCTCGCAGGAGGTGGCCAGCACCATCAACGGTGTGCGCAACTCATGGCTGACGTCACTGGTGAACAGCCGTTCACGGGTCAGCGCATCGCGTAAACGGCCCAGGGTATCGTCGAAGGCCACTGCCAGCTGGCCGACCTCGTCCGCCGCGTAGTCCGGTGCCAGTGGCGGGGCCAGGCCCAGCAGTTGATCGCGATGACGCACCTGGCGCGCCAGGCGGATCACCGGTGCCATTACCCGGCGCGCCACCAGCCAGCCGAGGATCACCGCCAGTACCAGGCTGAGTACGAAGCCCACCACCACCACCGCGAACAGCACGCGCTCGCGTTCTTCGAAGTCGCTCTGGTCCTGCAACAGCACGTAACGGCGGCCATCGACGATCTCGACCATGGCGTGGTACGACAGCTGGTCGCGGAATACTTCGTGGAAACCACGGTCAAGGTGGCGCAAGTCCTTGGGCAGTTCGAAGTCGTCACGCCCGCCACTGAAGTAGAACAGCTGGTCGGGGCGCGGCCGGTGGCTCCAGTCGCTGACGCTGTCCATGCGCAGCAGGCGCTGCAGGTCGCCTCCCAGCACAGAGGAAATCAGCCGTTCTTCAACCAGGTGCACGGTGGCGACGATGCCGAAGGCGAACGCCCCGGCCACCAGCGCGCTCATCAGGGCAAAGGCGATGATGATGCGCTGGGCAAGGCTTTGCTTAAACTCCATCGCGGCCCTCGGCGAGGCGATAGCCGACGCCATGTACGGTATGCAGCAAGGGTTTTTCGAACGGCTTGTCGATCACCTGGCGCAGCTGGTGTACATGGCTGCGCAGGCTGTCGCTGTCGGGGCAATCGTCGCCCCACAGGGCTTCTTCCAGTACTTCGCGGCGCAGTACGTGCGGGCTTTTCTGCATCAGCACGGCCAACAGCTTGAGGCCCACCGGATTGAGCTTGAGCAGGCGGCCCTGCCGGGTAACTTCCAGGGTGTCGAGGTCGTAACTGAGGTCGGCCACCTGCAAGGTGCGGCGTCCTCCGCCCTGGGCGCGGCGCAGCACTGCTTCGATGCGCGCCGCCAGCTCAGACAGGGCGAACGGTTTGAGCAGGTAGTCGTCGGCGCCGGAGCGGAAGCCTTGCAAGCGGTCATCCAGCTGGTCGCGGGCGGTGAGCATGATCACCGGTGTGTCGCGGCGGGCGTCTTCGCGCAGGCGCTTGCACAGGGTGTAGCCATCGATGCCGGGCAGCATGATGTCGAGCACGATCAGGTCGTAGTGTTCGGTGGCGGCCAGGTGCAGGCCGGACAGGCCATCCTGGGCGCAGTCGACGGTATAGCCCTTCATGCCCAGGTAGTCGGCCAGGTTGGCCAGAATATCGCGGTTGTCTTCAACCAAAAGAATGCGCATCGGTTTCTCCTGTGCGGCGCTTCTCGCAGTGGTGCGCGGCAGGCGCAGCTTAAGGCCTATGCTTGCACGGTGCCAGCCCCGAGGAAAATTCACCCCACTTGACGGTTTTTTCACTGATCCTTCACGGACACAGGATAGCGGGCAGCCGACAATGCCCGATCTTTTTCGTGCCCTGGAGCCACCATGCAGCAACGAACCCGCCCTCGCCCGATCAATTTCTGGCTGTATCTGGGCATCCCCTTGGCGACCGCGCTGGCCTTGATTCTGCTGGAGCTGACGTCAGTCGACATGGACCTGGCCAACCTGTTTTTCGACCCCGCTGCCGGGCAGTTCATCGGCCGCCACAGCTATTGGCTGGAAAACATCCTGCACGACCGGGTCAAGCAGGTGGTCATCTTGCTGGGGGTGATCTCGCTGCTCACCTTTGCTGCCAGTTTCTTCTGGAAGCGCCTGTTCGGCTGGCGCCGCGAGCTGGGCTGCCTGGTGCTGGCACTGGGCCTGTCCACGGCGTTTGTCACGCCGTTGAAGAAGGTGACACAGGTACAGTGCCCATGGAGCCTGACCCAGTTTGGCGGCACGGAAACCTACAGCAAGTTGCTGGAACCGCGGCCTGCTACCGACAAGCCTGGCCTGTGCTGGCCGGGTGGGCATGCGGCGACCGGATTCTGCCTGTTCGGCCTGTTCTTCATGCTGCGTGATCGCAAACCACGGCTGGCGCGGGCGGCATTTGTGGTGGCGTTACTGGCCGGTTCGGTACTCGGCGTAGGGAGGATGATGCAGGGGGCGCACTTTCTGTCGCATAACGTGTGGACGGCGGTGTTCTGCTGGTTGATCGGGTTGGGATCGTATTACCTGGTTCTGTATCGGCGTGGGGCGGTGGAAGCGCCAGCTGTCGAACGTAGCGTCGCCTGACATTGGGGCCGCTTTGCGGCCCCAATGGGCCCAACAGGAAAAAGAAAAGCCCCGGTTCTCGCGAACCGGGGCTTTTTCATGGTGCAGGGGTAAGGCTGGCTTACATCATGCCGCCCATGCCACCCATGCCGCCCATGTCAGGCATGCCAGCAGCTGGCTTGTCTTCTGGCAGGTCGGCAACCATGGCTTCGGTGGTGATCATCAGACCGCCGATCGAAGCAGCAGCTTGCAGGGCCGAACGGGTGACCTTGGCTGGGTCCAGGATACCCATCTCGATCATGTCGCCGTATTCGCCGGTAGCAGCGTTGTAGCCGAAGTTGCCCGAACCTTGCTTGACCTTGTCGGCCACAACGCTTGGCTCATCGCCGGCGTTGGCAGTGATCTGGCGCAGCGGGGATTCAACAGCACGACGCAGCAGGGCGATACCGACGTTCTGGTCTTCGTTGTCGCCTTTCAGGTCGGCAATGGCCGCCAGGGCGCGAACCAGGGCAACACCACCGCCAGGCACCACGCCTTCTTCAACGGCTGCACGGGTAGCGTGCAGGGCGTCTTCAACGCGGGCTTTCTTCTCTTTCATCTCAACTTCGGTGCCAGCACCGACCTTGATCACGGCAACACCGCCAGCCAGCTTGGCCAGACGCTCTTGCAGCTTCTCACGGTCGTAGTCCGACGAGGTTTCTTCGATCTGGGCACGGATCTGCTTGACGCGTGCTTCGATCTCGGTGTCGGCGCCAGCGCCGTCGATGATGGTGGTGTTTTCCTTGGACAGGATCACGCGCTTGGCGTTACCCAGGTGCTCCAGGGTAGCGGTTTCCAGGGACAGGCCGATTTCTTCGGAAATGACCTGGCCGCCAGTCAGGACAGCGATGTCCTGCAGCATGGCCTTGCGACGGTCGCCAAAGCCTGGGGCCTTGACCGCAGCAACTTTGACGATGCCGCGCATGTTGTTGACTACCAGGGTAGCCAGCGCTTCGCCTTCAACGTCTTCGGCAACGATCAGCAGTGGGCGGCCGGCCTTGGCAACGGCTTCCAGAACTGGCAGCAGCTCACGGATGTTGGAGATCTTCTTGTCGACCAGCAGCAGCAGCGGGCCTTCCAGCTCGGCAACCATGGTGTCCGGCTTGTTGACGAAGTATGGCGACAGGTAGCCACGGTCGAACTGCATGCCTTCTACGACGGACAGTTCGTTTTCCAGGCCCGAGCCTTCTTCAACGGTGATCACGCCTTCTTTACCGACCTTTTCCATGGCTTCGGCGATGATTTCACCGATGGAGTTGTCGGAGTTGGCGGAGATGGTACCCACCTGGGCGATGGCCTTGGAGTCGGCGCATGGCTTGGACAGGTTCTTCAGCTCGGCAACGACGGCAGCAGTGGCCTTGTCGATACCGCGCTTCAGGTCCATCGGGTTCATGCCGGCAGCGACGGCTTTCAGGCCTTCGTTGACGATGGCCTGAGCCAGAACGGTAGCGGTGGTGGTGCCGTCACCGGCAGCATCGTTAGCCTTGGAAGCAACTTCCTTGACCAGCTGGGCGCCCATGTTTTCGAAAGCGTCTTTCAGCTCGATTTCTTTGGCGACGGAAACGCCGTCCTTGGTGATGGTTGGCGCGCCGAAGCTCTTGGCCAATACCACGTTACGGCCTTTCGGGCCCAGGGTCGCTTTTACCGCGTCAGCCAGAACGTTGACACCAACCAGCATTTTCTTACGAGCGGAATCGCCGAATTTTACGTCTTTAGCAGCCATGATCGTTTAATCCTTGGAATTCTTTGGAGTAACGGGAAGTCGGGGAAATCAGCCTTCGACAACGGCGAGGATTTCGTTCTCGGCCATGACCAGCAGGTCTTCGCCATCGACTTTCACGGTGTTGCTGCCCGAGTAAGGGCCGAAAACTACTTTGTCACCCACTTTCACGGCCAGCGCGCGAACTTCGCCGTTGTCCAGGATGCGACCGGTGCCGACGGCAACGACTTCGCCGCGGTTTGGTTTTTCAGCGGCCGAACCCGGCAGGACGATACCGCCAGCGGTTTTCGATTCTTCTTCGCTGCGACGGATAACGACGCGGTCATGCAGAGGACGAAGCTTCATTGTCGATCTCTCCCAATTTGTGGTTTTCATCGGCCGGTGTCGACACCGGCGGGTTGATGCTGTCCGGCGTTGCCGGGAGGTGGCCCGCATTGGGCGAACCACCTGAGTCATGTCTGGCGTTGCCACCAGAAACCTTGCGGTGACCACATACATGAGGCCGCCATAATCAATTACAAGGCTTGATAAACAAAAAATTTCTTGAGGCTGAAAAACACCGGGGCCGCGTGTGCGGCCCCGGGGGTTTACTTGTCTCGGCGCTCGTACTCGCCTTCAATCACGTTCGGGCGGTGCCCCCCCTCACGCGGCTGCGTCTGGAACGGGTCGTCCTGAAACGCACGCTGGCGCATCGCCTGGGCTTCGGCACGCTCGCGCATCTTGCGCGCGGCCAAATGGCGGGTGAACGGCAACAGGCACAGCAGGCCCAGCACGTCGCTGATGAAGCCTGGCAACAGCAGCAGGCCGCCACCGACGGCCAGCATCATGCCCTGGAACATGTCCTCGGCGGGCAGCTCGCCACGCTGCAGGCTTTCACGGGCGCGCAGTGCGGTGGCCAGGCCGGCCACGCGCATCACCAGCACACCCAGGGCGGAGCCAGCGATGATCAGCAGCAGCGCCGGGAAGAACCCGATGGCCGCGCTGACCTTCACGAAGACGAACAGCTCCAGCACGGGAAACAGCAGAAGCAACAGTAGAAAAGCACGCATCAAAGCAATCCTCGTTGGAAGACAACCTTCCTGTAAGACCTACAAATGGATGCGTGTGCTCGGTTTTTCAACCCACAACGTCTGTCGCAACCGGCCACTGGTCGGCGCGCGCCAGCAAAACAAGGGCCTCGCGGACTTGTGTCGGCGTGTTGCAAGTACTTGGGAACGGCAACCAGTGCACTGCCTGGCCAATGCGCAAGTGCATGCCTTCGCTGTCTACCCCTACCATCTGCGCAGGGGTATGGCGTGGCAGGTCGGTTAGCTCCACGTAGTGGGCGATGGCATTGGCGTGATCGCTGTTCATGTGCTCGACCATGCTCGCCTCGGCCTTGCCGGCGAACGGGTTGGCCAAGGTTACCTGGTCGAGCCAGTGGATCGCGCCAAAACCGCCAATGTAGCGATGGCGCACTGGCTGCAAGACCCAGAAGTCGAAATCGTGAGCCTTGTGATAGTTGGCAGCGTCCGGGAAATACCGGTAGTAGCGTTCGGCAGCCGCCTCGACAGCCGCTGCGTCGACCAGCTTGTGCGCCTCGGCCATCACGGTCAGGCGCCCCACGGCCTGCACATCTTCGGCCTCGCGCTCCCCCACCAGTAGCGAGCACTTGGGGTCTTTCTGCAGGTTGTGGGTGTGTTGGGCGATGCGGCTGATGAGGATCAATGGATTGCCGTGGGCGTCCAGGCAGTACGGCACGACCGAGCCGAAAGGGAAACCGGGCATCGACTTGGAATGGGTCGAGAGCACGCCGCGGTATTCCTTGAGCAGCAGTTCCCGGGCGGGGCGGAGGGCGTTGGTACTCACTTGGGGATGGCTCCTGGCAGCGGACTGGATAGGGACAAGATAAGCATTATCAGTTCCAGTGCCAATGGGGCCGCTTTGCGGCCCCCAAAAACCTACCAGGTCACGCCGAAGCCTGCGGTATAGCGGGTCTTGTCCAGGTCACTGTCGCGCGTGCCGGTGATGATGTCCTTCTCCGCCTTGAGGTTGAGCGAGGCCCACTCGGTAACTTTGTAGCGCAAGCCAACCTCGGCATCCAGCGAGTAATCGGCCACGCCCCCCAGCGGCTTGGCAAACTCGCCGTTGGTGAACAGTTGCACGTTCTTGCCGATCAGGTAGCGGGTGTAGTCCCACTTCACCGCCGCTGAGTAGAAGTTGTCCTTGGCGCCGTCCTGGTATTCGAAGTCGGTACGGTTGATCAACGAACCCAGCGAGAATGCGCCCAGCTCGTCGTCCCAGAACTGGTAACCCGGGCCGGTACCGATCGTGCGCTGGCGGGCCAGGTCTTCGATGCGGTCACGCTTGTACTCCGCACGCCCTTGCCAGAACCACTTCTCGGTCATGAAGCGGTCCAGCGCGTACTCGGCGCTCCAGTTGTCGGTGGTGGTGACGTCGTCCTTGGTTTCGCGGTTGTACTCACCTTCGGCGTTGTGCCGCCAGCGGCCATGACGGGCGGTGGTCTTGAAGCCAACGTCGTAATCGTCGGTGTCGTTCTCGGCGCGCTTGTAGTCCAGGGCCACGTCCACGTTGCCCTTCCACACGAAGTCTTCGACCAGCGGCCTGGGCTTCATGATCTGCTCGATGCTGGCCAGCTCCACGGTCTTGGGCGCTTCGCCATTGGCCAAAGTGACTTTGCCAGGCTCGGCCGCTTTCAGCGACTTGGCCTTTTCCCCGGTGTAGGCGTCCTGCTTGACCAGCATCTCCTGGTCACTCTCCAGGGTCTGGACCTCTTTCCAGTCCAGCGCGATGGACCCGCCATAGGGGGTTTCCAGCAGCAGCTTGCCGCCGTCGAACACTTTGATCTTGCCGCTGAGCCGGTCACCGTTCTTCATCCACACGGTGTCGGCGAATACCGGGGCGGCGCACAAGGAAGCAGCTAGCAAGCACAACAGGGATCTAGAATACATAAGCGGACTACGGGTTCGATTTGACGAAAAAAGCCGGGCATTATCCAGATACCGACAACCAGAGCAAGGACAGACCGAGCGTATGCCGTTGAGTTCAACTCTCATTTGCCGGACCACCTGTCCGGTTTCATCTACAGCCCAAGGGGGGCGTGATGTCTGATGGATATGAGGCTGCGCTCGAATCCGCCGAGGGCCGACGAACGGCGCTATATTCAGTACTGGGCCAGGTGCCTTCCGGCAAGGTGGTGAGCTATGGCCAACTGGCCGAGCTGGCGGGCCTTGGCCGTGCCGCGCGTTGGGTCGGGCGCACCCTCGGGCAGCTGCCTGCGGAGACCCGCCTGCCCTGGCACCGGGTGCTCGGCGCAGGTGGCCGGCTGAGCCTGCCATTGGGTACCCCGTCGGGTGATGAACAGCGGGCGCGTTTACGCGCGGAAGGTGTGAATGTAACCAACAATCGGGTGGATATGACGCGCCATGGCTGGCGCCCAATGGAGCACAGCGGTTAGAGTGCGCGCTTTGTTTTCGCAAACTTGAGGCAGATGTTGGCCCATGCCCCGTAAAACCTGGCGCGCTGCGCTTGCTGCCTATGCCAGCCCGTCAACCTTGGTACTTTTGCTGCTCGGCTTTGCCGCCGGTCTGCCCTACATGCTGGTGTTCTCCACCCTGTCCGTGTGGTTGCGTGAAGCCGGTGTTGCCCGCGAGACCATCGGCTACGCCAGCCTGATCGGCCTGGCCTACGCCTTCAAGTGGGTGTGGTCGCCGCTGCTCGACCAATGGCGCCTGCCCCTGTTGGGTGGCCTGGGTCGGCGTCGTTCGTGGCTGCTGTTGTCGCAAGCGCTCGTGGTCATCGGCCTGGTCGGCATGAGCCTGTGCGACCCGCAACAGCACCTGTCGTGGCTGATCGCCATGGCCGTGCTGGTGGCTTTCGCATCGGCGACCCAGGACATTGCTGTCGACGCCTACCGCCTGGAAATCGCTGACGATCAACGCCAGGCCGCGCTGGCTGCCAGTTACATGGCTGGCTACCGGGTGGCCGCCCTGCTCGCCACGGCCGGCGCCCTGTTCTTTGCCGAGTGGTTCGGCTCCACCGGTTTCAGCTACCTGCACAAGGCCTGGGCCGGCACCTATGTGATGTTCGGGGTCATGATGCTGCCCGCCCTGTTCACGACCCTGGTGATGCGCGAACCGCCGGTGCCCTTGCGCACCCAGCTGTCGGCAGCGCGCTACGGCTTGGTGCACCAGATGGCCTCGGTGTTCGTGCTGATCATCCTGCTGGTGTCGGTACCGGCCAGCTTCACCCAGATGTTCAATACCGGCTGGTCCAGCGTCATTTCCGGTGATGCCACACCGCTTGACCTGCTGCTGGAAGACCGCGCGTTCCTGCGCCTGATCCTCTACGTACTGCTGACCTGGGCGTGCTTGTCGAGCCTTGGCCGTCGCGGCCTGGCCCCGGTGCTGACGCCAGTCAACGACTTCATCACCCGCTACCGCTGGCAGGCGCTGCTGCTGCTCGGCCTGATCGCCACCTATCGCATGTCGGACACGGTGATGGGTGTGATGGCCAACGTGTTCTACATCGACATGGGCTTCACCAAGGACCAGATCGCCAGCGTCAGCAAGATCTTCGGCCTGATCATGACCTTGGTCGGCGCCGGGGTTGGCGGGCTGCTGATCGTGCGCTTTGGCATCATGCCGATCCTGTTCATCGGCGGCGTAGCTTCGGCCGGCACCAACATCCTGTTCCTGATGCTGGCCGACATGGGCCCGAACCTGGAAATGCTGGTGGTGACCATCTCGCTGGACAACTTCAGCTCCGGCATGGCCACCTCGGCCTTCGTTGCCTACCTGTCGAGCCTGACCAACCTGAAGTTCTCGGCGACCCAGTACGCGCTGCTCAGCTCGATCATGCTGTTGTTGCCAAGGTTGATCGGCGGATATTCAGGGGTGATGGTGGAGAAGTTCGGCTACCACGACTTCTTCCTGATTACCGCTTTGCTGGGTGTGCCTACGCTGATCCTGATCGCCCTGCAGTGGCGGCAGGAGGCTGGACGGGGAACGCCGGTGGCAGAGGAAGGATCAGCGGCCGAGCGGCCCTGAGAGACTGCTACAACCTGTAATGGCCTCATCGCGAGCAAGCTCGCTCCTACAAGGACTATGGTGATCCTGGAGGAGCGAGCTTGCTCACGAAAAGGCCAGACCAGGGACTAGGGATTACTGAGCCACAGCTCCTTCCCCAGGCCGCCCGCCCACGACAAACCACAGCGGCCACAGCGCCAGTGCCCCCGCCACACCCGCCGCCAAGGCAAAGTGCAACAAGCTGGCCCCGGCGCCAATCATCGCCAGCACTGCCCCGCCCAAGCCCAGCAAGGCAATGGTGATCATCCCCAGCATGGCCGACACCAGGCCCTTGCTCTGTTCGCTGGAGAACAGCGTCATGCGGTACAGCACTGCGTTGGCTACACCCAACCCCAGTGCGTACAGCGACATGCCCGCCACCACGCTGGTCACGCTCGGCCAGTACCAGGTCGCCAGCACCATCAGGCTCAGGCCGGCCAGGTAGGGCCACAGTGCACCACGCACCAGGGCCGGCAGCGGGTAGCGGTCGGCGATGCGGTTGATGATCAGGTTGCCCAGGATGAGCCCGCCAAATACCGGGAGTTGCCACAGGGCATACTCCAGGGTGCTAAGCCCCTCATCGTGAATCAGCAGCACCGGCGACAGGCCGATCCAGCCGATCAGTGGCAAACCAACCAGGCCCAGGGCAGCGCTGCCGGCAACGAAGCGGCGATTGCTCAGTAACTGGCCGTAGCCTGCCAGCAGTGGCAACAGATGAATCGGTGTAAACGCCAGGCGTGAACCGTCACGGCGCTCCACGCCCAGCGTTTCCGGCATCAACCGGTACAACAGCACCCAAGCCAGCACCGCGCCGATGGCAAAGGCCACGAACAGCCAGCGCCAATCCAGCCACTGCAGCAGCAGGGTGCCCACCAGCGGCCCGAGCAACGGCGACAGCAAGGCGATGTTGGCCAGCAGGGCCATCATGCGCACCGCATCAGCTTCGCTGAACGCTTCATTCAAGGCCGGGTAGCTGACCGTGACCACGAAGCCCAGGCCAATGCCCTGCAACAGGCGCAGCAGGTTGAACAGGCCGATGTCGTGGACCCAGAACGTGGCCAGGCAGGCCAGGCCGAAGAACGCGCAGCCAGCCAGCAACAGCGGGCGCCGGCCATAACGGTCGGCCAGCGGGCCGATCAGCCATTGCAGCACCACGCCCCCCAGCAGGTACAGGTTAAGGGCATGGGGGATGTATTCGGGGCTGGCGTTCAGGTCGCCCACCACCACCGGCATGGCCGGCATGACCGCGTCGCTGGCCAGGTAGGTCAGCAGCTCGAACAGGGCAAGGGTGAGGCCGAACAACAAGGCGCGCAGGGGGGTGATGTAAAGCAGTGGTTTCATGATGGCGTATCGGGTGTGGCAGGAGGGGTCAGGCTATATGCCAGAAATGGCGGGATATTGCTGTGAACAAGTGTAAAAACCGGGGCCTTGCGCCCCGGTTTCAATGCGGTGTTACTGCGTTGCAGTCTCCTGCACCACGCGAATCACCCGCTGCGGGAACGGAATATCGATCCCTTCAGCCTTCAACCGGTCACGCGCATGCTCGTTGAGCATGAACATCACATCCCAGTAATCGGCGGTCTTGACCCACAGGCGCAACGACACGGTGATCGAGCTGTCGCCCAGGGTGGAAATCACCGCCTGCGGTGCCGGGTCGGACAACACGCGGGGGTCCTGCGCCAGCTCCAGCAACACGTTGCGGGCCTTTTGCAGGTCGGCCTCGTAGTCCACGCCCACATCGAACACCACCTTGCGCGTCGGCTGGCGGTTGGTGTTGGTGATGATGCCGTTGGACAGGCTGCCGTTGGGCATGATCACTGTCTTGTTGTCACCGGTGCGCAGCACAGTGTGGAAGATCTGGATGCTGTCGACCGTACCGGCCACACCCTGCGCCTCGATCCAGTCACCGATGCGGAACGGGCGGAACATCAGGATCAACACCCCACCCGCGAAGTTTGCCAGGCTACCCTGCAGGGCCAGGCCGATCGCCAGGCCTGCGGCACCGATAGCCGCGACGAACGAGGTGGTCTCGATGCCGATCATCGACGCCACGCTGACGAACAGCAGCACCTTCAGCACAATGTTCGACAAAGTGCTGATAAACCCTTGCAGGGCCGCATCGGCGCGCAACCCGGCCAGCTTGCCCAGACGCGTGCTGACCCGGTTGATCAGCCACCAGCCAATGGCCAGTGTCAGCAGCGCCAACAGCAGGCGGCTGCCGTATTGCATGATCAACGGGATCCACGTCTGGGACTGGCGGACGAGCTGATCGACTTCAGCGTTCAAATCCATATTCATCTCCTGATGCCTGAAGGCATGTACACGGTAAAACCGGCCGAAACCGCAACACGGCCATGGAACCGATGGACATCATTTGGCCATCGGGGTTCCGGGCATTACCTGCTCAGTCGCGGAAGTTGTTGAACTGCAGCGGCATGTCGAATTCCTTGGTGCGCAGCAGGGCGATGGCTTCCTGCAGGTCATCACGCTTCTTGCCGGTCACGCGCACTTGCTCGCCCTGGATGGCGGCCTGCACTTTCAGCTTGCCATCCTTGATGGTGGCGACGATCTTCTTGGCCAGGTCCTTGTCGATGCCTTCGCGGAACTTGGCTTCCTGCTTCTTTTCCTTGCCGGAGGCGTACGGATCTTTGGTTTCCAGGCATTTCACGTCGATCTTGCGCTTGACCAGTGCCAGGCGCAGGATTTCCAGCATGGCTTCGAGCTGGAACTCTTCTTCGGCGGTGAGCATCACGGTCTGCTCTTTGTCCTTGAACTCGAAGGTGCCCTTGCCCTTGAGGTCGTAGCGGCGATCCAGGTCCTTGATGGCGTTGTCGACCGCGTTCTGCACTTCGTGCTTGTCCAGTTCCGATACCACGTCGAACGAAGGCATGGTTGTTCTCCCAAAATAAAAGCGCGCTCAGGCTGACGATGGAGCGCGCTGGGTTTGACGGTTAAAATGCGGGCTCATTATAACGGGTTGCGAAACGCATATGAGCAGCACCTGGCATATTCTCGGCGCCGGCAGCCTAGGCAGCCTGTGGGCCTGCCGCCTGGCGCGCGCAGGCAAAGCTGTGCGCCTGATCCTGCGGGACGGTCAACGGCTGCAGGCCTACCAGCAAGCCGGCGGCCTGACCTTGGTCGAACAGGACCAGCCCCACCACTACGCCATTCCTGCCGAAACCGCGCAGGCGCAAGGCCCCATCCACCGCCTGCTGGTGGCTTGCAAGGCCTACGATGCCGCCCCGGCCATTGCCGGTGTGGCACACCGGCTAGCCGAGGGTGCCGAAGTGGTGTTGCTGCAGAACGGCCTGGGCAGCCAGGACGACGTGGCCGACCTGGTGCCCCATGCACGCAGCATCTTCGCGTCCAGTACCGAAGGGGCGTTCCGCGAAGGCGACTGGCAGGTACGCTTTGCCGGCCACGGTTTCAACTGGCTGGGTGACCCGCGCAACCCGACCATCCCCGCCTGGTTCGATGACCTGCATGACGCAGGCATCCCCGCTGAATGGACCGTGGACATCCTCACCCGCCTGTGGCGCAAACTTGCGCTCAACTGTGCCATCAACCCGCTGACCGTGCTATACGACTGCCAGAACGGTGGGCTGCTGGGGCACCTGGGCGAAGTTGACGCGTTGTGTACCGAACTGGCCGAATTGCTGCGCCGCTGCGGCCAACCGCAAGCAGCAGTCGAGCTGGATGAAGAAGTGCAACGGGTGATCCTCGCCACCGCAGCCAACTACTCTTCCATGTACCAGGACGTACGCGCCGGCCGACGCACCGAGGTGCATTACCTGCTCGGCCATGCCTGCCGCGCAGCCGGGCGCCATGGCCTGCAATTGCCGCAGCTTGAACACTTGCGGCAGCGCCTGGTCGATAACTTGCGCACACGTGGCTTGCCCTGCGACTGATGCGGCCCTTCAACCGGATACGGACATTGCCTAGCCCATGACCTTGCGCCAACGCCTGGAAAACCTCCCGGTCGGGCAGAAGCTGCTGGCGGCCCTGCTGGTATTGCTGGTGACCATCCTGCTGGTGGCCAACCTCACCTTCATCAGTGCCGCCTACTGGATCACCCAGGAGAGCATGGCCCCGCAGGCGCTGCAGACTATCGGGCGGCTGGTGGCCAACCCGCAGCTTGCCGCCCGCGCGGGTGACAGCGCAGAAACCGCCAACGCCCTGCTCAAGGAGCTGGACAGCTACACGCCATTGCGTGCGGCCGCCGTCTACGGTGGCGATGGCCGCATGCTGGCGCAATTGCAGCATGGCGATCCGCTAACCCTGCCCAAGCGCTTTCGCAACATCGACGGCTGGCGCCTGATGGAGTTTCGCAGCACCCAGCTGATCCGCATCCCGCGCGACGCCAACCCGCCGGCGCACCTGCTGCTGGTGGCCAGCAGCGAGCTGCCCACCGCCTTCTACACCGGCACCCTCAGCGCCAGCCTGGGCATTCTGGTGTTCAGTATCCTGCTGTGGATCGTCATCGCCCGGCAGATAAAACGCCTGATCACCCAGCCGATCAACCAGCTTGAAGAGCTCAGCCGCCAGGTCACCCGCGAAGAAAGCTACGCCCTGCGCGCCCGGCGCGGCAACGACGATGAAATCGGCAGCCTGGCTGATGCCTTCAACACCATGCTGTCACGCATCGAAGCCCGCGAGCAGCAGCTCAAGCGCGCCCGCGACGAGTTCCAGGATGCCTATGACCAGGCCCAGGGCCTGGCCGAGGAAACCCGCCACACCAACCGCAAGCTGGAGCTGGAAGTACAGGTACGCAGCAAGATCGAGAAAAAGCTCACGGGTTTCCAGAACTACCTCAACAGCATCATCGACTCGATGCCCTCGGCGCTGATCGCCCTTGACGAACAGCTTTACGTGACCCAGTGGAACCACGAAGCCACGGTACTCTCCGGCACACCACTGGACGAAGCGCTGAACCAACCGGTATTCATCGCTTTCGAGCCGCTCAAGCCATTCCTTCCGCAACTGAAGGAAACGGTCGAGAAGCACCGGGTGGCAAAGATCGAGCGGGTCACCTGGCCCAAGGGCGACGACCTTCGCCACTACGCCCTGACCTTCTACCCGCTGACCGGCGGCGGCGGGCGCGGCGTGGTGATCCGCATCGACGACATCACCCAGCGGCTGTCGCTGGAGGAGATGATGGTGCAGTCGGAGAAAATGCTTTCAGTCGGTGGCCTGGCTGCCGGCATGGCCCACGAAATCAACAACCCGCTGGGTGCCATCCTGCACAACGTGCAGAACATCCGCCGGCGCCTGTCACCAGAGCTGCCGCGCAACCAGGAACAGGCCGAAGAGCTGGGTATCGACCTGTCAACGGTCAACCGTTACCTGGCCAGCCGCGAAGTGCCGCAATTGCTGGACGGTATTCAGCAGGCCGGCGCGCGGGCTGCCAAGATCGTCACGCACATGCTCAGTTTCAGCCGCCGCAGCAACCGCCAGCTGGTGCCGTGCGAGCTGCCGGCCCTGATCGACCAGGCGGTGGAAATTGCCAGCAACGACTTCGACCTCACCATCGGTTTCGACTTCAAGGGCCAGGCCATCGTGCGCCAGTTCGACCCCACACTCGGCCCGGTGCCCTGCACGGCCAACGAACTGGAGCAGGTACTGCTCAACCTGCTGAAAAACGCGGCCCAGGCCATCCACCTGCGCCCTCAGCCGAGTGAACCCGGGCGTATAACCCTGCGCACGCGGCTGAACCCGCCCTGGGCGGAGATTCAGGTCGAGGACAACGGCATCGGCATGCCCGAAGCAGTGCGCAAGCGCACCTTCGAGCCGTTTTTCACCACCAAGGAAATTGGGCAGGGCACCGGGTTGGGCCTGTCGGTCTCGTACTTCATCATCACCAATAACCACAAGGGGCAGATGGAAGTGCAGTCCACGCCCGGCCAGGGCACCTGCTTTACCCTGCGCCTGCCCCTCGGCCAGCCGGCGGCGCCGGCCAATACGGAGAAGTGACATGGGCTACCGCCTGTCGAAGATCTACACCCGCACCGGCGACAAGGGCGAAACCGGCCTGGGCGACGGTCGCCGGGTACCCAAGGACCACCCGCGGATCGAGGCGATTGGCGAGGTGGACAGCCTGAACAGCCAGTTGGGCGTGCTACTGGCGGGGTTGGCCGAGCAAGGGCTGGATGAGGTGAGTGCCGTGCTCGCGCCGTGTCAGCACCGCCTGTTCGACCTTGGGGGGGAGCTGGCAATGCCGAGTTACCAGGCGCTGAACCTGGCGGAGGTTGAGCGGCTGGAGGCGGCTATCGATGTGTGGAATGAAGAGCTGGGGCCGTTGAAGAACTTCATACTGCCCAGTGGTTCGGCGCTGGTGGCACAGGCGCATGTGTGCCGCTGTTTGGCGCGTAGCGCTGAACGGCGCTGTCAGCAGTTGAATGCAGTTGAGCCGTTGGAGGGGGTTGGGCTGGCGTATATCAACCGGCTTTCGGATCTGCTGTTTGTGGCGGCGCGGATCATTGGCCGGCGGCAGGGCATTGCAGAGGTGCTGTGGCAGCCTGCTGATAAGCCTCAAGGCTGATATTACCGGGGCTGCTTTGCAGCCCCTCTCAAAGGCGACTCAGATTTCAGGCCAGAACGCTCGGATGCCGGCCACACCTTGTGCCCCGACATCCCAGGCCTGCTCGCGCTCACCCGGCCCTACCCCACCCAGCAGGTAGACCGGCTTGTTGAACCCGGCAATCAACCGCTGCGCATCATCCCACCCCAGCGGTACCGCCTCAGGGTGGGTCTGGGTCGCCTGCACCGGAGACAAGGTGACAAAGTCCACGCCCATCTGCTCCGCCAGCGCCAGCTCCTCAGCGCTGTGGCACGACGCTGCCAGCCAACGTTCCTTGGGGAACGGCCGGCCCTTGGCCGCGTACTTGCGCAACTGCGCCGCCGTCAGGTGCCAACCCGCCGAGGGGAAGTCACCCAGCCACTCCAGCGGCCCCTTGAGCATCAGCTGTGCCTTGCCCGCACACAGCCCGACCGCGTCCACCGCTACATCGCGGTACTTGGGGTCGTACATGTCCGGGGCACGCAGCTGGATCAGCCGAATACCCCTGGCCACCGCCTTCTGGATGCCCTTGAGCATCTGCGGCACTTCCAGGCCATCCGGGGTAATCAGGTACTGGTCCGGCAGGCGCGCAGCGGCAACGATCGGCTTGTTGGCCTCCGGGAATTCGTACTGCGGCAAGTCGCGCGGGGCCACCCATTCCAACGGCTGCCCCTCGGCGCCATGGGGTTCGCCGGTGAACGCGTCGACCTCGCGCACGTCCAGCAGCACCTGCTTGTCCGGGTAATCATGGCTGACCTTGATCAGCGCACGCGAACGGGTGACCTCGATGCCCAGTTCCTCGCGCAGCTCACGGGCCAGCGCCGCTTCCACGCTTTCGCCCGCTTCTACCTTGCCACCGGGAAACTCCCATAGGCCGCCCTGGTGCTGGGTATCCGCCCGACGTGCGATCAGAATACGCCCGTCATCGCCACGAATGACGGCAGCTACTACATGAATCCGTTTCACCCTTCACGCTCCGCCAGGCCAGCCTGCTGCCAAGCCTTGAAGGCTGGCCACTGATAAATGGTCTCGATGTAGGCGGCCGCCTCTGCTGGCACCGCCACGCGGTAGGTGCGCAGACGCACGGCCACCGGGGCGAAGAAGGCATCGGCCAGGCTCGGCTTGCCGAACAGGAACGGGCCGTTGTCCTTGGCCACCACGCGGCATTCGGACCACAGCGCGACGATACGGTCGATGTCGACTTGCACGTCCAGTGGCACTTCGTCCAAGGCACTGTCACGCGACAAGTCGAACGGCATGGCGCCACGCAGGGCAAAGAAGCCGCTGTGCATCTGCGCGCAGGCAGAACGGGCCTGGGCACGGGCCGCGACATCGGCAGGCCACAGCTGCGCGTCAGGGTGCTGTTCGTTGAGGTATTCGCCAATCGCCAGGGAGTCGGCGATCACACCGTGCTCGGTCTTGAGCAGCGGTACCTTGCCAGTGGCGGAGAATGCGAGGATGCGCTGACGGGTATCAGGCTGGTTGAGTTTGATCAGGGTTTCTTCGTAGGGCACGCCAGCCAGCTCGAGGGCCAGGGCGCCACGCAGCGACCAGGAGGAATACAGCTTGTCGCCGATGATCAGGTGATAGCTCATGGTTCGGCTCCATTGTTTTGGAATTTTGGGGCTGCTTTGCAGCCCTTTCGCGGCACGAGGCCGCTCCTACAAAAGCGCGCGCGGTCCCTGTAGGAGCGGCCTCGTGCCGCGAAAGGGCCGCAACGCGGCCCCAGTTGCATCAAGTACGGTATTCGGCGTTGATCTTCACGTACTCGTGGGACAGGTCGGTGGTCCAGATGGTTTCGCTGCACGCACCGCGGCCCAACTCGATACGAATGGTGATCTCTTCCTGGGCCATCACTGCCGAGCCTTGCGCTTCGGTGTAGCTTGGGCTGCGGCCGCCCTGGCTGGCGATGCACACGCTATCCAGGTACACGTCGATCAGGCTCACATCCAGCTCCGGCACGCCCGCACGGCCAACAGCCGCGAGGATACGGCCCCAGTTCGGGTCGGAGGCGAACAGTGCAGTCTTGATCAGCGGCGAGTGGGCCACGGCGTAGCCGACGTCCAGGCATTCCTGGTGGTTGCCACCGCCGTTAACCTGCACGGTCACGAACTTGGTGGCACCTTCGCCGTCACGAACGATGGCCTGGGCCACTTCCATGCACACTTCGAACACCGCTTTTTTCAGCGCTTCGAACAGCGCGCCGCTCGCTTCAGTGACTTCCGGCAGGTTGGCCTTGCCGGTGGCGATCAGCATGCAGCAGTCGTTGGTCGAGGTGTCGCCGTCGATGGTGATGCGGTTGAACGACTTGTTGGCGCCGTCCAGCATCAGGTCCTTGAGCACCGCCGGGGCAACCTTGGCGTCCGTGGCGATGTAGCCGAGCATGGTGGCCATGTTCGGGCGGATCATGCCGGCGCCTTTGCTGATGCCGGTGACGGTAACGGTCACGCCGTCGTGCTGGAACTGGCGGCTGGCGCCCTTGGGCAGGGTGTCGGTGGTCATGATGCCGGTGGCGGCTTCAGCCCAGTGGTTTTCCGACAGGTTGTCGAGGGCGGCCTGCAGTGCACCTTCGATCTTCTCGACCGGCAGTGGCTCACCGATCACGCCGGTGGAGAACGGCAGTACCGACTCGGCCGGCACGCCAGCCAATTCGGCCAGCTTGGCGCAAGTACGCTCGGCAGCCGCCAGGCCTGGCGCGCCGGTACCGGCGTTGGCATTACCGGTATTGGTCAGCAGGTAACGCACGGTGCCCTGAACACGCTGCTTGGAAAGGATCACCGGCGCTGCGCAGAAGGCGTTGAGGGTGAACACGCCGGCCACGCTGGAGCCTTCGGCACAGCGCATCACCACCACGTCCTTGCGCCCAGGGCGCTTGATGCCGGCAGAAGCGATGCCGAGTTCAAAACCCGGAACCGGGTGCAGGGTGGGCAAAGGACCAAGACCAACAGCCATTAGAGCGCTCCTAGAAAACGGTGAATATGGAAAAAGGGGGCCGCAATGCGGCCCCCAGGGTTGTCACGATACAGCAATCAGGTCAGATCACTCGATCTGGCCATGGCAATGCTTGAACTTCTTGCCCGAACCACACCAGCACGGCTCGTTGCGGCCCAGCTTCTGGTCGTTGCGCACCGGCGCCGAGGCTACCGCCACTTCGGCAACTTCTTCGCTCAGTTGTTCGCTTTCCAGGCCCGGTGCAGCGGCATGCTGGAACTGCATGCGGCTGGCCAGTTCCTCGGCCTCGCGGCGCAGACGGGCTTCTTCCTCGGCCGGGTCTTCGCGGCGAACCTGAACGTGCGAAAGCACGCGGATGGTGTCGCGCTTGATCGACTCGAGCAGCTCCTGGAACAGGGTGAACGACTCGCGCTTGTACTCCTGCTTCGGGTTCTTCTGCGCATAGCCACGCAGGTGAATACCGTGACGCAGGTGGTCCATGGTCGACAGGTGGTCTTTCCACAGGTCGTCCAGCACGCGCAGCAGGATCTGCTTCTCGAAGGTACGCAGGGCGTCGATACCGGCCTGGTCTTCCTTCTCGGTGTAGGCAGTGGTGATTTCGTTCAGCAGCTTCTCGCGCAGGGTCTCTTCGTAGAGGTGATCGTCCTCGTCGAGCCATTGCTGGATCGGCAACTTCATGGCGAAATCGCTGGCCAGCGACGCCTCCAGGCCGGCCACGTCCCACTGTTCGGGCAGCGACTGCGGCGGGATGTGCTGGCTGATGGTAGCGTCCAGCACTTCCTTGCGGAATTCGACGATGGTGTCGCCGATGTTTTCGGCTGCCAGCAGGCTGTTGCGCATGTGGTAGATCACCTTGCGCTGCTCGTTGGCCACGTCATCGTATTCGAGCAATTGCTTACGGATGTCGAAGTTGCGGCCTTCGACCTTGCGCTGGGCCTTCTCGATGGCGTTGGTGACCATGCGGTGCTCGATGGCCTCGCCCGACTGCATGCCGAGTGCCTTCATGAAGTTCTTCACCCGGTCAGAGGCGAAGATACGCATCAGGCTGTCTTCCAGCGACAGGTAGAAGCGGCTGGAACCCGGGTCGCCCTGACGGCCGGAACGGCCCCGCAGCTGGTTGTCGATACGGCGCGACTCGTGGCGTTCGGAGGCGATCACGTGCAGGCCACCGGCTTCGATCACCTGCTGGTGACGCTTCTGCCAGTCGGCCTTGATCTGCGCGATCTGCTCGGCGGTCGGGTTTTCCAGGGCGGCCACTTCGGCTTCCCAGTTACCACCCAACAGGATGTCGGTACCACGGCCGGCCATGTTGGTGGCGATGGTCAGCGCACCCGGGGCACCGGCTTGCGCGATGATCTCGGCTTCCTTTTCGTGGTACTTGGCGTTCAGTACCTTGTGGTCGATGCCTTCCTTCTTGAGCAGGTTCGACATGTGCTCGGACGTTTCGATGGTCGCGGTACCCACCAGGATCGGCCGGCCCTGCTTCATGCTTTCCTTGATGTCGGCGATGATCGCAGCGTATTTCTCGTCGGCGGTCAGGTACACCAGGTCGTTGAAGTCCTTACGCGCCAGTGGTTTGTTCGGCGGAATGACCATCACGTTGAGGGCGTAGATCGACTGGAACTCGAACGCTTCAGTGTCAGCGGTACCGGTCATGCCGGACAGCTTGGTGTACAGGCGGAAGTAGTTCTGGAACGTGGTCGAAGCCAGGGTCTGACTCTCGGCTTGGATGTTCAGGTTCTCTTTGGCTTCGATGGCCTGGTGCAGGCCTTCGGACAGGCGACGACCCGGCATGGTACGACCGGTGTGTTCGTCGATCAGCAGTACCTGGCCGTCCTGGACGATGTACTCGACGTTGCGGTGGAACAGCTTGTGCGCGCGCAGGCCTGCGTAGACGTGGGTCAGCAGGCCCAGGTTGTGCGCGGAGTACAGGCTCTCGCCCTCGGCCAGCAGGCCGGCCTGGGTGAGCATTTCCTCGATGTACTGGTGACCGGCTTCGTTCAGCTCGACCTGACGGCTCTTCTCGTCGATGGTGAAGTGGCCTTCCTGGGTAACCTGGCCTTCCACTTCCTCGATGTGCTGGGTCAGGCGCGGGATCAGGCGATTGATCTCGATATACAGCTTGGAGCTGTCTTCGGCCTGGCCGGAGATGATCAACGGGGTGCGCGCTTCGTCGATGAGGATGGAGTCGACTTCGTCGATCACGGCGAAGTTCAGTTCACGCTGGAACTTCTCGTCCTGGCTGAACGCCATGTTGTCGCGCAGGTAGTCGAAACCGAATTCGTTGTTGGTGCCGTAGGTGATGTCGGACGCATAGGCCGCACGCTTTTCTTCCGGCGGCTGAAACGCCGAGACGATTCCGACCGACAGGCCGAGGAATTCGTACAGCGGGCGCATCCAGTTGGCGTCACGGCGGGCCAGGTAGTCGTTGACGGTGACCACGTGCACGCCCTTGCCGGACAGTGCGTTGAGGTACACGGCCAGGGTACCGACCAAGGTCTTGCCTTCACCGGTGCGCATTTCTGCGATCATACCCTCGTGCAGGGTCATGCCGCCGATCAGCTGCACGTCGAAGTGGCGCATGCCCATCACGCGTTTGCCGGCCTCACGGGCTACGGCGAAGGCTTCAGGCAGCAATTGGTCCAGTGTCTCGCCTTTGGCCAAACGCTCCTTGAACTCTGCGGTCTTGCCCCGCAGCTGTTCGTCGGAGAGGGCCACCATCTTCTCTTCGAAGGCATTGACGATACTCACCGTCTTGAGCATGCGTTTCACTTCACGCTCGTTCTTGCTTCCAAAAAGTTTCTTTAACAAAGGCGCAAACATATCGGCAGGATCTTCCACACGTAGGGATGGAGGGCGGCCCCATGAGTCGCCCGTGCAGCCCTGAGGCCGCATGCGAACGAGCATTCTACCCGGAAACGATGGTGAGGAAAGTGGTGGATTTCCACGATGCTATTACAGCGTTTTGGCGGGGGCTTGTCTTAGATAGGGTCATTCTCCCTGAGTTCAAGGCTTGACAACATGAAAGGTATCGAGAACCAATCTTATCTTCTGCTGCCCGCGAAGAGGCCGGTGCAGGCTATAGAGGTGTTAAACTGCCGACCACGTAACCTCATGCATACCCCATGGCCTACAAACCCTCCCCCGCCCAGCCACCTTCCGCCCTGCTCCGACAGGTGCGCCCGCTGCGCCTGCTGCTGAACCAGGCCGAGCGCCTGGAGCACCTGCAGCGCCTGCTGGAAAGCCAGCTGCAACCGGCTGCCCGCGAGCACTGCCATGTCGCATCATGGCGCGATGGTACTTTGTTGCTGGTGGTTACCGACGGCCATTGGGCAACCCGCCTGCGCTACCAGCAGAAGCGCCTGCTGGCGGCATTGCAGGCTATGGAAGCCTTCGGCAACCTCCGGCGCATCCTGTACAAGGTGCAGCCACCGCTGGTGCCAGCCAAGCGCGGCGGGCATGCTGCCGAACTCTCGAACAGCGCCGCCGAGAGCCTGCGCGACACCGCCGAGGGCATCACCGACCCCAAGCTACGTGCCGCACTGGAACGGTTGGCTGCCCACGCCAACGGCAAGGCATAAAAAAGGCCACCCGAAGGTGGCCTTGATTACAACACTAGAGAGAGTGTTCGAACTTACACGGCCGCAACAGGGCGCATGTACGAGATCGGTGCCGTGCTGGCATCTTCGAACGTAACCACTTCCCAGGCATCGGTTTCGGCAATCAGTTTGCGCAGCAGCTGGTTGTTCAGCGCGTGGCCGGACTTGTAGCCCTTGAACTCGCCGATCAGGCTGTTGCCCAGCAGATAGAGGTCGCCAATGGCGTCGAGGATCTTGTGCTTGACGAATTCGTCATCGGATCGAAGGCCGTCTTCGTTAAGCACACCCGTTTCGTCGACGACGATGGCGTTCTCGACACTGCCGCCCAGCGCAAGGTTGTGCTTGCGCAGGTACTCGATGTCACGCATGAAACCGAAAGTGCGGGCGCGGCTGACTTCCTTCACGAACGAGGTGCTGGAAAAGTCAACGACTGCACTCTGGGTCTGGCCCTTGAGGACCGGGTGATCGAAGTCGATCTCGAAGCTCACTTTGAACCCTTCGAAAGGCAGGAACGTGGCGCGCTTGTCGCCCTCTTCCACGGTTACCTCACGCAGGATGCGGATGAACTTCTTGGCTGCGTCCTGTTCTTCCAGGCCAGCAGACTGAATCAGGAATACAAAAGGACCGGCGCTGCCATCCATGATCGGCACTTCCGAGGCGGAGAGCTCGACGTAGGCGTTATCGATGCCCAGGCCCGCCATGGCGGAGAGCAGGTGCTCGACCGTATCGACCTTGACGTCACCGTTGACCAGCGTCGTCGACATGGTTGTCTCGCCGACGTTGGCCGCACGCGCAGGGATTTCGACCACAGGGTCGAGGTCGGCGCGGCGGAAGACGATGCCGGTGTCAACAGGTGCAGGCTTGAGGGTCAGGTAAACCTTCTCCCCGGAGTGCAGACCGACACCTGTGGCACGGATGGTATTCTTCAGGGTGCGTTGTTTAATCATGGCATTGGCCGCTTCAGCGCAAATTGCGAACAGGTATCAACAAAGGCTGGGGATGATAACAGACCCAACCTTTGATGAATACCAATCACCTTTATACCCCTGATAAATTCCATTAATCAGCCTGACGACGCAGGAAAGCCGGGATATCGAGGTAGTCCAGGTCGTCCTGAGGGTTCAGTTTAGCGGCTGCGGCAGCACCTGCATGGGCCTGGTTGCGCATCACGGTCGGGCGCTCCAGGTCACGGTAGTTGACCGCTGGCTGCTCCTGACGAACCGGTGCAGGGTTGGATGCTTCGTACGCCTGCTGAGCGGTCTGCAGGGTGTTGTCCACCACTTTGACCGGCTTCTCGATGCGCGCGCCCAGGCCAGTGGCCACAACGGTCACGTGCAGTTCGTCGCGCATATCCGGGTCGATCACGGTGCCGACCTTGACCATGGCGTGGTCAGAGGCGAAGGCTTCGATGATGCTACCCACGTCGGAGTACTCACCCAGCGACAGGTCCGGGCCTGCGGTGATGTTCACCAGGATGCCGCGGGCGCCCTGCAGGTTGACGTCTTCCAGCAGCGGGTTGCGGATGGCAGCCTCAGTGGCTTCACGCGCACGGTTCGGGCCGCTGGCGCAACCAGTACCCATCATGGCCATGCCCATTTCACCCATCACGGTGCGCACGTCGGCGAAGTCGACGTTGATCATGCCCGGACGCTTGATGATGTCGGAGATACCGCGCACGGCACCGGCCAGAACATCGTCAGCCTTGGCGAACGCCGACAGCAGGCTGGCATCCTTGCCCAGGATGGTCAGCAGCTTCTCGTTGGGGATGGTGATCAACGAGTCGACGCTTTCGGCCAGCATGCGGATGCCTTCATCGGCGATCTGCATACGTTTGCGGCCCTCGAACGGGAACGGACGGGTCACCACGGCTACGGTGAGGATGCCCATTTCCTTGGCCACTTCGGCAATGATCGGCGCTGCACCGGTACCGGTACCGCCACCCATGCCAGTGGTGATGAACACCATGTTGGTGCCCTGCAGCACTTCAGCGATGCGCTCACGGTCTTCCAGCGCGGCCTGACGGCCGACTTCCGGATTGGCACCGGCACCCAGGCCCTTGGTCACACCAGTGCCCAATTGCAGGATGGTACGCGCACCGATGTTTTTCAGCGCTTGAGCATCAGTGTTGGCGCAAATGAATTCCACGCCTTCGATGCTGCTCTTGACCATGTGGTTGACGGCGTTGCCGCCACCACCACCAACGCCGATCACCTTGATGACCGGGCTTTGCGGGACGTTGTCTACGAGCTCGAACATTTTCCCTCTCCTTACAGTTCTCTAGTTGTTGCGCCTACCACTACTGCTTTGAAACTTAGAAGTTGCCCTGGACCCACTTCTTGAAGCGCTCAAGTACTGGGGCCTTCGGTTCATCGCCATAGCTGTTGTTGCTGCTGTTGCTGTTACCGGTCAGGACCATGTCCTCGGACTGCTTCAGCAGGCCGTAGGTGAGCAGGCCCACGCCGGTGGAATAGATCGGGTTGCGCACCACGTCGCTCAGCCCACGAACGCTGTGCGGTACGCCCAGGCGTACCGGCATGTGGAAGATTTCCTCAGCCAGTTCCACGGCACCTTCCATCTTCGCGGTGCCGCCGGTGAGGACGATGCCGGCCGGCACCAGGTCCTCGTAGCCGCTGCGGCGCAGCTCGGCCTGGATCAGGGTGAAGAGCTCGTCGTAACGTGGCTCCACCACCTCGGCCAGGGCCTGGCGCGACAGCTCGCGCGGTGGGCGGTCGCCCACGCTCGGCACTTTGATGGTCTCGCCGGCACCGGCCAGTTTGGCCAGGGCGCAGGCGTAGCGGATCTTGATTTCTTCGGCGTACTGGGTCGGGGTACGCAGGGCCATGGCGATGTCGTTGGTCACCTGGTCACCGGCAATCGGGATGACTGCGGTGTGACGGATGGCGCCTTCGGTGAAGATGGCGATGTCGGTGGTGCCACCACCGATGTCCACCAGGCACACGCCCAGCTCTTTTTCATCGTCGGTCAGCACCGAGTACGCCGAGGCCAGTTGCTCGAGGATGATGTCGTCGATTTCCAGGCCACAGCGGCGTACGCATTTCTCGATGTTCTGCGCCGCATTCACTGCGCAGGTGACCACGTGAACCTTGGCTTCCAGGCGCACGCCCGACATGCCCAGTGGCTCGCGCACGCCTTCCTGATTGTCGATCACGTAGTCCTGCGGCAGGGTGTGCAGCACACGCTGGTCGGCCGGAATGGCCACGGCCTGGGCGGCGTCGAGTACACGCTCCAGGTCGGCCAGGCTGACCTCGCGGTCGCGGATGGCGACGATGCCGTGGGAGTTCAGGCTGCGGATGTGGTTGCCGGCCACGCCAACGAAGGCCGAGTGGATACGGCAGCCGGCCATCAGCTGCGCTTCTTCCACCGCGCGCTGGATCGACTGAACGGTGGACTCGATGTTCACCACCACGCCTTTCTTCAGGCCACGGGACGGATGGGTACCGATCCCGACGATTTCCAGGGTGCCGTCTTCGCCCACTTCGCCCACCAGCGCCACCACCTTGGAGGTGCCAATGTCCAGCCCGACGATCATTTTGCCGCTATGCGCGTTTGCCATGGTCCTGCCTCTCTCTAATTCTTCGCAACGGCGGGTTGGGCCGTCGTCGGTGCAATCGGTTCCCGCCAACCAACGGCAAGTCCGTTGGAATAACGCAGATCAATGCGGGCGATAGTGGTGATCTGGTCTTTGAGTGTTTTGTCGTAAATGGCAATGAAACGGCGCATCTTCTCCACCAGATGATCGCGCCCCAGCAGCAGCTCGATGCCTGGCCCGGCGCTGCTCGCGCCAGTGGTCAGGAACCAGCTGCCTCGCTCGCGCAGCTCCAGGCGAGCGATGGAAAAGCCCAGGGGGCGCAGCATCTGGCTCAATACCTGATACTGCTGCATGACTTGTTGCTGAGCACGTTGCGGCCCGACCAGCTGCGGCAGGTGCTCATAGTTGGCCAGTTCACGCGGGGTAAAGGCCTGGCCCTGGTTGTTGAGCAAGGCTTCGTCACCCCAGCGTGCCACCGGCAGCTGCTCTTCCAGGCGGATCACCACCTCGTCGGGCCACACCCGGCGCACTTCGGCGTGGGCGATCCATGGCATCTGTTCGAGTTCCGCACGCATCGCCGGCAGGTCGACGCTGAAGAAACTCGCCGCCACGTAGGGCGCGATACGCTGCTGCACCGATTGCTGGCTGATGTAGCTGAGGTCACCCTGCACGTCGATCTTGGTGATCGGCCGGTCGGCATAGGGCATCAGGCGAATGGCACCCTCATAAGCACCAAAGCCGGCCGCCACCAGCAGCACCGGCCACAGCAGGCGTTTGAGGCCGCCCAGGCTTGGACGCGGCAGGCGCGCCGATACGGGCTCGTCGGCCACCAGCCGGCTGGCACCACGCGGTACCGGCTTACTACGGCCGGTAACGGGTTGCTGCTGACGTATCATCGCGCCTTGCATGGTTATTAACCTCGCGTCGCCACGCTTTCAGCCAGGATTGCCAGCACCAGTTGCTGGAAGTCCAGGCCTGCCGCGCGGGCCGCCATGGGCACCAGGCTATGATCAGTCATGCCAGGTGCGGTGTTGACTTCGAGCAGCCAGAACCGGCCCTGCTCGTCCTGCATCACGTCCAGACGCCCCCAGCCTTCGATGCCAATGGCATCACAGGCGCGTGCGGTCAGGTCGATCAGTTCCTGTTCCTTGACGCTATCCAGGCCGCAAGGAATGCGGTACTGGGTATCGTTGGCGATGTACTTGGCGTCGTAGTCGTAGAACACATGCGGCGTACCCAGGGCGATCGGCGGCAGCACCTGACCGCGCAAGACCGCGATGGTGAACTCCGGACCGTGGATCCACTGTTCCACCAGTACCTGGGAATCGTATTTGGCGGCGTCCTGCCAGGCAGCGACCAGTTCCTGGGTGCTGTTCACCTTGGCCATGCCGATGCTAGAGCCTTCATGGGCGGGTTTGACGATAAGCGGGAAGCCCAGTTCCGTACTGGCCTGCAGACAATCGCTTTCACTCGCCAACACGGCGTGGCGCGGGGTGGGAATACCCAGGCTCTGCCACACCTGCTTGGTGCGCAACTTGTCCATGGCCAGCGCAGAGGCAAGGATACCGCTGCCGGTGTAGGGAATCCCCAGGCATTCCAGGAGCCCTTGCATGCTGCCGTCTTCACCGCCACGGCCGTGGAGGATGATGAAGGCGCGGTCGATCTTCTCGCGTTGCAGGCGGTCGAGCAGGTCGTCACCCACATCGATGGCGACCACGTCGACACCGGCAGTGGTCAGGGCATCGATCACCGCAGCGCCGGACTTCAGCGAGACTTCACGCTCGGCGCTCTTGCCACCGTACAGCACGGCGACACGGCCGAACGCCTTGACGTCCAGGGTCGAGTGCAGCTTTTCGTAGGCGCTGGTCATTTCGACTTCTCCTGCTTGGCGCCAGCGAACAGCGGGCTTTTCATCAATTGCGGGGCCAGGCCGCCGACATCACCGGCACCTTGGCAGATCAGGATGTCACCGGCACGCAGCAGTGGTTTCACCAACGGTGCCAGCTCAGCGCCACGTTCGATGTAGATCGGGTCCAGCTTGCCGCGCTGGCGGATGCTATGGCACAGCTGGCGGCTGTCGGCACCAGGGATCGGCTCTTCGCCGGCCGGGTAGACCTCCATCAGCAGTAGCACGTTGGCATCACCCAGCACCTGGACGAAATCGTCGTACAGGTCGCGGGTGCGGCTGTAGCGGTGCGGCTGGTAGACGATCACCAGGCGGCGGCTTGGCCACCCCCCCCGCACGGCCTTGATCACCGCCGCCACTTCGGTCGGGTGGTGGCCGTAGTCGTCGACCAGCATCACGCTGCCGCCTTCGACCGGCAGTTCGCCATACACCTGGAAGCGTCGGCCGACACCCTGGAAGCCGGACAGCCCCTGGATGATGGCCTCGTCGGTGATGCCTTCGTCAGTGGCGATGGCAATGGTGGCAAGGGCATTGAGCACGTTGTGGTTGCCGGGCATGTTCACCGACACCTCAAGTGGCTCGCGGTCCCGACGCAGCACGGTGAAGTGCGTTTGCATGCCCTGCTGGCGCACGTTGATGGCGCGGATATCGGCCTCTTCGCTGAAGCCATAGGTCACGGTCGGGCGCTTCACCTGCGGCAGGATCTCGCGCACCACCGGGTCGTCCAGGCACATCACGGCCAAGCCGTAGAACGGCAGGTTGTGCAGGAACTCGACGAAGGTTTTCTTCAGCTTGTTGAAGTCACCTTCATAGGTCGCCATGTGGTCGGCGTCGATGTTGGTGACCACGGCCACCATGGGCTGCAGGTGCAGGAAGCTGGCATCGCTTTCATCCGCTTCGGCGATCAGGTAGCGGCTGGTGCCCAACTGGGCATTGGTACCGGCAGCGGTCAGGCGGCCACCGATGACGAAGGTCGGGTCCAGGCCGCCGGCCGCGAACACCGAGGCCAGCAGGCTGGTGGTGGTGGTCTTGCCGTGGGTACCGGCTACGGCCACACCATGGCGATAGCGCATCAGTTCGGCGAGCATCTCGGCGCGCGGCACTACCGGAATGCGGCGCTCCAGGGCGGTGGCCACTTCGGGGTTGGCCGGATTGATGGCGCTGGACACCACCAGCACATCGGCGGTGGCAGCGTTCTCGGCGCGGTGGCCGACGAAGATCTCGGCACCGAACGATTCCAGGCGCTCAGTCACCGGCGAGGCTTTCAGGTCGGAACCGGACACTTCATAGCCCAGGTTCAGCAACACTTCGGCAATACCGCACATGCCCACGCCGCCGATACCGACGAAGTGGATACGGCGGATACGGCCCATCTTCGGCTGGGGCATGGCTTTCTGGCTCTCAACCATGGGCCACCTCCAGGCAGATATCGACCACGGTGCTGGTTGCGGCAGGTTTGGCCAGGCGCCGTGCGGTGCCTGCCATGACGTTGAGTTTTTCGGGTTGCATCAGCACCTCGTTCAGGCGTTCAGCGAGCTGCGCTGCGCCAGTTGTCGCTTGTGGCATCAGGAAGGCAGCGCCTTCTCGAGCCAGATATTGGGCGTTGTGGGTCTGGTGATCGTCGATGGCGTGGGGCAAAGGCACCAGCATCGAGGGCAGGCCTGCTGCCGCCAGCTCGCTGACGGTCAGGGCACCGGCCCGGCACACCACCATGTCGGCCCAGCCATAGGCTTGGGCCATGTCCTTGATAAAGGGCTCTACCTGAGCCTCGACGCCCGCCTCGTGATAACGCTCGGCGGTAATCGGCGCGTGTTGCTTGCCGGCCTGGTGGAACACCTCTGGCCGCAGGGTGGCGGGCACTTCGGACAGGGCCTTAGGCAACAATTTGTTCAATGGTTCCGCACCCAGGCTGCCACCGAGCACCAACAGACGTGCACGGCGCTCGGCCAGGGGTGCGCGTTGCGCATCCATGAACAACTCCGGGCGCACCGGGTTGCCGGTGGTACGACGCTTGTCGCTGGCCTCGAAGGTGTTCGGGAAAGCTTCGCAGACCCGCGCCGAGAGCGGCACCAGCAGCCGATTGGCGGTACCTGCACGCGCGTTCTGTTCGTGGATCACCAGCGGCACGCCACACAGCCGCGCGGCCACACCGCCAGGGCCGGTCACGTAGCCACCAAAGCCCAGTACGCATACCGGCTTGAGCTGGCGAATGATGCGCCGAGCCTGCAGCACGGCCTTGACCAGGGTGAACGGCGCCTTGAGCAGCGACAGTTTGCTTTTGCCGCGCAGGCCGCTGACCTGAATCAGGTGCAGTGGCAAGCCAGCCTGTGGCACCAGCTCGTTTTCAATGCCACGCGGGGTGCCCAGCCAGTGCACGCTGTAACCGCGCGCCTGGAACTCCCGCGCACAGGCCAGGGCCGGGAACACGTGGCCCCCGGTGCCGCCAGCCATGATCAGTACGTTCTTGCCGTCAGCGGCCATGACTGGTCTCCTCGGCAAAATCGCTTTCGCTGAATTCGTGTTCCTCGCTGCCCAGGTGCGTACGGCTTTCCCACTCGATGCGCAGCAACAAGCCCACGCAGGCGCAGCAGATCACCAGCGAGCTGCCCCCGTAACTGAGGAACGGCAGGGTCAGGCCTTTGGTCGGCAGCAGGCCGACGTTCACGCCGATGTTGATCAGGAACTGGCCAATCCACAGGAAGGCCAGGCCAAACGCCACATACGCAGCAAAGAACTGCTTGGCTTTTTCGGCCCAAAGGCCGATGTACAGGGCACGCACGGTGACGAACACGAACAGTGCGATGGTCACCAGCGAACCGACGACGCCCAGTTCCTCGGCCAATACCGAGAACACGAAGTCGGTGTGCGCTTCGGGCAGGTAAAACTGCTTCTGCACGCTGTTGCCCAGGCCAACGCCCAGCCACTCGCCACGCCCGAAGGCAATCAGCGCCTGGGTCAACTGGTAGCCAGAACCGAACTGGTCGGACCATGGGTCGGTAAAGGTAATAAGCCGCGCCATCCGGTACGGCTGCGCCTGTACCAGTACGAACACCGCCAGCACCGCCAACACCACCATCAGACTGAAGCGGAACAGCCCCACCCCACCCAGGAACAGCATGGCCGCCGCGGCGCCCATCATTACCACGGTGGCGCCAAAGTCCGGTTCCATCAGCAACAGGGCAGCCATGGGCAGCAGCACGATGAACGGTTTGAAAAAGCCCATCCAGGTCTCGCGTACCTCGGTTTGCCGACGTACCAGGTAACCGGCCAGGTAGACGACCACGAACACCTTGGCGATTTCCGAAGGCTGCACGTTGAAAAAGCTGAAGCCGATCCAGCGCATCGAACCGTTCACCTCACGGCCGATACCCGGCACCAGCACCAACACCAGCAGGCCGAAGGCGCCCAGCAGCATCATGAAGCCCATGCGCTGCCAGGTGGCGATCGGTACCAGCATGGTCGCGCCACAGGCCACCAGGCCCAGGAACACGTACACCAGGTGGCGGAACATGTGATAAAGCGGGTTGCCCGACTGCACCGCAGCCACTTCCGACGACGCCGAGGTGATCATCACCAGGCCCAGGCCCAGCAAGGCCAGGCAGCCGGCGAGCAGCGGGAAGTCCAGGTCGATGCCCCGGCCGCTGATCAGCGGCGACGGGTAGGGCTTGAAGATGCCGAAGATCATGCAAGGCCTCCCGCTGCCTGGGCGAACAGGCGCCCGCGTTCTTCGAAGTTCTTGAACATGTCGAGGCTGGCACATGCGGGCGACAACAGCACGGCATCGCCGGCCTGAGCCAGTTCGGCACACTGTTGCACGGCGTCAGCGAGGGTCTTGACCCGTACCAGTGGCACGTCATCACCCAGGGCCTCGGCCAGGCGCTCGGCATCACGGCCAAGCAGTACAACGGCCCGGCAGAAGCGCTTGACCGGCTCACGCAAGGCCGTGAACTCGGCACCTTTGCCGTCGCCACCGGCGATCAATACCAGTTTGCCTTCGATATCGGCACCCAGGCCTTCGATGGCGGCCAAGGCTGCACCGACGTTGGTGGCCTTGGAATCGTCGTACCAGTTCACGCCATTGCGCTCACGCACCCACTGGCAGCGATGGGCCAGGCCACCGAACTCGCGCAGGGCTTCGAGCATGGGCTCGAACGGCAGGCCTGCTGCATGCCCCAGGGCCAACGCCGCCAAGGCATTGCTCTGGTTGTGCGCACCGCGAATCTTCAGTTCACGCGCTGGCATCAGCGCCTGGAACTCGAATGCCAGGTATTTCTCGCCATCCACTTCGCGCAGGCCGAAGGCCTTGAAGTCCGGCTGGTTGAGGCCGAAGGTCCAGCACGGGCGGCCTTCCACCGGCAGCGGTCGGCTGAGGGCGTCCTGACGGTTGACCACGACCTGCTTCGCGCCGCGGAAAATCCGATGCTTGGCCAGGTGGTAGGCCGGCAGGCCGCTGTAGCGGTCCATATGGTCTTCGCTGATGTTCAGTACGGTGGCCACTTCAGCATTGAGCTGGTCAGTGGTTTCCAGCTGGAAGCTGGACAGCTCCAGCACGTACAGCTCGACGTCATCGGCCAGCAGGTCCAGCGCCGGGGTACCGAGGTTACCACCCACCGCTACACGCTTGCCCGCCTTGGCGGCCATTTCGCCGACCAGGGTAGTGACAGTGCTCTTGGCGTTGGAGCCGCTGATGGCAATGATCGGCGCTTTGGCGTTGCGGGCGAACAGTTCGATGTCACCGGACAGTTTCACGCCACGCGCAGCAGCCTGCTGCAGGGCTGGCGTGGCCAGGGCCAGGCCAGGGCTTACGTACAGCTCGTTGGCGCGGCACAGGAAGTCCACGTCCAGTTCACCACAACGCACTTCCACCTGCGGGTAATCACGGCGCAGGGTGTCCAGTTCCGGCGGTTGCTCGCGGGTGTCAGCGACCGCAAAGGCAATGCCCCGGTTCGCCAGGAAGCGAACCAGGGACATGCCGCTCTTGCCGAGGCCGACAACGATGCGGAATTGGTCGGAAGCGATCAAAGACACGCTCATCTACCTCAGTTTCAGGGTTGCAAGGCCGATCAGCACCAGGATCACGGTGATGATCCAGAAGCGGACGATCACACGTGGCTCTGGCCAGCCCTTGAGTTCAAAGTGGTGGTGGATCGGCGCCATGCGGAACACGCGCTTGCCGGTCAGCTTGAAGGAGGCGACCTGGATCACCACCGACAAGGTTTCCATGACGAAGATGCCGCCCATGATGAACAGGACGATTTCCTGGCGAACGATGACCGCGATGGTGCCCAGCGCCGCGCCCAGTGCCAGCGCACCGACGTCGCCCATGAACACTTGCGCCGGGTAGGTGTTGAACCACAGGAAGCCCAGGCCCGCACCGATCAGCGCGCCGCAGAACACGATGAGTTCACCCGAGCCCGGCACGTAAGGGATCAGCAGGTATTCAGCGAACTTCACGTTACCCGACAGGTAGCAGAAGATGCCCAGGGCACCGCCGACCATCACCGTCGGCATGATTGCCAGGCCGTCGAGGCCGTCGGTGAGATTGACCGCGTTGCTGGAGCCAACGATGACGAAGTAGGTCAGCACCACGAAGCCGATGCCCAGCGGGATGGTGACGTCCTTGATGAACGGCAGGATCAACGTCGTCTCGACGCTGGTCGGCGCGGTCTTGTACAGGAACACGGCCGCAGCCAGGCCGAACACCGACTGCCAGAAGTACTTCCAGCGGCTTGGCAGGCCACGCGAGTTCTTTTCGATCACCTTGCGGTAGTCGTCGACCCAACCGATGGCACCGAACGCCAGGGTCACGATCAGCACCACCCACACGTAGCGGTTGGATAGATCAGCCCACAGCAGGGTGCTGATGGCGATGGCCGACAGGATCAATGCGCCACCCATGGTCGGGGTGCCGGACTTGGACAGGTGCGATTGCGGGCCGTCGTTACGCACGGCCTGGCCGATCTGACGAATTTGCAGGGTACGGATCATCCACGGCCCCAGCCACAGCGCCAGGGACAACGCGGTCAGTACACCAAGAATCCCGCGCAGGGACAGGTACTGGAAGACCGCGAAGCCTTTGTGGAACTGTTGCAGATACTCGGCCAACAGCAGCAGCATTAATGTTTCTCCCCGCTGGCACCGCACAATGCCGCCACGACGTTTTCCATCGCAGCGCTGCGCGAGCCCTTGATCAAGATAGTGGTGTCGCTGGCACTTTCGGCGCTAACGGCGTCGATCAGCTCAGCTTGAGTAGCGAAATGACGGCCATTGGCGCCGAACGCCTTGACCGCATATGTCATGTTGGAACCCACTGCGTACAGGGCATCGACCTTGCCACGCGCGTAGTCACCCACCTGACGGTGGCCTTCTTCCGCCCATTGCCCCAGTTCGCCGATATCTCCAAGCACCAGGACGGTGCGCCCGGAAAAGCCGGCGAGTATATCAATGGCCGCGCACATGGAGGTGGGATTTGCGTTGTAACTGTCGTCGATTACCCGCACACCGTTCGTCGCGATCTGCGCCACGGTGCGGCCCTTGACCGGTTGTACCGCAGCCAGGCCGGCGGCGATGCCGCTAAGGCTCAGACCAACGGCATGGGCGGCAGCCGCAGCGGCCAAGGCGTTGCTGACGTTGTGGGTACCCAGCAGGTTCAACTGCACCGGTACGCTGCCATCAGGCCCATGCAGGGTGAACGACGGGCAGCCCCGGGCATCACGGCCGATATGACTGGCATGGAAGTCTGCCTGCGGGTTATCCAGTGCAAAGGTGAAAATGCGGTGGTTGCCGGCACGCTCGCGCCAGATGTCGAACGCCTTGTCAGACAGGTTGAGGATGGCAGTCCCGCCCTCGCCCAGGCCTTCGAGAATCTCGCCCTTGGCTTCAACGATCTTTTCCGGCCCGCCGAACTCGCCAACGTGGGCGGTACCGGCATTGTTGATGATGACCACCTGAGGCTTCGTCAGGCCGACGGTGTAGCGGATTTCACCGATGCGCGAGGCGCCCAGCTCGATCACCGCCGCGCTGTGCTCAGGAGCGATCTCCAACAGGGTCAGCGGCGCGCCAAGGTCGTTGTTCAGGTTGCCACGGGTGGCATGCACCAGGCCACGGGTACGCAGGATGCTGGCGAGCATTTCCTTGACGGTGGTCTTGCCGCTGGAACCGGTAATGGCAACAACAGGCTTGTCGAAGGCAGCACGGTTCAAGGCGCCGAGTTGACCGAGCGCTACCCGGCAATCCTTGACCCGCAATTGCGGCAGGTCGACACCGGCCACTTCACGCTCGACCAGGGCAGCGACTGCGCCTTTGGCCTTCACATCGGCCAGGTAGTCATGGCCATCGAAACGCGGACCGGCCAAGGCGACGAACAATTGCCCGGCGCTGACGCTGCGGCTGTCGATGCTGACACCGGTGAAGGTGGCGTCGCCACCGATTTGTTGACCACTCAGTGCTGTGGTCAGCTGGCTGAGTGACAGCGGCTTAAGCATGTGGAGCCTCCCAGGCTGCAAGTGCCTTCTCGGCTTCGGTGAGGTCGGAGAAGTCATGGCGCTGGCCATTGATCTCCTGGTAATCCTCGTGCCCCTTGCCGGCCAGCACGATCACGTCGTTGGCAGCAGCGGTGGCAATCAGGTGCGCGATGGCTTCACCACGGCCTGCGACGAACTCGACCTCGGCAGGATTGGCGAAACCGGGGCGAATGTCGTCGAAAATGCGCAGCGGGTCTTCGGTACGCGGGTTGTCATCGGTGACCAGGACGCGGTCGGCCAGGCGCTCGGCCACTTCGGCCATCAGCGGGCGCTTGCCGCGATCACGGTCGCCACCGCAGCCGAACAGGCACAGCAGCTTGCCGTGGGCGTGCGGGCGCAGGGCTTCGAGCACTTTCTCGAGAGCGTCCGGGGTGTGCGCGTAGTCGACCACCACCAGCGGCTTGTCGCCGCCACCCAGGCGCTGCATGCGACCTACCGGCCCTTGCAGTTGCGGGGTGACCTTGAGAATTTCGTCCAGCGAATAGTCCAGCGCCAGCAGCGTCGCCACGGCAGCCAGCATGTTGCTCAGGTTGAAGCGGCCCAGCAACTGGCTGCGCAGGGCGCGCTCACCCTGGGCAGTGACCAGGGTGGCACGCACACCATCGTCATTGAACACGGCTTCGCGGCAGAACAGCGAAGCGTCCGCGTTTTCCAGGCTGTAGCTAAGCAGCCGGGTCTCGATATGATCGACACTCGGGCGCCGGGCAAAGTCGTCGGCCAGGCGACGCCCGAAGGCGTCATCCAGGTTGACCACCTGACAACGCAGGCTCGGCCAGGCGAACAGCTTAGCCTTGGCGGCCTCATAGGCCTCCATGCTGCCGTGATAATCGAGGTGGTCGCGGGACAGGTTGGTCATCACCGCGATGTCGAATTCCAGTGCGGCAACCCGGCCTTGCTCCAGGGCATGGGAGGAAACCTCCATGGCCACTGCCTTGGCGCCACCTTTCTTGAGGTCGTTGAGGGTCGACTGCACGGCGATCGGGTCGGGCGTGGTCAGGCGGCCGCTCTGCAGCTCACCGTAGAAGCCGGTCCCCAGGGTGCCAATCAGGCCACAGCGCTGGCCGAGCAGGTCGAGCGCCTGAGCCACCAGTTGGGTAACGCTGGTCTTTCCGTTGGTGCCGGTCACCCCCACCAGGTTCAACTGGCGGCTGGGTTCGCCATAGAAGCGCCCGGCAATATCGGACAACTGAGCGATCAGGCCTTTGACCGGAATCAGCGGCACATCGGTCAGCGGCAGCACGTTGGCGCCCTGCTCTTCATAGGCCACGGCAGCGGCGCCACGGGCCAGGGCATCGGCAATATGCTCGCGACCATCGACCTTGGCGCCCGGCACGGCCAGGAACAGGTCACCCGGGCGTACATTTCGGCTGTCCAGGGTCAGCTCACGAATCAGCGGGTCACGGCTGGCGTGGGCGAACAGTTTGCTTAATGGCATTGTCATTATCCACGCCCTCCCTTGGCGTCTGCTGCATTGACTTGCGATTGCCCGGCGGGGGCTGCTGGCGCAGGTGGCGGCAGGTTGTCTGGCGGTACGTTCATCAAACGCAGGGTGCCGGACATGACCTTGCTGAATACCGGCGCCGAAACCAGGCCACCGAAGTAGCCGCCTTTGCCCGGCTCGTCGATGACCACAACGATGGCGTAGCGCGGGTCGCTCATCGGACCGAAGCCGGCGAACAGCGAGCGGTAGGCGTTTTCGGTGTAGCCCTTGGAACCCACGGTGGCCTTACGCGCGGTACCGGACTTGCCGGCCACGTGATAGAACGGCACCTGGGCGCGGAACACGCCACGCGGCGCTTCGATCACCTGCTGCAGCATGCCCTGAACGGTTTCGGCGGTTTCCTTTGGAATGGCCTGCACAGCGTCCGGCGCCTTGTCGACCTTGAGGATCGACAGCGGCACCATCTTGCCGTCGTTGGCCAGCGCCGCGTAGGCATGCACCAGTTGCAAGGCGGTCACCGACACGCCATAGCCATAGGACAAGGTTGCGGTCTCGGCCTTGCGCCACTCGCGGTGGTTAGGCAAGTTACCGACGCGCTCACCCGGGAAGCCAAGGCCGGTGTACTGACCCAGGCCGACCTGGGACATGACGCGGTAGATCGCCTCACCGCCAATATCGAAGGCGATCTTGCTCATGCCGACGTTACTGGAGTTGATCAGGATGCCGGTCAGGTCGAGGATCGGGCCTTCACTGCGCGACACGTCCTTGATGGTGTAACGGCCGATCTGCAGGCTGCCCGGGTACACCTCGACCTTATCGGTCGGTTTCCAGCGACCGCTCTGCAGCGCCGCACTCATGGAGATCGGCTTGACCGTGGAGCCCGGCTCGAACACGTCGATGATCGCCCGGTTACGCATGGCGGCCGGGAACATGCTGCGGCGGTTGTTGGGGTTGTAGGTCGGCTGGTTGACCATGGCCAGGACCTCACCGGTCTTGACGTCCATGATCACCAGGCTGCCGGCCTTGGCGTCCTGTTCGGCAATGGCGTTGCGCAGTTCGCGGGTGGCCAGGTACTGCAGGCGCAGGTCTATCGACAACGCCAAGGTCTTACCGGCCTTGGCGTTCTTGGTTACCTGGATGTCTTTGATCAGCCTGCCGCGCCGGTCCTTGATCACCTGGCGCTTGCCGGGCACGCCGGCCAGCCACTCGTCGTAGGCCAGCTCGACACCTTCGCGACCATGGTCGTCGAGGTCGGTGAAGCCGACCATGTGCGCGGTGACATCACCGGCCGGGTAGAAGCGACGGAATTCTTCCAGGCCGTACACACCGGGCACTTTCAGGTCGAGCACATGCTGGCCCTGCTCCGGGGTCAGGCCGCGGACCAAGTAGATGAATTCCTTGTTGGCTTGCTGGGTCAGGCGCTCGGCCAACTGCTGCGGGTTTTGCCCAAGCGCTGCGGCCAACTGCGGCCAGCGGTCTTTGGACGCCTGCATTTCCTTGGGGTTTGCCCACAGGGTGGTAACCGGGGTGCTCACGGCCAGCGGTTCACCGTTGCGGTCGGTAATCAGGCCACGGTGCGCCGGAATAGGGATATGACGCAGGCTGCGCGCGTCGCCCTGCCCCTTGAGAAAGTCACGGTCAACGACCTGCAAATCGATGATGCGCCAGCAAATGGCACCGACCATAATGGCCAGCAGCCCGATCACCACGCGGAAGCGCCACGGGTAGAGTGCGCCTTCGAGCTTCATCATGGCGCCACCATCCGTACTTCGTCAGCCGAAGGTACGCGCATCTTCAACTGCTCGGAAGCCAGGTTCTCGATACGGCTGGCAGCAGTCCAGGTGCTCTGTTCAAGAATCAGGCGCCCCCACTCGGCCTGGGCCTTGTCACGCTCGTTCAGCTCGCCGTACAAGGTGTTGAGCAACTGACGGTTCCAGTGCGCGCTGTAGGACACGGCGATAGCCGAAACCAGCACGGCAACGAACAGCAGAAGCATCAGGAAGCTTCCGCCTGGCAAGGGTTTGGCAAACAGCCTGCTCACCGCAGCTTCTCCGCCACGCGCATCACGGCGCTACGCGACCGTGGGTTGGCCTTGAGCTCGGCTTCGGAGGCGAACTGGGCCTTGCCGATGAGCTTGATTTTCGGCTCGAAGGCCTTGTGCTGTACCGGCAGGTTGCGCGGCAGGTTGTCGGCCTCGCCCTTGACCAGCTTGCGCATGAACAGCTTGACGATACGGTCTTCCAGCGAGTGGAAGCTGATCACCGCCAGGCGGCCACCGACTTCGAGGGCATCGAGCGCGGCCTCAAGGCCGGCTTCCAGGTCACCCAGTTCGTTGTTGACGTGAATGCGAAGGCCCTGGAAGGCACGGGTAGCCGGGTTCTTGCCTTTTTCCCAGGCAGGGTTGGCCACCTTGAGTACTTCCGCCAGGTCGGCGGTACGGGTGAAAGGCTCCTTTTCACGGCGCTCGACCACGGCACGCGCCATGCGGCCGGCGAAGCGCTCTTCACCGTATTCCTTGAAGACGCGGGCAATTTCTTCCACCGGCGCGGTGGCGATGAACTCGGCGGCACTGATGCCTTGGGCCGGGTTCATGCGCATGTCCAGCGGGCCGTCATTGAGGAAGCTGAAACCACGCTCGGGGTCATCCAGTTGCGGTGACGACACGCCAAGGTCCAGCAACACGCCGCTGACCTTGCCGTGCAGACCGCGCTCGGCCACTTCCGCGCCCAGCTCGGCAAAGCTGCGCTGCACAATGACAAAGCGGCCGTCTTCGGCCGCCAGCGCTTGCCCCGTGGCAATCGCCTGTGGATCTTTATCGAAGCCCAGCAGCCGCCCTTGCGGCCCGAGCTTGCTGAGAATCAGCCGGCTGTGTCCGCCACGGCCAAAGGTGCCGTCCAGATAGCAACCGTCGGCGCGCAGGGCCAATGCCTCGACAGCTTCGTCGAGCAGGACGGTAATGTGGTTGAAGCCGCTATCTATGGTCACAGGATCAGGTCACGCAATTCGTCGGGCATGGCACCCGGTTGTTGAATAGCTGCAAGGTCGGCTGCCGAAACCGCGTTCCAGGCATCTTCATCCCACAGCTGGAATTTGTTCAGTTGCCCCACCAGCATCGCCTTCTTGTCGAGCTTGGCGTACTCACGCAGGCGGGGCGGTACCAGGAAACGCCCACTGCCATCGAGCTCCAGGTCAACCGCATTACCGATCAGCAAACGCTGCAGGCGACGGTTTTCCTCACGCAACGACGGCAAGGCACGCAACTTGGCTTCTATCTGTTCCCACTCATCGAGGGGATAAACACACAAGCAGGGGTCCACGGCGTCGATGGTCACGATCAGTTGACCATTGCAACGCGAATCGAGCTCGTCACGGTACCGGCTCGGCATGGCGAGACGTCCCTTGGCATCGAGGCTGACGGCGTTGGCTCCGCGGAACACGGCTGCGATTCCCCACAATGTTAGCTTTTTTGTGCCAGAAAACCCACTTCATCCCACTTTCTGCCACTTGCGCACACTATAGGAATCCGCCCGCAGCACCGTCAAGGCACGTTCATAAGGAAAAGCCTTACAGGACCGAGATTTAGCGCGTTAAGAGAAGGTGGAAGCACTACCAAGAAGAAAAAAAGACGAGAAAAATCAAACCCACGCAAGCGAATGGAGTTCGAAGTTAAAGTGATTTATCAAGAGTAAGATTTTTTCGGTATTACCAGAGAGGATCTGCTATCGAATGAAGCAGAGAAGGAAAGGTGGAGAGTCGATCTGTAAGCCGGGTTTTGTCGAGGACAGTCATTCCTCTACGACGGCCATCACTGGACGCCTCTAGCAACCTACCCGGTTCCGACGCGGGCCACGCCTGATGGAACCCTATTTGGTCTTGCTCCGAGTGGGGTTTACCTAGCCACGCACTGTTGCCAGCCGTGCGGTGCGCTCTTACCGCACCTTTTCACCCTTACCGGCACCGAAGTGCTTAGGCGGTTATTTTCTGTGGCACTTTCCGTAGGCTCACGCCTCCCAGGCGTTACCTGGCACTCTGCCCTATGGAGCCCGGACTTTCCTCCCCCTGCTGCTCACACAACAAAAGTTGCGGAACAAAAGCAGGCAGCGACTGTCCGATCGACTCTCCGCCGACAAGGTTACCGGCACGCGCGCCCGAGAACAAGCAATACCGGCATTTATATCAATTTGCCACTATTCGGCTTTCTGCTTTTCAAGGGCAAGTTGATACAACAGGTTCTTGCGCACCCCGGTAATTTCAGCCGCAAGTGCAGCCGCCCGCTTCAGCGGTAACTCGGCCAACAACAGGTCGAGCACCCGCTGGGCCTCGGCACTGATGGCCTGCTCGCCCTCCGGCGCACTCCACCCACCTACCAGTACCACGCACTCACCGCGCTGCTGGTTGCTGTCGCCAGCCACGAAGGCACGCAACTCAGCCAGCGGCAGGCCCTTGAGGGTCTCGAACGTCTTGGTCAGTTCGCGCGCCAGCAATGCCGGGCGGTCACCACCAAAAACCGCCTCCATGTCTTCAAGGCACTCCAGGATTCGGTGCGGGGCTTCATAGAAGATCAGCGTGCGCGGTTCTTCCTTTACCTGCTCCAGGCGTGCCCGGCGCCCCGCCTGCTTGGCTGGCAGGAAACCTTCGAAGATGAAGCGGTCCGACGGCAAGCCGGCCGCCGACAGCGCAGCGATCAAAGCACAGGCACCCGGCACCGGTACCACATTCACCCCAGCGGCCCGCGCCTGGCGCACCAAGTGGTAGCCGGGGTCAGAAATCAGCGGCGTGCCGGCATCAGAGACCAATGCCACGTTCTCGCCAGCCAGCAGCTTGGTGAGGAAACGCCCGCCTTCGTCGCGCTCGTTGTGCTCATGACAGGCCGCCAGTGGCGTGTCGATGCCAAAGTGCTGCAACAGCCGGACCGAATGGCGGGTGTCCTCGGCGGCGATCAGCGCCACGTCCGCCAGCACCTTCAACGCCCGGGCGCTCATGTCATCGAGGTTGCCGATAGGGGTTGCCACCACATACAGCGTCCCCACCGTGGATTTCGAAGCCCCTGCCACATCAGTCACTGCGCACACCTGTCATTCGGATCAAAGGCGCCATTGTAGCCCGAGCGCCTGCAACAGGGCGCAAAGAACTTCACCAGCGACCGGCGACAGGCCACCTATAGTGAAGGATCGACACGGCGACATCGCGCCCCGGCCAGTGCTTGGGTACAATTGCCGGCCAACTTGATCGAGTAACAGGACCTTTACATGATCGCTTGCCTGCGGCTGCTCACAGCCCTCTGCCTCGCTGCCCTGCTGGCGGCCTGCGCTAGCTCGCCCTCATCCAGCCTGGGCGAACTGCCACGCACCCCGGATGCCAGCATCGAGCAACTGCTCGAAAAGGCCGCTTCCAGCAAGTCTGCGGAAGACGCCGCCCTGCTGCGCCTGAGCGCAGCCGACCTGGCCTACAAGCAGAAGGATTTCCCACGCGCCGCACGCATCCTCGAGCAAGTGCCGCTGGACACGCTCAAGCCGGCCCAGCAAGTGTTCGCCAGCACCCTCGCTGCCGAACTGGCCATGAGCCGCAACCAACCCAAGGCCGCCCTGACAGCACTGGCTCACCCTAGCCTGCAGCGCGTCGCCGAGCTTCCGGCTGAGCAGCAAGCACGCACCTACAGCGTGCACGCCGCCGCCCTCGAAGCCGACGGCCAGGCCCTGGCTGCTGCGCAACAGCGCGTACTGCTGGCTCCGCTGCTCAGCGGCCAGGCCGCCAGTGCCAACAACGATGCCATTTGGGCACTGGTCGCCTCGCTGCCGGCAGAGCAACTGCAGCAGCCGGCCAACGACCAGATGCTGAGCGGCTGGACCAGCCTGGCCTTCGCCGTGAAAAGCGCCGGCACCCTGGAGCAGCAGCAAGCGGCTATCGAAGCCTGGGTCAAACAGCACCCGGACCACCCGGCAGCCCTGCAACTGCCGCAGGCACTGACCAAGCTCAAGGAACTGGCCAGCCAGCCGCTGACCAAAATTGCCCTGCTGCTGCCGCAGGAAGGCCCGCTGGCCGGTGTTGCCCGCGCGTTGCGCGACGGCTTCATGGCCGCCCACTTCCAGGCCCAGCAGGCCGGCCAGCCAGCGCCTGCAGTGCAGGTGTTCGACAGCTCGCGCATCGGCTCGCTCGATGATTTCTATCGACAGGCCCAGGCCGCTGGCGTGCAACTGGTCATCGGCCCGCTGGAAAAACCGCTGGTGAAGCAAATGGCCGCCAAACCTCAGTTACCCATTACCACCTTGGCCCTGAACTACGCAGACGCCGGTCAGAAGGCGCCGCCGCAGCTGTTCCAGTTCGGCCTGGCTGCCGAAGACGAGGCCCGCGAAGTTGCCCGCCGCGCACGCGCAGACGGCATGGTTCGGGCCGTGGCCCTGGTGCCGAGTGGCGAGTGGGGTGACCGCGTACTGGCCGCCTTCCGCCAGGACTGGGAAGGCAATGGCGGCACCCTGCTCGCCGCCGAGCGCATCGCCCAACCCGTCGCCCTGGCCCAGCAAATTGCCGACCTGTTCCAGCTGCGCCAGAGCGAGGGCCGCGCCAAGAGCCTGCAAAGCACGGTAGGCGGTAGCATCGCAGCACAACCGTCGCGCCGTCAGGACATCGACTTCATCTTCCTCGCCTCGACCCCACAGCAGGCACAGCAGATCAAGCCGACCCTGAACTTCCAGTACGCCGGTGACGTGCCTGTCTACGCTACCTCGAACCTGTACAGCGCCAGCGGCGACGTCAACCAGTACAATGACATGAACGGCATTCGCTTCTGCGAAACGCCGTGGTTGCTCGACACCAGCAACAGCCTGCGCCAGCAAGTCGTGCAACAGTGGCCGCAAGCCGCTGGCAGCCTGGGCCGCCTGTATGCCATGGGCGTCGATGCCTACAGCCTGGCGCCGCGCCTGGGCCAACTGAAAGCACTGCCGGACAACCGCGTCATGGGCCTTTCGGGCAGCCTGAGCATCAACGCCAACCAACGCGTCGAGCGCCAGCTGCCATGGGCCGAATTTGCCGGCGGCCAGATCAAGCGCCTGCCTGACACCGCGCGTTGATGGCCGCAGCATCACCAACTCGCGCCGGGCAAGCGGCAGAAAACCAGGCCCTTGAGTACCTTCAGGGGCAAGGTCTGCAGCTGCTGGCGCGCAACTGGCGATGCAAAGGCGGTGAGCTTGATCTGGTCATGCTTGACGCCGATACAGTAGTATTCGTCGAAGTCCGCTACCGGTTGCACGCGGGCTTCGGAGGCGCCCTCGACAGTATCGACGGGCGCAAGCAGAAACGGCTGGTGCTTGCCGCCACCCTGTTCCTGCAGAAGGAGCCCCATTGGGGCAACCACCCCTGCCGCTTCGACGTAGTCGCCCTGCAGGGCAGCCACCATGCAGGCAGACCGCTTCAATGGCTGAAAAACGCCTTCGAATGCTGAACCCACTTCGTTTTTTTTGCTCTATGTATCGCGGGCCGGTCGTTGTTGCGCGTAGCAAAGGCCACCGCCCTACTTAAGGTCACCAGATGGACATGCAATCCCGAATTCGCCGGCTGTTCCAGGCCAGCATCGATACCAAGCAACAGGCAATGGACATCCTGGCACCGCACATCGAGCAGGCCAGCCTGGTCATGGTCAATGCGCTGCTCAACGAGGGCAAGATGCTCGCCTGCGGCAACGGCGGATCGGCTGGCGATGCCCAGCACTTTTCCTCCGAGCTGCTCAACCGCTTCGAACGCGAACGCCCGAGCCTGCCTGCCATCGCGCTGACCACCGACAGCTCGACCCTGACCTCGATCGCCAACGACTACAGCTACAACGAAGTCTTTTCCAAGCAGATCCGCGCCCTGGGCCAGCCCGGCGACGTTCTGCTGGCGATCTCCACCAGCGGCAACTCGGCCAACGTGATCCAGGCGATCCAGGCCGCACATGACCGCGAAATGATTGTCGTAGCATTGACTGGCCGCGACGGCGGCGGCATGGCTTCGCTGCTGCTGCCCGAGGACGTGGAAATCCGCGTACCTTCCGCCGTTACCGCGCGCATCCAGGAAGTCCACCTGCTGGCGATCCACTGCCTGTGCGACCTGATCGACAGCCAACTGTTCGGGAGTGAAGAATGACCCCAATGCGCCTCGGCCTGATGGCCCTGACCCTGTGCCTGAGCGTCACCGGTTGCAGCTCGGTACTGACCTCTACACGCAATTCGCCGATCGAGGACGATCGCGGCACGCGCACCATCGGCAGCAAGATCGACGACTCGCTGATCGAGACCAAGGCCGCGGTGAACATTTCCAAGGCCAGCCCTGACCTGGACAAAGGCTCGCACATCGTTGTCAGCAGCTACAACGGCATCGTCCTGCTGGCCGGGCAAACCCCGCGCGCCGACCTCAAGAGCCTTGCCGAGCAAACCGCCAGCCAGGTGCAGCGGGTCAAGAAAGTGCACAACGAACTGCAGGTGATGCAACCCTCCTCCATCCTGGCACGCAACAACGACGCCTGGCTGACCACCAAGATCAAGACCCAGATGCTGACTGACAATGCCGTGCCCAGCTCGCGCATCAAGGTGATTACCGAGAACGGTATCGTCTATTTGCTCGGCCTGGTAACCCAGCAGGAGGCCAACTCGGCCACTGCCGTGGTACAGGGTGTGTCGGGCGTGCAGAAGATCGTCAAGCTGTTCGAGTACATCGACTGACACACTGGCCTCTTCGCGGCTAAAGCCGCTCCTACAGGTATCGCGTACCTCTGTAGGAGCGGCTTTAGCCGCGAAGAGGCCGGCACAGACAACATCAATGCCCCACCTTCAAGAAACCCGGGAAACACCGCATGAAAAAGCTTCTGCTGCCTGCCCTGCTGATCGGCACCTTCGCCACCCTGGCCGGCTGCTCAACCCCTAGCCTGATCACCCTCAACGATGGCCGTGAAATCCAGGCTGTCGACGCACCGAAGTACGACCGCGACGCCGGCTTCTACGAGTTCCAGCAACTCGATGGCAAGCGCACCCGCATCAACAAGGACCAGGTACGCACCATCAGCGACCTGTAATCCCGCGTTGCAACAAAGAAAAAGGCGATCCGGTTGGATCGCCTTTTTTGTTACTTGACCACTTTCAGGCTCGGTCGGCCACTTGGGCGTGGCGGCTGCCCACCTCCCTCTGGCGGCCCGTCGTCGTCCGGCTGCACGTCATCGTCTTCCAGCTCGTCGCCATCCATTGGCGACTCCAGCTCAAAGACCATGCCCTGGCCATTTTCGCGGGCATAGATGCCCAGAATGGCGCCAACCGGCACAAACAGCGAGTGGGCCACTCCACTGAAACGGCCCTCGAAGCTGACCGCTTCATTGTCCATGTGCAGGTGGCGCACGGCACTTGGCGAGATATTCAGGACAATCTGGCCATCACTGGCGAAACCATCCGGCACCTGAACTTTCGGGAATTCGGCATTGACCAGCATATGGGGCGTGCAATCGTTGTCGACGATCCACTCGTACAGTGCTCGAACCAGATAGGGGCGACTGGAGTTCATCAACGGCTCCTTAAAGCTTGCGCATTTCACGTTCTACGGAGGACAGGCTCGCCTGGAAAGGCTCGCGAGCGAACTGACGCTCCATGTAATCCAGCAGCGGCTTGGCTTGCCGCGGCAACTCGATACCCAACACCGGCAAACGCCAGAGTATGGGCAGTAGACAGCAATCGACCAGGCTTTGCTCATCGCTCATGAAACAGGCGAATTCATTGAACAGCGGCGAAACGCCGGTCAGGCTTTCGCGCAAGGCCTTGCGCGCTTCGGTTCTGGCAGCCTCACTGCTGCGTGAATCGAGCACGGTATCGGCCAGGGCACACCAGTCGCGCTGAATGCGGTGCATCAGCAAGCGGCTGTTGCCGCGCGCAACCGGGTATACCGGCATCAGCGGCGGGTGCGGGTAACGCTCCTCCAGGTATTCCATCACCACGGTCGACTCATACAACGCCAGGTCACGGTCGACCAGGGTCGGCACACTGCCGTAAGGGTTCACTTCGACCAGCTTGGGCGGCAGGCGGGCGGGGTCGACATCGATGACCTGTACGGTGACGCCCTTCTCGGCCAACACCAGGCGTACCCGATGAGAATAGTGATCAGCGGGATCGGAATAGCAGGCTAACCTGTTGGTTGCGCCCATGTAGCGGCTCCTCGCACGGGATGCTTGTGCAACTGTAAATGAAAACGCGCCCGGGACGCCCCCGGCATTTCTGCTGGGGGCACCCCGGGCGCGTTCAACAACCAGAAACTACTGCGTGATCAGTGCACGTCCTTCCAGTATTCACGCTTGAGCAAGTAGGCGAATACGAAGAAGAAAGCCAGGTACAGCAACACATAGGTACCGATGCGCTGGCTTTCCAGTTTGACCGGGTTGGCCGAATAGGCCAGGAAGGTCACCAGGTTCTTGACCTTCTCGTCGAACTGCTCGGTCGTCAGGGTACCGGATTTCGGCGTAATGGTCAGCTGGTCGCAGGCTTCATGGGTGATCGGGCTACCGGTCAATGGGTCGAACTGCTTCTTGCCATCGGTTACGGTCTGCACCTGCTTGCAACCAATCACCTGATTGCCTTGCAGGCCGACCAGCACGTTGGGCATGCCGACGTTCGGGAACACCTTGTTGTTCACCCCGTAAGGCCGCGACGGGTCCTCATAGAAGCTACGCAGGTAGGTGTACAGCCAGTCGGTACCGCGCACCCGAGCCACCAACGTCAGGTCGGGCGGCGCGGCGCCAAACCAGGTCTTGGCGTCACTGGGCTTCATGCCGATCTGCATGTGGTCACCAATCTTGGCACCGGTGAACACCAGTTTCTCCAGCATCAGTTCGTGAGGGATACCGAGGTCATCGGCCACACGCTCGTAACGCTGGAACTTGGCACTGTGGCAACCCATGCAATAGTTGGCAAAGGTGCGCGCACCGTCCTGCATGGCGGCCTTGTCGGTCAGGTCGATATCGACCTTGTCCAGCTCCAGGCCGTGTTCGGCAGCGAAGGAAAAGGCAGGCATCACTGCCAGCAAACATACTGCAATCAACTTTTTCATCAGCCAGTCACCCTTTCCGGAACCGGTTTGGTCTTCTCGAGCCTTGTGTAGAACGGCATCAGCAGGAAGTAGGCGAAGTACAACACCGTGCATACCTGCGACAGCAAGGTGCGCCCAGGTGTCGGCGCCAGTACGCCCAGCACGCCGAGAATGACGAAGGCCACGCAGAACACCAGCAGGAAGACCTTGCTGATCCAGCCCTTGTAACGCATGGAACGCACCGGGCTGCGGTCGAGCCAGGGCAGTACGAACAGCACGGCGATGGCCGCCCCCATGGCGATGACGCCCATCAGCTTGTCAGGCACCGCACGCAAAATGGCGTAGAACGGTGTGAAGTACCACACAGGCGCAATGTGTTCAGGCGTCTTGAAGGCATTGGCCTGCTCGAAGTTCGGTTTCTCCAGGAAGTAACCGCCCATTTCAGGGAAGAAGAACACCACGGCACAGAACACGAACAGGAACACCACCACGCCGACAATGTCCTTGACGGTGTAGTACGGGTGGAACGGAATGCCGTCCAGCGGAATGCCGTTTTCGTCCTTTTTCTTCTTGATGTCGACGCCATCGGGGTTGTTCGAACCCACTTCGTGCAGGGCGAGGATGTGCAGCACTACCAGGCCGAGGATGACGATGGGCAGTGCGACCACGTGCAGGGCGAAGAAGCGGTTCAGGGTGATACCCGAGATGAGGTAGTCGCCACGGATCCACTGAGTGAGGTCGTCGCCAATCACCGGAATGGCGCCAAACAGCGAGATGATCACCTGGGCACCCCAGTAGGACATCTGCCCCCACGGCAGCAGGTAGCCCATGAAAGCTTCAGCCATCAGCGCCAGGTAGATCAGCATACCGAACAGCCAGACCAGTTCGCGTGGCTTCTGGTAGGAGCCGTACAGCAGGCCACGGAACATGTGCAGATAGACCACGATGAAGAACGCCGACGCACCGGTGGAGTGCAAATAACGCAGGATCCAGCCGTATTCCACGTCACGCATGATGTACTCGACCGAGGCGAATGCCTCTTCCGCCGAGGGCGTAAAGCTCATGGTCAGCCATACGCCGGTGACGATCTGGTTGACCAGCACCAGCAGCGCCAGGGAGCCGAAGAAGTACAGGAAGTTGAAGTTCTTGGGCGCGTAATACTTGCTCAGGTGGTCTTCCCACATCTTGGTGGCGGGGAAGCGAGCATCAATCCAGTCCATGAACTTGCTCATCATGCGTTCTCCTGGTCGACGCCGATGACGATGATCTCGTCCGACTCGTAAGAGTGCGGTGGCACTGGCAGGTTGAGAGGTGCCGGCTGCGACTTGTAGACGCGGCCAGCGAGGTCGTAGTGGGAGCCGTGGCACGGGCAGAAGTAGCCACCTACCCACTTTGGACCGAGATCAGCAGGCGCCACTTCCGGGCGGAAGGTGGGCGAACAACCCAGGTGCGTGCACAGGCCGACGAGAATGAGGATTTCCGGCTTGATCGAGCGAACCTCAGGGTCGACGTAGGCCGGCTGCACAGAGGCCTTGGATTCTGGATCAGACAGGTCGCCGGTGATTTTTTTCAGGTTACCGAGGATTTCCTCCGTTCGCCGCACAATAAACACCGGCTGGCCACGCCACTCGGCCACCATCTGCTGCCCGGCCTCGACCTTGGCGATATTGACCTTCACCGGTGCACCTGCGGCTTTCGCCTTGGCACTGGGAAACCATGACCCCACGAACGGTACCGCAGCCCCCACTGCTCCCGCTGCCCCGACCACGGATGTCGCGGCTACGAGGAAGCGGCGCCGGCCTGCGTTGACGCCGTCATTGCTCATTCAGTCCTCTCCCATCAGCTTGCTTGGCCTGTTGAACCAGGCTTGTACTTAGGTTGTGTCAATGGCACTAAAAATTGGCCGCCATGGTAAGAAACAAATCCACACACTGACAAGGTGATTACCCCGCAAGAGGCGACAACCCGCGTTTTGCTTGATCTGCGTCTATGCGACAAGCGGCCACCGACATGCTGACAGGTTAGTTCAAGCCAAAAAAAAAGCCCGGTTCCAAGGAACCGGGCTTTTCTCGACTGCCGAAGCGGTATTAACGCTTGGAGTACTGAGGACGCTTACGCGCTTTACGCAGACCCACTTTCTTACGCTCGACTTCACGAGCATCGCGGGTGACGTAGCCAGCACGACGCAGAGCGCCACGCAGGGTTTCGTCGTATTCCATCAGAGCGCGGGTGATACCGTGACGGATCGCACCGGCCTGACCGCTGACACCACCACCGGAAACGGTGACGTAGATGTCGAACTTCTCAACGGTTTCGGTCAGCTCGAGTGGCTGGCGAACAACCATGCGAGCGGTTTCGCGACCGAAGAACACGTCCAGAGAACGGTTGTTGATGGAAATGTTACCAGTACCCGGACGCAGGAATACGCGAGCGGTTGCGGTCTTGCGACGGCCAGTGCCGTAGTTTTGAGTCGCCGACATAATGAACCTTCCCGTTAGATCTTCAGTTCTTGAGGCTGCTGAGCAGTGTGTGGGTGAGCAGCACCCGCGTACACTTTCAGCTTGCGGTACATGTCGCGACCCAGCGGGTTCTTAGGCAGCATGCCTTTGACCGCGGTTTCGATAACACGCTCTGGGGCCTTGGCGATCAACTTCTCGAAGTTGATTTCCTTGATACCGCCCGGGAAACCGGAGTGGGAGTAGTACATTTTGTCGGAAGACTTGGCACCAGTCACACGAACCTGCTCGGCGTTGATAACGACGATGTAGTCGCCGGTGTCAACGTGAGGGGTGTATTCTGGTTTGTGTTTGCCACGCAGACGGGTAGCGATTTCGGTAGCCAGACGACCCAGGGTCTGGCCAGCGGCGTCAACTACGAACCACTCGCGCTTTACTGTTTCCGGTTTAGCAGTAAAAGTTTTCATTCTCTAAAGCCTCAGAGGCCGCCCAGCGAAAAATAGACGGCGAATCTTACTGGATAGTGCACAGCTTGCCAAGGGCAAGCGCGCAGCCGAACGCTGACGCTTTTGGGGGCTCGGGTCGGGCACGCCAATGTTCGACGGGGTTCTTCCTGCGTGGAGGTGCATCACTTCCGCCACACGGAGAGGGGCCGAATTATCCAGATTGCGCGAAAAATTTCAACCTGCTTTGATGGGCTTCTTTGCCAAGGAGTGTCTACCCGATGGAATACCGCCAGCTTGGCCGTACCGACCTCAACGTCAGCGCCCTGTGCCTGGGCACCATGACCTGGGGCGAACAGAACGTTCAGGCCGAAGCCTTCGAACAGATCGCCCGGGCCAAGGCCGCCGGGGTCAACTTCATCGACACCGCCGAGATGTACCCGGTGCCGCCCCGCCCGGAAACCTACGCAGCCACCGAGCGCATCATCGGCAACTGGTTCCGTGAGCAAGGCGACCGTGACGACTGGGTGCTGGCCAGCAAGGTCGCAGGCCCCGGCAACGGCATCAGCCACATTCGCGACGGCCAGCTCAAACACAACCGTCAGCACATCGTCGCAGCACTGGACGAGAGCCTGAAGCGCCTGCAGACCGACCGCATCGACTTGTACCAGTTGCACTGGCCGGAGCGCAGCACCAACTTCTTCGGCAAGCTGGGCTACCAGCACCTGCCACAGGACCACTTCACCCCGCTGGAAGAAACCCTCGAAGTACTCGACGAACAGGTGCGTGCGGGCAAGATCCGCCACGTCGGCCTGTCCAACGAAACACCGTGGGGCACCATGAAGTTCCTGCAACTGGCCGAAAGCCGTGACTGGCCACGGGCGGTATCGATCCAGAACCCTTACAACCTGCTCAACCGCAGCTTCGAGGTAGGCCTGGCGGAAGTGGCCATCCGTGAGCAGTGCGGCCTGCTGGCCTACTCGCCGCTGGCCTTCGGCATGCTCTCGGGCAAATACGAGAACGGTGCACGGCCGGAAAATGCCCGCCTGACCCTCTTCAGCCGCTTTGCCCGCTACTCCAACCCGCAGACCGTGGCGGCCTGCAGCCGCTACGTGCAACTGGCCCGCGAGCATGGGCTGGACCCGGCACAGATGGCCCTGGCGTTCGTGACCCGGCAGCCTTTCGTGACCAGCAACATCATTGGCGCGACCAGCCTCGAGCAACTGGAGAGCAACCTGGCCAGCGTTGAGTTGAGCCTGAGCGACGAGTTGCTGGCAGGGATCGAGGCGATTCACCAGCAGCAGCCCAACCCTGCGCCTTGAGCGCAATCCTGTAACGCCCTCTTCGCGCGTAACCCCGCGCAGAGGGCGTGCAGTGTACCGGGGTAGACACCATCGCCAAAAAATAAGACGATCCAGCCGGTGATTGACCACTCTACCCTATAAGAACAATGACAATGATGTTTACCCAACCCTCCGCGTCGCTGCGGCGCGTCAGCATCCTGGCCATTGACAAGGTGTTCGCTTCGACCTTGATGCAAGCCAAGGATTTCTTCCACCTCGCCAGCCTGCGCTACAGCAAGCAGCTGGGCCTGGGCCTGCAGCCCATGTTCGAAATCCGCCTGGTGAGCCCCGACGGCCAGCCTGTGGACAGTTTCAGCAATGTGCAGCTACCGGTCGACGGTGGCCTGGACGACGCCGATGTGATCATCCTCCCGGCCTACTGGGACGACTTCGACAACCTGCTGCAACACTACCCACAGGTGCTACCGTGGCTGCGTGACCAGCATGCGCGCGGCGCGGTGCTGTGCGCCGAGGCCAGTGGTGTGTTCTGGCTGGCCGAGTCCGGCCTGCTCGATGGCAAGGAGGCGACCACCTACTGGCGCTTCTTCAACAGCTTTGCCGAGCGCTTTCCGAAGGTCCGCCTGAACCAGGACAAGCACCTGACTGACGCAGACAATATCTATTGCGCGGGCGGGGCTACCTCGGCCTGCGACCTGTACATCTACCTGATCGAACGCTTCTGCGGCGCCAACGTGGCCCGCGCCGTGGCCCGCGACATCCTCTACGAAGTGCAGCGCAACTACACCCCGGGGCGTATGGGCTTTGGCGGGCAGAAGCTGCACCAGGACCTGATCATCCTGCAGATCCAGCACTGGCTTGAAGAGCACTTCGCCGACAAGTTCCGCTTCGAGGATGTGGCCCGCAACCACGGCATGAGCATCCGCAACTTCATGCGCCGCTTCCAGGGCGCGACGGGCGACAAGCCGCTGCACTACCTGCAACGGCTACGGATCGAGACAGCCAAGGGGTTGTTGTCGAGTACACGCAAGAGCATCAAGACCATCAGCTATGAGGTCGGTTATGACGATGCCAGTTTCTTTGCGCGGCTGTTCCGTCAGCACACCGAGTTGTCGCCGAACCAATACCGGCAGCAGTTCATGCAAGAGGCTTGAGACCAATGGGGCCGCGTTGCGGCCCCAGCAATCTTATGGCTTGTGCGCGCGCGACAGGAATTCGTGCGACTGCATCTCCAGCAACCGGCTCAGGGTGCGCTGGAACTCGAAGCTCAGACGCCCACCGGTATACAGGTCCTTCAGCTCGACCTCGGCCGAAATGATCAGCTTGACGTTACGGTCGTAGAACTCGTCCACCATGTTGATGAAACGGCGGGCGATGTCGTCGGTGGTCACGCCCATCTGCTCCACGTTGCTCAGCAGCACGGCATGGAAAATCTTGCCCAGCTCGATGTAGTCGTTCTGGCTACGCGGCCCGTCGCACAGGGCGCGGAAGTCAAACCAGGCAACGTCATCGCAAGTACGCAGCGCATTGATCGGGCGGTTCTCGATCATCAACACGTCGTTCTCGACCGCCTGGGTGCATTCAGGCGTCAGTGCCTTGAAGCTGGCGCGCATGCTCTGGTGAGCCGCATCGTTGAGCGGGAAGTGGAACAGCTCGGCCTGCTCCAGGTGACGCAGGCGGTAGTCGACGCCGCTGTCGACGTTCACCACGTCGGTGTACTGCTTGATCATGGCGATGGCCGGCAGGAAGCGCGCACGTTGCAGGCCGTCCTTGTACAGGCCGTCCGGCACGATGTTGGAGGTAGCCACCAGCGACACGCCATTCTTGAACAGCTCTTCCATCAAGGTGCCGAGGATCATGGCGTCGGTAATGTCCGACACGAAGAATTCGTCGAAGCAAATTACCTTGGCTTCTTCGCTGAAGCGCTTGGCAATGATGGTCAGCGGGTTCTTCTCGCCCTTGAGGGTTTTCATTTCCTCGTGCACACGCTTCATGAAGCGGTGGAAGTGCGTACGCATCTTCTGCTTGAACGGCAGCGCTTCGTAGAAGGTATCGACCAGATAGGTCTTGCCTCGCCCTACCCCACCCCAGAAGTACAGGCCCTTGACCGGGGCCTGCTCCTTCTTGCCGAACAGCTTGCCGAACACGCCCGGCTTGTTGTTCTGCGCGTGCACCAGGTCGTCGTACAGGCGCTGCAGGTGACGCACCGCAGTTTCCTGCGCCGCGTCATGGAAGAAGTCGGGACGTTTCAGATCTGCTTGATAGCGTTCTAAGGGAGTCATGATTCGTTAGCGAGGCAACAAAAAACGGGCCGTCACTGTAGCGACAGGCCCGCTTAATGGCAATGAGACTTGCGTCAATATGCCTCATCCAGACCAACTAAGTGCTGGATGGCACCGGCTTTGCCGGTGTTCGCGGGTAAACCCGCTCCTACAGGCGAAATGCCTCAGTCTTGCTGTGGCTGAAGCGCTGCACGCAGGCTATGAATGGCTGCATCACGGGCTTCGGCGCTGTCGAACTGCGGCCCGTCGGCAACCTGTTCGCCGTTCAGCCACAGGCCAAAGCCCAGGCCTTCGACGCGCACATCCGCCTCGCCACCCTGCTGCAACTGCTTGCTCACGGCGCCGGCGCTCTTACCGTCGGCGAAGCTGCGCGACAGCAACAGTTGCTCGCCATCAGCGGCCAGCAGGCGGAAGCGGAAGCTGCCGTCTTCGTCGCGGAAGCTGACGAAACGCGCGCTCTTGGCGGCCTTCTTCTTCACTTCGGTGTTGGTCTGCACACTGCTGCGGAACGAACGCAGGCCCACGGCCTCGCGCAGCTGCTCGAGGAACGGCGTGGCGATCTTGCGGGCCTTGGCGGCGCCGGCAAGCAGGATGTCTTCCAGGTCCGCCGGACGGGCGATCAGCTGGTGGTAGTACTCGCGCTTCTCGGCCAGCTGGCCATCCAGCAGCTGGAACAGCCGCTGCTTGGCCTCGCCCCAGCCCAGGCCCTGCAGCAGCTCTTCACGGAACTCGGCGCGCTGCGCCGGCGTCGAGAAGGCCTGGAACAGGGTGAACAGGTGCGCGTTGTCCGGGTCTTTCGCTTCGCCAGGCGCACGCGAGTCGGTGACAATGCGCGAGATGGCGTCCTTCATGTCCTTGGCGCTGGTGAACAGCGGGATGGTGTTGTCGTAGCTCTTGGACATCTTGCGCCCGTCCAGGCCCGGCAGGGTCGCCACGCTCTCCTCGATCACCGCTTCCGGCAGGGCGAAGAAGTCCTTGCCCTGGCCGAACAGGTGATTGAAACGCTGGCCGATGTCGCGGGCCATTTCCACGTGCTGGATCTGGTCACGGCCGACCGGCACCTTGTTGGCGTTGAACATCAGGATGTCGGCAGCCATCAGCACCGGGTAGCTGAACAGGCCCATGGTGATGCCAGCGTCCGGGTCTTCGCCGGCCTCGACGTTCTTGTCCACCGAGGCCTTGTAGGCATGGGCACGGTTCAGCAGGCCCTTGGCAGCAACGCAGGTCAACAGCCAGGTCAGCTCGGGGATTTCCGGGATGTCGGACTGGCGGTAGAAGGTCACCTTGTCCGGGTCCAGGCCACCGGCCAGCCAGGTGGCGGCGATTTCCAGGCGCGAACGCTGGATGCGCAGCGGGTCGTCGCACTTGATCAGGGCGTGGTAGTCGGCCAGGAAGTAGAACGAGTCGACACCGGGCTGCTGGCTGGCACGGATCGCCGGGCGAATGGCGCCGGCGTAGTTGCCCAGGTGCGGAGTGCCGGTGGTGGTGATACCGGTAAGAATGCGCGTGGTCATGGGTGTTCGCTTATTCAGGCTTGGCTCAGTTCGAAAGGCGCGGCAGCAGCAGATCCTTCAGATCGGTCAGCTTGCCATGGAAGAAGTGTCCGCATTCTGCCACTTTCAGCAGCTCATGGGGGCGCGACAGGCTGTCGGACCAATCGTAAACCAGCTGCGGCGCAACGACTTCGTCGGCATCCGGCTGCACCACGGTGATCGGGCAGCGCTGCGGCAGCGGGAATTCGGCCGTCAGACGCATGACTGCCGGGGCGATCATGAACAGGTGCTGCAACTCGGTGCCTGCAGCCTCCAGGCGGCCGGCCAGGCTGGTGGCGACAAAGCCCCCGAACGAGAAGCCCATCAGCACCAGCGGCAGGCCCAGGTGCTTTTCGCGCAGCCAGGCCGCAGCGGCCTCGGCATCGGCCACTTCGCCAGCGCCCATGTCATGACTGCCGGCGCTCTGCCCGACGCCACGGTAGTTGAAACGCAGGGTCACATAGCCGGCGTCACGGGCGGTGCGCTGCAGGGTCGAGACCACCTTGTTGAGCATGGTGCCGCCCTGGACCGGGTTGGGGTGGCAGATCAGCACCACGCCACGGGCATTGGCCACGTCCAGGTACAAGGCTTCCAGCTGGCCACTGGGGCCATCGATGAACAAGGGGGTTTCGCGGACAAGCAAGGCACTACTCCGTGACCTCGGGAGGGGTCGATTCGTCTAGGTGAGGAATTCTGTTCTGATTTGCGATCGCTCGCGGTATACAGCGCAGGTCTGAGCCGTTAACGTAAAGCAAAGCCGTTTATAGAGGAAGGACTCGTGGAACTCTCGCTCCTTGTTTGGTTGTTGCCAACCCTGGCCCTGGTCATCGGCGTGGTAGTCGGTTTCGTCGTCGCTCGCCTGCTGCCCAATGCCGCGCCGAGCAGCACCCAGCGTCAGCTGGATGACATCCAGAAGCGTTTCGACAGCTACCAGAACGAAGTGGTCACCCACTTCAACAGCACCGCCGTGCTGGTCAAGAAACTGACCCAAAGCTACCAGGACGTGCAGGATCACCTGGCCGAAGGCGCCAACAGCCTGGCCCTGGATGAAGTCACTCGCCAACGCCTGCTGGCTGCACTGCACTCTGAAGCGCCGCAAGGCCCACGTGACCGCCTGACCCCGCCGAAAGACACCGCCGAAGTGCCACGCGACTATGCGCCGAAAGCGCCGAACTCGCCGGGAATGCTGGATGAGAGCTACGGGCTCAAGCGTTAATCCGCTGAGCATGAAAAAGGCCTCGCAAGAGGCTTTTTTCGGTTTACCTATTTGCAAGCCTGCAATGCCTGCTCGACATCCGCCAATAGATCCTCCACATCCTCCAGACCCACCGACAACCTCACCAGCCCCTCCGATATCCCGTGATGTGCCCGCTCTTGCGGCGTGTAACTGGAGTGCGTCATGCTCGCCGGGTGCTGTGCCAACGACTCGGCATCCCCCAGGCTCACCGCCCGTGCAAACAGCTGTAGCGCATTCATGAAGCGCCGCCCTGCCTCGATACCGCCCTTGAGCTCGAAAGCGATCATGCCGCCCGGCAAACGCATCTGGCGTTGCGCCAGCTCGTACTGGGCAAACGTCGGCAACCCCGGGTAGTGAATCAGCTCCACCTGCGGCTGCCGAGCCAGAAACTCCGCCACCTGCTGGGCATTGGCGCAATGTCGGTCCATGCGCAGAGCCAAGGTCTTGATCCCGCGCATCAGCAGCGCTGCGTCGTGGGGTGACAGGACCGCCCCGGTCATATCCTTCAACCCTTCCAGGCGGATACGGTCAATCAGCGCCTTGCGTCCCACCACCAGGCCGGCAGTGATATCACCGTGGCCACTGAGGTACTTGGTCGCCGAATGCACCACCAGGTCCGCTCCCAGCTCCAGCGGCCGCTGCAGGTAGGGCGTGCAGTAGGTGTTGTCGACCACCACATGTACATCATGCCCGCGCACCGCCTCGGCCACCACGGCGATATCCACCAGTTGCATGTTGGGGTTGGCCGGCGTTTCGAAGTAGATCATTCGTGTTTTGCTGTTGATCGCCGACTTCAGGGCCTTGGCATCGTTCAGGTCGACATGGCGGATTTTCACGCCGAATTCGCCAATGCCATGGTGCAGGAAGGCGAAGGTGCAGCCGTACAGCGTGCGCCCGACGATCAGCTCGTCACCAGGCCGCAGCAGGGTCCAGATCGTCGAGGTAATGGCCCCCATGCCCGACGCCAATGCCAACCCCGCCTCACCGCCCTCCAGTGAAGCCATGCGTTGTTCCAGCAGTGCCAGGGTGGGGTTGGAGATGCGGCTGTAGAAATGCCCCGCCTCCTCCCCAGCGAAGCACGCAGCGCCGTATTCGACCGTGGGGAAGGCATAGGTAGCGGTCTGGTACACCGGCGGCACCAACGCACCACCATGGGAAAGCGGGTCGTAGCCATGGTGAATGGCCCGCGTGGAAAAACCGGTGTTGTTATGGGAGTCGCGCATGGCAACAGCCTCTTGTGGTTTGCTATAAGCTTATGCCACCGAGCTGCCCGATTTTTTCCAAAGTAGCCCACGCATCTGCGTGCATGCTGGAACAAAAACAATAAATAACGGACCAGGAGGGCAAAACATGCCTTCAAGCCTCGACCGCACCGACCGCGCCCTGCTTGCCGCCCTGCAGGACAACGCCCGCCTAACCGTCGCCGAACTTGCCGACCAGGTGGCACTGACCACCTCACCCTGCTGGCGACGGGTCAAGCTGCTGGAAGACAACGGCTACATCACCGGCTACCAGGCCATCCTCTCGCCCAAGTCGCTGGGGTTTGGCGTGACTGCGTTCGTCAGCATCATGATGGACTCGCACACCAAGGACATGGCGCTGGCGTTCGAGCAGCGGCTGATGGAAATTCCCGAAATCGTGGCCTGCCACAACATCTCCGGGCGCTATGACTTTTTGCTGGAAATCCTGGCAAGGGACCTGGAGTCGTTCGGGGAATTTACTCGAGAAGTGCTGCAGCGACTGCCCGGAGTGAAGGAAATTTATTCGAGTTTTTCCTACAAGGCGGTGAAGGAAAGACGGGTGATACCTGTGTCGGAAAAACATATCTGAGACAGATCTTTCCGAATACCGAGAAGCCTCCTACCGATTGACAGGCCGCAGCTGACATACAGCGAATTCGGCATACGTAAAGCTGGCCCATGTAGTGACTTGGAGAACCTACATGGCACGGGACAATACGTATTATCTCGATGAGGCGCTATATATAAGCGCACAAGCGCCCACAGCGGCAGAACTGAGGCTGATTGGTGGAGGGGGCGGCGGGCCTGGTGCAGGCGGCTGGGGGCTGAGCGATGGTCCTCCTCGCGGCACCAGCCCAACCAAACAAGATGTTGCTCGGGTTATTTCCACACGCAGGGTACTGACTGAAGAATATCAAATAGTCGAGAAAGACTATACAGATAAATATGCGCCCGAAATAAATCAGCTTCCTGCAACCATCGCGACCTTGAAAGCCCAGATCAAAGCTGAAGCCAATGCGTTATCAGGTGCACCAGCAGAGCAGCAAATACTGACGTCACGCATCAACCAGATTCGTGATAGATACCTTCAGATAGTGCCCGAAGCTAACAATTACTTTGGCGTACCCGCATTCTATAAACGCGGCGACTCCATGATGAGCCGGTTTCTGGACCCGGGCTTCTTCGCTGCGACAACAGGTCAAGAATTAGGTATTGAATGGGCCACGAGACTCCAGAGGTCTTGGGATGGCACCTATCAATTACACCTTGAAGCTCAGAAGCACCAAGCGCTGGCAGATGAACTGGACGGGCTGGCAAGGCAAGTGGATCAGGAGGAGCTCAGCCATCAGCCTCTGGACCTGTTGACGATAATCGCGCGCAGAACAGCGCAGATTCACGCAGAGCGACAAATACATTTCGATTGTTTACCCAACGTTCTTCAACATGAGCTTGGGCAAACCGTCATAGACGAGGCGCTCACACTGGTTCAAACCTTCAGCTCTTACCTGGCCACTGCCGCAGCGTTGGTGCAAACCAAACAGGCGCAAATTCCACAGTATCGGGATCAAAATCCTCGAATCAACGGTCCGCTGTCGAAACCCCAGCTTGAAGGGCTTTTGCACCTTGTCGATGAGCAACGATTGCGCCGGGCCGGGCCACGCTGGCAGGAATATCACCTGGCACTGGCGTTGAATGAATCGATCAGATTCCTAGGTGTTTATGCAACTGCCACGCAAAACCTGATGCGGCGCGCTGCGGAGGTGGAAAACCTTCAAGCGCAACTCGCCGCACAGGAAGAAGCAATTCGCCAACAAGCCGAAGCCGAGCGTCTGGCCGCAGAAGCCGAGCGGCAAAGGCAAGAGGCTCTGCGCCAAAGCGTCACCTACATCAATGATGCGCGATGGGTTGCATCTACGCCGGCCGTAATTCCCATTGGCGCTGCCTCGTTTGCAATAGCCGAATCTGCTTACTCAGCGTTGGGCGAAACAATTACGGCAGCGATTACCCGCCTTGTAGCGTCTGCGCTCTCCTCGCTTGCAGTAGGTACTCTCGCGATGGCTTGGCCGACAACGCTCGGTAACAGCGAGCGCAGGTACCTTGTCAGTACTCCTCTCTCCAGCCTCACACCGCCCGGCGGGCCAGACCTTGCCACCTTGGCTGCGTCATCCACCAGCATCGACCTGCCGTATTTACTGGCGGGAGCCGAGCACGAGCATGGCATGGATCTGTATGTGGTGCCTGGAGGCAGGCCGATTCCCGTACGTGCAGCGGCATTCGACAGTGAACGGCAGGTCTACAGCCTGACGCTGGATAACCCGCAGCGGATTTTGACCTGGACACCTGCCAGCGCGCCGGGCGCTGAAGAAGGAAGCTCTACCAGCTTACCGCCAGCGCCACCCGGTACCGTTGTTTATACCGGCAGTACCCTGAACCCCGTCAGCACCGAAACAGAGGGTTACCCGGCGCTAGACTTGCTGGACCAGGAACGGTTGATCATCACCTTTCCCATGGACTCGGGATTACCGCCTATTCTGGTGGTGTTCAAGAGTCCGCGGTACGAGGCTGGTACATCGACCGGAAATGGTGCACAGGTAACAGATACATGGCGTAAATCGGCAGCTAGCCTCGAAGGGGCTCCAATTCCTGCTCAGATTGCTGATCTTCTAAGGGATAAAGAATATAGGAGCTTTGACGCGTTCCGGCGGCAATTCTGGAAGGCGGTGGCTAATGACCCCGAGCTTTCGAAGCAGTTTAGCCCTCAAGACATCCGTCGAATGAGAAAACATGGATACTCGCCTTGGGTCGATAAAGATGACAAGTATATGAGCAAACGCTCCCACGAAATTCACCATGTCGTGCCTATCAGCGAGCAAGGTGGTGTATATGATATGGACAACTTAATAATTTTGACGCCCAAAGCCCACAACCACATTCACCATGGAAAAGACGGCCTTGAAAAATAAATTTGAAGATTACACAAAACAAGAGTTCCTTGCCTTCCTCCAAGTGATTGATACAGCTATCGAGGATGAGCCAGACAACGTACTGGTACCTTTGATTGAACATTTTGAGAAAATTACCGAGCATCCGTCTGGTAGTGATCTTTTTTTTAGACCGCAGGGCAACAACCGGGGTGAGCCTGAGCAAGTACTTGAAATAGTCGAAACGTGGCGCCTGACCAATGGCAAAGAAGGTTTCAAAGCTAGCTGAATAGAATGAGGCCCTGATCACCCAGGGTCTCAACATATCCGGATGCCATGACGCGCCGCTGAGAATGCTGGCACCGCACCCGGAGTCATTTGGCGAATGTGCCACGCAGCTTGTCATCCAAAGCGGTGGAAGATAAACAGGTAATATCGGTTTAGGAAAACCGCACCCAAGACTATTCCTACCAATCACCAGGAGCGCTCCTACTGACATACAGCCTACCCCTGACATACAGAAAGCTCGTCCCCAGACACACTTTCCCTGCCTCTCACCCAGGGACGACTCCATGGCCTACCCTCTTCCAGAATTCATCATCCGTAAACTCGAAGGTCGAACATTCGACAGCTTCGACCATTTCTCCCAATACTTCTGGCTGGCGATCGCAGAAGACCCGATCTACAGCCAGCAATTCATCCCCGCCCAACTCAACCGCCTCAAGAAAGGCTGGCCCCCTCGCGCGCCATTCCATGAGACGGCAAGGGGTCTGCGGTGCTATCGGCTATGCCACCTGAACCCGCCCGAGTGGGGTGGGCCGATGTACGACGCTGAAAACCTGCGGATCATGAGCGCCATGCAATACGCGCTTTCATCGGAGACGCCATGGTGATCAGCCTGAAGCGCAGCCTCGCCGACTATTCATACGGTGAGTTTCGATCGATTGTTGAGGCGTTGACTCAGGCGACAGGCTCGCGTGATTGGCAGGACCGATTGCTGGAGCACTTTATCGAAGTAGTTGCACATCCTGATGGCGCTGACCTTATCTATAACCCAGAGCAGCAGCAGGCTAGCTGCGCCGAGCAGGTAGTGGCGCGCATCGTGGCGTGGCGCAGGTCAAATGAGCTCCCCGTTTTCAGTGACTTGCGGTGAACAACCCACGCCATGAACGAGCTGACTGATCAAGTACTCGAAGCGCTGTACAAGTACCCGGAATTGTTGAAACAGGTACCCGCGGGTTCACTTCTGCACAGGGTTCAAGCGTCTCGCTACGATACCAGCCCAGTGAACTACCGCGCCGATTCCGATACCCGCTACGCCGACCCTTCCAAACAGGTTGGCGTCTACTATTTGGCCTGTTCTGCAGAAGTTGCAATCGCCGAGTCGTTCCAGCCAGGCCAAGGTATTGATGATCAACCAGTACGACTTTCGCGACTGGAACAGACGTCGCTACATTTACTCAGGACGGTACGTGAGTTGTACGTGGTAGATGTGGCTGCCCTGGCGAACCGTGCGACTCATCACAAAATACGGGATATCGTTCAGGCTAAGGGCCAAGGTAGAGAAGGTTATGCATTCACACGAAAGCTCAGCCAAGTGTGCATGAGCCAAGGGCAAGTTGATGGCCTGCTTTATCCGTCAGCGGTCTATAGCGTTACCGGGTCCATGGACGGATGCAACATCGTGCTGTTCCAAGGTCGCTCAATCCAGATCGAAGCGAACCGCCATCAGGCTGTGAGCTTGGCAGTGTTGCAAAATGGTGAAACGGTAGTAGAGTTTCTTTACAGCCTGGGCGTAGCGCTGGAGTAGACGCGAAGCCCGACTTTCCTTGAAAGATCAGGATTCACTGCCCAGCTTCGAACGCGTTCAAAAAGTCGCGCTTGATGACTTCCACAGCCGCAGTGTTATCCAGCAAATGAAAGCGTGGCAATACGTTGCTCGGTTCACCGGGCTCTGAATAATCCATGTTGCCGATCAGGTGCTGAACCAGAAAATTCATGGCTTCGGTATCCGCAGGGTCCACTTCGAGCGACTGAATCAACCCGTCGACAAATGGCCTCGGCTTGTTCTCGGCGAACTGGAAAGACGGGTAGTATTTTCTGCGATTGCCAGTGTTCGTGTATGCGAGCAACTTACCGGCTTTTGTCTTCTGACTCAGTGCCTGCTTGGAAATGCCCAGTATTTCACAGGCCGTTCTGGCATCCAGCAACTCGCAACGGCTGATCACACGCTCGAACGCGCGTGCTTTCATCTTGGCCATGGCCTCCTGGTTACGTGTTGCAACACTGCGCTTCGTTTCGACGTCCACCCTGGCGAGGGCAGCAAAAGCCTGCTCGTCGGCCAGGGCTACGGCATTCAGCACTACTGCTTTAGAAGCACGTGCAAGATGCTCCTCAAAGCGCTGCCGCAGAGCAGCTTTGGCAGCTTCAAGGCAAGCGAATGCAGGGTGAGTCGCTTTGTGGGCAGCAGTAGTTGTCATTACGTTTCCTCCAGCCTGAACAGCCTTCTGGCATCCAAAGTATGCTTGCAGCCTCCACATGTCAACTTGTCAACAAGTCAATATGTAAACGTAGAGTTTAGGTCTGCCATGCAGCCCGTCGCGACACAAGACTGCCCCTACAAGGGACGGTGCAGGCTTGCGGGACGAAAAATAAAAACCCCGCCGAGGCGGGGTTTTTTATTGCAGGCCAGCGCTTAGATCGCGCCACGCTGACGCAGCACGTCCAGCACCAGCTTCACGCCTTCATCCACGCTGGTGGACTGGGTGTCGATCACCAGGTCAGCATCCAGCGGCACATCGAACGGGAAGCTTTCACCCGGGATGTTGTCGCCACCGGCCGCGTACAGGCCTTGCGGGTCACGCTCGCGGCAAGCCAGCGGCGAAGCCTGAACGTAGACGGTTACCAGACGGTCTTTGCCGATCAAGGCCTTGGCCTGTTCACGGCCTTCGGCGTCCGGGGCCACGAACGCAGCCAGGGTCAGCAGGCCGGCTTCGTTGAACTGGCGCGCCACATGGGCGGCGCGGCGCCAGTTCTCGGTGCGGCCGGCGCGGTCTTGCGGCAGGCCCTTGTTCAGGTCGTGGCGCAGGTTCTGGCCGTCGAGCACGTAAACCGCACGGCCCATGTCGAACAGCTTGCGCTCCACGGCGTAGGCCAGGGTGCTCTTGCCAGCACCGGACAGACCGCTGAACAGCACGGTGGCTGGCTGCTGACCGAAGCGCAGTGCACGTTCTTCAGTCGACACGTGAGCCTGCTTGCCATGCTGGCCGGTGCTGCCGTGTGGCAGTACTGGCGGGGCGATGATCATGCCGGCGCCAACGGTGCCGTTGGTCAGGCGGTCGATGACGATGAACGCACCGGTTGTGCGGTTGCTGTCGTAACCGTCCAGGGCGATCGAAGCGTCCAGGGCCACCTTGACGCGGCCGATCTCGTTCAGTTGCAGTGCACTGGCAGCGCCCTGCTCAAGGGTGTTCACATCGACCTTGTGGGTGATGCTGGCAATCGAGCCCGGCACGTAGCTGGTGGCGCGCTTGATGTCGTACTTCTTGCCCGGCAGCATTGGCTCTTCAGCCATCCACACCAGCATGGCGTCAAACTGGTCGGTTACCGGCGGAACGTTGTCGGCGTGTACCAGCAGGTCGCCACGGGAGATGTCGATCTCGTCTTCCATGGTCAGGGTAACGGCCTGGCCAGGGCCTGCGTTTTCCAGTTCACCTTCGTAGGTGACGATGGACTTGACGCGGCTGCTCTTGCCCGACGGCAGCACGACGATTTCGTCGCCCTTGTGTACCACGCCGCTGGCGATGGTACCGGCGAAGCCGCGGAAGTTCAGGTTCGGGCGATTCACGTACTGCACCGGGAAGCGCAGGTCGGTGAAGTTGCGGTCGGCCGACACTTCGACGGTTTCGAGGATTTCCATCAGCGTCGGGCCGGCGTACCACGGCGAACGCTCGCTGTGGTTGACCACGTTGTCGCCCTTGAGCGCCGACATCGGCACGAAGTGCAGGCTGCTCGGGGTCAGGTTGATGGCGTCGGCAAACTTCAGGTAATCCGCCTTGATCGACTCGAAGACGTCCTGATCGAAGCCTTTGAGGTCCATCTTGTTGACCGCGACCACGATGTGCTTGATGCCCAGCAACGAAGCAATGTAGCTGTGGCGGCGGGTCTGGGTCTGCACGCCGTAGCGGGCATCGACCAGGATAATCGCCAGGTCGCAGGTGGACGCACCGGTGGCCATGTTGCGGGTGTACTGCTCGTGGCCCGGGGTGTCGGCGATGATGAACTTGCGCTTGGCGGTGGAGAAGTAGCGGTAGGCGACATCGATGGTGATGCCCTGCTCGCGCTCGGCCTGCAGGCCGTCTACCAGCAGTGCCAGGTCGACTTCTTCGCCGGTGGTGCCGACTTTCTTCGAATCACGGGTGATGGCCTCGAGGTGGTCCTCGTAGATCATCTTCGAGTCGTGCAGCAGGCGCCCGATCAGGGTGCTCTTGCCGTCGTCAACGTTGCCGCAGGTCAGGAAACGCAGCAGTTCCTTGCGCTCGTGCTGGGCCAGGTAGGCGAGGATGTCCTCGCTGATCAGATCAGATTGGTGCGACATGGAGTAACCCTGAAATTAGAAGTAGCCTTGGCGTTTCTTGTCTTCCATGGAACCGGCGCCATCGTGGTCGATGACACGGCCCTGGCGCTCGGACGTACGGGTCAGGAGCATTTCCTGAATGATGTCCGTCAGGGTCTCGGCTTCCGACTCGACAGCACCCGTCAACGGGTAGCAACCGAGGGTACGGAAACGCACCTTCTTCTTGACGATGCGCGCTTTCTCTTCATCGGTGAGATGCTCGAGGATGCGCTCGTCGTCGATCATGATCAGGGTGCCGTTCTTCTCGATCACTTCACGCTCAGCGGCGAAGTACAGCGGCACGATCGGGATGCCTTCGAGGTAGATGTACTGCCAGATGTCCAGCTCGGTCCAGTTCGACAGCGGGAAGACGCGGATCGACTCGCCCTTGTTGACCTTGCCGTTGTAAACGTTCCACAGCTCGGGGCGCTGGTTTTTCGGGTCCCAGCGGTGCTTGCTGTCCCGGAACGAATATACACGCTCCTTGGCCCGCGACTTCTCTTCGTCGCGGCGCGCGCCACCGAAGGCGGCGTCGAAACCATGCTTGTCCAGTGCCTGCTTCAGGCCCTGGGTTTTCATGATGTCGGTGTGCTTGGAGCTGCCATGGGTGAACGGGTTGATGCCCTGCGCCACACCTTCGGGGTTGACGTGGGTGATCAGCTCCAGGCCCATTTCCTCGACCATTTTGTCGCGGAAGCTGTACATCTCCTGGAATTTCCACTGGGTGTCGACGTGCATCACCGGGAACGGCAGTTTGCCCGGAAAGAAGGCCTTGCGCGCCAGGTGCAGCATCACGGCGGAATCCTTGCCGATCGAGTACAGCATCACCGGGTTATCGAACTCGGCGGCCACCTCGCGGATAATGTGGATGCTCTCCGCCTCCAGCTGTTTCAAGTGCGTCAGTTTGTCGACCATGGCTACTCACGAAAAACGATCTTATGGACGGCCTGCGGGCCGTGTTCGAGCGAGCCACTTTATCACAGCGGCTTCTTCTATTTAGGAGCCGGGCTAGATCGAAAAGGTCTAACGATATGACTGGGGGTTTGGGCTGAAAGGGGGGCCGCCCTGCGGCCCTTCGCGGGCATGCCCGCGAAGAAGGCAACACCGATCTCAGATGGGGTTCGGGCAGTCGATGAACAGGTGCTCCACGGCAAACCGCCGCGCCAGGTAATCACCCAACGCCTGCACGCCATATCGCTCGGTGGCATGGTGCCCGGCCGCGATGAAGCTGACGCCGTTCTCGCGTGCACTGTGGTAGGTCTGCTCGGATGCCTCACCCGTCAGGTACAGGTCCACTCCGGCCGCAATCGCCGTATCGATGTAACCCTGCCCGCCACCGGTGCACCAGCCAACCCGGCGGATCATCTGCTCCCCTTCCACCAACAACGGCTCACGCCCCAGCACTTCCTGCACCCGGCGGGCAAAATCGCGCGCGGTCATCGGCTCGACCAGCGAGCCGACCAGTCCCACCACCTTGGGGTTTTCCGGGTCCAGCGGCCCTTCGACGGTGATGTCCAGTTGCCGTGCCAGCTGCACGTTGTTGCCGACGTCCGGGTGCATATCCAGCGGCAGGTGAAAGGCCAGCAGGCTGATATCGTTGTTCAGCAGGGTCTTCAGCCGACGCTGACGAATGCCTGTGATGCACGGGTTCTCACCCTTCCAGAAGTAACCATGGTGCACCAGTACCAGGTCGGCCTCGGCCTCGACTGCGGCATCCAGCAACGCCTGGCTGGCGGTAACACCGCTGACGATGCGGCTGACCTGTGGCCGGCCTTCGACCTGCAGGCCATTGGGGCAATAATCCTGGATCTTCGCGCTGCCAAGGTAGCGTTCGGCTTCCTCGACCAGGGTGTTGAGAGCGACGGCCATGAAAATCTCCTCGAAACTGCGCTTTTCTCGGGCGCAACGCCCGTATAATGCCGGCCATTATGGGCCGTCGCCGGCACTGGGGGAACCGGTGTATGATCGCGCGCGCTCATGCCCCACTGCGCGGCCAATGGCCCCTGCTCTTTCCAGGATTCGTTCATGTTCAAGGCGTTTCGTTACTTTGGCTGGCCCCTGCTCACCGGCGTGCTGATCGCCATGCTGATCATCCAGCGCTTCCCGGAATGGGTCGGCCTGCCCAGCCAGGACGTCAACCTGCAACAGGCGCCGCAGACCACCCGCATCATGCAGGGCCCGGTGTCTTACGCCGACGCGGTGACGCTGGCCGCGCCTGCGGTGGTCAACCTGTACACCACCAAAGTGGTGAACAAAAGTGCCCATCCATTGTTCGAAGACCCACAGTTCCGCCGCTTCTTCGGCGACAACCTGCCCAAGCAGCGCCGCTGGGAGTCGAGCCTGGGCTCGGCGGTGATCATGAGCCCCGAGGGCTACCTGCTGACCAATAACCATGTCACCAGCGGGGCCGATCAGATCGTCGTGGCCTTGAAGGATGGCCGCGAAACGCTGGCCCGAGTGATCGGCAGCGACCCGGAAACCGACCTGGCAGTGCTGAAGATCGACCTGAAGAACCTGCCGGCCATCACCATCGGCCGTTCCGACACCATTCACATCGGCGATGTGTCGCTGGCCATTGGTAACCCGTTCGGCGTCGGCCAAACCGTCACCATGGGTATCATCAGTGCCACCGGCCGCAACCAGCTGGGCCTGAACAACTACGAAGACTTCATCCAGACCGACGCAGCGATCAACCCTGGCAACTCGGGCGGCGCGCTGGTCGATGCCAATGGCAACCTGGTCGGCATCAATACCGCGATCTTCTCGAAGTCGGGCGGTTCGCAGGGCATCGGCTTCGCCATCCCGGTGAAACTGGCGCTGGAGGTGATGAAGTCGATCGTCGAGCATGGCCAGGTGATCCGTGGCTGGCTGGGCATCGAAGTTCAGCCGCTGAGCCAGGAGCTGGCCGAGTCGTTCGGCATGAAGGACCGCCCGGGTATCGTGGTGGCGGGCATCTTCCGCGAAGGGCCGGCGGCCAAAGCCGGGCTGCAACTGGGTGACGTGATTCTGAGCATCAACGGCGAACCGGCCGGCGACGGGCGCAAGTCGATGAACCAGGTGGCGCGGATCAAGCCTAACGAGAAGATCACCATCGAGGTAATGCGCAATGGGCAACAGTTGAAACTGATTGCCGAGGTGGGGCTGCGACCGCCGCCTGCGCCGGCTGCCACGCAAGAAGAGAAGTAAAAAATGGGGCCGCTTAGCGGCCCCATTTGCATCAGTGCAGGATCTGGCTGAGGAACAACTTGGTCCGGTCACTGCGCGGCCGGTCGAAGAAGTCATCCGGCGCCGCCTGCTCCACGATCTCCCCCTTGTCCATGAAAATCACCCGGTTCGCCACGGTGCGGGCAAAGCCCATTTCGTGGGTTACACAGAGCATGGTCATGCCATCCTCGGCCAGGCCCACCATGGTATCGAGCACTTCCTTGACCATTTCCGGGTCCAGCGCCGAGGTCGGTTCGTCGAACAGCATGATCTTCGGCTTCATGCACAGCGCACGGGCAATCGCCACACGCTGCTGCTGGCCACCGGACAACTGCCCCGGGTACTTGTGCGCCTGCTCTGGAATGCGCACGCGCTCCAGGTAGTGCATGGCAATTTCCTCAGCCTTGCGCCGGGGCATCTTGCGCACCCACATTGGCGCCAGGGTGCAGTTTTCCAGAATGCTCAGGTGCGGGAACAGGTTGAAGTGCTGGAACACCATGCCCACCTCGCGGCGGATGGCCTCGATCTGCTTGAGGTCGTTGGTCAGTTCCACGCCATCCACCACGATGCGCCCCTGCTGGTGTTCTTCCAGGCGGTTCAGGCAACGGATGGTGGTGGACTTGCCCGAGCCGGACGGCCCGCACAGTACGATACGCTCGCCCTGGCGCACGTTCAGATTGATGTCCTTGAGCACATGGAACTGGCCATACCACTTGTTCACACCCTGCATCTGGATGATGCCTTCGGGGCCAGCAGGCTGCTTGATCGCTTCACTCATTTCGAAACTCCTAACGCTTGTGGCCAGTGTCCAGCTTGCGCTCCAGGTGCATGGAGTAGCGGGACATACCGAAACAGAAAATCCAGAACACCAGGGCGGCGAACACATAGCCCTCGGTGGCCATGCCCAGCCAGGCCGGGTCGGCGGCGGCTTGCTTGACGCTGTTCAGCAGGTCGAACAGGCCGATGATGATCACCAGGCTGGTGTCCTTGAACAAGGCAATGAAGGTGTTGACGATGCCGGGAATAACCAGCTTGAGCGCCTGCGGCAGAATCACCAGGCCCATCGCGCGCCAGTAGCCCAGGCCCATGGCCGCAGCGGCTTCGTACTGGCCCTTGGGGATGGCTTGCAGGCCCCCGCGTACCACTTCGGCGATGTACGCCGACTGGAACAGGATCACGCCGATCATCGCACGCAGCAGCTTGTCGAAGCTCATGCCTTCAGGCAGGAACAACGGCAGCATCACCGACGACATGAACAGCACGGTGATCAACGGCACGCCACGCCAGAACTCGATGAAGGTCACACACACCACCTTCACGGCCGGCATCCGCGAACGCCGGCCCAGGGCCAGCAGGATGCCCAGCGGCAAGGCGCCAACGATACCCACGGTGGCGATCACCAGGGTCAGCATCAGCCCGCCCCACTGGCTTGTAGCCACGGTTTCCAGGCCAAGCACGCCGCCATGCAGCAGGGTGTAGGCCAGGATCGGGTACAGCACCAGGAACCCCAGGCCATAGAAGGCCTTGCGCGGGAAACGCTTGATGAACAGCGGAGCAGCGCCGAGCACGGCAAGCCACACGGTCAGGTCCACGCGCCAGCGCAACTCAGCCGGGTAATAGCCGTACATGAACTGGCCGAAGCGCTGCTGCACGAACACCCAGCAGGCGCCTTCCTTGGTGCAGTCGGCGCGGGTGGTGCCGACCCAGTTGGCGTCGATCAACGCCCACTGGATGAGCGGCGGCACGATCAACCACACCAGGTAGATGGCAAACAGGGTCAGCAGCGTGTTGAGCCAGCTGGAAAACAGATTGGCACGCATCCATGCGAGCACGCCGACGGTTTTCACCGGTGGCGGCATGTCGGGTTTGAAAACATGGGCATTCACGGGCGTATCCTCACCGCTCGATCAGCGCAATGCGCTTGTTGTACCAGTTCATCAGCAGCGAAATGCTGATGCTGATGGCGAGATAGACACTCATGGTGATCGCAATCACCTCGATGGCCTGGCCGGTCTGGTTGAGCACGGTACCGGCGAACAGCGAGACCATCTCCGGGTAGCCGATACCGGCCGCCAGCGACGAGTTCTTCGCCAGGTTCAGGTATTGGCTGGTCAGCGGCGGAATGATCACCCGCAGTGCCTGGGGGATGATCACCTTGCGCAGGGTCGGCCCCTCGCGCAGGCCCAGCGAGCGTGCGGCTTCGGTCTGGCCGTGACTGACCGAACGGATGCCGGAACGCACGATTTCGGCGATGAAGGCGGCCGTATAGATCGTCAGGGCCAGGGTCAGCGCCAGCAGCTCGGGGATCAATACCCAGCCACCGACGAAGTTGAAGCCTTTCAGTTGCGGTACTTCCCAGGTCACCGGGCTGCCGAACAGCAGCACGCTCAGGCCCGGAATGGCGACGAACAACGCCAGCCCCACCCAGAACTTGTGAAACGGCACGCCGGTCTCGTCGAAGCGCTGGTTGGCGAAACGCACCATCATCACGATCGCCACCACCGCCACGGCCAAGGCAACGACGAACGGCCAGAAGCCGTCGGCCATCGAAGCGCCGGGCATGTTCAGGCCACGGTTACTGATAAAGAAGGTGTCGTCGATGTTGATGCTGCCCCGCGGTCCCGGCAGGGTCAGAAACACGGCGAAGTACCAGAACAGGATCTGCAACAACGGCGGAATGTTGCGGAAGGTTTCCACATACACGGTCGCCAGCTTGTTGATCATCCAGTTAGGCGACAACCGCGCCACACCGATGATGAACCCCAGGATCGTCGCCAGAATGACACCGATGAAGGTCACCAGCAGGGTATTGAGCAGGCCGATGACGAACACCCGCGCATAGCTGTCGGATTCCACATAGGGAATCAGGTGCTGGGCGATGCCGAAGCCGGCACTGCGGTCGAGAAAGTCGAAGCCCGAGGTAATCCCCCGGTGTTGCAGGTTGGTTTGCGTGTTGTGGAACAGGTACCAGCCCAGGCCGACCACGAAAACGATCGTGAGGATCTGGAACAGCCACGCGCGCACACGCGGATCGTTAAGGGACAAGCCCTTGGGTGCGCCGATTTGATTTTGCATGAAGTGCCCCGGACAGTAGGGATTCGAACAGCCTGCGGCGACGGGATGCCGCCGCAGGGTGCAGCCATCAGCGCACAGGTGGCGCGTACTGGATGCCGCCGTTGTTCCACAGGGCGTTCATGCCACGGTCGATCTTCAGGTCGGTGCTCTGGCCCAGGTTCTTCTCGAACACTTCGCCGTAGTTGCCGACTTGCTTCACGATTTGCACTACCCAGTCTTTGGGCAGCTTGAGGTCCTTGCCGTACTCACCGTCCGCGCCCAGCAGGCGGGCGACGTCCGGGTTCTTGGTGGCCTTGGCTTCGGCCTCGACATTCTTCGAGGTGATGCCCGCCTCTTCGGCGTTGAGCATGGCGAACAGGGTCCACTTGACGATGCTGAACCACTCCTCGTCGCCTTTACGCACCACCGGGCCCAGCGGTTCCTTGGAGATGGTCTCCGGCAGCACCACGTACTCGGTCGGCGCGGCCAGCTTGGAGCGCTGGGCGAACAGCTGCGACTTGTCCGAGGTCAGCACGTCGCAACGGCCCGATTCCAGCGACTTGGCGCTTTCGTCCGAGGTGTCGAAGGTGATCGGCGTGTACTTGAGGTTATTGGCGCGGAAGAAGTCCGAGACGTTCAGCTCTGTGGTGGTACCGGCCTGGATACAGATGGTCGCGCCATCGAGCTCCTTGGCGCTGGAAACACCCAGCTTCTTGTTGACCAAAAAGCCAACGCCGTCATAGTAGGTAACACCGGCAAACACCAGGCCCATGCCGGCATCGCGCGAGCTGGTCCAGGTGGTGTTGCGCGACAGCACGTCCACTTCGCCCGACTGTAGGGCGGTGAAGCGTTCCTTGGCGTTGAGCTGGCTGAACTTGACCTTGGTCGCATCGCCGAACACGGCGGCGGCCACGGCGCGGCAAACATCGGCGTCGATACCGACGATCTTGCCCTGCGCATCAGGGACCGAGAAGCCCGGAAGACCGTCGCTCACGCCACACTGGACGAAGCCCTTCTTCTTTACCGCATCGAGGGTGGCGCCAGCTTGGGCGTTGCTCACGGCGCCCAGCGCGGCGGCAGCGGTCAGGACTGCCAGGGTGGTTTTCAACATCTTCATTCACAACCTCCAAATCGCTCTTGTTGTATCGAGCCGGAATTGCACCGCACCCTTTTGAGGCGTATCCGACCCGTATTGGCTTGTTATTGGGTCAATTGGCGCAATGGGCTGTTCTATGACAGCCTTCGCGTGCAAAGGGTGTTACCGTCACGGCCTGCCCTTTGCATCACAGGTTGAATTGCAAAGCGCGTACCAAAATTCGTGGCTGTAGCGTTTAAGCGCTCGTCAAGTAGGGAAAGTTGTATCGTTGCGACATTCTTTTTCCGACAATCATTTCCAGTGCCTTCTTTTCACGCACGCCATAACAAGACCCGCACACTTTCGGAGCAGTCATGACCAACCCGCTGATTCTCGAACCGCAGAAAACCGCTGATGCCTGTGTGATCTGGTTGCACGGTCTGGGTGCAGACCGTTACGACTTCCTACCTGTGGCCGAATTCATGCAGGAGCGCCTGCTCAGCACCCGCTTCATCATGCCCCAGGCCCCAACCCGCCCGGTGACCATCAATGGCGGCTACGCCATGCCCAGCTGGTACGACATCAAGGCCATGACCCCGGCCCGCGCCATTGACGAAGCGCAGCTGGAGGAATCGGCCGAACAGGTGATTGCCCTGATCAAGGCCGAGCAGGCCAAAGGCATCAACCTGTCGCGTATCTTCCTGGCCGGTTTCTCCCAGGGTGGCGCGGTGGTGCTGCACACTGCCTATATAAAGTGGCAAGAAGCACTGGGCGGGGTGATTGCCCTGTCCACCTATGCCCCCACCTTCAACGACCAGCACCAGTTGAGTGCGTGCCAGCAACGCACCCCGGCCCTGTGCCTGCACGGCGTGCACGACCCGGTGGTCATCCCGTCCATGGGCCGCACCGCCTTCGAGTTCCTCAACACCTGGGGCGTGGCCGCCCGCTGGCACGAGTACCCGATGGAGCACGAGGTGGTGGTCGAGGAGCTGAACGACATCCACGAATGGCTGGCCAAGCAACTGCAATAAGCCAGCACCGCTTGTAGTTGTAGGGCTATTCCACTACGCCGCGCCCGGTTCTTGCTTTACACTGCCCGGCGTACATTCCTTAACCAGTTGATGAGACGATCGTGCTCAAGGCACTCAAGAAAATATTCGGCAAGGGAGACGCCGCGCCACAGGCCGCCGCTCCTGCTGCCAGTGTGACGCCGCCTGCGCCCGCCCCTGCTGCAGAGGCCCGGCCCGCGCCCAAACCGGCCGCTCCACGCGCCAAATCTACCCCTAAGGCCGAACAGCCCACCGCCGCTACGCCAGCCGCCGACACCCCGGCCAAGGAAAATCCGCGTCGTGAACGCAAGCCCAAGCCGCAGGCCAGCCTGTGGAAGCCGGAAGACTTCGTGGTCGAGCCGCAGGAAGGCAAAACCCGCTTCCACGACTTCAAGCTGTCCAACGAGCTGATGCACGCCATCCACGACCTGGGCTTCCCGTACTGCACGCCGATCCAGGCGCAGGTGCTGGGTTACACCCTGCGTGGCCAGGACGCCATTGGCCGGGCGCAGACCGGTACCGGCAAAACCGCTGCGTTCCTGATTTCGATCATTTCCCAGCTGCAGCAGACGCCGCCGCCCAAAGAGCGTTACATGGGTGAACCGCGCGCGCTGATCATCGCGCCCACCCGCGAGCTGGTGGTGCAAATCGCCAAGGACGCCATCGCCCTGACCAAGTACACCGGTCTGAACGTGATGAGCTTCGTCGGCGGTATGGACTTCGACAAGCAGCTCAAGGCCCTGGAAGCGCGCCACTGCGACATCCTGGTCGCCACCCCGGGTCGCCTGCTGGACTTCAACCAGCGCGGCGAAGTGCACCTGGACATGGTCGAGGTGATGGTGCTGGACGAAGCCGACCGCATGCTCGACATGGGCTTCATCCCGCAGGTACGCCAGATCATTCGCCAGACGCCGCCGAAAAGCGAGCGCCAGACGCTGCTGTTCTCGGCCACCTTCACCGACGACGTGATGAACCTGGCCAAGCAGTGGACCACCAACCCGGCCATCGTCGAGATCGAGCCGGAGAACGTGGCCAGCGAAACGGTCGAGCAGCACGTGTATGCCGTGGCCGGCAGCGACAAGTACAAGCTGCTGTACAACCTGGTGACCCAGAACAAATGGGAACGGGTGATGGTGTTTGCCAACCGCAAGGACGAAGTGCGGCGCATCGAGGAAAAACTGGTACGCGACGGCATCAATGCCGCCCAGCTGTCGGGCGACGTGCCGCAGCACAAGCGCATTCGTACACTGGAAAGCTTCCGCGAAGGGCGCATTACCGTGCTGGTGGCGACTGATGTGGCGGGGCGAGGTATTCACATCGATGGCATCAGCCACGTGATCAACTTCACCCTGCCGGAAGACCCGGATGACTACGTGCACCGCATTGGCCGCACAGGCCGTGCGGGGACCAGTGGCGTGTCGATCAGCTTTGCCGGGGAGGATGACTCCTACCAGCTGCCGGCGATCGAAGAACTGCTGGGGCGCAAGATCAAGTGTGAGATGCCGCCGGATGAGCTGCTGAAGCCGGTGCCGCGCAAGCATCACTGACCGGTGTTGGATTCTTCGCGCGCTTGCCCGCTCCCACCTCCACAGGTTTCGGAAGCTGTGGCGTACCTGTGGGAGCGGGCAAGCCCGCGAACCGGGGCAAAGCCCCCGGCCATCAATATCCTGTCTACCAGCGCCCCGCCGCATCCTGGTCACTCTGCTTGCCTTCCACCCACCTTGGCCCTTCCTGGGTATTCTCCTTCTTCCAGAACGGCGCCCGGGTCTTCAGGTAGTCCATGATGAAGTTGCAGGCATCGAACGCCGCCTGCCGATGGGCACTGGCCACCCCCACGAACACAATCGGCTCGCCCGGTTCCAGCGCCCCTATGCGGTGCAGCACCTCTACCTTGAGCAACGGCCAGCGCTGCTCGGCCTCCACCACGATCTTGGCCAAGGCCTTTTCGGTCATCCCCGGATAGTGCTCCAGGAACATCCCTGCCACTTCGCGACCGTCGTTGAAATCCCGCACGTAGCCGACAAACCCGACCACCGCACCCACGCCGACATTGGCCGCATGCATGGCATTGACCTCGGCCCCGGGGTCGAACGCACCGTCTTGCACTCGCACCGCCATGCTCAGCCTCCGGTCACCGGCGGGAAGAACGCCACTTCATCGCCCTCTTCCAGCGGCTCATCGAGCCTGCACAGCTCTTCGTTGCGCGCACACATCACGTTTTGCTCAGCCAGCAGCTCATACTTCCCACCCTTGGCCACCAACGCCTTACGCACATCGTCGAGCACATTGAACGCACCTTCCACGCGCTCGGCATCCACGCCCAGCTGTTCGCGGTAACGGGCGAAGTACATCACCTTGACCTTCATCATGCCTCCACCTTGTAGTGCCCGCTCTTGCCACCGAGCTTTTCCAACAGACGCACCTGCTCGATGACCATGCCCTTGTCCACCGCCTTGCACATGTCATAGATCGTCAGCGCGGCAACGCTGGCAGCAGTCAACGCTTCCATCTCCACGCCGGTCTGCCCGGCCAGCTTGCAGCGGGCGACGATACGCACCGCGTCCTGCCCTTCGGCACTGAGTTCGACCTTGACGCTGGTCAGCATCAGCGGGTGGCACAGCGGAATGAGGTCGCTGGTCTTCTTCGCCGCCTGGATACCGGCAATACGCGCCACGGCGAACACATCACCCTTGGGGTGTTCACCATCGACGATCATCTGCAAGGTCTGCGGCAACATGCGCACCCGCGCCTCGGCGGTAGCCTCGCGCTCGGTCACGGCCTTTTCAGTGACGTCGACCATGTTGGCCCGCCCCTGGGAATCAAGATGTGTCAGCACTGCTCTGCTCCTGTGAAGGGAACAGCCAGTGTAAACCTGTGGGTCAGGTTTGAGCAGTGGGTTCAAGCGTGAAGAGGCCGGGCGGCGAACCGCCCGGCGGTGAGGGTTACAGATGCGACTCGGCGTACTCGGCCAGCACCGAACGTGGCACACCCTGCAGGGTGATGTGCACGCCATGGGGGAAGTCCTTGAAGCGCTCGGTCAGGTAGGTCAGGCCCGAGCTGGTCGCGGACAGGTAGGGGGTGTCGATCTGCGCCAGGTTGCCCAGGCAGACCACTTTGGAACCGGAGCCTGCACGGGTGATGATGGTTTTCATCTGGTGCGGCGTGAGGTTCTGGCACTCATCGATCAGGATCAGGCTCTGCTGGAAACTACGGCCACGAATGTAATTCAGCGACTTGAACTGCAGCGGCACGCGTTCGAGGATGTACTCCACACTGCCATGGGTACTTTCGTCATCCATGTGCAAGGCTTCGAGGTTGTCGGTGATGGCACCCAGCCAAGGCTCCATCTTCTCGGCCTCGGTGCCCGGCAGGAAGCCGATTTCCTGGTCCAGCCCCTGCACGCTGCGGGTGGCGATGATGCGCCGATAGCGCTTGCTGACCATGGTCTGCTCGATGGCCGCGGCCAGGGCCAGAATTGTCTTGCCGGAACCGGCGGCACCGGTCAGGTTGACCAGGTGGATGTCCGGGTCAAGCAGGGCGAACAGCGCCAGGCTCTGATGGATATCGCGAGGCTTCAGGCCCCAGGCTTCCTGGTGCAGCAGCGGCTCCTGGTGCAGGTCGAGCAATAGCAGCTCGTCGTTGCGGATACCCTTGATCCAGCCGACGAAGCCCTGCTCATCGATGATGAACTCGTTGATGTGCACCGCCGGCAGGTTGTCGATCATCTGCACCCGATGCCAGGTGCGGCCGCGCTCCTGTCGGGTGTCGACTTTGCTGACGCGGTCCCAGAACGAGCCGGTAACCGAATGGTAGCCCTTGGACAGCAAGGACACGTCATCGACCAGCTGGTCAGTGCTGTAGTCCTCGGCCGCAATGCCACAAGCGCGCGCCTTCAGGCGCATGTTGATGTCTTTGGTGACCAGCACCACGTCCAGGTCGGTGCGCCGGCTGCGTACGTCGAGCAGGGTGTTGATGATGATGTTGTCGTTGAGGTTTTCCGGCAGCAACTTGCTCGGTTCGTTGCGCGGGCTCATCAGGATCGACAGGAAGCCCTTGGGCCCACTCTTGTTACGCTGGATCGGTACGCCCTGCTCGACATCGCTGGGCGAAGCGTCACCAAGGGTCTGGTCGATCAGGCGGATGGCCTGGCGGCATTCCGCGGCTATGGTCTGTTTGCCAGTCTTGAGTTTGTCGAGTTCCTCCAGCACCGTCATCGGGATGGCGACGTGGTGCTCCTCGAAGTTGAGTAACGCGTTGGGGTCGTGAATCAGGACGTTGGTATCGAGCACATAGAGGATTGGCTTGCTGGAGGAAGGGTTGCGTCCTTGGTCATCCATACTCGGTCACCTTATGTCGAAGCCATACGGCGCGGTCTGTTGCGCCGCAAAGTGACTGCCGCTCTCCCCGTATCCGCGTTGTTACGGGCGGGAAGCGAACCTGCCTAGGTGGGCCTGGATGACGCCACCTGTGCTGCAGGAATCGGCTGTCTGGTTTCTTCATACCGCAAAAACCATGACCGAAAAAAGCATTTTTACGTCTTTTTGAAGTTTATTTTTCCGATTGACGAAGAGGCCTTGGCGGCGAGGCCAGAGGGGGCTACGCTCAGAAGTCATACCCCTTGTTCGCTATATCCATATTCCCGGCAATCTTCCCAGCCAATCCCGCTTTGGGCGGTATTGCGCAGCAACCATTCCACCGCCGGCTGGGCCTTGGGCAGGCTGTCGTGGAACTGGATCACCCCTTTGCGCCACAACAGCATCAAGGTCAGCACACGCTGCGCCGAGGCCTCGGCGCTCAAAGCGCCATCGTCCTGGGCATCGATATCCCACAGCGATACCCGCAACTGCTGGCTGGCCATGAAGGCCTCGCCATCGGCACGGCGTTGACCGTAAGGCGGGCGGAACAGCGGTACATACTGGCCCGGCAGGTCGGCCTGAATCCGCGCCTGGCTGCGGCGCAGCGAATCCTGCCAGCCTGTCCATTGCGCGTGTGAGCGGTATTCCCAACCCTGGATGCCCACGCACTGCCCGCTATAGAGCTGGCGCAAGGCATTCGCCGGTCCGGCATCACGGCGCTGTTGCAGGCGGTTTCCGAGCACGAAGAACGTGCCCTTCAGCTTCTGCCGGCGCAGATAATCCGCCAGTAAGTCGGTACTACCGCCGTCAGGCCCGGGCCCGCCGACAAAGGTCAGCAGGAACATCCGGTCGTTCAGCTCATCACCATTGCGCTCGCGCGAAGACAGCCGCTCGACCTCACTGCTGGTCTGCGGCAGCAATGCTGCCTTGCGCAGCTGTTCGTCCAGGTAGCGCACATGGAACTGATGGCTCGGCTCGATCCAACCGGTATAGAACGTGCCGACATCAGCAGCGAACGTTGCCGCCTGAGTACGCAAATCCGCCATGGAAGTTACCGGATAGCAAAACGATGCATCCTGCTCGCAACTGCGCTGCGCCTGTTGATAACCTTCCGATAACCGCTGCCACATGCGCGCCCGCACCTGGCGCACCTTCTGCAGATTGATCTGCCGCAACCCCAGCCGTGCCGCCAGCGCCGCATCGTCCAGCAATTCGCTCTCATGCAGCACCTGGGCGAACGAAAGAATCTCGGCCCGCGAGGCCACATCGAACAGCGCGGGGCTATCCAGCTGTTCGGGCCACAGGCTGCGGTCCAGGCTGACCTGGGGTGAAGGGGCGGCTTGCACGGCATAGCTCAACAGAGCAGCCAGCAAGGCAAAGGCGATGCGCACGGTGGAAGGCTCCGCAACGGCAAAACGCGAACTATAGCGCCTGCACCGCCCCATGGTCTGTGACTATCGTCGCCATAGTTTGGACTTGCACCGCCCACCCCGTAGAATCCACGGCCAACGATGCCAGGAGCCGACCCGATGCTGACGGTGATTTCCCCCGCCAAGACCCTCGATTACGACACCAAGCCTGTGACCGAGCGTTTCACCCTGCCCCAGTACCTGGACGACTCTCAGGAACTGATCCAGCAGCTGCGCGAACTGTCGCCAGCGCAGATCAGCGAACTGATGCACCTGTCCGACAAGCTGGCCGGCCTTAACGCCGCCCGCTTCGGCAGTTGGACCCCGGACTTCACCCCGGCCAATGCCAAGCAGGCGCTGCTGGCGTTCAAGGGTGACGTATACACCGGCCTCGACGCCGAGAACCTGGGTGAAGACGACTTCAGCTATGCGCAAAACCACCTGCGCATGCTCTCGGGCCTCTACGGCCTGCTGCGCCCGCTCGACCTGATGCAGCCCTACCGCCTGGAAATGGGCACCAAGCTGGCCAACGCCCGCGGCAAGGACCTGTACGCCTTCTGGGGCACACGCATCAGCGAATGGCTGAACCAGGCCCTGGCCGAGCAGGGTGATGACGTGTTGCTGAACCTGGCCAGCAACGAGTACTTCAGTGCGGTGAAACGCAGCGCATTGAAGGCCCGGGTGATCAACGTCGACTTCAAGGACCTGAAGAACGGCCAGTACAAGATCATCAGCTTTTACGCCAAGAAAGCGCGCGGCATGATGAGCCGTTTCGTCATCCAGCAACGCATCAGCGAGCCGGAACAGCTCAAGCAGTTTGATGTGCAGGGGTACTACTACAGTGCCGAGCAGTCCAAGGCTGATCATCTGGTGTTTTTGCGGGATCATCCAGGCGATTGATCCGGCATTTGCGCTGCTCTTGAGACCGAGCGCCGCCCGCGCGGCGCTCGGTCTCATAGGCAAAGACCCTCTCAAGGCATACCTCTGCGAACCAATCACAAAAAGACTATTTTTTGACGCCAAAAAACCACCACATCTACCCTTATCGCAAAACGCCATAAGACCGCTCATAGCTTTTTTGACGTTTTTTGAAAAATTTTTTCGATGCTGGCATAAAAACATCTAGCAACAGTTTCGTCCTTTATACACGGGGACCAAACACTTGTGTGCTATCAAATTGAAACTGTCCGCCACTGAAAAAATATTTAGAAATCTTTCATTCGGGCGAAACCCAGTCCGGAACTTCTCCTGCGACCTGCCGCTCATAGTGCCGTAACGAATTTCCTGCCTCCGGGTTGTGAGAGATGACTTACAGATGACACGGGCAGCTATCCACTACCTGCCTTGATAACTTCGACAGGTATCACGGAACCCCCGAGACCCTGTTAATGCAGGAGAGACGCGTCCCCTTAAAAATCGTCCTAGTGGTTGATTTCAAAGGATTTTTCCACTTGAAAAAACAAGCACAGCAAGGCGCCAAGTAGCGCATTGCAATAAAGACGGGTGCATTTCAGGGCACGTTTTTTAATTGATGGCTTTTTACTGCCAACTTTGAGTGCATAACTTTTTGCGCTCCGGATTTATTTTGCCTGCGCTCGGCGAAGTGTGCATTCGCCATGGATCCGTGCGCCCGAAAACTGTTGTTAATCAACCCGGCCGGCACTTCTGGTAAGCGTCGGCGTGATAAACACATGAGGTGATAGCGATGCGTATCAGCATCTTTGGTTTGGGTTATGTGGGTGCAGTCTGTGCAGGCTGCCTGACGGCGCGTGGCCATGAAGTGATCGGTGTGGACGTGTCCAGCACCAAGATCGACCTGATCAACCAGGGCAAGTCGCCCATCGTCGAACCTGGCCTGGAAGCACTGCTGCAACAGGGCATCGCCAATGGCCGCCTGCGCGGTACCACCGACTTCGCCGAAGCCATCCGTGCCAGCGACGTGTCGATGATTTGCGTGGGTACCCCCAGCAAGAAAAACGGCGACCTGGGCCTGGAGTACATCGAGTCGGTGTGCCGCGAAATCGGCTACGTGCTGCGTGACACCACCCGCCGCCACACCATCGTGGTTCGCAGCACCGTGCTGCCAGGCACCGTCAAGAACGTGGTCATCCCGATTCTCGAAGACTGCTCGGGCAAAAAGGCCGGCGTCGACTTCGGCGTGGCGGTCAACCCGGAATTCCTGCGTGAAAGCACCGCGATCAAGGACTACGACCAGCCACCGATGACCGTCATCGGCGAACTGGACAGCGCCAGCGGCGACATCCTGCAGGCCTTGTACGAAGAACTCGACGCCCCGGTGATCCGCAAGCCGATCGAAGTGGCCGAGATGATCAAGTACACCTGCAACGTGTGGCACGCCACCAAGGTCACCTTCGCCAACGAAATCGGCAACATCGCCAAGGCCGTAGGTGTGGATGGCCGTGAAGTGATGGACGTGGTCTGCCAGGACACCGTACTGAACCTGTCCCAGTACTACATGCGCCCTGGCTTCGCCTTCGGCGGCTCGTGCCTGCCCAAGGACGTGCGCGCCCTCACCTACCGTGCCGCCAGCCTCGACGTACGCGCACCGCTGCTCGACTCGCTGATGCGCAGCAACGAATCGCAGGTGCAGAACGCCTTCGAACTGATCGAAGCCCACGACAAGCGCAAGGTCGCCCTGCTGGGCCTGAGCTTCAAAGCCGGCACCGACGACCTGCGCGAAAGCCCGCTGGTAGAGCTGGCCGAGCGCCTGATCGGCAAGGGCTACCAGCTGGACATCTACGACGAGAACGTCCAGTACGCCCGTGTACACGGTGCCAACAAGGACTACATCGAGTCGAAGATCCCGCACGTGTCGTCGCTGCTCAACGCCGACTTCCAGCAGGTGATCGACAACGCCGACATCATCGTGCTCGGGAACCGTGACGAGCAGTTCCGTGCGCTGGCCCAACAAGCGCCAGCCGGCAAGCAGGTGATCGATCTGGTCGGCTTCATGAGCAAGCCGACCTGCACCACCAGCCGCACTGAAGGCATCTGCTGGTAAGTGCCTGGCCGGGCAGCGGAAGCCTCCCCACTTCCGCTGCCCACCCTCCCCCGAATTCTCGACGGATGCTGAACATGCAAAGGCTCCAGACCGTGCTGTTGCAGTGCGCCGGGTGGCTGCTCTACATGAGCCTGCTCATGCTGATCGCCCTGGCCCTGCCAGCCGATATCTTCGACTCGCAGTCGAAGCACTTCATCTTCCTGGTCGGCGCAGTCGGCATCTGGCGCTATTCCATGGGCGCCACCCATTTCATCCGCGGCATGATCTTCCTCTACGGCGTGTACCCGTACCTGCGCCGCAAAGTGCAGAAAATGGGCAATGCCACCGACCCGTCGCATGTGTACCTGATGGTGACCAGCTTTCGCATCGAAGCCCTGACCACCGCCCAGGTGTACAGCTCGGTGATCCGCGAGGCGATCAACTGCGGCTTCCCCACCACCGTGGTCTGCTCGCTGGTGGAAATGTCGGATGAACTGCTGGTGAAAAGCCTGTGGGCCAAATACAACCCGCCAGCCCATGTGAAGCTGGACATCGTGCGCATTGCCGGCACCGGTAAGCGTGATGGCCTGGCCTACGGCTTCCGCGCCATCTCGCGCATGCTGCCGGACGAAAACGCCGTGGTGGCGGTGATCGACGGCGACACCGTGCTGGCGGATGGCGTGGTCCGCAAGACCGTGCCGTGGTTCAAGCTGTTCCCCAACGTCGGCGGCCTGACCACCAACGAGTTCTGCGAAGTACGCGGCGGCTACATCATGAGCGAGTGGCACAAGCTGCGCTTCGCCCAGCGCCACATCAACATGTGCTCCATGGCGCTGAGCAAGCGCGTGCTGACCATGACCGGGCGCATGTCGATGTTCCGCGCCAGCGTGGTGACCAACCCTGAGTTCATTGCCGACGTCGAAAGCGACTCGCTGATGCACTGGCGCCTGGGCCGCTTCAAGTTCCTCACCGGTGACGACAAGTCCAGCTGGTTCAGCCTGATGCGTCTGGGCTACGACACCTTCTACGTGCCGGACGCCGCCATCAACACGGTCGAGCACCCGCCGGAGAAAAGTTTCTTCAAGGCGAGCCGCAAGCTGATGTACCGCTGGTACGGCAACAACCTGCGGCAGAACTCCCGTGCGCTGGGCCTGGGCCTTGGCCGCCTCGGGCTGTTCACCAGCATCGTGCTGTTCGACCAGCGCGTGTCGATGTGGACCAGCCTGCTGGGGCTGACCGTGGCGGTGATCGCCAGCCTCAAGTTCGGCCTGGCCTTCCTGCTGGTGTACCTGCTGTGGATCGGCATCACCCGCCTGATCCTCACCGTCATGCTGCTGTGCTCCGGCCACAACGTGGGCCCGGCCTACCCGCTGATTCTCTATTACAACCAGATCATCGGCGCGCTGATGAAGATCTATGTGTTCTTCCGCCTCGACAAGCAGTCGTGGACGCGTCAGCCCACTGCCCTCAAGCGTGACCTCGCCAGCTTTCAACAATGGTTCAACACCTGGTCCTCGCGGACCATGACCTTCTCGGCGGCCAGCATCTTCGTTGCTGTGCTGTTCATGGTCGTGTGAGCCCAACCCGGATCGGATCTAACAGGAACAAACCACCATGAATACCGCCGTGAACGTCAATGTCGTGCATGAGTCCGAAGCCCAGCGCCAACACGCCCGGGTGCGCATTCCCGCCAAGCTGCGTTTCCTGGACGCCCAGCGCCAAACCCACGAAGTGAAGGTCGACGACCTTTCTGCCGGCGGCCTGAGCTTCCACACCAAGCAGCCACTGTCGGTGGGCGATGTACTGCGCGGGCGCCTGCAGTTCGTGGTCGACAACCTGGGCCTGTCGATCGACATCGAGTTCCAGGTGCGCTCGTACAACCCAAGCAGCGGCCGTACCGGTGCGCAGTTCCAGAACCTTGAACCCCGCGACATCGCCACGCTGCGGCACATCATCACCAGCCACCTGTCCGGTGAGCTGATCAGCATCGGCGACGTGCTCAGCACCCTGCAACGTGACAACTTCACCAAGGCGCGTAAGCAAAAAGACGGCGGCTCCGGCCTGAGCGCATTCGGCCGGTTCAAGGCAGTCACCGTCACCCTCGGGGTATTCGTGGTCGGCGTCGCGGCTTTCGGCTTTGTCGCCAAGTCGTTGTACGGCATGTATTTCGTCAGCCATGCCGAAGCAGGTGTGGTCGCGGTACCGACCACCACCATCACCATGCCACGCGACGGCACCGTGAGCAGCCTGGTCGAGGGCGGTGGGCAGATCGCCAAGGGCGCGCCATTGGCTAGCTTCACCACCAGCATGCTGGACATGCTCAAGGGCAATCTGGACGACTCGCAGCTGGAGCCGGCGAAGATCGAAGAGCTGTTCGGCAAGCAGCTGTCCGGCACCCTCACCAGCCCCTGCGATTGCGTGGTCGCCCGCCAACTGGTGGACGACGGCCAGTATGCCGCCAAAGGCCAGCCGATTTTCCAGCTGATCCCGCGCACCACCACGCCCATGGTCGAAGCCCGCTTCAGCTACCGCCAGTTCGACGAGGTCAAGCCAGGCACCCGGGTCAACTTCCAGGTCGCCGGCGAAGACGAAGTGCGCACCGGCCAGATCGTCAGCAGCGCCAGCCTCAACAGCGACGACCTCGCCTCCGACATTCGTGTGCAGATCAAGCCTGACAGCGGCCTGCCCGCCGAACTGGCCGGCCGCCCGGCTGCGGTCAACAGCGACCGTGGCCCATCGCTGAACTGGCTGATCGACAAAGCCGTGGCCCGTGGGCTGTAAGAGGATCACAGCATGATTCCCTACAAGAAGAGCGCAAGCCTGGGCCTGTGTGCCCTGGCTGCCGCCATCACCTTGGCCGGCTGTGCCGGCCTGCCCGACCAGCGCCTGGCCAACGAAGCCATGAAACGCGGTGACACGGCCTTGGCCGAGCGCAACTACAAGGCCCTGGCCGACCTGGGCTACAGCGAAGCGCAAGTGGGCCTGGCCGACATCAAGGTGGCCACCCGCGACCCGTCGCAAATCAAGGAAGCCGAGGCCACCTACCGCGCCGCAGCTGCCACGTCGCCCCGTGCCCAGGCACGCCTTGGTCGCCTGCTGGTGGCCAAGCCCGACAGCACCCAGGCCGAACGCGAAGAAGCCGAAACCCTGCTCAAGCAAGCGGCCCGTCAAGGCGAAAGCAATACCCTGATCCCGCTGGCGATGCTCTACCTCAGCTACCCGCAGAGCTTCCCCAAGGTCAACGCACAACAGCAGATCGACCAATGGCGCGCCGCCGGCAACCCGGAAGCGGGCTTGGCCCAGGTGCTGCTGTACCGCACCCAGGGCACCTACGACCAGCACCTGGGCGAGGTGGAGAACATCTGCAAGGCCGCCCTGAACACCACCGACATCTGCTACGTCGAATTGGCCACCGTATACCAGAAGCGTGGCCAGGCCGACCAGCAGGCCGACCTGCTCGCCCAGCTCAAAGCCGCCTACGCCCGTGGCGCAGTGCCGGCCACCCGGGTCGACAGCGTTGCCCGTGTGCTGGCTGACCGCAGCCTGGGCCAGACCGACGAGAAAACCGCCAAGGACCTGCTTGAGCAGGTGGCCCCGACGAACCCGGCGTCCTGGGTCAGCCTGGCGCAACTGGTGTACGACTTCCCCGAACTGGGCGACACCGACCAGTTGCTGGCCTACATCGACAAGGGCCGCGAAGCCGAACAGCCTCGCGCCGAACTGCTGCTGGGCCGCCTGTACTACGAAGGCAAGACCCTGCCAGCCGACGCCAAAAAGGCCGAGCAGCACCTGCAGGCTGCCGCCGACGCAGGCGAGATCAGCGCCCATTATTACCTGGGCCAGCTGTACCGCCGCGGCTATTTGGGCAACGTCGAGCCGCAGAAAGCCGTCGACCACCTGCTGGCCGCCGCCCGTGGCGGGCAGAACAGCGCCGACTATGCCCTGGCCCAGCTGTTCAGCGAAGGCCACGGCATTCGCCCGCAACCGGGCAACGCCTGGGTGTTCGCCCAGCTGTCGCAGGTCAACCCGACGCCGCAATCGAGCGAACTCTTGCAGCAACTCGACCAGCAACTCACGCCTGACCAACGTAGCCAGGCGCAGCAACTGCTGGCGCAAGAGAAGCAGGCACGCGGCAGCATGGCCCAGGGCGCGAACAGCACCCTGGCACTCGAAGCCCTGCAAGACGACGAAAAAGAAGTAGACGGTGAGGACTCGCTATGACGCTCAATCCCTTCGTGAAAGCTGGCATCGGCCTGAGCTTCGCCCTGCTGTGGTCCTGCCCGACCCTGGCGGAAATGACCGCTGAGAAAAACTTTGGCCTGGACGTGAAAATCACCGGCCAGTCGGAAGACGACCGCGACCTGGGCACCCGCCCTGGCGGCGACGTCAACGGTCTGGGCCTGGACCTGCGCCCGTGGGTGTACGGCGAACGCGGCAACTGGAGCGCCTACGCCATGGGCCAGGCCGTCGCCGCCACCGACACCATCGAAACCGACACCCTGCGCCAGAACGACGACGGCACCACCACCGACACCGGTGACGACAGCCGCCAGCCAGACAAAAGCTACCTGGCCATGCGCGAGTTCTGGGTGGGCTACAGCGGCCTCACCGCTTACCCCGGCGAGCAACTTCGCCTCGGTCGCCAGCGCCTGCGCAGCGACGATGGCATGTGGCGCGACACCAACATCGAAGCGCTGAACTGGACCTTCGACACCACCCTGCTCAAGGCCGACCTGGGCGTGGCCCAGCGCTTCAGCGAATACCGCACCGACCTCACCGAGCTGGCCCCGGAAGACAAGGACCGCACCCACATCTACGGCAACGTCGCCACGCAGTGGACCCCTGGTCACTGGGTAGGCGTACGTGCCCACCACACCCACGACAGCGGCAGCCTGAAAAACCCGGGAGAAACCGTCGACGCACTGGACAAAACCCGCACCGGCGACCTGACCTGGCTGGGCCTGGAAGCCAACAGCGACGCCTACAACTGGCGCAACGACCACACCGTCAACTACTGGGGCAGCGTCACCTGGCTGACCGGTGACCGCGACACCCTCAGCAGCCAGGCCGTCGGCGGCGAGCAGGTTGCCACCGGCAAGCAGAGCGGCGATGTCAATGCCTGGGCCACCGACCTCGGCATCCGCCTGCGCCTGGACCCGCAATGGCAGGTCGGTGCGGCCTATGCCCGTGGTAGCGGCGGCGGGGGCGACGACGGTTCGAACAACTTCGAGCAAACCGGCCTTGAGAGCAACCGCTCCAACTTCACCGGCACCCGCTCGCGCGTGCACCGCTTCGGCGAGGCATTCCGTGGCGAGCTGGGCAACCTGCAGGCCGCCACCCTGTTCGCCTCCTGGCAGCTGCGCGACGACTACGACGCCAGCCTGATCTACCACAAGTTCTGGCGTGTCGACGGCAACCAGAACATCGGCTCCAGCGGCATCAATGCCGCCGTCGACGACAACGGCGTCAACCGCCAGCTGGTCGACGGTGAAAAAGACCTTGGCCAGGAAATGGACGTGGTTGTGACCAAGTACTTCAAGCAAGGTCTGCTGCCAGCCTCCATGAGCCAGGCCATCGACGAACCGTCCGCCCTGGTGCGCCTGCGCGCCGGTGTGTTCAAGCCGGGCGACGCCTATGGCAAGGAAGCGGACTCGTACATGCACCGCGCCTTCGTCGACGTGATCTGGCGATTCTGAGGCCGGGAGAAACCTGATGAACCTTCACCCGCACTTACGTCACAGCCTGTTGGCCAGCGCCTTGCTGCTGGCCAGCGGCCTGGTCGCCGCCGCAGAACCCCAGGTTATTGCCAAGGAACTGCAGCAGGCCAAGACCTATACCGTGGCCAGCGCGCCGATCGAGCCGCTGCAGATGGACCCGCCAAAGCTGCCCGACCTGACCGGCTTCACCGCCGAGGCGGTGCAGAAGAAGATCGACCGCAGCCACAAGGGCAAGGTCAGCCTGCGCCGCATGTTCCAGGAGGACACCCTCAAGGAGTTCGTCGGCGGCGACAACAAGGCGGCCGAGTGGGTGCAGCGCCAGCACGGTATTCCGCAGGCGATCTTCGTCGATGACGGCCATGTCGACCTGGTGGAACTGAGCAAGAAGGTGCCCAAGCAGTACCTCAGCGAAGTCGAGCCAGGCGTGTACCTGGCGCGCCTGCCGATTGTGGTCGGGCAAAAGGGCATCCTCGAGATCGACGGCAAGGTCAAGCAGTTGCGCCTGTCCCAGGAGGGCGGTTCGTTCCTGGTCAACGACGGCAAGCTGTTCGTCACCGACACCCAGGTGACCGGCTGGCGCGAGAAGGACAACGGCCCGGCGACCTTCCGCTCGCCCAAGGAATTCCGCCCGTTCCTGCTGTCGTGGGGCGGTACCGAGACCTACATCGTCAATACGAAGATGGCCAGCTTCGGCTACGCCAAGTCCAAATCGTACGGTGTGAGCATCTCGCAGTACACGCCGAACATGGCCAAGCGCATGGGACGCCCGGAACCCACCGGCTGGATCATCGGCTCTGAGTTCAGCGACATGTGGTACGGCTTCTATTGCTACGAAACCCAGGACTTCGTGGTGAAGGACAGCACCTACCGCGACAACATCGTCTACGGCATCGACCCGCACGACCGCTCGCACCGCCTGATCATCGCCGGCAACACCGTGTACGGCACCAAGAAGAAGCACGGCATCATCGTTTCGCGTGAGGTGAACGACAGCTGGATCATCAACAACAAGAGCTACGACAACAAGCTCTCGGGCGTGGTGATCGACCGTAACAGCGTCAACAACCTGATCGCCTACAACGAGATCTACCGTAACCACACCGACGGCATCACCCTGTACGAAAGCGGCGACAACCTGATTTGGGGCAACAAGCTGATCAACAACCGCCGCCACGGCATCCGCGTGCGTAACAGCGTGAACATCCGCCTGTACGAAAACATCGCCATGGCCAACGGCCTGGTGGGCGTGTACGGCCACATCAAAGACCTGTCCGACACCGACCGCGACATCGCCCTGGACCCGTTCGACACCAAAGTGTCGCTGATCCTGGTAGGCGGTGAGCTGACGGCCAACGGCTCCGGCCCGCTGTCGATCGACTCGCCGCTGTCGGTCGAGCTGTACAAGGTTTCGATGCTCGCCCCGCGCAAGGCCAGCGGTATCAGCCTCAACGGCATCCTGGGCGAACGCCAGGACGAAATCCTCGACCTGCTGGTACGCCAGCAAAAGGCTGTGCTGATCGACCCGGTCGAACGCCAGACCGAAATGATCGATTAAGGAAGCCCAGACCATGACCCCACACCTGATGAAACTGCTGGGCCTGTCCGCCGCCCTTCTGGCGATCAGCCAGGGCGTGCGCGCCGACGACGTGAAGGCCCCCACCTTCACCGCCGAGCCGTGCTGCCAGCTGTGCCCTGAAGCGCATGACGCCAGCCGCTACACCACCCGTTACCAGCAGAACTTCACCACGCTGGTGCAGGCCAAAGGGGACTGGCTTTTCCGTACCCGCGAAGACCTGCGCACCGAGTTCAACACCACCCCGGCCGGCTACAAACGCCTGCAGCAGGTGCACGACGCGTTCAAGAAGCGCGGCGTGGAACTGGTGGTGGTCTACCAGCCGACCCGTGGCCTGGTGAACCGCAACATGCTCAACCCGGCCGAGAAAGCTGCCTTCGATTACCAGAAGGCGCTGGGCAACTACCAGGCCATGCTCAAGCGCTTTGCAAGCATGGGCTACAACGTGCCCGACCTGTCGCCGCTGACCAACGAACAGCTGGCCGCCGCCGACCAGGGCAAGGACTTCTACTTCCGTGGCGACCAGCACTGGACACCTTACGGCGCCGAGCGCGCGGCCAAGATCGTGGCCGACACCGTGCACCACATGCCGGCCTTCGAAGGCATCCCGCGCAAGGAATTCGAAACGAAAAAATCCGGGCGCATGGGCAAGACCGGCACCCTGCACAACGTCGCCGGCCAGCTCTGCGGCACCAGCTATGCAGTGCAGTACATGGACCAGTTCGCCACCGAGCCGAAAGGCTCCAGCGGCGGTGGCGACGACCTGTTCGGTGACAGTGGCAACGCGCAGATCACCCTGGTCGGCACCAGCCACAGTGGCAAGAACTACAACTTCTCGGGCTTCCTCGAACAGTACATCGGTGCCGACGTGCTCAACGTCGCCTTCCCCGGCGGTGGCCTGGAAGGTTCGATGATCCAGTACCTGGGCAGCGAGGAATTCAAGAAGAACCCGCCGAAGATCCTCATCTGGGAGTTCTCCCCGCTGTACCGCCTGGACCAGGAAACCATCTGGCGGCAAATCCTCGGCCTGCTCGACAACGGCTGCGACGACCGCCCGGCGCTGATGAGCGCCAGCACCACCCTCAAACCCGGCAAGAACGAGCTGATGGTCAACGGCAAAGGCGGCGTGATCAAAGACCTGATCAACCGCAACCTGCAGATGGACGTGAAGTTCGAAGACCCGTCGGTGAAGGTATTGCAGGCCACCCTTTGGTACCTCAACGGTCGCCACGAAGACATCAAGCTGGAAAAGCCGGAAACCTCCGACACCGACGGCCGCTTTGTCTTCCAGATGCGTGAAGACGAGGACTGGGCCAGCCAGAGCCTGCTGGCCTTCGAGGTGCAAGGCCCGGAAAGCGGCACCCAGAAAGTCGAAGCCAAGCTCTGCAAACGCAACAACTTCGCCGTGCCCGCGCAAACCGCGCAGGCCGGCCAGTGAGGCGACCCATGACTACCTTCAAGCGAATCTTCCGCCCCGCCCTGCTCGCGCTGGCCCTGTTCGGGGGGGCCGCGCATGCCGCGCTGGTCCCCCCCCAGGGGTATTACGAGGGGATCGAAAAGCTCAAGACCGGCGACGGTAACTTCCGTTGCGAAGCAACGCCCAAGCCGTACACCGGTGCGCTGCAGTTCCGCAGCAAGTACGAAGGTTCGGACAGTGCCCGGGCAACCCTCAACAAGGATTCCGAGCAGGCCTTCCGCGATTCGACCAAGGACATCACCACCCTGGAGCGTGGCGTGGCCAAGATGGTCAACCAGTACATGCGCGACGGACGCCCGGCACAACTCGACTGCGCCCTGACCTGGTTGGGCACCTGGGCGCGTGCCGATGCGCTGATGTCCACCGACTACAACCACACCGGCAAATCCATGCGCAAATGGGCGTTGGGCAGCATGAGTGGTTCCTGGCTGCGCCTGAAGTTCTCCAACTCGCAGCCGCTGGCCGCGCACCAGGCCGAGGCCGAGCTGATCGAGAAATGGTTCGCCCGCCTTGCAGAGCAAACCGTGCGCGACTGGAGCAACCTGCCGCTGGCGAAGATCAACAACCACAGCTACTGGGCCGCCTGGTCGGTTATGGCCACCTCGGTGGCGACCAACCGCCGCGACCTGTTCGACTGGGCCGTGAAGGAATACAAGATCGGCGCCAACCAGGTCGACGAGCAGGGCTTCTTGCCCAACGAGATCAAGCGCAAGCAGCGCGCCCTGGCCTACCACAACTACGCCCTGCCACCGCTGGCGATGATCGCCAGCTTTGCCAAGGCCAACGGTGTGGACCTGCGCAGCGAAAACAACTTTGCCCTGCAGCGCCTGGGGGAAGGCGTGCTGTACGGCGCTCGCGATCCTAAGCACTTCGCGGAACGCGCAGGCGAAAAGCAAGACATGAAAGACCTCAAGGTCGACAGCAAGTACGCCTGGCTCGAACCGTGGTGCGCGCTGTACCAGTGCGTGGGTGACACGCTCGAACGCAAGCACGGCATGCAGCCATTCGACAGTTTCAGGCTCGGCGGCAACCTGACCCGGGTCTATGACCCGAGCGCAGACACCAAGAAGTAACGCAAAACCCTGTAGGAGCTGGCTTGCCTGCGATGGGCCGCGAAGCGGACCCGACAATGGCTGGGCAAGGCTTCGCCTTGCATCACAGGCAAGCCAGCGCCTACAGGGATCTAGGTAGCCCCCCACTTTTGTGTGGGGGGTTTGGGGGGCGCTGTGCCCCGGATGCTGTGAACAAAAAGGAGAACCGGGATGGTCTTCTCGTCCAACGTGTTCCTGTTCCTGTTCTTGCCGATCTTCCTCGGCCTGTACTACTTGAGCGGGCAACGCTATCGCAACCTGCTGCTGCTGGTCGCCAGCTACATCTTCTATGCCTGGTGGCGGGTGGACTTCCTGGCCCTGTTCGCCGGGGTCACCCTGTGGAACTACTGGATCGGCCTTAAAGTCGGCGCCGCCGGCGTGCGCACCAAGCCGGCCCAGCGCTGGCTGCTGCTGGGCGTGGGCGTCGACCTGGCAATCCTTGGCTACTTCAAGTACGCCAACTTCGGTGTCGACAGCCTGAACGCGATCATCAGCTCGTTCGGCCTGGAGCCGTTCATCCTCACCCACGTGCTGCTGCCGATCGGTATCTCGTTCTACATCTTCGAGTCGATCAGCTACATCATCGACGTGTACCGTGGCGACACCCCGGCCACCCGCAACCTCATCGACTTCGCAGCGTTCGTGGCGATCTTCCCGCACCTGATCGCCGGCCCCGTGTTGCGCTTCAAGGACCTGGTCGACCAGTTCAACAACCGCACCCACACCCTGGACAAGTTCTCCGAAGGTTGCACCCGCTTCATGCAGGGCTTCATCAAGAAAGTGTTCATTGCCGACACCCTGGCGGTGGTGGCCGACCACTGCTTCGCCCTGCAAAACCCGACCACGGGCGACGCCTGGCTGGGCGCGCTGGCCTACACCGCGCAGCTGTACTTCGACTTCAGCGGCTACAGCGACATGGCCATCGGCCTGGGCCTGATGATGGGCTTCCGCTTCATGGAGAACTTCAAGCAGCCCTACATCAGCCAGTCGATCACGGAGTTCTGGCGGCGCTGGCACATCAGCCTGTCGACCTGGCTGCGCGACTACCTGTACATCACCTTGGGCGGTAACCGCAAAGGCACCTTCAACACTTACCGCAACCTGTTCCTGACCATGCTGTTGGGCGGCCTGTGGCATGGCGCCAACTTCACCTACATCATCTGGGGCGCCTGGCACGGCATGTGGCTGGCCATCGAGCGTGCGCTGGGCATCGACACCAACCCGCAGCGCTTCAACCCGGTGAAATGGGCCTTCACCTTCCTGCTGGTGGTGGTCGGCTGGGTGATCTTCCGCGCCGAAAACCTGCACGTGGCCGGCCGCATGTACGGCGCCATGTTCAGCTTTGGCGACTGGCAGCTGTCGGAACTCAACCGTGCCCAGCTGACCGGCCTGCAAGTGGCCACCCTGGTGATCGCCTACCTCACCCTGGCGTTCTTCGGCCTGCGCGACTTCTACCGCAATGCCAAGCCTTCGCCCAAGGCGACCCCGGTGCAGGTCAACACTGACGGCTCGATCGGCCTGGACTGGACCCGGGTGATGACCCGCGCCCTGGTGCTGCTGCTGTTCGTGGCCTCGATCCTCAAGCTCTCGGCGCAAAGCTACTCGCCGTTCCTGTACTTCCAGTTCTGAGGCCGATGACATGAACCGTACTTTACGCATCACGTATTCACTGTCGTTCCTCGGCTTGCTGGTGGGCATGGGCGTGTGGTCCACCGGTGGCCTGCAAAGCTTCCAGCGTACCGAGCAGATGACCGTGCTCAACGGCAAGCTGGCCAAGGCCGCCGAAACCCACTACGACGAGCAGTTCCCGATCAAGCGCCTTGGCACCAACGTCTGGGCCGCGCTGGACTTCAAGCTGTTCAACGAAGGCCGCCCCGGTGTGGTGCTGGGCCGCGACCAGTGGCTGTTCAGCGACGAAGAGTTCAAGCCCACCGCCGGTGCCGAGCAACTGATGCAGGAAAACCTGGCGCTGATCCGCGGCGTACGCGACACCTTGCAGCAGCACGGCAGCCAGCTGGTGCTGGCCATCGTGCCCGCCAAGGCGCGTATCTATTCGGAATACCTGGGCAAGGAGCAACCAGCCAGCCTGCACGACGACCTGTACAACCAGTTCCATGCTCAGGTGCGCCAGGCCAACGTGTTCGCCCCGGACCTGCAAGCGGCCATGGAACAAGCCAAGGCCCGTGGCCAGGTTTTCCTGCGCACCGACACCCACTGGACGCCGATGGGCGCCGAAGTGGCAGCGCAGGCGCTGGCTGAAGCCGTAAGCCGACAGAACCTGCTCAACGGCGACCCGCAAACCTTCGTGACCGAAGCCGGCAGCACTGCGCCCTACAAAGGCGACCTGACCAACTTCCTGCCGCTCGACCCGCTGTTCAGCAACCTGCTGCCAACCCCGGACAACCTGCAACAACGCACCACCCGCCCGGCAGAAGCAGCGGCTGAAAGCGACGACGCGCTATTTGCCAACAACGAGATCCCGGTGGCGCTGGTGGGCACCAGCTACAGCGCCAACCCACACTGGAACTTCCTCGGCGCGCTGCAGCAAGCGCTGCGCAGCGACGTGGCCAACTACGCCGAAGACGGCCACGGCCCCCTGCTGCCAATGCTCAAGTACCTGCAAAGCGATGCCTTCAAAAATGCCGCACCCCAGGTGGTGGTGTGGGAATTCCCCGAACGTTATCTGCCCATGAAAAACGACCTCAGCAGCTTCGATCCGCAGTGGATCGCGCAGCTGAAAAACTCGCGTAAATCCGAAGAAAACCTGGCCTTGTCGTCCACCCGGACGAACCACTGAACGATAGAGAGGAAATGCACATGACTACCAAGACTTCCATTGCCAAAGCCCTCACCCTCGCGGCCGGCCTTTCCCTTGCTTCGATGCAGGCCTTCGCCGGTGCCGACGCCGCCCTGTATGGCCCAAGCGCGCCGAAAGGTTCGACCTTCGTGCGCCTGTACAACGCCGCCAGCGCACCCGCTGCCGCTTCGGTCGGCAACACCCAGATCAAACAGGTGGGCGCCCAGGCCAGCAGCGACTTCAGCTTCCTGCCAGGCGGCGACTATACCGCCCAGGTTGGCGGCAAGAGCGTGCCGGTGAAGCTGGCTTCGGACAAGTACTACACCCTGGTCAACAGCAGCAACGGCAACCCGCAACTGATCGAAGAGCCGCCGTTCAAGAACAAGCAGAAAGCCCTGGTGCGCGTGCAGAACCTGAGCGACCAGCAGCTGACCCTGAAAACCGCCGACGGCAAGACCGAAGTGGTCAAGCCGGTGGCCGCCAACGGCCGTGGCGAACGTGAAATCAACCCAGTGAAGGTCAACCTGGCGTTGTTCCAAGGTGACAAGAAAGTGGGCGACGTGAAACCCGTCGCCCTGGAGCGCGGCGAAGCCGCGGTGCTGTACGTAACAGGTTCCGGCAACGCCTTGTCGCCGGTGTGGGTAACTCGCCCCGTGGCTAGCAACTGATCCCTCTGCCTATTAACGACTATTGGAGAAACATGATGATCCCGGTAATTCTTTCTGGTGGTAGCGGTTCGCGTCTGTGGCCTCTGTCGCGCAAGCAGTTCCCTAAACAGTTCCTGGCCCTGACCGGTGAACACACCCTGTTCCAGCAAACCATCGAGCGCCTGGTGTTCGAAGGCATGGACACACCGATCGTGGTCTGCAACAAGGACCACAAGTTCATCGTCCAGGAGCAACTGGCTGCCCTGAAGCTGGAAACCCAAGGCATCCTGATGGAGCCGTTCGGCCGCAACACCGCGCCGGCCGTGGCCATGGCCGCCATGAAGCTGGTCAACGAAGGCCGTGACGAGCTGATGCTGGTACTGCCCGCCGACCACGTGATCGATGACCAGAAGGCGCTGCAACGCGCCCTGGCTTTGGCCACCGTGGCCGCCGAGCGTGGCGAAATGGTGCTGTTCGGCGTACCGGCGACCAAACCGGAAACCGGCTACGGCTACATCCGCTCCAGCCAGGATGCACTGCTGCCCGAAGGCGTGGCGCGGGTGGCACAGTTCGTTGAAAAACCCGATGAAAAACGCGCCGCCGAGTTCGTCCAGGCCGGTGGCTACTTCTGGAACAGCGGCATGTTCCTGTTCCGCGCCAGCCGCTTCCTCGAAGAGCTGAAAAAGCACGACGGCGACATCTATGACACCTGCGTGCTGGCCCTGGAGCGCAGCCAGGAGGACGGCGATGTGCTGAGCATCGACGAAGCCACCTTCGCCTGCTGCCCGGACAACTCCATCGACTACGCGGTGATGGAAAAAACCCAGCGCGCTTGCGTGGTGCCGATGTCGGCCGGCTGGAGCGATGTGGGCTGCTGGTCGTCGCTGTGGGAGGTGCACGAGAAGGACGAGGATGGCAACGTCACCAAAGGCGACGTGGTGGTGCAGGACAGCCGCAACTGCATGATCCATGGCAACGGCAAGCTGGTGTCGGTGATCGGCCTGGAAAACATCGTGGTGGTCGAGACCAAGGACGCCATGATGATTGCCCACAAGGACAAGGTCCAGGGCGTGAAGCAGATGGTCAAGACCCTTGACGAACAGGGCCGCACGGAAACCCAGAACCACCTGGAAGTGTATCGCCCGTGGGGCTCGTACGACTCGGTGGACATGGGCGGCCGCTTCCAGGTCAAGCACATCACCGTCAAGCCAGGCGCCAGCCTGTCGCTGCAGATGCACCACCACCGTGCCGAGCACTGGATCGTGGTGTCTGGCACTGCCGAGGTGACGTGTGACGAGAACGTGTTCCTGCTGACCGAGAACCAGTCGACGTACATTCCGATTGCCTCGATCCACCGCCTGCGCAACCCGGGCAAGATCCCGCTGGAGATCATCGAAGTGCAGTCGGGTAGCTACCTGGGTGAGGATGACATCGAGCGCTTCGAGGATGTATACGGGCGCACATCGACACCGGCAGAGCGTGGGGTTTCAGTGAAGACCATCGCGCAATAAGTAACACCTAGGGGCCGCTTTGCGGCCCTTTCCCATTTCAGGCTACGATGGTCAGACCCGCGCAACCAAGGTCTGCACGCCCCATGATCATCGGTGCCTTCCTCATCCTCACCTGGCTGGTGCTGCTGCTGCGCTACCCGGCCAAGGCTTTGCCGATCTCGCTGGCCGCTGTGTGTGGCCTGGGTTTGGTGGCGTTGTTTGTCGTCTGGCAGGACAACCGCGAAACCTCACGACTGGCCCGCCTGGACTTGCGCCTCGTTTATGCCCCCGAACAATGCCCTGCCGACCGTGCGTTGCAAGTACGCATGAAGAACGGCAACAAGGTGCCGCTCACCGAACTGCGCTGGCGGGTGGCGGCGTATGCGCCGGGCGATACCGTGAACCTGGCCGAGAACACCTACAACGCCCCACGCTATCGAGGGCCGGGTGAATTGCAACCGGGGGCCGAGTGGAAAGACTGCCTGCCATTGCCACCGCTGCGGTCCGGGTACCGGCCGCAAACGCTGGAATTCCGTGCCGAACACCTGCAAGGCACCTTCGCCAATTAATCAAAGGCCTCCCCCATGCCCACCGTTCTGATCACCGGTTGTTCCAGCGGCATCGGCCGCGCCTTGGCCGACGCCTTCCGCGATGCCGGCCTCCACGTCTGGGCCACTGCGCGCAAAGCGGAGGATGTTGAAGTGTTAAGCGCCGCCGGTTTTACCGCGCGGCAGCTGGACGTAAATGACAGCGAGGCCCTGGCCCGCCTGGCCGAGGAGCTCGAAACCCTCGACATCCTGATCAACAACGCCGGCTACGGCGCCATGGGGCCGTTGCTCGACGGTGGCGTGGACGCCCTGCGCCAGCAGTTCGAAACCAACGTGTTCGCCGTGGTGGGTGTAACCCGCGCGCTGTTCCCGTTGCTACGCCGCTCACGAGGAACAGTGGTGAACATCGGCAGTGTTTCCGGCGTGCTGGTCACACCGTTCGCCGGTGCCTACTGCGCCTCGAAAGCGGCGGTGCATGCCTTGAGCGATGCCTTGCGCCTGGAGCTTGCACCGTTCGGTGTGCATGTTATGCAAGTGCAGCCCGGGGCGATTGCCTCGCAATTTGCCAACAATGCCCAACGCCAGGCGGAGCAGGTGCTGGCGGCGGACTCTGCGTGGTGGCCGTTGCGTGAGCATGTACAGGCACGGGCGCGGGCTTCGCAGGACAAGCCGACTTCGGCGGCGGTATTTGCCCAAGGCGTACTGGCGGCCGTTGGCAAGTCACCCGTACCCGCTGTGGTGCGGTTGGGGAATGGCAGTACGGCGCTGCCGCTGATGGCCCGGTTACTGCCTCGGCGGGTGCTGGATTGGGCATTGCGCAAGCGGTTTGGGCTGCTGCGTCCGCTTTGATTTTTCTTTTGCCAGTACCGGCGATGGGCCGCACAGCGGCCCCGCTTTTTATGCTTTCTTCACCGGCTGCTCATCAAACGCCTGCCAGCCACCACCCAGGGCCTTGTACAACCCCACCAGCGCCTGCGACACCGCCGCCGAGCTGTCGATCCACTGCTCCTCGCTGGCCAGCAATGCACCCTGCACCGTCAGCACATTGAGAAAGTCCACTGCCCCTTCCACGTACTGGCGCTGGGCGGTTTCCAGGGCGATGCGGTTCTGCCTCACAGCCTCGGCCAGGTGGTCACGGCGCAACTGGCTGGCGTTGTACAGGCGAAGCACATCGTCGACCTCATGCCAGGCGCCCAGCACCACCTTGCGGTAGTTCAGCGCCGCTTCCTGCTGCTGCGCCTCGCGCAGTTCCAGGGTGCCCTTGAGCCGGCCACCCTCGAAGATCGGCAACGACAACTGTGGCCCGAAGGCAAAGCGGCGCGAATCCCAGCCGCCGAAATCAGACAACTGCATGGCCTGGAAGCCGACGCTGCCCGACAAACGGATGCTCGGATAGAAATCAGCCTTGGCCACGCCAATACTGGCGGTGGCAGCATGCAGGCGCGCTTCGGCCTGGCGAATGTCCGGGCGGCGTTCGGCCAGTTCGGACGGCAAACCGATGGCGAACTTTTGCTGTGGCGCAGGCAGTTCACCGCCTTGCAGCAATTCAGCCTGCAGACTGCGTGGCGGTTCTGCGGCGAGCAGACTGAGGGCGTTGATCAGGTCATCACGCCGGGCTTCGAGGCTTGGCAGGCGGGCCTCGATCGACGCCACCTGGGCACTGGCCTGAGCCACGTCGAGCCGAGTGGCAACACCTTCGGCCTGACGGTCTTCGGACAATTTGAGGCTGTGCCGGGCAACCTTGAGGTTGTCCTGTGTCACATCAATCGTGTGCTGCACCGCTCGCAGCTGAATGTAGTTGCCGGCGGTTTCCGACAGCAAGGCCAGCAGCACCCCACGGCGGTCGTTCTCGGCCACTTCGACCGTGGCATCGGCAGCCTCGACCTGGCGCCGCACGCGGCCCCACAGGTCCAGTTCCCAACCGGCCACCAAGTCGCCTTGCCAAAGGTTGAACGCCTCTTTACCCGCTTTACCGGAAGGGTCGCTCAAGCCTTCGGCGCTGTTACGAGCGCGGCTGTAACCAGCGTTGGCGTCTACCGATGGCACCCCATCGGCGGCCACGGTGCTGCGCAAGGCGCGGCTTTGCAGCAGGCGGGCGCTGGCCATCTGCAGGTCGAGGTTGCGCTCGGCAACGCGCTGGATCAACGCGCTGAGCTGTCCGTCATGAAAAGTTTCCCACCAGCGCAGCTCCAGCGGTTCGGCTTGCGGCTGACTGGATGCTGCCTGGCCTTGAAGCGGCGCCCACTGTTGCGGTGCCCGGCTGTCGGGGCGCAGGAAGTCCGGGCCCATCGTGCAACCGGCCATCAACACGGCCAGCACCAAGGGGCTCAAGCGTAATGCAGGTTTCATCGTGCACTTACCTCTTTGCCATCCAGCTTGTCGCCACGGGTATCGATGGTCGCTTCCACCGACATGCCCACCCGCAAGCGGGAGAGCAACGGCTGCCCGTCATCGAACACGATCTTCACCGGGATGCGCTGCACAACCTTGGTGAAGTTGCCGGTGGCGTTGTCTGGCTTGACCGCAGCGAAGGTCACGCCGGTAGCCGGGGCGATACTCTCTACGTGGCCTTGCAGCTTTTCACCGGAGAAGGTGTCAACGCTGATACTCACCGGCTGCCCCGGCTGCACATGGGTCAGCTGGGTTTCCTGGAAGTTGCCGACCACATAGGCCTGCTGCAACGGCACCACCGATAACAGGCGTGCGCCGGGATTGACGTAGGCGCCCACGCGCAGGGCGCGCTCGCCGACCATGCCGTCCACCGGCGCCGTGATGCGCGTGTAGGACAGGTCGAGCTGTGCCTTTTCCACGCCTGCTTCAGCGCGCTTGAGCTGGCCATCGGCGCTGGCCACCTGGGCAGTAAGGATATCCACCTGCTTGCGCGCCGCCACCAGCGCCGCCTGGGCATTGGCCAGGCGAGCGCGGGCCTGGTCGACGCCGCTGCGTGCCTGCTGGGCATTCTGCACGGTACCGGCGCCCTGCTCGGCCAGGCGGCTGTAGCGGTTGACTTCATGGTCGGCGAACGCTGTTTCGGCCTGGGCCGCTTTCACCGCCGCCTCGGCCTGGGCAATCAATGCTGCCTGGCGCTCGAGCGTGGCGCGGGCATCGGCACTTTGCGCCTGAGCCACCAGCAACTGGGCCTGAGCGGCATCCAGGGCGGCCTGGTAGTCACGGGCGTCGATGGTCGCCAGCAACTGGCCGGCTGTGACCTGCTGGTTATCTTCTACGAGCACGTCCTTGATGAAGCCTGCAACCTTGGGCGCAACTACGGTGTAGTCGGCAATGACGTAGGCATCGTTGGTGCTCTGGCGGTGGTCGCTGCCGAACATCCAGGGGCCGACAATGCCAGCCAGAACGGCCACGGCCAGTACCGAGCCAATGAACAGGGTCTTGCGGTTGTTAGTCATTTCAGCGGGTCTCGAATTCATCCAGGGTTCAGGCCACCGCGCGCGGCGGGTAGACCCGGGTAGGCACGAAAGGAATCAGGCAGATCAGGGCCACGGCGATGCCAGCCATGACCAGGTAGAGGTCGGCAGAGGTCAGCACCAGCGCCTGGTCGTGAATACGCCGGGCCAGGCCCGCAGCGCTGTCGTCGACCAGCGGGGCGTTGCCCAGGCTGTCCACCAGGTGATTGGAATGGAAGTGCCGGCGCAGGGTCCCAAGTGCATCCAGCAAGCCACCCGCGATGACTGCAGCCAGGCCTTTGACAGTGTTGAACCAACTGGAGGCGAACGGGCCTTCCTGTGGGGTCATCCCGTTGGTGGACAGCATCAGCAGTGGCAGCACCGCCATGGGCTGGCCAAACACCTGCAACAGGTAGAACGGGTAGAAGTCGCCACGGATCCACTCGCTGGTCAGCAGGCTGCTGCCGACACACGACACCGCCAGCATCGCCAGGCCAATGCCCAGCACCCAGCGGCAGTCCACCGCGCGGATGTTGCACAGCGCTGCCGTCAGCGGCAGGGCGATCAGTTGCGGCATCGCCACCAGCATCATCAGCGGGCTGGTCTGTGCCGGGCGGTAGCCCTGGATCTGCGCCAGGTAGGCCGACGGGATACTGCCTACGCCCGACAGCACGATCAGCACGCCGGCCAAGGTCACCAAGGCGAAACTCAGGTTGCGCCGCTGCAGCATGCGCAACTGGAAAAACGGCAGCGGCTCGGACCACTCGTTAAACATGAACAGCACCAACAGCAGCAGGCCACCACCCAGCAGCCAGCAGATCAGCGGCGAATCGAACCAGCCCCAACGGTCACCCAGCGAGAGGCCCAGCACGATGCAACTGATGGCGGGCAGGCCCAGCAACACACCGCGCCAGTCGAACTGCTTGAAACGCTCCAGGCGCAGCGGGTCTTGCGGCAGGCCCCAACCCACGCAGACGATGGCCAGCAGCGAGGGCAGGATGATCTGCCAGAAGGCCCATTGCCAACCGACGTACTCGGTCCACAGCCCCGCCAGCGGCGTGCCAAGGTTGGGGCCGAAAGTGGCGGTCAGTGCATAGCAGGCCAGGCCATAGACCTTGATGCCCGGCGGCAGAAAGCGCAGCGCCACGCTCATCAGCATCGGCGGCAAGGCACCCGAGGCAAAGCCCTGGAGTACACGCAGCAGCATCAGGCTATGTAGGTTGGGGGCGAACGGTTGCAGCAGGCCAAGCACGGCGAACAGGCCAATGGCGCTCATGGTGAAGCGCCGCAGTGAGAAGGTGGTGGCCAGCCACGGCGCAAAGGCCATGGCCGAGACCGAGGCGGCACTGTACACCGCCAGCAGCCAGGCGCCTTCATCGGCACCGATACCCATGGCACCGCGGATATCGGCCAGGGAAATCTTGGTGACTGACTCGTTCAGGCCCGCACACAGCACGGCCAGCAAAACACCGAACAGCCCCACCACCACCTGCACGCCGAACGCCGTCTGCGCAGGTGCAGCCGGCGCGGGGGCGGCGGCCAACGCCGCAGAGGGTGCGGTCAGGGAACTCATGAAATTACATCTCCAGCAACAATTTCGAGGCTGGAGCAAGTTTAAGAAGGTCGAATGCTGACGAAAACTGACTTGTTGGCAGTTTTATATTGCGCCAGACGCAATTGTCATGAAAATCACGGATCAATACTGCCGCATGCTTTCAACGTCTGGCGTAGCCAACGATGCGCGGGGTCGTTGTCGAACCGCGGGTGCCATGCCTGCTTCACATTGACCTTTTCCAACGGCACCGGGATCTCGAACGAGCGCAGTGGCAATTTCAGGCGCTGCACACTGTTGAGGATATTGGCCGGTATCGGCAGGATCAGGTCCGAATCCGGCAACGAAAACATGGCCGAGTGGAAGCTGGTGGTGATCAGCGCTACCCGCCGCTCCACCTTGTGGTTGGCCAGCGCCACATCGATCGGCCCATTGGCGCGGCCACGCCGGGATACACTGATCTGCGGGTAGGCGGCGAAGCGCTCTGGGGTGATAGGGGCGTCGAAGATCGGATGCCCTACGCGCGCCAGGCCCACGAAATAGGTGTTGAACAGGCTCTGCACCTTGATTTCCGGGCCCAGTTCTACGGCCGAGCTGATGATCAGGTCGATGTGCCCATTGCGCAGCACCGCATCATCGTCGCCACTGCCCTCCGGGACGAACCGCAACACCGTGCGCGGTGCCTGGGCCAGCATCATGCGCAGCAGTTGGGCGCCGTACAGGGCGATGAACAAATCGTTGGTGCGGATATTGAAGGCACGATCCAGGTTAACCAGATCGACATCGTCTCGGCTGCGGAACACCTGCCCGGCCTGCTCCACCAGGCCATGCACCTGCTCGCGCAGGGCCAACGCGCGCGGCGTCGGCACCAGGCCACGGCCGGCACGCACAAGAATCGGGTCGCCCATGGCCTCGCGAATGCGCCCCAGGGTACGGCTCATCGCTGCCGGGCTCAGGTTCATGCGCTGCGCCGCGCCCACCACGCTGCCCTCATCGAGCAGGGCATCGAGGGCGACAAGCAGGTTCATGTCCGGGAGTTGCATGGCCGTTTTCCGTGGCAGCTGTGGGGATGGCGATGGTAGCAGGTTGGTGGATTGCACCAGACGCAATGCGCTCGTGCGTGGAGGGACATTTATTCCGGAAGTGGATTGGGCCAAAAATATTGCATGGCAGGTTCGGCCCATTCGCGGGTAAACCCGCGAAAGGGCCCGGACAGGCAACCATTCAGCCAGCCTTGTACAAGGATCCCCAATGCCCACCCCCGTCCTGATCGCCATCGACGCCTCCCCCGCTTCCAGCGCCCTGCTCACCCTCGCCCGCCGCTACTGCCGCCCCGGCGAACACGAACTGCACGTATTGCTGGCCATCGACTCCACCTTCGCCGTCCACGAACAACCCGCCCCCTATACAACCGAAGAGCTGGAGGAATACCCCGCCGCCTGCGAGGAACAGCAACATGCCGACCTCGCCGTCGCCCAGGCCGTGCGCGAGTTGCAGCAAGCCGGCTTCGCCAGCCAGGGCTGCATGGTGGCCGGGCAACCGGTCGAAGTGATCGTGGCCAAGGCGCAGGAGCAGAACTGCGAGCTGATCATCATGGGCCACCGTCACCTGTCGCGGCTGGGGCGGATGCTGGATCCGTCGATCAGCGCGAAGGTGATTGACCGGGTGAAGGTTCCGGTGTTGGTGGGAGTAGCCTGACCGCCCATCAGAGGGGTAATGCACTTGCATTGACCAGGCAATGCATTCGCATTACCTTGGAATGCATAGCTTCCCCTCAAAAGGACATTGCCCATGGCAACCACTCTCGACGTCGAGTCCACACTGACCGATCGCTATCAGACCACTGTTCCCGAAACAGTACGGCGCGCCTTGGGCTTGAAAAAACGTGACAAGATCCATTACTCGATTCGCCCTGACGGTGAGGTGATACTCACCCGTGCAGAAGCAACCGAGAGCGATCCGGTACTGGGCAAATTTCTGGATTTCCTGGCACACGATATCGCCACCAACCCTCAACGGCTGCAGGTTGTCGATGCTGACCTCATCGCGCGTCTCGACAAGCTTGTCGGCGACGCAGAGGTCGACCTGGATCAACCTCTGTCGGCGGATGATGAATGAGTGATGCGAGCAGGAAGCCTCTGGTTATTCATGGATGGACTGTATTTGCCCACCCGCTGTTCCTGGCCAAACTGGAGGCACTGAGCACTCAAGTTCATGCTCAGATGCAGAAAGACCCAACAGGTTACACGGAAAGAAATGCCTATAAGCGGCTGGCGGCAATCAAGCGTTTGGCTTTTGATGTGATCCCTCAGGACCCGACCAAATCTGAATACCGCCAAGGCGCCACGCTGGGCGAGGGTCACAAGCACTGGTTTCGGGCAAAGTTCTTTCAGCAGTACCGGTTGTTCTTTCGCTACCACACCCCCAGCAGGATCATCGTGCTGGCCTGGGTCAATGACGAATCAAGCAAGCGGGCTTATGAAAGTCATGACGATGCTTACAAGGTCTTCCAGAAAATGCTCGACAACGGCAACCCTCCCGATGATTGGGATCAGTTGCTGAGGGAAGCCGCACAGCAACCGTGAACAACACTTACCCCTCGCTCGGCTTCACCACCACCGTACAGGTCGTCCCCGCCGCCAGCAAAAACCCTTCCGGCACTTCATCAATGTGAATCCGCACCGGCACGCGCTGCGCCAGGCGCACCCAGTTGAACGTCGGGTTCACATCGGCAATAAGCTCACGGCTTTGCGGGTTGTCACGGTCGTAGATGCCGCGGGCGATGCTCTCTACATGGCCCTTGATGCGCTCGCCGCTCATCATCTGCAGCTCGGCCTGGTCACCCACCTTCACGTGGGGCAGCTTGGTCTCTTCGAAGAACCCGTACACCCAGAACGAGTTCTCGTCGACCACCGCCATCACCGCTTCACCGGTGCGCGCATAGTCGCCCTTGTGGATATTCAGGTTGGTCACGTACCCGTCCACCGTGGCCACGATGTGCGTGCGCTTGAGGTTGAGCTCGGCTGCAGCCAGCTCGGCCAGGGCCTGTTGGTAATCGGCCTGGGCGGAGTTGGCGATGTTGCTGGCGTCGTCGCGGTTTTCCTTGGAAATCACCAGGTTGTCCATGTCGGCCCGGCGCTTGGCGTTGACCTTGCGCATTTCCCAGGTCGCCTTGCGCGAGGCGACCAGAGCCTTGGCCTGGTCGACTGCCAATTGGTAATGCTCGGGGTCGATCTGGATCAGCAGGTCGCCCTTCTTCACCCGCTGGTTGTCCTTGACCGGGACGTCCACCACGTAGCCGGGCACGTCGGCGGCGACGTTGATGATGTCTGCACGCACGCGGCCGTCGCGGGTCCAGGGCGTGGTCATGTAGTGCAGCCACAACTGGCGACCGATGGCCACGGCGGCGACCAGCACCAGCAGGGTGGCGATCAGGCTGAAGAACTTTTTCATCGAAGGATTCTCACCAGTAGACAGTAAGCGCCATGGCGCCGAACAGGCAGACGAACAGGCTCAGACGCAGCAGCGCCGGGTGCCAGAAGAAGCGGTAGCCATCATGGCTGGCGATGAACCGGTCCAGGCCCCAGGCCAGGCCCAGGGCGAACAGGAACATCAAGGTCATGGTGGGCATGTACACGCCATGGAAGGCGATTTCACGGGGCATGGTGCAGTCCTTTCGCCGGTGCCAATGGCGATTGTGGGTCAAGCAGGGAAGAACGGATGAAATGCAGATAGCTTTGCGCACGGCGCAGCACCGAGGTATCGAAGTGCCGGGCGAACGGCTCGTCGGTGGCTTGCACGCGGGCGATGGCGTGGTCCACCGCCACCAGTGCGCGTTCGTGGTTGCTGGCGCTGGGCTGCAAGAACAGCCTTGCCAGTGCGCGGCCCATCACGCGGATGGCCTGGCGCCACGGTTGTGACTCGGCGTAGGCCGGGTGCACCGGCGCACGGGCCTGCTCTTTGCGCAGCTCGATGACGGCGTGACCGATTTCCAGCACGGTGAACATCCACCCCATCAGCTGGCTTTGCACCTGCGGCTTGCCGGCCGCCAGGCCGTAGGCCTGGTGCAACAGGTCGCGGGTGCGGCTTTCAAAGGCCGACCCAAGGCCGCGCAGGCGGCCGCTGATGGCGAACAGCACTTGCTCACGCAGTTCCTGCTCCAGCCGGCTCCACAGCCAGCGGCTGTTGGGCGGCAGGATGATCGCGCCAGCAGCAGCGCAGACGAACATGCCGATGACCATGCCGATGTAGTCGTTGATGAACGTGTAAGGGTCATACACCGTCAGGTTGTTCGGCACCGAACCGATGGCGAAGAACACCAGCAGGCCCAGGCCATAACCGGCGTAAGCCGGGCGCGAGGCAAGGAACGCGCCGAGTACGAACACCGGCGCCAGCACCATGCACAGCAGCGGGAAACCGTCGATCCAAGGGAACACGAAGAAGGTTTCGAAGAAGCCGACAAAAGCGCCGATAGCCGTGCCGCAAGCCATCTGGAACGACATGCGTTTGGGGTTGGGCGAAGCCGCCGAAAGGCCCACGGTGACGGTGGCGATCAAGGTCATCATGGCGCCGCTGGGCCAGTCGCTGAGCAGCCAGTAACTGCCCAGCAGCAACAGCACCGCCGAGGCACGCACACCGGCGGCCAGCGACACCAGCCAGCTGGTCTGCGCCACATAGGGCTCGTCCCACTGTTCACGCTCGTGCCTGTGCGCCGCCAACGAAGCGTGGGTTTCGGCATAACTGAACATTTCGTCGACAAAGCGGTACAGCAGCTCGAACGCCGTATGGAAGTCGAGCAGGTCGGCCTCGCTGGGTTCGGTCGCCAGGTACTCGGCTCGCAGCCCACGCACCTGGGCTTGCAGGCCTTCCTTGTAGGCGGCCAGCTCCAGGGTCAGGCGCAGTGCATCGGCATCGGTCAACGCCCGGCCCACGTAGGGCTGTAACAGTTCCACCAAGGTGTTCAGGCCCGGTTCGATGGCACTGACGATCTGCAGGGGGCCACGAGCACGCAGGCGTTCGAGCAAACGGTGCAAGGCATTGAAGCGTGTGGTGATGGCCATGAACTCGCTGTTCATGCGCACCAGTCGGCCACTGCGGCGGCGCATGTGCGGGTCTTCGAAGGCAGTGACGTTGCGCAGGCTCTCAAGGCCCACGGCCTCGGCGACGAAGCGCACGTTGCTGCTTTCGAAACGGTCTTTCTGGCTGTCACCGCGCAGGGCTTCCACCACTACCCCGGCGAATACGCCAAAGCGCTGGTACAGGGCGTTGCGCATGGCGGCACTGGCCGACTGCGGCAGGATCGCGGCACTGACGAAGGTCGATACCAGAATGCCCAAGGCAATTTCCAGCACCCGCCATACCGCTGCCATGAACGCCTGATCGGGGTGCTGCAGCACCGGAAGGCCGATCATCGCTGCCGTGTAGCCGGCCAGCACGAAGCCATAGGCGCGGAAGGTGCGGTAGCGCATGGCGCCGGCCGAGCACAGGCCCACCCACAAGGCCAGGCTGGGCAGGAATAGCTCGGTGTTCTGCGGGAAGATGGCGATCAGCGCCACCATCATCGCCGAGCCGGCCAGGGTGCCGAGCACTCGGTAGAAGCTCTTGGCGAACACATGCCCGCTTTGCGGCTGCATGACGATGAACACGGTGATCATGGCCGTGCGCGGTTGCGGCAGCTCCAGGCGCATGGCCAGCCACAGGGTGATGAAGGCGGCAGCCAGCACCTTGAAGATGTACACCCAGGTCACACCGTCGGTGCGCGCCCAGGCAAAGAAGCCCCGGCGCCATTCCAGGCTTTGCAGCCAGCGCATGGGCAAACTGGAAGTGCTCATTCGGCGTTATCCGGCTTCTTGTCGAAAATGGCCAGGGTGGCCGGGGTTTTCGGCGCGGCCTGGCGTTCCTCTTTCGGCACATCCTGGCCGGCCTGCAGGCCACCGCCCAACGCGGTGACCAGCTCGGCATGGGCGATCAGGCGGGCGGCCTGCACCTGCTGTTGCACTTGCTGCTGGCGGAACAGCAAGGTCTGCGCATTGAGCACGCTCAGGTAATCGGTAAGACCCCGCTGGAAGGCGACCATGGCGATGTCGTAGGTTTTCTGCGCAGCAGCAACGGATTCGGCAGCGAAATGCGACTGTTCTTTCATCGACTCGCGGCGGATCAGCTGGTCGGAGATGTTCTTGAGCGCGCCAACCACGGTCTGGTTGTAACGCGCCACCGCCACGTCATAGCCCGCCGAGGCCACGCCCAGCTCCGAGCGCAGGCGGCCACCGTCGAAGATCGGCAGGCTGATGGCCGGGCCGACGTTGTAGTTGAACTTGCGCCCGGTGAGGAACTCCAGCGGGCCGCCGCCGGTGGCCATGAAGCCCAGGCTGCCGACCAGGTCGACGTTGGGGAAGAAGCCGGCATGAGCAACGTCGATGCCACGCGCCTGCGCGGCCACCTGCCAGCGGCTGGCAACCACGTCAGGGCGCTGGCCGACCAGTTGGGCAGGCAGGTTGGAAGGCAGTTTCAGTGGTGCAGCCAGGGCCAGGGTCGGGCGCTGCAACTGTGCGCCCTCCCCCGGCCCCTTGCCGGCCAAGGCAGCCAGCTGGTTGCGGGTCAGGGCGATTTCTTCGTTCAGGCTGTCGAGCTGGCGGTGGGTTTCCGGCAGCGGCGCTTCGGCCTGGCTGACTTCGAAATGGGTGCCGATGCCCGCGTCCAGGCGGCGCTTGGCCAAGGCCAGGATCTGCTCTTGCTGCTCCAGTTCGGCCTTGACGATATCGCGTTGGGCAAAGTGCAGGCTCAGCTGGATATAGGCACGCACCACGTTGTTCTGCAGTTCCAGCTGCGCCTGGCGGGCTTCGGCCACGCTCATGTGCGCCTGATCCACCGCCTGCTCGCTGGCATTGCGTTCGCGGCCCCACAGGTCGAGGGCGTAGCTGAAACCGAAGGCGGCATTGTTGTCCCAGGTGTTGGCGCCAGACAGCGCGCCAGGGCCGTAGAACTGGTCTTCAGGCCAGTTGTGGCGCTTGAGCGTGGCCTGGCCATTGACCTGCAGTTTTTCTGCCGACTCGACCACACCCGCCATGGCCTTGGCTTCGCGCACCCGCGCGGCGGCCATGGCCAGGCTTGGGCTGCCGGCCACGGACAGGGCTACCCAGCGGTCCAGCTGGGGGTCGCCATAGGCGTGCCACCACTGCTGGTCGGGCCAGTGGGCATCGGTCGCGGCTTCGCGTATGGCCGCGTCGGTGGTCAGGGTATTGGCTTGCAGCGTCTTGCTTTGCGGGGCGATGCCCCAGGTTCCGATACAGCCACTCAAGGTGAGGGCAAGGGCACAGGCACTGAACGCATTGAGCGTTCTGATGATGCGACGCGGCACAGCTGCGATTTCCCGAGGAAGAGGTGAAGGGGCCGGGCAATTCTAGGGGGCGGCAGCACTGGCGATAAGCGCAGATTCCTGCGAATCTTTGTTACCAAAACAGCGATAATCCGCCTTTGGTCGAAGGCAAATTTTCAGCTTTTTATCGTTACTTCGTGACACAATTTTGTCCTCTACATCGAGAGTGACCCATGGACACCCTGCAAAACATGCGTGCTTTCAGTTGCGTAGCCCAGCTTGGCAGCTTTACCGCTGCCGCCGCGCAACTGGATACGACCACCGCGAACGTGTCGCGGGCGGTCTCCAACCTGGAAGCCCATCTGCAAACAAGGCTGCTCAACCGTACCACCCGCCGCATTGCGTTGACCGAGGCCGGCAAGCGCTACCTGATGCGTTGCGAACAGATTCTTACCTATGTGGAAGAAGCCGAGGCCGAGGCCAGCGACGCCCATGCGCGCCCCGCAGGGCAGCTGAAGGTGCACTCGATGACCGGGGTGGGCCAGCACTTCGTGGTCGATGCCATCGCCCGCTACCGCGAATCGCACCCGGACGTGACCTTCGACCTGACCATGGCCAACCGCGTACCCGACCTGCTGGACGAAGGCTATGACGTGTCCATCGTGCTGGCCACCGAACTGCCCGACTCGGGGTTCGTATCCCAACGCCTGGGCATCACCTACAGCATTGTCTGCGCTTCGCCCGGCTACATCGCCCGCCACGGCAGTGCGCAAAAGCCGGCAGACCTGCTCAAGCACGCCTGCCTGCGCATGGTCAGCCCCGTGATCCCGCTGGAAAAGTGGCTGTTCGACGGGCCGGAAGGCCAGGAGATGGTCAACATCACCAGCTCGCCGTTCATGGTGAACACCGCCGATGCCATGAAGACCGCGATCCGCAGCGGCATGGGCGTTGGCGTGCTGCCCATCTACTCGGCCATCGACGGTCTGCGTGATGGCAGCCTGGTACGGGTGCTGCCCGAGTACCGCCTGCAGGAGCTGAACCTGTACGCCATCTACCCGTCGCGGCAGTACCTGGATGCCAAGATCAAGACCTGGGTCGAGTACTTGCGCAATTCCCTGCCGGAGATTCTCGCCGCCCATGAGGCGGACCTGAAAACCCATCAGGTGCTGATCGCCAACTAAAAAGCTGCTGCATGGCGGGGGTGGACAATGGTAGGTTGCTAACCAATATCCACCACCGCCTTGCAGAGAAGTTGCCCGATGAAAAAGACCGTCCTGGCCTTCAGCCGTATCACCCCGGCCATGGCCGAGCGCCTGCAGCAAGACTTCAACGTCATTTTGCCGAACCCCAAGCTCGGCGACATCAATGCCCAGTTCAACGAAGCCCTGCCCGAGGCCCACGGCTTGATCGGCGTTGGCCGCAAGCTAGGCCGTGCCCAGCTTGAAGGCGCAGGCAAGCTGGAGGTGGTGTCCAGCGTGTCGGTCGGCTACGACAACTACGACCTGGACTACTTCAACGAACGCGGTATCGCCCTGACCAATACCCCGGATGTGCTGACCGAAAGCACCGCCGACCTGGGCTTCTCGCTGATCATGGGCTGCGCCCGCCGCACCGCCGAGCTGGATGCCTGGACCAAGGCCGGCAACTGGCAAGCCACCGTGGGCCCAGCGCACTTCGGCAGCGATGTACATGGCAAGACGCTGGGTATCGTCGGCATGGGCAACATCGGCGCCGCCGTTGCCCGCCGTGGTCGCTTTGGCTTCAACATGTCGGTCATTTATTCGGGCAACAGCCGTAAAACCGCGCTGGAGCAAGAGCTGGGGGCGCAGTTCCGCAGCCTGGAGCAGTTGCTGGCAGAAGCGGACTTCGTGGTGATCGTGGTGCCGTTGTCCGAGGCCACCCGCAAGTTGATCGGTGCGCGAGAGCTGAAGCTGATGAAGCCGAGCGCCTTCCTGATCAACATCGCGCGCGGGCCGGTGGTGGACGAAGCGGCGCTGATCGAAGCGCTGCAGAACGGCACCATTCGTGGCGCCGGGCTGGATGTGTACGAGAAGGAGCCGCTGAGCGATTCGCCATTGTTCAAGCTGCATAACGCCCTGACCCTGCCGCACATTGGTTCAGCCACTGCCGAAACCCGTGAGGCCATGGCCAACCGGGCGATGGACAACCTGCGCGCGGCACTGCTGGGTGAGCGGCCGCGGGATCTGGTGAATCCACAGGTGTGGAAAGGCTGATAGTCATATTTTGCCTGCACCGACCTCTTCGCGGGCGAGCCCGCAAAGAGGTCGGTGCAGGCAGCACATTACCTATTTGGCCACCACCATCCCCTCAGGCACCTTGGCCTTGGGCTTGCGAAACACCAGCACATTCCCCGCCATCACCGCCACCAGCCCCAACAAGGCCGGCGCCGTCCACTGATACCCCTCGGCCACCGCCGACACATTCAACGCCACCAACGGGAACAGCACCGTGCAATAGGCCGCCCGCTCCGGCCCCATGCGCCCGACCAGAGTCAGGTAGGCAGTAAAGGCAATCACCGACCCTGGCACCACCAGGTACAGCAACGAGCCGATGTAGCGCACATTCCACTCCATGCTGAACGGCACGCCGCTGACCACACAAAACACCGCCAGCATCGCCGCCCCGTAGACCATGCCCCAGGCGTTGGTAGTCATGGGTTTGAGCCCGGCCTTCTGTTGCATGCTCGACAGCATGTTGCCCGCCGAGAAGCACAGCGTGCCGAGCAAGGCCAGGCCGAGGCCGTACAAGGTCTCGCGGCTGGCGGTGTGGTGTGACAGCTCGGGCCAGAACAGCAGCCCCAACCCGAGCAGGCCCAAGGCACCGCCGCCAAACACATTGCTGGCGATCTTCTGGCCGAAGAAGATCCGTGCATTGAGCGCATTCCACAGGGTAGCGGTGGAAAACACCACGGCGATCAAGCCACTGGCGACCCACTGGCTGGCACTGAGGAAACAGATGAAATTGACGCAAAACAGGCACAGGCCCTGAGCCAGGCAGATCTGGTGGCCACGGCGGTTCATGGGTTGCAGGCGGCGGGTGAGCAGCAGGAAGGCGAACAGGATCAGCCCGGCCAGGGCGAAGCGGTAAACGATCGAGACCGGGATCGCGACCACACCCAGCTGGAGCTTAAGGGCGATCCAGGTGGTACCCCAGATCAGGACGGTGAGCAGGTACAGTGACAGGTTCATGGCGGTGGTTCCTTGGGCCTTTCAAGATCGGTGCCCGGCGCTTCGCGGGCAAGCCCGCTCCCACAGGGATCGCCAGTGTTCTTCCGATCAGCGTTTGCCTGCTTGCACAAACTTGCGCTTTTCTTGCCCTGGTGGATGTCACTCGACCACAGCCGCAGTAGGATGGCTGGCAAGAGGATTCGCCCATGACCCCACTCACGCAGCTGCAAGTGTTCAACGCCATGCACGCCTCCCCCCACGCCCGGCTGGAGCTGAGCGCGCACCTGGGCGATGGGCTGGCGGCGGCGTTGTGGAGCAACCGGGATGATGCCCGCGATTATCAGGCACCGACCCATCACACCCTGTCGTGCTACATCGCCGACGGCACCGGTACCTTCCGCCGCCAGCGTCCCGCCGACAAGGGCGCGCCGGGCAAGCTGTGCGTGATGCCGGCCGGGCAGGAATCGAACTGGGTGGTCAATGGTGCAATCCGCCTGGCGCACCTGTATGTCAGCGAGGCGCAGTTCGCCTTGGGTTGCGTGCGCCTGCTGGACCGGGAGCCGCGTGAACTGCAATTACAGGAAGCGACCTTTCTCGACGACCCGCAACAGGCCGCGCGCTTTCGCCAACTGATCACCCTGGACTGGGACGAGTCCGGCGAGCGCCTGCTGGCCAGCAGCCTGGCGCACGAGATTGTCGACCATGCATTGCTCAGCCAGGTCGGGCTGCGCCAGGGCCTGCGCCTGAAAGGTGGGTTGGCGCCGAACCTGCGCCGGCAAATGGTCGAGTACATCGAGGCGCACCTGGACCAGCCGATTACCCTGGGTGAACTGGCCCTGCGCTGCAACCTGTCCGAATACCACTTCGCGCGCATGTTCCGCACCAGTTTCGGGCTACCGCCGCACCAGTACTTGCTGGCCCGGCGGCTGAACAGGGCCCGCCAGCTGTTGCGGCTGGGGGAAATTCCGCTGGGGGAAATTGCCTTGATGTGCGGGTTTGCCAGTGCCAGCCATTTCAGCAACCGGTTCCGCCAGGCGCTGGGCGCAACACCTGGCGAGTACCGTTCGGCCATTCGCGGCTAAAGCCGCTCCCACAGGTAAAGCGTTGCGCTTGAGGCGGGCGCGATCCCTGTAGGAGCGGCTTTAGCCGCGAAGTGGCCGGTACAGGCTGGCTCAAAACTCGAAGGTGCTGGACAGGCTCACCTGCCGCGCATCCCCGATTGCCACAAAGTACTGGTTCACCGCCGAGCTGTAGTAGACCTTGTCGAACAGGTTCTTCACGTTCAGTTGCAAGCGCACGTTGTGCTCATCCAGCTTGGTCTCGTAGCTGGCGAACGCATCGGCCACGGTATAGGACGGCAGGTCGAAGGTGTTGGTCGAGTTGCCCGCCCGCTCACCCACATAACGCGCACCTGCGCCCATCCGCAGCTTGTCGCCCCCGAACAGGCTGCCGAAGTCGTACACGGCCGACAACGAACCGCTGTGCTTGGCCACGTTCTGCAGGCGGTTGCCTTGCAGGTCCGGGTCCTTGGTGACCTTGGCGTCCGTGTAGGCGTAGCTGCCAATCAGGCTCCAGTGCTCGCTCAGCTGCCCCGTCAGGTCGAGCTCCACGCCACGCGAGCTGACCTCGCCGGCGTTGCTGTACACCGTCTCTTTCGTGGTGGCATCAAAGTTGGAAACCAGCACATTGCGCTTGGTGATGTCGAACACCGCCAGGGTACCGGTCAGGCGACCGGGCATGTCTAGCTTGGCGCCCAGCTCCCACGACTTGCCTTCCTCAGGTGCAACCGACGAGTCCAGCACCACGCCGCCCGTCAGCGGCGCAATGCTGGAGTTGGGCTTGAACGACTCGCTGTAGCTGCCATAGAACGACAGCTGGTCATCCACCTTGTAGACGATGCCGGCATGCGGCACCCAGGCTTGGCCGCTGTTATCGGTATTGGCCGTGAACGGACGGCCACGGCCTGCGTACTGGTCGAATTGCTGGAATCGTGCACCGGCCACCAGGATCCAGTGGTCGTCCAGGTGCAGCGCATCCTGCACGAACAGTGCATCGGTGCGCAGCTTGTCGGTCTGGTCACTGTCACTGGCTCTTACTGTGGTGCCCTCCACCTCTTGGCCGTAGACCGGGTTCACATAGCTGAACGTGGATTGCGCAGTCTGGCGGATCAGATCACCGCGAAAGATCTTGCGGTCTTCATGGTCAACGCCGAACAGCAGGTCGTGCTGCATACCGGCCAACTCCACGTTGCCCACCAGGCTCAAGGTGGCGAACTGGTCACGGCTCATGGCGTTGTGGGTGCCGTCGATGCTGCGAGTCAGTGTGCCTTTGGCTTCGTTGACCCCGGTCACCCGCACCTGGCTGGCATCATAAGTCTCGCGGTTGAAGCTGTAGCCAAAGTGCAGCTTCCAGTCATCGGCCAGTTGGTGGTCGACTTCCAGGCGGTACAGGTCAGACCGCCCTTCCATGTCGTTGAACGGCTCGTCCAGGCGCCGGGTGGTGGGGATGTTCAGCGGGTGGCCGTTGCTGCCGAACGCGGTGCCGCGGTCGAAGGGCGAGAGAAACTCGCGGTGCTCGTACGCCAGCACCACCTGGGTGTCTTCGCCCAGCCAGGCCAGCGACGGCGCTACCAATGACTCGCGGTGCACGCCGTAGTTGCGCCAGTAGTCCTCATCCTCGTGGTCGACGATCAGGCGGTAGGCGAAGTTGCTGTCGCCCAGCGCGCCGGTGCTGTCGAACCCGCCGCCACTGCCGTTCTTGCCGCTGCCGTAGGTGGAGCCACGGACGGTCAGGGCGTTGTACTGCTGCAACTGCGGGCGCTTGCTGACCACGTTGATCACCCCACCCGGGTCCTGGATGCCGTACAGCAGCGAGGCCGGGCCCTTGAGCACTTCGACCCGCTCGGTACTGGCGTTGAGGCTGCGGCCCTGCACGATGGGCATGCCGTCGCGCATGATCGAGCCGTCGCGGTTGTCGCCAAAACCGCGCTTCATCACCGTGTCGGAGGTGCCGCCAAAGTTGTTGCCCTGGGTGATGCCACTGACGTTGTAAAGGGCATCGTCGAGGTTGCGCGGAGCCTGGTCGCGGATGACCTGGGCCGGTACCACGTTGATGGCCTGGGGAATGTCCTGGTTCGGGCCTTGCCCGCGCATGATCGAGGCGGTGGCCGGCGGTTGATAGCTGTACACGTCCATTTGCGAGGTCACGGTGGTGGCCTGCAGGTTGAGGGCGCCGGAAGTGTCTGCGGTTTCGAGGGTCAGAGTACGGGCATCGACGCGGCGCCAGGCCAACCCGGTGCTGCCCAGCAGCTGTTGCAGGGCCTGTTCGGCGCTGAATCGGCCGTTCAGTGCCGGCGCCTGCACGCCCGGCAGTTCTAAGGTGTAGACCACGCTCTGGCCGGTGGTGCGGCTGAAGGCGTTGAGCGCCCGGGCCAGGGGCTGGGCCGGCTGGGCGAAAGCATAGGTCTGCTGTTGCTCGGCGGCACTGGCCAGGGGAGCGACAGCAACGGCCGGGAGCATGGCAAGGCCGAACCAGAGAGGGACGCAACGCGGAGAGAACTTCATGGACGCTGACCTGTGAGAGGGTGATGACTGCGAATGAATCGCACTTCCACTCATTACACGGATGCCACGTCCTGTTACCTCACCCGTTTTTTAAAAATATTTTGCCTGTGCCCGCGAAGAGGCCAGTACAGGCGACTACCGAAGCAGGGTCAAACGCCCCAGCACGGTCTGCCGCGAAAAGCCCATCACCTTGCCCAGCGAATCCAGCGCCAACTGCGGCTCGTCCACCGGGAAGCTGCCGCTGACCTTGCGCTGCCCCAGCTCACCATCCAGCAACAGAATGCGCCCCGGGTAATAGCGCCCAAGGTCTTCCACCACCTGCGCCAGTGGCACTTGGTAGTAGTTCAGCCAGCCTTGGCGCCAGGCCAGGCGGTTGTCACTGTCCACAACCTGGGTGTCGTCGATCCTGCCTGCGCTGTAGTTCACCTGCTGGTTGGCAGTCAGTTCGCGCGCCAAACCGCCCTGCGCAGGGCTAACCCCTACACGCCCACTGCGTACCGTCACCTGGGCGCCCTCGCCCTGCTCACGCACTTCGAACTGGGTGCCGAGCACCCGCACCTCGCCACCGGCAGCTTCAACCAGGAACGGCTCGCCGGTATGCGTCACCTGGAAAAACGCCGCGCCATGAAGCAACCGCACACGGCGCTCCCCCTTGGCGAAATCGACCGCAATGGCGCTACCGGCATCCAGCGTGACCTGCGACTGGTCAGCCAAGGTCACCTGGCGAATCTGCCCGGCACTGCTGTAGTCAGCCTGCAGGTCCTGCAACCAGTACCCCGGGTGCCAGCCACCGGCAACACCCACGGCCAGCACCAGGCAGGCCGCCATCGCCATCGCCGCCACACGCCTCCACGGACCACGGGCCGGCGGCCTGGCCATGGCATCGAGGTAACGTTGCAGGGCTTGCTGTTCTTCGTCGGCCAACCGCTGCGCCGGGCCGGCGCTTTTCTGCCACAACAGCTGAGCCTGTTCATAGGCGGCGCGGTGAACAGGGTCGGCCATTAGCCAGCGCTTGAACGCCGCACCTTCGGCTTGCGCGGGCTGCCCGTTGATGCGGCTGAGCCACTGCAGGGCGGCCTGGGATTGCGCCTCGGTAATGGGGGGCATGCTGCTCATCGACGGGCGCTCCCTGGCCGGCGTGGAGTGGGCGCGGGCTCGGCAACACTGGCCTTGCACGCTTCAAGGGCGCGCATCATATGCTTTTCCACGGTGCTCTGGGACAGTTGCATGGCCTTGGCGATTTCGCCGTACTTGCAGCCGTGAATACGGTTGAGCAAAAAGATCTGCCGGGTGCGCTCGGGCAAGGCGCGCAAGGCGGCTTCGATGCGTTGCAGGTCGTGGTCCACTTCCAGGGCCTGCTCTGGCGCCTGGGCCGTGGCCACTTCGTCCACCGGCAACGCGGCTTCGGCCACGCGTTCGCGGCTGCCTTCACTGCGCAGGTGGTCGATGGCGAGATTACCAGCGCATCGCAGCAAGTAGGTGTCCAGCGCCTCGACCTTCACTTCGGGGCGCCGCCAGAAGCGCAGAAATAGCTCCTGAACCAGGTCCGATGCCGTGGCGCGGCAGCCGACCCGTCGGCTGACCAGGGCTTCCATGCGTGCCCGCTGGGCCTGGAACACCTGGACGAAACGTGCACGCCCGCCGGCACTGTCGGCGTCGGGCTCGATGATGTCCCCCTGCTCGCTCACGGCTTCACACGGCAAACACGGCCAGCAACGGGCCGAGCACCACGCTGGCGGCGGCCAGGCCCAGCAGCAGGCGCGGCTGGTAAGGCAGGCCGAACACCCAGAGGGTTACCCCGGCCATCATCACCGCCGTCCACTCCACCAGGCCGTAGGCCCAGCCACGCAAGTGCACGCTGAGGAGCAGCGATAACAGCAGTAACAGCCATCCAGCACTGCGCAACAGCCGCAATTGCCCAGGGCGCGGCTTGCGCCCGAGCAGGTCGCTGAAGTGTTTTTCCATGGCCAGGCACAGGGCCACAACACCTGCGAATGCGATCAGTGCGTTACCCAGCATCAGCTCGCCTCCGCCGTTTCAGTACCCGGCTTTTTTACTGCGCGTGGGCGCTTGGCAACCGGCTTGGGGCTGCGCAGCATCTTGCCCGCCAGCCAGGCCAGGAACAGGCCGGTGGCCAGGGCAGTCAGGTCGAAGCCGGCCATGGCCCAGTCACCCTCCTGCAGCGAATGGTTCAGCCCGCGGTGGGTACTCAGGCCGTTGAGCAGCGGCAGCAAGGCAAAGGCCAGCGCACCCAACGCAAGTTGCTCGCCCCAGGCCCTGCGCCCGCTGCGTAGTACCGCATGCACCAGCGACAGGCCCCAGGCGATGAAGAAGGCATTGACCTCCCAGTCGCCCCGGCCTTCGACGCCTATCGGGACCAGGCGGTTGGCCCAGAAGAAACCTGCCACCGCCAGCAGCAAGCCGCTCATGCTGGCGATATTGAGTACCTCGACCAGGCGCAACTCACCCGGTATGCGCTCGCTCTTGGCGTGCTTGAGCTGACGCTTGCCCAGCCACATCACCAGCCCGGTGCCGATCACCGCAGTGCCGGCCACACCAAAGAAGAAGTACAGCCAGCGCAACCAAGGGCCGGCGAAGTTACCCATGTGCAGCCCGGCGAAACTGAAGGCGGTCATCATTGCCCCGCTCTCTGGCTTGCCCTGGCTCAGCAGCTCGCCACTGGCGCCATCGAAGGTCCAGTTAGCGCTGCGCCGATAAGCCACATGGTCGGCAGACGATTGCGTGAAGGTGACACGGGCATTGCTGTCGCCCGGGTTCTGCACCTGGATGTTGCCGATACGCGCGCCGGGTTGCAGTGCCTGCAACTGGGCATACAGGCTGGGCAACGGCACCAGCGGTGCAGCCACATGGGCCGCCTTGGGCGCATCGTCGCGGCCGAACAGGTCGTTGAAGTACTTGTCGGTGTCATTGCCATAGCTGGCCATGATGCCAGCCGGCATCACCATGTACATGAACAGCACCAGGCTGCTGTAGCTGATCATCAGGTGAAATGGCAGCACCAACACACCGATCGCGTTGTGCCCGTCCAGCCAGGAGCGCTGGCCCTTGCCGGGGCGGAAGGTGAAGAACTCCTTGAAGATCTTCTTGTGCGTGATGATGCCGGTGACCAGCCCCAACAGCATGATGAACGCGCAGAAGGTCGACAGCCATCGGCCGAACGGGTAAGGCATTTGTAGCTGGAAGTGGAAGCGGTAGAAGAACTCGCCACCGCGGCTGTCGCGCGCTTCAACCGGCTGACCGGTCTGGGTATCGAGGGTTTTACTCACGAACCCGCGTGGCCCGCCATTGGGGTCGCGGTAGCCCACGCTCAAGGCAGCCTCGCGCGCGTTGGGCATGCGAATGAACCAGGTGCCAGAATGCCCGGCATTGTCCTGCAGGTAACGTTGGGCCACACCCAGGCTGTTGAGCGGATCCAGAGCATGGCTGCGCACTTCGGGCTGCGCCCAGTGGGTGATTTCTTCCTTGAAATACGACAGTGTGCCGGTGAGGAAGATGGCGAACAACAGCCAGCCGAAGATCAGGCCGGTCCAGGTGTGCAGCCAGGCCATCGCCTGGCGAAAGCCTTCTTTCATGGGTTTTTCATCCAGTAGGCGACGCCGCTGATCAGGCCCAACAACAGGCTTGGCGCCAGTACACCCAGCCAGGCACGCCAGGCGTTGCGGCAGGCGAAGCACCAGATGAACGCCAGCAGGTAGAAGACGAACGACAGCAGCAGGCCGGTGAGCGTGGCATCGACCTTGGGCAACGGCGCCACCAAGGCAATACAGACGCTGGCCATCGACGCCAGCAAGTAGCCGCCCAGCAGCGCGGCAAGGCTACGTGAGGCAACGCCCAGCCGGTAACTGAGCGGGAGGCCGGCGGTTTTGCGCGTCATGGCGAAGGTCCGGGCGTTTTCGGGGCTGCAATACTAATGATTTCAATTCTCACAAGCAAAGCCTGCTGCTACTTCGCCCTGTGAACGCCTCGTTTTCCCCGCAAGTGGCCGAGCAGGCCGTGCACTGGGCAGACGTCGGTGGAGTTCTGACCTGTAGCAAATGGGGGGCCGCTTTGTAGCCCCCTTTTGCAACAAGAAATTTATTTTCAGAAAGGGCTTGAATTCATCCAGCAGTTGCCTGACCTTAGAGTCAAGAGGCGCAGAAATTCCAAGGGTCTCAAGGGCCTAGGCGCGCCTCCATGCGAGCAAGCTGAATAAGGATTGAATCATGCAAATCCAGGTCAACAGCAGCAACCATTTCGAAGGCAACGCCCGGCTCGATCAGTGGGTCCGCAGCACCCTGCAGAACTCGCTGGAACGTTACGAAGAAGACCTCACCCGCATCGAGGTTCACCTGCGCGACGAGAACGGCGCCAAGCCCGGACCGCATGACAAACGCTGCCAGATGGAGGCTCGCCCAAAAGGCCACCAACCGATTTCCGTGACCCACACCGCCACTTCGCTGGACCAGGCAGTCGACGGTGCCGCCACCAAGCTCACCCACGCGCTGGAACACTTCTACGGCAAGTTGCGCAGCAAGCGCGGCGCCCTGGAGCTGAGTGACCCAGACGCCTGATCGTCAAAGCAAAACGCCCGGCCTGAAGCCGGGCGTTTTTGTTTGTAGCGATCAACGGCACTGAACCAAGCCGCCGCGTTGCCAGTCAACCTCTGCACTCATCCACTGCAGAAGCACGACCATGGACAACCCGTTCGAAAAAATCAGTGCTGCATTCGCCCCCGAATACCGGGTCAACCTGAGCATCACAAACCTCGACGGCAGCATCATGCTGACCCTGTCCGACGACGCCGGCGTTGTCGCCAAGCGCCTCATCACCCAGGCCCAGCGCAACGACCCGGCGCGCCTGCAACGGGTGATCGACAGCATTCGCCTGGGCCTGGCCATCGAATTCAGTCAAAACCCCATGCAAGTGCTGGCCGCGCTAACCCGCGACGCTCGTCACGCGCCGCGCCACGTCGTTGCCAACTGAGGGCTACTTGCCCTCCTCCACTTCCTTGCCGTTGGCATCCAGCACCTTGGTCGAGGGGTAGCGATACGAAGCGTAGCGCACCACCAGAATCGAGAACGCCAGCAACAGGATGCCGCCGCACAGGTACAGCAGCCCTTCGTCCGGCGCCTTGTGGTGCGAGACATCGCCGATCAGCAGGCGAGTCAGCGCGGTAATGGCCACGTACAGCAGGAAGCGGATTGGCATGTGGTTGGTCTTGAAGTAAATGCCGACCATCGCCCCCAACTCCAGGTAGATGAACAGCAGCAGGATGTCATCGACACTGACCCCACCCTTGCCGAGCATGTCCAGGAAGGTGACCACCGCCGCATAGGCGGTAATCGCGCCAATGCCAAACAGCGCCAGGTAATGGAAGGCCTCGACGCACAGGTTACCCAGCGAGTCGGCCGAACCATGCAGGCCTTTGCGTAGCTTGTCTGCCCATTTGATGTTCACGATGTTCCATTCCCCGATACGTCTTTAAGGATGATGCGTCACCGGTGTGACGCTTGTGCCATGCAGTTAAAGGGCCAGGCCCTTGGCTTGGAAGGCGACCGATTGCCGCAAGGCACGTGTGGGCAGGCTGAAGAATCAGGTTGCGCGATGATGGCAATGCCATTACTGTATGCGCATACAGTAAACTGCAACACAAACAGCAAAAAAGGCATAGAGGTGATGAATGGCCGTCGAAGTGGTGTACCGCAGCAGCCGCGACCCGGAGCGCTTGTTCATGGATAAGGCCGAAGCAGACCGTCACGACAAGATGCTCGAACTGGCCGAGCGCCTGGCCGAAGTGCTGCACAAGGCGGTGCCGTCGCTGACTGAGCAGCAGGTTGAGGAAGCCGGTATCTACATGGCCAAGAACCGCGATGTGTTTGCCCGGGCGTTCAAGAGCCAGCCGGATGCGTTGGCCGAGTTGCTGGAAGGAGGTGCTGCCGAGTGAGATCGGCAGCGCCTGCTTCGCGGGCAAGCCCGCGAAGAGGCCAGTAACGCCAGCATCAGCATTCAGCCGTAGAGCAACCGCTCTGCCAACATCTGCGCCACCCGCGCCGGCGAACGCTTCTCCGCCTGGGCATGGCCGAACACTTCGGTCAGCCGTGACGGTATCCGCGCCAGGTGCGCGGTGATGGTGCCCAAATCCTCGCCACGATGGGTCAGCGCCACGTAGATCAACCCACCGGCATTGATCACGTAGTCAGGCGCATACAATATCCCGCGCGACTCCAGCTGGTCGGCCACCTGCAAGGTGGTCAGCTGGTTGTTCGCCGCCCCCGCCACCGCCGCGCAACGCAACTGCATCACGCTTTGCCCGTTCAGCACCGGCCCCACGCCGCAAGGGGCGAAGATGTCGCAAGGGGTGCTGATCAACGCATCGTTGGTTACAGGCTTGGCATCGAACTGCTCCATCGCCAGCCGCACACGTCCTGGGTCCAGGTCGCTGACCAGCAACTCCGCGCCCACTGCATGCAGTTGCTCCGCCAACGCAAAACCGACATTGCCCAAGCCCTGCACCGCCACTCGCAGGCCTCTGAGGTCATCACTGCCCAGCCGGAACGAGGTGGTGGCGCGAATACCCGCGAATACCCCCATCGCCGCATGTGGCGAGGGATCACCCGATGCGGTGGTACTGGTCACATGGGGTGTGCTCTGAGCAATGCAGTCCATGTCCAGGGTCGAGGTGCCGCTGTCCACGGCGATGATGAAGCGTCCGTGCAAGGTATCGATGAAGCGGCCAAAGGCCTCGAACAGTGCGGCGCGGTTTTCCACATGCGGGTTGCGCATGATCACCGCCTTGCCACCGCCCAGCGGCAAGCCCGCCAACGCCGCCTTGTAGCTCATGCCCTGGGCCAGGCGAATGGCATCGGTCATGGCGCTTTCGTCATCGGCATAAGGCAGGTACCGGCACCCGCCCATGGCCGGGCCCAGTTGCTCACTGTGGATCGCCACAACCGCTTTCAGACCCGTAGGCGGGTCGTTGAACAGGTGCAAGGACTGGGTACGGGTGCTTTGCATCAGAGCGAACATCGACAGGCCCCCCATGAGGTGCTCCCTCCAGTATAGGCACCGCCCTGAAGCTGGTGCCGCCGCCGGACCACTGGACGAAACCCCGCGCCACGGCTAATACTCAAGCGTGTGTGGAGAAGCCCCATGAAGCCACGTCAAGCCTGCCTGGCCTGCCTGGAACGCGAGCCTGTCGCCCTGCTGGAAGCCGCATTGTGGATTGCCGCCGAGCACGACCGGAGTGTCGAGCCCGCAGCCAGCCTTGCCGTGCTGCAAGACCTGCAGCGCGATATCAGCACCCACCTGCCGATGCTGCCACTGTGCGAACTGGCCCAGCCGCTGCTGCGCCAGCTCAATGCGCTGGGCTTCCAGCAGGATGAGTACCACCCCCTGCGCCCGCAGGCGGCGATGATGGACAAAGTGCTGCAACGCCGCCGTGGCCAACCGCTGACCCTGGCCATACTCGCCCTGGAACTGGCCGGGCGCCTGTCCATTCCGCTGGAAGGTGTGGGCTTTCCTGGCCATTTCCTGCTGCGTGTACCGGGTGCCGACCACCTGCTCGATCCCTGCGGTGGCCGGCGCCTGTACCCCAACGATTGCCGTGAGCTGCTGGCCCGCCAGTTCGGGCCGCATGTTGCGCTGACGGCCGAGCACATGCGCAGTGCCACCCCGCTGCAGATGCTGCAACGCCTGTCACGCAACCTGCGCCAGCTGCACATCAGCAACGACAACCACCTGGCGGCGTTGATCGATGCCGAACGGGTCATGCAGTTGGGGCCGGTGCAGGTCAGTGACTACATGACCCGCGCCTCGTTGTACCAGCACCTGGATTGCCCACAGGCCGAGCGCTTCGACCTGGAGCATGCGCTGCTACTGACTGAAGATCCGGCCCAGCGCCTGAAGCTGTCCGAACGCATCGGCAAGCTTCCGGCGGCGAACCGTTCGCTTCACTGAGCCGGGCTGTCCGGCTGCTGGGCGGGGTGGGCCTGGGTGAACGCCGGATGCCCGGCGGCCATTGCGGCAACCCGCAGGATACGCGGGAAGCTGCTCAGGTCGATGTTGAAGCGTTCGGCGGCATACAGCTGCGGGATCAAGTACACATCCGCCAGCCCCGGTCGATCACCGAAACAGAAGCCTTGATCACCAATCAGTTGCTCCACTGCCGCCAACCCTTGGCTGATCCAGTGGCCGATCCATTGATTGACCTGCCCCTCGTCCTGCCCGGCCTGGCGCAGCCGGTTGAGCACGCTCACGTTGTGCAGCGGGTGGATGTCGCAGCCAATGATTGCCGCTACACCACGCACCTTGGCACGCGCCTCGGCCGTGGCCGGCAGCAACGCGGGCTGTGGATAAAGCTCTTCCAGGTACTCGATGATTGCCGGTGACTGCACCAGCAATTCACCGCCATCGGTGCGCAAGGCCGGTACGCGGCCCTGCGGGTTGATGGCGACATAGTCCGCCCCACGCTGCTCACCCTGCAGCAGGTTGACCGGCAGGGACTGGTAAGCCAGCCCCTTCAGTGCCAGGGCAATGCGCACCCGGTAGGACGAGGTGGAACGGTAATAGGTGTACAGCTCCATGCCCGCCCCTCCTCAGTTGGCCGCGATGACCGTGCCACGGCATTCGCCGAAGCCGATGCTGGCCACGCCGTCGCGCGTGCAGCGGGCACGCAGGATGATTTCGTCACCGTCTTCGAGGAACTTGCGCACCTCGCCGCTGGCCAGTTCCACCGGCAGCTTGCCGCCCTCGGTGATCTCCAGCAGGCTGCCGAACGACCCCGGCGTGGCCCCCGACAAGGTGCCCGAACCGAACAGGTCGCCTGGTTGCAGCTGGCAGCCGTTGACGCTGTGGTGCGCCACCAGCTGCGCCACGGTCCAGTACATGCTGCGGGTGTTGCTCAGGGTCAGGCGGTGTGGAGCAACGCCCTGCTCACGCATGCGCTGGGTCAGCAGCAGCACTTCAAGCTCGATATCGTAGGCACCGGCGGCCTGGTCGCGCTTGTCCAGCAGGTACGACAGTGGCTGCGGGTCGCCTTCCGGGCGCGCCGGCTGGGCGCAGCGGAACGGCTCCAGCGCCTCGGCAGTGACCACCCAGGGGGAAATGGTGGTGATGAAGCTCTTGGACAGGAACGGCCCCAGTGGCTGGTATTCCCAGGCCTGGATATCGCGCGCCGACCAGTCGTTGAGCAGGCACAAGCCGGCCACATGCTCGGCGGCGTCGCCTACCGGGATCGCCTGGCCCATGTCATTGCCCTGGCCAATCCAGATGCCCAGCTCCAGTTCGTAGTCCAGGCGTGCGCAAGGGCCGAAGCTCGGCTCGGTGTGCCCGGCCGGCAAGGTCTGGCCCTTGGGCCGGCGCACATCGGTGCCCGATGGGCGGATGGTGGAGGCGCGGCCGTGATAACCGATCGGCACGTACTTGTAGTTGGGCAGCAGCGGATTATCGGGGCGGAACAGCTTGCCCACGTTCTTGGCGTGCTCGATGCCGACGTAGAAGTCGGTGTAGTCACCGATCTGCGCGGGCACATGCAGTTGGCAGTCGCTGGCCGGAATCAGCGCCGGCGTCAATGCCGACTGGTGTTCGCTGTGCTCGCCAAGCAGGGCCTGCAAACGCTCGCGCAGGGCCACACGGGCGCTGCGGCCCAAGGCGAAGAATGCATTCAGCGCGCCACCGCGGGTGGCTTCGACGGCAGCCTTGGCAGCACCGTCGAACAGGCCGGCGGCCAGCACCGCTTCCAGGTCGAGGATCGCGTCACCGATGGCCACGCCACAGCGTTTGGCTTCACCCGGCCGGCTGAAAATACCCATCGGCAGGTTCTGCAGCGGAAAGTCGCTGTGCCCGTTGGCGTGCTCGACCCAGCTACGGGCATTGGCAGTGTGGTTCATGGGTTATCTCCGGTTCGGGTTGAAGGTGCTCGGCAAGGTGGCCCAGCAACTATCGTAGTCGGCCTGCAATTGCGGGCATTCAAGGGCTTGCTGGCTCGGGCGCAGCACTTGGCTGGTCTCGAACATGAAAGCCATGGTGTTGTCGATCTTGTGCGGCGCCAGGTCGGCGGCAATGGCCTTTTCGCAGGTTTCGGCGTCGGGGCCATGGGCGCTCATCACCCCGTGCAACGAGGCGCCACCCGGCAGGAAGCCTTCGGCCTTGGCATCGTAGGCACCGTTGATCAGGCCCATGAACTCGTTCATCAGGTTGCGGTGGAACCATGGCGGACGGAAGGTGTTCTCGGCCACCATCCAGCGTGGCGGGAAGATCACGAAGTCCATGTTGGCCAGGCCATGTACGCTGGTCGGCGAAGTCAGCACGGTGAAGATCGACGGGTCCGGGTGGTCGAAGCTGACGGTACCGATGGTGTTGAAGCGGCGCAGGTCGTATTTGTAAGGCACGTTGCTGCCGTGCCAGGCCACCACATCCAGCGGCGAATGTTGCAGTTCGCAAGCCCAGTGCTCGCCCAGGAACTTCTGCACCAGTTGCACTGGCCCTTCGGCCTCTTCGTAGTGCGCCACCGGAGTGAGAAAGTCACGCGGGTTGGCCAGGCCATTGCTGCCGATCGGGCCCAGGTCCGGGATGCGCAGCGGCGCCCCATGGTTTTCGGCGATGTAGCCGCGGGCCTGGCCATCGAGCAGTTCGACACGGAACTTCATGCCGCGTGGAATCACCGCGATCTCCAGCGGTTCAACTTCCATCACGCCCAGTTCGGTGGCAATGCGCAGGCGGCCCATTTCCGGCACCAGCAGCAGTTCACCGTCGGCGTTGAAGAAAACACGCTCCATGGAACGGTTGGCGCGGTAGATGTAGATACTCACACCGGCCGGTTTTTCCGCCGCCGCGTTGGCCACCATCGGCAGCCAGCCCTCGATGAAGTCGGTCGGTTCGGCAGGGATCGGCTGCGGGCTCCAGCGCAGGCGGTTGGGGTTGATCCCACCCAACGGCCCGCTCAACGGCTGGCGCGCCAGGCGCTCGAAACGTGGGTGCAGTGCAGACGGGCGAATACGATAAAGCCAGGTACGGCGTAGCTCACTGCGGGCCATGGTGAACGCCGTGCCCGAGAGCAATTCGGCATACAGCCCATAGGGCGCCTTCTGCGGCGAGTTCTGCCCGACCGGCAAAGCCCCTGGCAGTGCTTCGCTGGCAAATTCGTTGCCGAAGCCGCTGAGGTAGTGAAGGTCGGGTGAGGTGTCGCGATTCATCGATGCCTCCGGGCTCTGGCCGAGCCGTTGCGGGCAGCTGGCTGCTGGCCCGGTGTGGGGTGGCAGCGCGTCTGCATTGTTTTTATCGTAATCAGATTACGAATAACGTAATTTGCCCCGCGCTTGGCGTCAAGCTATAAAGGCCCGACTTGAAGAATCCGGAAGCAGATGCCCATGACCAAAGCCAGCTCCCCCGCCGACAACGGCAAGCAGAAAGTCCGCTCGGCGGAGGTCGGCACCGACATCCTGAAGGCGCTTGCAGAGCTCTCCCCTTCCACGTCGCTGTCACGCCTGGCGGAACATGTGCAAATGCCGGCGAGCAAGGTGCACCGTTACCTGCAGGCGTTGATTGCCAGTGGTTTTGCGGAGCAGGACAGCGCCACCAACCACTACGGTTTGGGTCGCGAAGCATTGCGGGTGGGGTTGGCGGCGCTGGGCAGCATCGATGTGTTGAAGATTGCCGCCCTGCCGCTGTCGCAATTGCGCGATGAACTGAACGAGAGCTGCTTCATTGCCGTGTGGGGTAACCAGGGCGCGACCGTGGTCAGCATTGAACCGGCAGTGCGCGCGGTCACCGTGGTCACACAAATCGGCTCGGTGCTACCGCTGCTTACATCCTCTACCGGCCTGGTGTTCGCCGCCTATCTGCCCGAGCGCGAGACCGTGGACTTGCGCGACCGCGAGCTGGCCGCCCTGCAACACACTGCAGAAGACTACCAGGCAGTCTTGGCCGGCATTCGCGACCGTGGGTTGCACCATGTGCACGGCCTGCTGATGCCAGGTGTGGATGCGTTGTCGGCACCGGTGTTCAATGCCTTGGGGCAGGTTGTGGCCGTGATGACCGTGGTCGGGCCAACGTCGATTTTTCATGCCGACGAACATGGGCCGGCGGCGCAAAGGCTGCTGGCGGCTGCGCGCGAGACCAGCTGGCGCATGGGCTATTCACCGGCCGCGTGAGCGCCTGCAGCACTATTGCCCGATACGTAAAGGTGAATGTCATAAGCCGCTATTTTTCCCACAGGATCAAGCGCTTATTCTTAACTCACTGGCCGGCATGAAGGGCTCTTCCCCCCCGCCTTTCAGGTCTGCGAGGTTCACCGACGTAGATTTTGAAGCTCCTTGATCTAACGTCTCGATTGGCCGCTGTGGCTTGCAGCGGCCTTTTTTTTGCCCCGAAAGAACCTGCGCTCTCGCTGGCTGATGCGCTCCCACAAAGTGCCCAGCAAGCGCTCTAGAGTGGGTACTTCTGCAGGTTCGCCATCATCTGCTGCAGCGCCTGCAAGCTGTCCTGCGGGTGCACGGCCCCGTCAAAGTCGCCAATCCTTGCCCAGTTTTCCGCCACCTGCTCCGGGGTAAAGCCTTCGCGCGGATCAAAGCCTACCCCCAGGCTGCGCTCCCAGCGCACTTTGCCCACCCAGCCGCCACCCACCTCGAACAATTCGCCCGTACCCTGGCACTGCTCACTGCCCAGGTACACCACCAGCGGGCTGACCAGTTCCGGCTTGAGCCGCTCGAAGACCTGAGGCGGGATCAGCCCTTCGGTCATGCGGGTGCCGCCGGTAGGGGCGATGGCGTTCACCAGAATGCCGTGCTTGCGCCCTTCGATTGCCAAAGTGCGGGTCAGCCCATACAAGCCTAGCTTGGCCATACCGTAGTTGGCCTGGCCGAAGTTGCCGTAGATGCCAGAGGTAGAAGCGGTGAAGATCACCCGCCCCCAGTTCTGTTCGCGCAGGTGTGGCCAGGCGGCGCGGGTGACCTTGAAGGCCCCTTCCACATGCACCTGATAAACCTGCTCCCAGTCGCTGTCGTCCATCTTGTGGAACGTCTTGTCACGCAGGATGCCGGCATTGTTCACCAGCACATCGACCCGGCCGAAGCTGTCGAGGGCCTGCTCGACGATACGCGCGCCCTGGCTGACCGAGTCATGGTTGGCGATGGCGGTGCCACCGGCGGCCCGGATCTCCTCCACCACCCGGTCGGCGGCCGAAGCGCTGGCACCTTCACCGTGGGTAGAGCCGCCGAGGTCGTTGACCACGACCCTGGCACCCCGCGCGGCGAACAGCAGCGCATGGGCGCGGCCCAGCCCACCGCCGGCTCCGGTGACGATCACCACGCGATCTTGCAGACGGACAGGCTCGCTCATGCTCATGGCTCCAGGCAGGTTCAGGTCAGCCAAGTGTCCGCCGCCAACGGCAGGCGGACAATCAAGCTCACGCAGGCTGAATGCCTGGCAATAACGCAGGGCGATGAGGCCCGGTCAGGACCACGCCACTTTCTGTGGGTAATAGCTCAGCCGCTGTTCACGAAAAGCCAGGTAGTGGCGCAGGACCTGCACAGGCGCCTCGGTGTGCGGGTAATGGCCGATGCCCTGCAACTGCACGGTATCCGGCTCCGGCACCAGTTGCCGATAACGCTCCAGCATGTGCCCGCCGGAAAGTGGGTCAACCACGCCATTGATGAAGCGCAGGGGTACGCCTTTGCGCTGCATCGCCCCGACCCAGCGTTCGCGATGCAACCTGCGCTCGGGGATATAGCTCACCAGCTTGTGCAGGATGCGCGTGCCCCGGTTGGCGGCGATCAGGCTCCAAAAATCATCCAGGGCACTTTCGCTGGGGTGGGTGCAGGGGCCGTAGACCTGGGTCACGTTGCGCACCAGGTCGTCACGCCCGAACGAGCGCCCGACCAGCCAGCCGAACCGGCTAAGCAGCAGTTTCTGGATCAGCAGCATGCGGCAGCTTTCGGGGAACAGCCCACTGTTGAGGAACACGCAGCTGGCTATCTCGGCACGCTGTTCGTGGTGCCGCGCCAGCAGTTCCTGGGCCACGCTGCCGCCGTAGTCATGGGCCAACAGGTGTACCGGCTGGTCGACCTGCAGATGGCCGAGCAATGCCTGCTGCAGGTCGGCTTGCTCCATCAGGCTGTACGCGTGGTCGACCGGCTTGGCCGAGTCGCCAAAACCGAGCATGTCGCAAGCGATCACCCGAAAGCGTTGGGTCAAAGGCCCCCACAAGTAGTGCCAGTCCCAGCTGGCCGTGGGGAAGCCGTGTAACAGAAGCAGGGGCTCTCCTTGCCCTGCGGTCCAGTAGCGGATGCTCTGGCCCCGGAAGTTGAAGCTTTGTCCCCGGGTACGCCAGACGCACAATGGAATTTCGGCCATAGGCATCAGAAGTAACCCGGTGAAGTGATAGGGACGGGATAGGGCAAGGCTGCGGTCATTGCATGTCACCTCGGCACATACATGTGCTCTCTATGTCGAGGCAAAGTCTAGCCAGCAGCCCACTGGCTGGAACTTGCGTTGCCAGCCAGCTTGATGACTGTGCGAGTCAGTGGCACGAACGGTCAGAGCAACAGGGCCAGCAACGGTGCCGCGAACAGGTTCAGCAAGCCGGTCAGCACCATGACCAGGCCGGCCACCGAGCCTTCCTCGCGGCCCACCTCCTGTGCCCGGCTGACCCCGGCGCCATGCGCACCGACACCAAACAACGCACCCCGTGCCAGCGGCGTGCGCAACGGCAACCAACGCAGTAGCGCGCCGCCGAACATGGCGCCGAGTACACCGGTGAACATCACGAACACCGCTGTCAGCTCTGGTACGCCCCCCAGGTCATGGGCCAACGGCATGGCAAACGGTGTGGTAATCGAACGCGGCACCAGCGACAGGCTGGTCGCGCTGTCCAGCGCCAGCAGGTGCGCCAGCCCCCAGGAACTGGCGATCGAAGCACTGCTGCCGGCGACCATGCCCACCATCAGCGCCGGCCAATGGCGCGCCAGCATCGCCCGCTGCTGCCAGATGGGCACCGCGAAGGCGACGGTCACCGGGCCAAGCACGCTCATCAACCAATGGGTATTGCGCGCATATTCGGCATACGCGGTGTGCAGCGGCACCGCCAGCAACAGCACCGGTACCAGGATCAACGGCGACAGCAGGTAGCGCCCGCTGCGCCGGTACAGCCAGCGGCTGCCCAGGTAGGCCAGCAAGGTCAGGGCCAGCCAGAACAGCGGCATGGGTTCAAGGCTCATGGCGCAACCTCCAGCGGCACACCAGTTCTACGGTGAGCGCGGTCACCACCATCACCATCAGCGTGCTCACGGCGATCACCAGCAAGATGCGCCAGCCCTCCTCACGGATCAACGAGCCGTAGTCCAGCAGGCTCATCAACGCCGGAATGAAGAACAGCAGCATCTCGGCCATCAGCCAGCCGGCGCCGAGTTGCAGCATGGCCGGCTTGAGCACACCGGACGCGAACAGTATCAGCAACAGTGCCAGGCCCATCACACCACCTGGGATCGGCCAACCCAACCAGGTCGCAAGCTGGCCGCCCAGCAGAAACAAGGCACAAAGAATCGCCAGCTCGACAAGCAGGCGCAGGGCTTTTTTCAACAATGCGGGTTTCATGACGGGGGTTCCTCGACAGGCCCTCATTTTAAGATTTGGCTGCCTAGGCCAGAAGCGAATTGTTAGACTGATAGCCATTCCAGAATGGAATTCAGAGCATGGAATTCAAACAGCTGCGCAGCTTTATCGAAGTGGTCCACCGCGGTGGTTTTACCCAGGCCGCGCAAACCCTGCACATCAGTCAATCGGCCGTGAGCAAGCAGGTGGCGCAGCTGGAGCAAGATGTGGGCCAGCCGCTGCTGGAACGCCAGGCCTCCCAGCTGCACCTGACAGCGGCCGGGCACATTGTGCTGGAGCGCGGCGAAGCCCTGCTGCGCCAACGCCAGGCGCTGCTCAACGAACTGGACGACCTCAACCAGATGGAGCGTGGCGAACTACGCCTGGGTCTGCCGATGTTGGGCAGTGACGCCTTGTTCGCCGGGCTTTTTGCCGAATACCGGCGACGTCACCCAAACATCGCGATCCAGTTGCTGGAGGGCGGTAGCCGCAGTGTCGAACAGGCGGTCAAGAGTGGCGAGCTGGAACTGGGTGGTAGCCTGACACCCAGCGATGAGACGTTCGACTACCAGCCGTTCTGCAACGAGCCAATGGATGCCCTGCTGCCGGCGGGGCATCCATTGGCGAGCCTGGACGGGGTGGACCTGGGGCAACTGGCCGATACGCCGTTCCTGTTGTATCAACGCAGTTTCGTGCTCAACGACCGGCTGCTGAAGGCGTGCCAGCAACAGGGCTTTACCCCGAAGGAAGGCGGCCGCAGTGGCCAGGCAGACTTTTTGGCGGCGTTGGTGGCGGCAGGCCAGGGTGTGGTGTTGCTGCCCCGAGTGGTGGCAAAAGCGCTGGAGCGCCCCGGGGTGGTGCGTTTGCCGCTCCGTTCGCCGGGGGATTTACGCTGGGACATCGCCTTTATCTGGCGACGTGGGGCCTACCTGTCACGGGCGGCGCAGGCGTGGTTGGCATTGTTGCGCGAACCTCACGCCTGACGCGCTTTTTTATGCGGCCTTAGGGTCAGGCTTTCAGTGCGATTGCCAATTCAGCCAACCACGGTTCGGCATCCGCCTCCGGGGTCACCGTCTCGCTGGCGTCCAGGCGCAGCATTGGCTGCACCTCACGCACACCCAATTCGGCAAACAGCTCGCGCATCTGCTCGCCACCGCCGCAATAGGTATCACCGTAGCTGGAGTCACCCAGTGCAATCACCGCCCCCGGCAGACCACGCCAGGCCGCAGGCAAGGTATCGCGAAGGGTGCTGTACAGCGGCATGAGGTTGTCCGGCAGTTCGCCCATGCCGGTGGTCGAGGTCACGGCCAGCAAGGCGTCGGGGGCAAAACCTTCAAGATCCTGCTGGGTGGCACGTGCCGCATGCCAGGCCTCCAGGCCCGCTGCCTTGAGCAGCGTTTCAGCGTGACGGGCGACTTCTTCGGCGGTGCCATAGACCGATCCGGAAATAATGGCGACTTTCATCGGGTAGAGGATTCCGAAACTGAGTGAAAACGTAGGATACTAGCATCCAGCGCTGGCAAAAGGCCGCCTCTACCAAAGTCGCCGTCCTCAGCCCCTCCTTGCCCAATGGCCCGAACATGATCAATGCGCAATTGCTGCAATCGATGGTCGATGCGTCCAATGACGGGATCGTGGTTGCCGAACAGGAAGGCGACGACACCATCCTGATCTACGTGAACGCCGCCTTCGAACGCCTGACCGGCTACAGCCGCGATGAAATCCTCTATCAGGATTGCCGCTTTCTGCAGGCTGACGACCGTGACCAGCTTGGCCGCGCACGTATCCGCAGGGCCTTGGCCGAAGGCCGCCCCTGTCGCGAAGTGCTGCGCAACTACCGCAAGGATGGCAGCGCCTTCTGGAACGAGCTGTCGATTACCCCGGTAAGGCACGCCGCTGACCAGCGCACCTACTTCATCGGTATCCAGAAAGACGTCAGCCGCCAGGTCGAACTGGAACGGCAACTGGCGGAACTGTGCGCTCGTCCGAAACCCGACGAACGCGCTTGAACCAAGTACGCCATGCACGGTCAATCCCGATGAAGAAATCGCCACCACCGAGTTCGATCATGCAAGCAGACGTGCTCCTGACCCAGGACGAGCTGGATTTCATCCAGAACATGCAACATTCGCCGCATTTGAACGTGGCCGACTCCATGTCGAGCCTGCTGGTCAATGGCGACCGCCGCATACAGAGCCTGCTTACCCGGCTGGTGGCGAACGAACAGGTTACCTTGCAGGCCCAGTTCAACAACCAACAGATCAGCTTCCCCCTGCAATTGGTAGAAGACGAGTTCCACGCCCTGCACCTGCAACTGGGTTCACCGGAAATCTACGAAGACGGCCCCATGCTGCGCCCTTGGCGCCTGTCGATGGAGCAGCCGAGCGCACTGCTCGATGCCCATGACGAGATCAGCGGTCTGTGGGTACGTGATATTTCCTTCAAAGGTGTGCTGCTGGAAGTCCGTGACCTGCCCTCGCCACCCGCACGCTTCGAACTGCGCTTCGCCCCCGGCGGCATCAGCCCGATCGAACTGCACGGCGTACTGGGCCGGCGTATTGGCCCGGACCTGGCGGCTTATGACCTCAGCCAAAGCCCGCCCGAAGAAATCGAGCGTCTGCGCGACTACATCCTCCAGGCCCACCCCGACCTGCACACTCAGGTATCTAGCTGACCTGCCAGAAACTGCCGCAACCGCTGGCGCATGACACTACCCTGCGCTCCCAGGCAGGCGATAGCACTGCCAGCCAGGCTGGCCTGTGCCACTTCCGCCGCCTCACCGGCCAGTAACAACGGGCAGTCCAATACCGCCGCCAGGCGAGCCAGGTGCCGAGTGAGCTCTGCGGTAAGCGGCTGATGGGAAAACAGCACCAGGGCATCCGGCTTCAGGCGCTCGCAAACCAGCGCCAACTCCTGCAGTGGCTGCCCGTTCGCCAACGGGGTCACACCTGTTTCGTCGCTGCCCAGGATCAAGCTGGTGACCAGCAGCTCGAGCTCATGGCACTGCCCCGGTAATGGCGCCAACAGCACGGTGCGGCTACGCGGCACATGGGCAAGCTGCAAGCGAGCGAAGACCCGGCCGCGCAGGAACTGGTCAAAGAACAGCCATTCACTGGCCTGCCCATAGCCGCCCTGGCGGACTGCCATGTCGTGCCACACAGGCATGAACACTTCGCTGAAAACCTGGTCCAGGGTGCTGGCGGCAAACACCTCCTGGAAAAGCAGATCAAGGCCCGCCACGTCGAAACGCTGCACCGCCAGGCGGATCTGGTGCTGCCAGCGTAGCCAGGCGTCCGTCGCATCACCGGCCTGGCCGGCAAGGGCATGGCCACGCGCAAGAATACTGCCCACTTTGCTGATTGCCACACCGCGCTCCAGCCACCCGAGGATACGGCGGATCTCATCGATATCGGCCTGGGAATACAGGCGGTGGCCACTGTCGGTACGGATTGGCTGGATCAGGCCATAACGACGCTCCCAGGCCCGCAGGGTCACAGCGTTGACACCGGTCAGACGGGAAACTTCACGAATTGGAAACAGCTCCTGCTGTTCAAAACTCGCATCGATCACTGGATTACGTCCCTGTTCGTTCATCTGCAAGGGGTACCCTGCGTGCGGAAGTTGAACAGGTATTCTACTACGACGGCGCGAGTCGCAGGGTGCAACCGTTTGCCGCCCGGGGTTTGCCGAATATTGCAGATACGCGATAATCCGTGCCCGATTCTTGCATGCACGCCTGTGTTGCCCACCACCCCGGGCCACACAGCCAAAGGGGCCAGCTACCCGCCAGCCCCGTTGCCAGGAGATACACGATGTCTACCCCACCCGTCACCCTGATGGTGTCTCGCCGCGCCGCCCATGGCCGCTACCAGGACTTGCTGGCCTGGTTGCATGAAGGCGAGCAGCTGGCCACCGACTTTCCCGGCTACCTTGGCTCGGGCATCCTTGCGCCGCCCCGCGATGGCGACGAATTCCAGATCATCTTTCGCTTCAGCGACGAGCCGACCCTGCATGCCTGGGAGCACTCCGCCTCGCGCCGGGCCTGGTTGCAACGCGGCAACGGCCTGTTCGAACGCCCCAAAGAGGCGCGCGTAAGTGGTATCGACGACTGGTTTGGCACCAACATGGTGCAAAAACCACCCCGTTGGAAACAGGCTGTGGCGATCTGGCTGGCATTCTTCCCGGTCTCGTTGCTGTTCAACCTGCTATTCGGCCACTGGTTGGCAGCGTTGGACCTGGTGCCCCGGGTACTGCTCAGCACCTTGGCGCTGACACCCGTGATGGTCTACCTGTTCATCCCCCTGTCCACCCGCCTGCTGGCCGGTTGGCTGCATGCCACCCCAACGCCCTCTGGCGCCCTGCGCAGCCGCTGAGGGCAGGCCATACAATAGGGAAACAGTTCGGGTATGCTGGGGGCAACCAAAGGACAGACAAGTTGACCGCCCGAACATGAACAGCCCCATTCTCGTTACCGGAGCCAGCCAGCGCGTCGGGCTGGCCTTGGCCCTTGAACTGGCACAGGCCGGCCATACGGTGGTCAGTGCCAGCCGCAGTGTCCAGCCACAGACGGCCCACCCGAACATCGTGCAGTTCCAGGCCGACCTGTGCCAGGCGGCCGACCGCCAGGCCCTGATCGATCACCTGCACAGCCATTACGACGGCCTGCGGGCCATCATCCACAATGCCTCGCTGTGGCTGGATGACGGGCTCGACAACCTCGAAACCATGTTCCGCCTGCACGTCGAAGCGCCCTACCACCTCAACCTGGCCCTGGGCGACCTGCTGGCCAAGGTGGACAAGGCCGACATCATCCACATCTGCGACGAAACGTCCTCACGCGGCAGCAAGAGCCACATCGGCTACGCCGCCACCAAGGCCGCGCTGCAGAACATGGTGCTGTCGTTCGCCGAAAAATATGCGCCCAAGGTGCATGTGAACGGTATCCTGCCCGGGCTGCTGATCCTCAAGGAAGGGGGCGATGAAGCCTACCGCCAGCAAACCCTGAAAAAGGCCTTGCTGGAATTCGAACCCGGCGCCGGCCCGCTGGTCGAGACCGTCAAGTACCTGCTCGCCAGCCAGTACAGCACCGGCAGCCAGGTGGTCATCAACGGTGGCCGCCACCTGAAAAACCGCATGACTTGAGAGAAGCCCATGACCCCACAGCAACAGCTCGAACTCGAAGCCGCCGCGTTCCGGCGCTTGGTCGAACACCTGCAAAAGCGCACCGACGTGCAGAACATCGACCTGATGAACCTGTCCGGTTTCTGCCGCAACTGCCTGTCCAAGTGGTACAAGGCCGCAGCGGACGAGCGCCAGCTCGACCTGAGCCTGGATGACGCCCGCGAAGCGGTGTACGGCATGCCCTACGCCGACTGGAAAGCCCAACACCAGAAAGAAGCCAGCGCCGAACAACAAGCGGCGTTCGAAAAAGGAAAACCTCGTGACTGATCTGAACACCCTGCGCGCCAGCCTGGCCAGCGGCCAGCATGTATTTGCCGATACCCTGGCGTTCATTGCCGACCACTACAGCTACCAGCCTCAGGCCTTCAACAATGGTGGCGTGGAAAATGCCGCTGGGCAGAACGAAGGTTCGTGCAAGACTTTGGGCCTGGCACTGCTGGAAGGGCTGAGCGACCAGGAAGCGCTGCTGGCCTTTGGCGAGCACTACCGGGATGTGCTGGCCACGCCTGAGGGCAGTGACCATGGCAATATCCGTGCGCTGATCCAGCATGGACTGGCTGGGGTGAAGTTTGCTGCGCAGCCTCTGGCGCGCAAGGGCTGAGACAGCCGGGGCCGCGATGCGGCCCCAAAATTTTGAGCCCACCATCAATCCATGATGGTGCCAGGCCCTCCTTCTTCCAGCCCTCCCTGCTGCAACCACTGCAAGGCCACCGGCCACAGGCTTTCGCGAAAGCGGTCATGGAAGAACGCGAAGTGGCCAATTTCCTCGACCGAGATATCCACAGGCGCGATGCGCAGGTGCCGGGCACCCTGTATATAACTCAGCAAACGCTCGGTGGCCGCGACGGTGCCGAAGGGGTCATCGGTCAGGCTGATGGCCAAGGTTGCTGCCCGCACCTGGGCGAACGGCGGTGTTTTCAGTTCACGGCCGCTGGGCCGGTGTTCGTAACGCGGGGTTCGTGTGGTCCAGTCGTGCACCACGCCAGATGGCGTATCCTCCAGCCAACCCAGTCGCTTGCCGGGGAAGTAACCGAATACCCGAGTCAACAGCGGCATAACCACATGCCATTTTCCAAACAGCTGCCAGCGCTGCTCAGCCGCATAATCGCGCCAATAGGCGAACTGCGCGCCCACCATCACCACCCGGCGCACCCGGCTGGCAGATGGCGCCAGGCCCACTGCGCAGCCGCCGAAACTGTGCCCCACCACATCCACCGGCTGGCCAGGGAAATGCGCTGCAGCATGCGCCAGCATGGCTTCGAAATCGAGCCTGCCCCAGTCGCTCCATGAAGCCTGAAAACCGCGCAACGAAGCCGGGCGGGATTCGCCGATGCCCCGGTAATCGTAGGTCAGCACATCGCAGCCCTGGGCAAACAGGAAGTCGGCAAAACGTGAGTAATAGCGGCAGCGTACCGAAGTGGCAGCGTTGATGATCACCAGCGGGCGCTGGGGGTCTGGCTGGGCGTGGCGCCAGCAGAAACCGCCGAGGCTGTAACCGTCGGCTGCGGGGTGGCGAAAGGCTGTGGCGGGTTGGGTGAGGCTGCTCATGGCGCATTCCCTGTTGTTGTGCGCCAAAGCTAGCAAAGATTTTATAGCCTGTACCGGCCCGTTCGCAGGTGAACCCACGAACGGCCCGGTACAGGCTATCGCCGATTACAGCTCGACGCAGTCGAACTTCACATCGGTAGCCACGTCTTCGTCGTAGTTGACGTCAGCACGCTCGAAGCCGAACAGGTTGAGGAACTGCTTCTTGTAACCGGCATAGTCGGTCAGCTCGAACAGGTTCTCGGTGGTCACCTGTGGCCACAGGGCCTTGCAGGCGCTCTGCACGTCGTCACGCAGTTCCCAGTCGTCCAGACGCAGGCGGCCCTTCTCGTCGACTTCGGCCGGCGCACCGTCGGCACGGTACATGCGGTCGCGGTACATGCGGTCCAGCTGGTCCTGGGTGCCTTCGTGAACGCCCTTCTCCTGCATGATCTTGAAGACCATCGACAGGTACAGCGGCATCACCGGGATGGCCGAGCTGGCCTGGGTGACCACCGACTTCAGCACCGCCACGTTGGCGCCACCCTTGAGTTCGCCGGCCAGTTTCTGGTCCAGGCGCAGGGCGGTTTCGTCCAGATCCTGCTTGGCCTGGCCCAGCGCCCCGTGCCAGTAGATCGGCCAGGTAATGTCGCTGCCGATGTAGCTGAAGGCTACGGTACGAGCACCTTCGGCCAGCACGTCGGCGCCCGCCAGGGCGTCGATCCACAGCTGCCAGTCCTGGCCGCCCATGACGGTGACGGTGTCGGCGATTTCCTGCTCGGTGGCCGGCTCGATGCTGGCCTCGATGATGGTGTCCTTGTTGGTGTCGATGGCGGTCGACTTGTACGGTTGGCCAATTGGCTTCAGTGCCGAACGCACCAGTTCACCGGTCTGCGGCAGCTTGCGCACAGGCGAAGCCAGCGAGTAGATGACCAGGTCAACCTTGCCACCCATTTCGTTCTTGATCAGTTCGATGACTTTGGTACGGGCCTCGTCAGAGAAGGCGTCACCGTTGATCGACTTGCTGTACAGGCCCTCGGCCTTGGCAAACTTGTCGAAGGCAGCGGCGTTGTACCAACCAGCAGTGCCGGCCTTGGTTTCGGTGCCTGGTTTCTCGAAGAACACGCCCAGGGTGTCGGCCTTGAAGCCGAACGCTGCGGTGATGCGGGCCGCCAGGCCATAGCCGCTGGAAGCACCGATGACCAGGACCTTCTTCGGGCCATCCTCGCGCACGCCCAGCTTGCGGGTGGCTTCGATCTGGTCACGGACGTTGAGCTCGCAGCCCTTCGGGTGAGTCGTGGTGCAGATGAAACCGCGAACCTTAGGATGAATGATGGCCAATGTCTGTACCTCGTCAGGTTTATGCCGGGGAAGCGCCGTTTGAGGCGATTCCGATTGATCAGAGGGTGAGACTACCCCCGCAGGTTATCCGACACATATTACGGGGTGATCATGGGGATGCAAAACCGGGGTTCTTCTATCCCGGCATCTTCGAGGGTAAATCCGCTCCCACAGAGACCGCGCCGCCCACAAGGTCTGTGCAATACTTGTGGGAGCGGCTTTAGCTGCGAAAAGGCCGGCACCGGCATACTCAATCGCGGCGCCGACGGCGCCCGGTAATCATCGACCAAGGCAGGTTTTCCCGCAGGCGCACGCTCTCGTAAACGGCCGCCAGCACATGCACGCAAACCAGCACCAGCACGGCATCGGCCAACCCGCTGTGCAGATCAGTCGGCCAGTCCTCGCCCCACAAGGCATCCACCTCCTGCGACGCCCATCCGGTCAGGACCAGGCCGACAATGCCGGTCAGCATCAGCAACATCACCAAGGCGCCAATCGGCGAATGCCCCAGGCGATGACAAGGCTCCCCCCGCAGCAGCTTGCGGGCATGCCCCGCCAGACGCGACGGGGTTGGCCAGAAGTCAGCCCAGCGCGCGCTACGTGGCCCGACAAAGCCCCACACCAGGCGCAACACCACGCAGGCCAATGCGTAGTAGCCCAGCCACTGGTGCCAGTCGTCACCTTCTTCGTTGAAAAAGTAATCAGCGAAGAACACACCGGCGATCGAGAGATGGCACAGCCGCAGGAGCGGGTCCCACAGCTGCACCGTGCCGTTGCTGTTCAATCGTGGTACTCGGACTTGACCGCCTTGCCGGTCACCGGGTCATGGTAGATCTCGACCTTGCGGCCGTCCTTGTCGAAACCGTAGATCTCGTAGCAGTTGCCCTCGGTCACCTTGAACTTGTTGATCTTGTAGCCCTGTTCCTTGAGCTGCGCCTGGAATTTTTCCTGGTCTTGCCAGGTGCTTTTGTCAGCGGTGGTGCATTGGGTGGCGGCGAATGCTGTGCTGCTGCCGATCAGGATAAACAGGGCTATCAGGATGCGCATGGGAATGAGCTCCATTCAGTTGGGTGAAAACAGCACGGGAAACAGCTTAGTTGGATAGCGCGCCTGGTGCTCATTGATTTGCTTTTCACATCAATCAGAAAGAAAAACAAACTTAACAAATAAGCCAAAGCCACCGATGCTTGGGCATTACGCCCATCGCACGGAGAACAACAACATGAACGACGTGGTCATTGTCGCCGCAACCCGTACCGCCATCGGCAGCTTCCAGGGCGCCCTGGCTACGGTGCCTGCGGTCGACCTCGGTGCCGCCGTGATCAAGCGCCTGCTGGAACAGACCGGGCTGGACCCGGCGCAGGTCGACGAAGTGATCCTTGGCCAGGTACTCACCGCAGGTGCCGGGCAGAACCCGGCGCGCCAAGCCGCGATCAAGGCTGGCCTGCCCTACAGTGTTCCGGCACTGACCCTGAACAAGGTCTGCGGCTCGGGCCTCAAGGCCCTGCACCTGGGGGCCCAGGCCATTCGCTGCGGTGACGCCGAGGTGGTGATTGCCGGCGGCCAGGAAAACATGAGCCTTGCCCCTTACGTGATGCCTTCGGCACGTACCGGCCAGCGCATGGGCCATGGCCAGCTGATCGACAGCATGATCACCGACGGCTTGTGGGATGCCTTCAACGACTACCACATGGGGATCACCGCCGAGAACCTTGTGGACACGTACAGCCTGAGCCGAGAGCAGCAGGACGCCTTTGCCGCAGAATCGCAGCGCAAGGCGGTGGCGGCTATCGAGGCCGGGCGTTTCGATGACGAAATCACGCCGATCGTGATGCCGCAGAAAAAGGGTGAGCCCAAAGTGTTTGCGCGCGACGAACAGCCACGCCCGGACACCACTGCTGAATCCCTGGCCAAACTGCGCCCGGCTTTCAAGAAAGACGGCAGCGTCACTGCGGGCAACGCCTCCAGCCTGAACGACGGGGCAGCCGCCGTGCTGCTGATGAGCGCCGCCAAGGCCAAGGCCCTTGGACTGCCGGTACTGGCGAAGATCGCAGCCTATGCCAGTGCCGGCGTAGACCCTGCAATCATGGGTATCGGGCCGGTTTCCGCGACTCAGCGTTGCCTGGAAAAGGCCGGCTGGCAGTTGGCCGAACTGGACCTGATCGAAGCCAACGAAGCCTTTGCCGCACAGGCGCTGGCGGTGGGCAAGGCACTGGAATGGGATGCGGCACGGGTCAACGTGAATGGCGGGGCGATTGCGTTGGGCCACCCGATTGGTGCATCCGGCTGCCGGGTGCTGGTGACCCTGTTGCACGAGATGATCAAGCGGGATGCGAAGAAAGGCCTGGCCACCTTGTGCATTGGCGGTGGGCAAGGGGTGGCGCTGGCGATCGAACGTTGATCACAGCCTGAGTTGAACAGGCCCTTGCTGGCGCCGACTACCAGAACTCTCATCGCATCACTCCCTGTCGATTTGAATCGGAGTACATTCTAGGGGGATTGAGGATCAAGCGGCGATAGCGACCTGTTTCAGCGCGTTATTCAGGGCCCTGACCAGTACAGCCACTTCCTGGCACTTCTGCACAGCCAGGTCCAATGGGCTGTGCAGCAACGCGCAAGATGGCGCCACCCACAGCCGCTCACCCAGACGCTCGTGGGCATCGCGCAGCAGGTCCAAGGTCTTTTCCAGGTCGCACGGCGAAGCATTGCGGCCGTCGACCAGGCCCAGCGACAGCACCTTGTAGGCCGGCAGGCGGTCGAGCATGGCGGTGTACTGGTCGGGCGCCTGCACCAGGTCGATGTGCAAGCCATCGACCGGCAGGTTCGCGGCCAGGCCAAGGTTGCCTTCAAGGCCACCCGCGTAAGTGGCGATCAACTTCTTCAAAGGTGCGCGCTGAAGAATGTTGTAGGCGCGCTCGTAGGCGTTTTTCCAATCTTGCGGCAACTCAAGGGCGAGGATCGGTTCGTCGATCTGCACCCATTCAACGCCCAGGGCAGCCAGGCGGTTGAGAGCTTGGTCATACAGTGGCAGCAGGCTGTCGAGCAGCTCCAGCTTGTCGACATCACCGGCCTTGGCTTTGGCCTGCCACAGGTAGCTCAACGGGCCCAGCAACACCGGCTTGACCGCATGGCCAAGGGCTGTGGCTTGGGCTACTGCCTCGAAAAGCTGTTCCCAGTTCGGGGCAAACTGCTGGTGGTCACCGGCCAACACCTGGCCATACCAGGCAATGTCGCCGACTGGCAGCAGTTCAATGCCGGCGTCTTTCTGCACCTGCCACAGCTCATGGTCGCAGCCGGTGTGTGGAAAGCCCAGGTTGTGTGCCAGTGCCATGTCTTGTCCCTTCAGCATGCATAAATGATTGAGGGGATTTTCCGGTTCGCGGACCGCTGAGACAAACTCATTAAATTTGAGATGAACACAAGATTTCTTCATGATCATGTTCATGTCTCAATCAGAGCACCATCCTGCGCATCCGGACATGACCCGGTCCGCCTTGTGCCGCACAATGGCACCCTGACCACACCAGGTACCCGGCCACATGAGCCTGCTGAAAACCGCGCTGCGCGAACAGAATTTCGTCTGCGTGATGGAATTCGTCCCCAAGCCTTCCACAGAACGCTTCGCCGCCATGGAAGCGATCATGGCCCGTGCGCACCTGTGTGGCTGGCCGATGACCGTCGCCATCGGCGATCGTGTCGGCAGCCCGCTGGACATGTCGCCGCTGGACGCCCTCGCCTCGTTCAGCAACCCGGTGCCTGCCCTGCCGCACTTTTCCGGCAAGGACCGCGAACGCCACCACCTGCTCGCCCAGTTGCAACGCATGGACGCCGCCGGCCTCGACCAGCTGTTACTGCTGACCGGCGACCGCCTGCCCGGCCACGAGCCTGGCCAGCGCCCGGTGCGTTATCTGGAGTCGGTCGCCGCCCTGCAAATCGCTCGCCAGGCTTGCCCACACTGGCTGCTGGGCGCTGCACTGAACCCGTTCAAGTACCACGAGGAAGAAGGCGGCGCCCAGTATTTCAAGGCCGAGAAAAAGCTGGCAGCGGGCGCCGACTTCCTCACCCTGCAACTGGGGTTCGATGGGGATAAACACCAGGAAGCCATGCACTGGATGCGCCGCCAGGCCACGCCCAAGCCCATGCTGGCGTGCCTGATGAGCCTTACCCACGGGCGCGCTGCGATGCTCGACCACGTGGCTGGTGTTACCGTCACACCGTCCATGCGCGACATGCTCGAAGCGGAGACCGTGCAGTCCAAGGCCTTTGCCCAGGCACGCAGCGTTGACCGCCTGGCCTTGCAGATCATCGGCGTGAAGCTGATGGGTTACGCCGGCGTACACCTGTCAGGGGTGCACGAACTCAAACAACTGCTGGCCCTTGAGGCCCGCATCGAACACTGGCAAGCCCGGATCCACACCCTGGATCAATGGGCGCCGGCGTGGCGCGCCAGCTGGCAGATGCCCGGCCTGCCGGCAGTCACCTTCCATCCGCCGCAGGCGGGTTGGCGCCAGGGCGAGTCAAGGGTCGATGCTTCACTCAAAGAAAAAGCGCGCTATCACCTGATGCACGGCATGCATTCATTGCTGTTCAGCCGTCGCAATAGCCTGAGCAAGGCATTTGGCTGGGCGGTGCGCCAGCGGCTGTGGTCCACGCCCGTTGGCGCACAGGTGTTGCACAAGGTGGAGCGCGCAGTGAAACGGCCATTGGTGGGCTGCGACACCTGTGGCCGCTGCCGCCTGGAAGACACGTTGTACATCTGCCCGGAAACATGCCCCAAGGGCCTGGCCAACGGCCCATGTGGCGGTACCGCACTGAACCGCTGCGAGTTCGGCGACCGTGAATGCATACACAGCATCAAGTACCGCACGGCCAAGGCCGTGCGGCAAACTGCAGTGCTCACCGAGCGCCTGATCCCCTGCATCGAAGTCGAAACCCGCCACCGCAGCTCGTGGCCGCAGTGGTTCCAGGCAGCGACGCCGCGCCGGCTCAGCCCGCAGCCAGCGCCTCGAAGCCAGCCCGAATCGTAGCCTCGGGCAATTCATCGGCGATGAACACCATCACGCTCTCACGAGCCTCGCCTTCGGCCCACTCGGCGTCCCAGTCAAAGCCGTAGAGCTTGAGCACGCCCTGGAACACCAGCTTGCGGTCCTCGCCGGCAATGTTCAGCACGCCTTTGTAGCGCAACAGCTGCTTGCCGTGGGTTTCCAGCAGTTCGTTCATGAAGTCGCTGAGGCGGTCGATATCCAGCGCGGTTTCCGTGCGCAGCACCAGCGTGGAGATACGGTCCGATATAGCAGGCTTGAGCACCGGGCGCAGGGTGGGTTTCAGGTTCGCACCCAGGTCGGGGTTGAGGTTGAATCCACGCACATCCAGTAGCTCAGCCAGGTCGATGCGACCGTGTTCGACCACTCGGATTGCGGCACGACCATTGATGCGGGCCAGGCGTTCGCGCAGGGCTTCTACCGCAGCCGCCTCGACCAGGTCGGTCTTGCTCAACAGCAAGCGATCGGCAAAGCCGACCTGGGCCTGGGCAATGGTTTGGGTCAGGTGCAGTTCCGCATGAGCCGCGTCTACCAGGGTGATGATGCCGTCGAGGATGTAGCGCTCACGCAGTTCCTCGTCGATGAAAAAGGTTTGCGCCACCGGCGCCGGATCGGCCAGGCCTGTGCATTCGATTACCAGGCGGTCGAAGGCGATTTCGCCTGCGTCCAGGCGTTCAAGCAGCAGGTACAGCGCGCGCGTGAGGTCGCCGTGGATGCTGCAGCATACGCAGCCGTTGGCCAGGGTCATCACCTGCACCGGTTCGTCGCCCAGCAGTTGGCTGTCAATGCCAGCCTCGCTGAACTCGTTTTCGATCACGGCGAGTTTCAGGCCGTGCTCGGCCTTGAGCATGTGCTTGAGCAAGGTGGTCTTGCCGGCACCGAGGAAGCCAGTGAGCACAGTTACGGGAATAGGCGTCTGCACGCAGTAAATCTCCTGAAGCTGAAATGACTGTGGGAGCCGGTTACCCAGGCTCCCACAGGTTCACACGTGTCGCAGGCTCAACAGCACTTGGGCCCGGACTTGCCACCGTAACGCGCTTCCTGACGTTCGCGGAAAAATTCCTCGTACGTCATCACCGGCTTGTCCGGGTGCGTCTTCTGCATGTGCTCGACATAGTTGTCGTAGTCGGGCATGCCGACCATCAGGCGGGCTGCCTGCCCCAGGTATTTACCCAGTCGACCCAGGTCGTTGAACATGACTGCATTCCTCTCGATTACGCGTCAGGCAGTGCCTGGAACGGGGTTTCCTTGTCGGTACGCTCCTTGCGGCCCAGGGCGGCATAGCCAACCTTGATGGCGAAGAACAGGATGCTGAACACCACCAGCAGGAACAGAATCGTCAGGCCCGCGTTGGTGTAGGCGTTGAAGATCACATGCTGCATCTGCCCGATGTCCTTGGCCGGGGCCAGTACCTGGCCGGCGTCCAGCGCTGTGCTGTATTTCTTGGCCAGGGCCAGGAAGCCAACTGCCGGGTTCGGGTCGAACAGCTTGATCAGGCCTGCAGCCGTGGTGCAGATCAGCAGCCAGACCGCCGGCACCAGGGTGACCCAGATGTAGCGCTGACGCTTCATCTTGATCAGCACCACGGTGCCGAGCATCAGGGCGATACCGGCCAGCATCTGGTTGGAGATGCCGAACAGCGGCCACAGGGTGTTGATGCCGCCCAGCGGGTCGATCACACCTTGGTACAGCAGATAGCCCCAGAGTGCCACGCAACCCGCGGTAGCGAGCAAGTTGGCTCCCCACGATTCGGTGCGTTTGAGGGCCGGCACGAAGCTGCCCAGCAGGTCTTGCAGCATGAAGCGACCGGCACGGGTACCGGCGTCCACCGCGGTGAGGATGAACAGCGCCTCGAACAGGATCGCGAAGTGGTACCAGAAGGCCATGGTGTTCTCACCCGGCAACACCTGGTGCAGGATCTGCGCGATACCGACCGCCAGGGTCGGCGCACCGCCGGCACGGGCCAGGATGGTGTGCTCGCCGATGTCACGGGCGACGGCTTCAAGCTGCTCAGGCGTAATCAGGAAGCCCCAGCTGCTGACCGTCTGCGCCACCGATGCCACGTCGGCGCCAACCACCGCAGCCGGGCTGTTCATGGCGAAGTACACACCCGGCTCGATCACCGAAGCGGCGACCATGGCCATGATGGCGACGAACGACTCCATCAGCATGCCGCCGTAGCCGATGTAGCGGGCGTTGGTTTCGTTGTCCAGCAGCTTGGGCGTTGTTCCCGAGGAGATCAGCGCATGGAAGCCGGACACCGCACCGCAGGCGATGGTGATGAACAGGAACGGGAACAGGGTGCCCTTCCACACCGGGCCGGTGCCGTCGGTGAACTGGGTCAGCGCCGGCATTTTCAGCTCAGGTGCGATGATCAGGATACCGATGGCCAGGCCAACGATAGTGCCGATCTTGAGGAAGGTGGACAGGTAGTCACGCGGCGCCAGCACCAGCCATACCGGCAGCACGGCGGCAACGAAGCCGTAGCCCACCAGCATCCAGGTGATCTGCACGCCGGTGAAGGTGAAGGCCGGGCCCCACACCGGGTCCGCAGCAATTACACCGCCCAGCCAGATCGAGGCCAGCAGCAATACAACACCGACCACCGAGATTTCGCCGATGCGGCCCGGGCGGATGTAGCGCATGTAGATGCCCATGAACATCGCGATCGGGATGGTGGCCATCACCGTGAACATGCCCCACGGGCTTTCGGCCAGGGCCTTGACCACGATCAGCGCCAGCACCGCCAGGATGATGATCATGATCAGGAAGCAGCCAAACAGGGCAATGGTGCCCGGAATGCGGCCCATCTCCTCGCGCACCATGTCGCCCAGCGAGCGGCCGTTGCGGCGGGTAGAAAGGAACAGGACCATGAAGTCCTGCACCGCACCGGCCAGCACCACACCGGCAATCAGCCAAAGCGTGCCGGGCAGGTAGCCCATTTGCGCGGCAAGCACCGGGCCGACCAGGGGGCCTGCGCCAGCGATGGCGGCGAAGTGGTGACCGAACAGAATGTGTTTGTTGGTCGGGACGTAGTCCAGGCCGTCGTTGTTGAGCACCGCCGGCGTGGCCCGCCGCGGGTCGAGTTGCATCACCTTGGTGGCGATGAACAGGCTGTAGTAACGGTAGGCAACCAGGTAGATGGCCACTGCCGCGACCACGATCCACAAGGCGTTGATCGCCTCACCGCGACGCAGGGCTACCACACCCAGCGCGCAGGCCCCTATGACTGCCAGCGCCAGCCACGGAAGGTGGCGTAGCAGGCTATTATTGTTGTTCATGGTTTGCTTCCAGCTGGTGGATTGGAAAGACCGCCCACCGAGTCTAGGGCCAGTCATCGCACATTGCCACACTTGCTTTGGTCTAGAGCCTCTGCGGCCAGATTGCGGTACCTGATGCACATACCACGCTAACTATAGTCAGGATGTCACCTTAGGACCTACCCGAGGACCCATGCCATGAGCGATCACGACGAACGCCGCCGCTTCCAGCGTATCCAGTTCGACGCCCCGACCCGGCTGTGCCAGGGCGAACGCTGCTGGGAGGTGAAACTGCTCGACCTGTCCCTCAAAGGGCTGCTGGTCGAATGCCCGCAACCGTGGGATGCCGACCTGACCCAGGACTTCGAAGCGTACATCCTGCTCAACGATGAAGTGACCGAGGTGCAGATGCAGGTCGAGTTGCGCCACGAAGAACCCGATCGCCTGGGCTTCATCTGCCTCTACATCGACGTCGATTCGATGACCCATTTGCACCGTCTTGTGGAATTGAACGTGGCTGACAGCACCGAAATGATGCGTGAGCTGCGCGAACTCATCGAATAATGAAATCTCTTAGCTAGCTAATAGCTTTCCCACATGATGTTTCCTGTCTACCCAGACAGCTTTAAGCCTGGGTAGCAGTACTTTGTACACACCCCTCTAGCACCGTTTTCGATGAGTTGGTACGCCTTCTGCATTGGGTTTTCGCACACCCTGCGGTCGCTCGTGTACGCGCTCCGATCAAAATATTGTATACAATTTTTGTGGCAATAATTTGCAGGAAATGTCTACAGTAGCGACACAACAATAAACAGAGAGCCTGCTCCATGACTACGTCCCCTAGCACGTCTCCCACCAAGCGCCCCGAGGATGAAAACCTCGGGCTTGGTGCCAACCTGGCCTATGGTCTGCAGCATGTGTTGACCATGTACGGGGGGATCGTCGCGGTACCCCTGATCCTGGGGCAGGCCGCTGGCCTGAACGGTGCCGAAATCGGCATGCTGATCGCGGCCTCGCTGTTTGCCGGTGGCCTGGCCACCCTGCTACAGACCTTGGGGCTGCCGTTTTTTGGCTGCCAGTTGCCGCTGGTGCAGGGCGTGTCGTTCGCCGGTGTGGCGACCATGGGCGCGATCCTCAGCAGCGAGGGTGGCGGTGGCTTGCCGGGCGTGCTTGGCGCGGTCATGGCTGCATCGCTGATCGGCTTTCTGATCACGCCGGTGTTCTCGCGCATCACCAAGTTCTTCCCGCCACTGGTGACCGGTATCGTCATCACCACCATCGGCCTGACCCTGATGCCGGTGGCCGCACGATGGGTAATGGGTGGCAACAGCGCCTCGCCAGAATTCGGCAGCGTTGCCAACATCGGCCTGGCCGGGCTCACCTTCGCCATCGTGCTACTGCTGAGCAAGCTGGGCAGCGCGACCATCTCGCGCCTGTCGATCCTGCTGGCCATGGTGGTCGGCACGCTGATCGCCTGGGCGCTGGGCATGACCGATTTCAGCAAAGTCACCGAAGGTCCGATATTTGCCTTCCCGACGCCGTTCCATTTCGGCATGCCGGAATTCCACATCGCCGCGATCCTGTCGATGTGCATCGTGATCATGGTGACCCTGGTGGAAACCTCGGCCGACATCCTCGCCGTGGGTGAGATCATCGATACCAAGGTCGACTCCAAGCGCCTGGGCAATGGCCTGCGCGCCGACATGGCATCGAGCATCCTGGCGCCGATCTTCGGCTCGTTCACCCAGAGCGCGTTCGCCCAGAACGTTGGCCTGGTGGCCGTGACCGGGGTCAAGAGCCGCTATGTGGTAGCTACCGGTGGTGTGATCCTGGTGGTGCTCGGCCTGCTGCCGATCATGGGCCGGGTGATTGCCGCAGTACCTACCCCGGTACTGGGCGGCGCGGGCATCGTGCTGTTCGGCACCGTGGCAGCCAGTGGTATTCGCACCCTGTCGAAGGTCAGCTACAAGAACAACGTCAACCTGATCATCGTCGCGGCCTCGCTGGGCTTCGGCATGATCCCGATCGCCGCGCCGACCTTCTACCACCACTTCCCGAACTGGTTCGAGACCATCTTCCACTCAGGCATCAGCTCGGCGGCGATCATGGCCATCCTGCTGAACCTGATCTTCAACCACTTCACCACCGGCAACTCGGAAAACCAGTCGGTGTTCGCTGCGGCCTACGAGCGCACCATCCAGTACTCGGACATTTCTGCGTTGCGTGATGGTGACTACTTCAAGGATGGCAAGCTGTTCGACGCTGAAGGCAATGAGGTACCGATGCTGGAGGTGGATGAGCATGGCAATGAAACCGTCAGGCGGGCGGCGGTTGCCGAGCATTGACTGCTGACTGAGTGGTGAAGTGGAGGGGCCGACGCGCATCGTCGGCCCCTTTTTCGTTTGCCTGTGCCCGCGAAGAGGTCGGTACAGGCTACTAATTACTCGAACAGTGCATCCAGAGCCTGCTCCAGCCGAGTCACGGCAATCACCTGCAACCCCGCTGGCGGTTCTTTCGGCGCATTGCCCTTGGGCACGATGGCACGCTTGAAACCATGCTTGGCCGCCTCCTTCAACCGCTCCTGACCGCTGGGCACAGGCCGCACCTCGCCCGACAAGCCAATCTCGCCAAACACCAGCAGCCCATGGGCGAGTGGCCGGTTGCGCAAGCTGGACATCACCGCCGCCAGCAACGCCAGGTCCGAGGCTGTCTCCAGCACCTTCACCCCGCCCACCACGTTGAGGAACACGTCCTGATCGTGGGTCGGAATCCCGCCGTGGCGGTGCAACACCGCCAACAACATGGCCAGACGGTTCTGGTCCAGGCCCAGGGTTACCCGCCGGGGGTTGGCCAGGTGGCTGTCGTCGACCAGTGCCTGCACCTCGACCAGCATCGGCCGGGTGCCCTCCCAAGTCGCCATGACCACGCTGCCCGGTACTTCCTCCTGGGTGCGGTTGAGGAAGATCGCCGAAGGGTTGGAGACTTCTTTAAGGCCTCGGTCGGTCATGCCGAACACACCCAGTTCGTTGACCGCGCCAAAGCGGTTCTTCACCGCACGCAGCAAGCGCAGTCGGCCATCGGACTCACCCTCGAAATACAACACGGTGTCGACCATGTGCTCCAGTACCCGCGGGCCGGCCAGCGAGCCTTCCTTGGTCACATGGCCGACCAGGAAGATGGCCGTACCGCTTTGCTTGGCGTAACGCACCAGCAGCGCCGTGCTCTCACGCACCTGGGCCACGCCACCGGGCGCTGATTGCAACTGTTCGGTGAAAATGGTCTGGATCGAGTCGATCACCATCACCCGTGGTTTCTCGACGCGGGCTGTGGCGATGATGGTCTCGATGCAGGTTTCGGTCATCACCTTGAGCTGGTCCTGGGGCAAGCCCAGGCGCCGCGAACGCATGGCCACCTGCTGCTGCGATTCCTCACCCGTCACATACAGTGCCGGCATGCCCACGGCAATGTTGCACAACGTCTGCAGCAGGATGGTCGACTTGCCGATGCCGGGGTCGCCACCAATCAGCACCACCGAGCCATCCACCAGGCCTCCTCCCAGCACGCGGTCCAGTTCGGTGCTGCTGGTGGTGAAGCGCGGGATTTCCTCGACGCTGACTTCGGCCAGGGTCTTGATCTGTGCCTGTTGCCCGGTCCAGCCGGCGCGGCCGCTGCTGGGTGCCGCCGCGCCGCCGCTCTCGATCATGGTTTCGACCAGGGTGTTCCAGGCCCCGCATTCGCCACACTGGCCTGCCCATTTGGGGAAGGTCGCGCCGCACTCGGTGCAGCCATACAAGCGCTTGGCCTTGGCCATGGGTGGGGTCTCCTGGAAAAAACCGCCATGATAGCCGAGCCGAACGTGTCTCGAACGCTTCGGGATGCGACAAAACTATTCGTTCCAACTGCAGTCAGTAGGCCTGAGCACCACGCATGAAGCGTTTTAGTGGCTTACACTGCGTTAACCTTACCTTTTGTTACAAGGAACCAAACATGGGCATGATCAGTGAGTTCAAGGCCTTCGCGGTCAAAGGCAATGTCGTCGACATGGCGGTGGGTATCATCATCGGCGCGGCCTTCGGCAAGATCGTCTCGTCCTTCGTCGGAGACGTGGTCATGCCGCCACTGGGCCTATTGATCGGGGGCGTGGACTTCAGCGACCTGGCCATTACCCTGAAGGCTGCCGAAGGTGATGTACCGGCGGTGGTGCTGGCGTATGGCAAGTTCATCCAGACCGTGATCGACTTCCTGATCGTGGCCTTTGCCATCTTTATGGGGGTGAAGGCAATCAACCGGCTCAAGCGTGAAGAAGCCGTGGCACCGACTGTTCCGCCAGTGCCAACGGCCGAAGAAACGCTGCTGACCGAGATTCGCGATTTGCTCAAGACACAGAACCAGAACCGTTTGCCTTGAGATAGCTGGGGGCGCTGTGCGCCCCCAATTACCAGTAGTTTTCTACCGCCACCTGCCCCGGCCGCTTGCTCAGGCTCAGTTGCAGGTCACGTGCCTTCAGCACCTTGCGCGTCTCGTCGATCATATCCGGGTTGCCGCATAGCATCACCCTCGAATGCTCCGGTGACAGCTCGAGCCCTGCGGCCTTCTCCAACTCGCCATTCTCGATCAGCGTGGTAATACGCTGGTTCAACGCACCCGGGTGCCGCTCACGGGTCACCACCGGAATGAACTGCAACTTGCCAGCAAACTCGGCCAGGTAGTCGCGCCGCTCCAGCCCGGCGATTTCATCCACATAAGCCAGCTCTTTCGCTTCGCGCACCGAGTACACCAACTTGATGCTGTCGAAACGCTCCCAGGCCTCGAAGTCCTGCAGAATCGACATGAATGGCGCAATCCCCGTGCCCGTGGCCAACAGCCACAAGTCACGCCCCCCGACAAAGCGGTCGAGGGTGAGGAAACCAAACGCCTGGCGGTCGATCAGCAGAGTGTCGCCTGCCCCCAACCGGCTCAGCTCGCTGGTGAATTCACCGCCCGGCACAACGATGGAGAAGAAGTCGAGGTGCTCGTCATGCGGTGCGCTGACCATGGAATAGGCGCGCCACACCACGCTGCCATCGGCCTTGGTCACGCCCAGGCGGGCAAACTGGCCGGAACGGAAGCGGAACCCCGCATCGCGCGTAACCCGCAGGCTGAAGAGGTTCGGCGTCAACGGCTGAACATCGAGCAGGGTCTGGCGGGTGAACTTTTCGGCGCTTGCGGTCATATCGGGCTCCAGGGTTGGCGAGTGCACAGTGTCGCTTAAAGCGGCCCGGATAAAAACCACCGCTTTGTAGGGCCTCATCAAGGGCGATCGTGCCGAACGCTCAGAAACTCCTTATCGCTATAACAAAAAAATCCCAACACAATGCTAGGACTTTTCCTACAATCTTTCGGGTACTCAAACGGATTGGATCCTGGCACCCAAGGAGAGCTTCAAATGCTTCATTGGAGACCCGAACACCTGCATGTGTTCGTCAGCGAGCGATGCCCAAGGAAGTTGTTCGACATCGCAGTGCACTTGGCTCAGGACTTGGGCATGGAGTACCTCGGGCTGAATATTCGCATTCAGATCGCCACGCAGACACCCAGGGTTTACCTCTACAGCAATTATCCGGATGAATGGATCGAGCGCTATCAGCGCGACGAGTTCTACAAACAGGACCCCGCCGCAAACGTGAGCCACAGCTCGACGATGCCAGTGCTTTGGACCGAAGAACTGTACCGCGAAGCCCCTCAGTTTCGTGAAGAGGCTTGCCAACATGGCCTGCGTCATGGCTGGACGCAGTCGCTGCACGACATACAGCACAACGAGAGCCAGATCAGCGTAGCCAGACCCGCCGGCAACATCGACATTACCGAACTCTACGGCAAAGCCGGCAGCGTGCAGTGGCTGTGCCACACCCTTCACGCCGTACTGGGCGAGCACCACCTGAACGCACTGTGCCCCCCCCAACCCAAAATGAGCGATCGGGAACTGGAAGTGCTGAAATGGTCAGCCGCCGGCAAGACCGCTGCCGACGTGGCCTGCATTCTATCGCTGTCGCAAAGCACGGTTAACTTTCATATCCGCAGCGTGATCACCAAAACCAACGCAGCAAACAAAGCCGGTGCCATCGCCATCGCAGCCATGCGTGGCTGGATCTGACCTACAAACCTGCGACCTTGGGCAAAGCCCTGTAGAATCGCCCGGCAAAGCCCGGAGCGAACCGCAACGGGCAGTTTCATACCCGAGCCAGACGCCATGCCCCTGTTGACCACCCCCTACGCCGAACTCGACCTGATCCGCCAGCCGGAGCAGGCCAACGACCCGCTGCAGGCTTTCGACGCCGCCGACGAGTACCTGCTTGCGCAACTGCACGAACAGGCTCCCGACGCCAGCTGCCGGGTGCTGGTGCTCAATGACAGCTTCGGTGCCTTGGCCGCCAGCCTGGCGGGCCAGCTGCAGGTAGTCAGCAGTGGCGATTCGCACCTGGCGCATCTGGCCCTGGAAAAGAACCTGGCGCGCAATGGCTTGCCGTTCGACAGCGTGCCGTTCGTACCGGCCAGTGAACACTGGCAAGGCCCGTTCGACCGGGTGCTGGTGCGCGTGCCAAAAACCCTGGCGCTGCTCGAAGAGCAACTGATTCGCCTGCAAGGCCACCTGGCGCCAGGGGCGCAGGTGATTGCGGGGGCAATGATCAAGCATTTGCCACGCGCGGCCGGTGACCTGATGGAAAAATACATCGGCCCGGTGCAGGCCTCGCTGGCGCAGAAAAAGGCGCGCTTGCTGACGGCAACGGTGGCCGAACTGCCGGCCGCCCGCTCGCCCTACCCTAGCCGCTATCGCCTTGAAGCGCCTGCGCTGGAGCTGGTGAACCACGCCAACGTGTTCTGCCGTGAAGGGCTGGATATCGGCACCCGGGCATTCTTGCCGCATCTGCCACGTGACCTGGGCAACGCGAGGGTGGCAGACCTGGGCTGCGGTAATGGCGTACTGGCGATTGCCAGTGCATTGGCCAACCCGGATGCCCAGTACACGCTGGTCGACGAGTCGTACATGGCAGTGCAATCGGCGCGGGAGAACTGGCAGGCTGCACTGGGCGAACGCCCGGCGACCTTCGTCGCAGCCGATGGGTTGGCCGGGGTGGAGAAGCAGTCGCTGGACGTGGTGCTGTGCAACCCGCCGTTCCACCAGCAGCAGGTGGTGGGGGATTTCCTGGCGTGGCGCATGTTCCAGCAGGCGCGTGAGGCGCTGCTGGTGGGTGGGGCGCTGTACATCGTGGGTAACCGGCACTTGGGCTATCACAGCAAGCTGGCACGGTTGTTCCGGGGGGTGGAGCAGGTGGCAGCGACGCCAAAGTTCGTCATCCTGAAAGCCCGTAAGTAAAGGCGCCGCTCCCACAGTTCTCCCCGCAACCTCAGTGGGTGGTAAGGCCCGCAGCCCCCATGAACAGCCGCATCACCCACGCCGCCACACCCAACGCCGCCACGCTCATCGCCCAGATCAGCAACAGCCAACCCAGCCGCTGCCACAGCGGCTTCTTCTCTTCCAAGCCATGTTTGCCGGTCATCATGCGGTCCTCCTAGTGATAGCCGTCTTCATGGGTCACCTTGCCGCGGAACACGTAGTAGCTCCAGAAGGTGTACATGAGGATGAACGGCAGGATGAATAACGTGCCCACTAGCATGAAGCCCTGGCTTTGCGGTGGCGCCGCAGCATCCCAGATCGAGATCGAGGGCGGGATGATGTTCGGCCACAGGCTAATGCCCAGGCCGCTGTAGCCAAGGAAGATCAGCACCAGGGTAAGCAGGAACGGCGTGTAGTGCGCGTTGCGTGCCACCGCCTTGAGCAACCCGTAAAAGGTCACCAGCACCAGCAGCGGTACCGGCATGAACCAGATCAGGTTAGGCATGCTGAACCAGCGGTCGGCGATCTGTGGATAAGCGATGGGTGTCCACAGGCTGACGATACCGATCACCACCAGCAGCACCAGCGCCAGCGGCCGGGCCATGTCGTGCATCTTCTGTTGCAGCGGCCCTTCGGTCTTCATGATCAGCCAGGTGCAGCCCAACAGCGTGTAGGCCACGATCAGCCCCAAGCCACAGAACAGGCTGAACGGGGTAAGCCAATCGAGGGTGCCACCGGCGAAATGGCGGTCGACCACCTTGAAGCCTTCGAGGAAGGCACCCAGGGCCACACCCTGGAAGAAGGTGGCAACCAGCGACCCCCAGATGAACGCCTTGTCCCAGATATGGCGCTTGTCGGCCTTGGCCTTGAAGCGGAACTCGAAGGCCACGCCGCGGAAGATCAGCCCGATCAGCATCAGGACCAACGGCAGGTACAGGGCTTCGAGCACCACGGCATAGGCCATCGGGAACGCCCCGAACAGCCCCGCACCACCCAGGATCAACCAGGTTTCGTTGCCGTCCCACACCGGGGCGACGGTGTTCATCATTACATCGCGGTCCTGCTCGCCCTTGACGAAGGGGAAGAGCATGCCGATACCCAGGTCGAAGCCGTCCATCACCACGTACATCATGACGCCGAAGATGATGATCACCGCCCAGATCAGCGGAAGGTCGATACCCATGGCTCAGTCCTCCTTGCTCAGGCTGGCAGTCTTGGCCTCATGGCCATCATCGGCGGCAGACAGCGGCCGCGCCGGCGTACGTTTCTGGCCAGGGCCGCCCGGTGTGTGTTCGTCACCTTCGCCGGTCTGCGGTCCTTTGCGCACCAGGCGCATCATGTAGCCAAGGCCGGTACCGAACAGGGCGAAGTACACCACCACGAACGCCACCAGGGTGAAGCCGAGCTGTGCATAACTGTGGTTGGACACGCCATCCGCCGTGCGCATCAGGCCATACACCACCCAGGGCTGGCGGCCGATCTCGGTGGTGAACCAGCCGGCCAGCAAGGCGATCAGCCCGGAAGGCCCCATCCATAGCGCCAGGTACAGGAACGGGCGCGAGGTGTAGAGCGTGCCACGCTTGCGCAGCCACAGGCTCCACAGGCCGACGAAGATCATCAGGAAGCCAAGCCCGACCATGATTCGGAACGACCAGAAGACGATGGTCGAGTTGGGCCGGTCCTCAGGCGGGAATTCCTTCATTGCCGGCACCTGCTTGTCCAGGCTGTGGGTGAGGATCAGGCTGCCGAGCGCCGGGATTTCCAGTTTGAAGTGCGTCGTTTCGGCCTTCATGTCGGGAATGCCGAACAGGATCAACGGGGTCGGCTCGCCGGGTACGTTCTCCCAGTGGCCTTCGATGGCAGCGATTTTCACCGGCTGGTGCTTGAGCGTGTTCAGGCCATGGAAGTCGCCGATCACGGCCTGGATCGGGGCGACGATCAGCGCCATCCACATGGCCATCGACAGCATCTTGCGCACCGCCGGGTTGTCACGCCCGCGTAGCAGGTGCCAGGCCGCCGAGGCGCCGACGAAGAACGCCGTGGAGACGAACGCAGCGGTGGCCATGTGCATCAGGCGGTAGGGGAACGAGGGGTTGAACACCACCGCAAACCAGTCCACCGGCACCACCCGGCCATCGATGATCTCGTGGCCTTGCGGGGTTTGCATCCAGCTGTTGGAGGCGAGAATCCAGAAGGTGGATACCAGCGTGCCCAGTGCCACCATGCAGGTGGAGAAAAAGTGCAAGCCGCGGCCTACACGGTTCCAGCCGAACAGCATGACGCCGAGGAAGCCCGCTTCGAGGAAGAAGGCAGTCAGCACCTCGTAGGTCAGCAATGGCCCGGTGACGGCGCCGGCGAACTCTGAGAAGCGGCTCCAGTTGGTACCGAACTGGTAGGCCATGACCAGGCCCGAGACCACGCCCATGCCGAAGTTGACGGCGAAAATTTTCGACCAGAAGTGATAGAGGTCACGGTAGACCTGGTTGTGGGTCCGAAGCCAGAGGCCTTCGAGGACTGCCAGGTAGCTCGCCAGGCCAATGGTGATGGCCGGGAACAGGATGTGGAACGACACGGTAAAGGCAAACTGAATTCGGGCGAGCTCTAGGGCCTCTATTCCGAACATGGTGCTTCCTCTTCAGATAATCCGGCGTCCGGGCTTGTGGCCCCAGTCGCCCACTGCCCCCACTGGATCGAGTACGGCGTGTTGGAATTGTTCTGTTCAATCGCAGGGATTCCGGCCCAAAGGGCCTATTCGTTGAATCTGGAACGATTGATCCAGATCAACGAATGTTAGGAAGCATAGTCCCGAATTGCCCGGCAAGCCGTGTGGCTGATTGCCGCGTGACCGGTTGCCCCACCCTCTTTCATTAGGTGTGAAAAAGTGCCGATCCGGGCAAACAGTAACCGGTTGTTACAAACAGATGATACGCTGCGCACCCCCTCTACTGCGCCGAGGCCCCTGGTTTCCGATGTCTGATTCCGCACCGCAGTTGTTACGTCACCACCGCCCTTTCCTGGCGTTCTGGCTGGCCCGCGTGTTTACCGCCAGCGGCTTCCAGATGCTCACTGTGGCCATTGGCTGGCACCTCTATCAATTGACCGGCAACGTGCTGGACCTGGGCCTGGTCGGCCTGGTGGAATTTGCACCACGGGTGCTGTTCATGCTGCACACCGGGCATGTAGCCGACCGCTATGACCGGCGCAAAGTCGCCGCCCTGTGCCAGAGCCTGCAGGGGTTGATCGCCCTGGCGCTGGCGGTGGGCAGCGCGACTGACAACGTCACCCGAGAACTCATTTTCGCCCTCGCCTTCCTGCTGGGTGCCACACGCTCGTTCGAAATGCCGGCGACCCAGGCGCTGTTGCCCAACGTGGTGCCGCCTGGGCTGTTCCCAAGGGCGGTGGCGGCGTCAGCGTCAGCCACCCAATCGGCGACCATCGTGGCGCCAGCAGTGGGCGGCTTCCTGTATGCCTTTGGCAGTATCTGGGTGTATGGCCCCACCGTGGCCCTGTATGCCATCGCCTGCGTGCTCACCCTGAGCCTGCAGGCACGCGGCCAGGTCGTGCAGCGCGGGCGGGCCAGCATCGAATCGCTGCTGGCCGGCATTCGCTTCATCCGCAGCCGGCCTGACATCCTCGGTGCTATCTCGCTGGACCTGTTTGCCGTTCTGCTGGGTGGCGCCACCGCGCTGCTGCCGGTGTTCGCCAAGGACATCCTGCTGACCGGCCCGCTGGGCCTTGGCCTTTTGCGTTCGGCCCCGGCGGTGGGCGCATTGCTGATGTCGGTATGGCTGGCGCGCTTCCCGTTCGAACGCAATGTGGGGCGCACCATGTTCACGGCAGTCGGGGTGTTCGGCGTGGCGACCATCGCCTTCGGCTTGTCGACCTCGTTCTGGTTCTCGCTGGCAGTGCTGGTAGTGCTGGGCGCGGCGGACATGATCAGCATGGTGATTCGCGGGGCTTTCGTGCAACTGGAAACGCCGGATGAAATGCGCGGGCGGGTGAGCGCGGTGAACGGGTTGTTCATTGGTGCCTCGAACCAGCTCGGCGAGTTCGAATCCGGGGTGACGGCGCACTGGTTTGGCACAGTGCCAGCGGTGGTGATGGGCGGAGTGGGCACATTGGTGGTGACCGGGGTGTGGATAAGACTGTTCCCAACACTGGCCAAGCGGGATCGGTTGCATAACAACTGAGCGCTAACCTGTGCGGCCTCTTCGCGGGTAAAACCGCGAAGAGGCCGCACAGGCTTGAGAAAATCCCATTCCCAACGGCCATAGGCCCCCGCCGAGCATGCTGGTATCATGCGCGGCTTTTTTCCTCCCCACACAAAACCACGGCAACCGGTACGGTCTGTGCTTTGCTGATGGGGTCGATACATTCATGGCGCCGGGGGCGCCTTGGGGAGCGGGCATGCTGGAAAGGCTGTTTCAACTAAAAGCACACAACACCAATGTGCGCACCGAGATTCTCGCGGGCGTCACCACCTTCCTGGCCATGGCCTACATCCTGTTCGTCAACCCGAGCATCCTCGGCGAGACCGGCATGGACAAAGGCGCGATCTTCGTCGCCACCTGCCTGGCCGCAGCCATCGGCTCGGTGACCATGGGCCTGATCGCCAACTACCCGATCGCCCTGGCGCCGGGCATGGGCCTGAACGCGTTCTTCACCTACACCGTGGTGCTGCACATGGGCCACACCTGGCAAGTGGCGCTGGGTGCGGTGTTCCTGTCGGCGGTGATGTTCTTCCTGTTGTCGATCTTCCGCATCCGCGAATGGATCGTGAACAGCATCCCGCTGCCGCTGCGCTCGGCGATTGCCGCCGGCATCGGGCTGTTCTTGGCGCTGATCGCCCTGCATAATGCCGGCATCGTCGTCGATAACCCGGCTACTCTGGTGGGCCTCGGCGACCTCAAGCAGCCAGCGCCGATCCTCGCTACCCTGGGCTTCTTCCTGATCGTGGGCCTGGAGTCGCTGAAAGTGCGCGGTGCCGTGCTGATCGGCATCCTGGCGGTGACCATCGCCTCGATCGTGATGGGCGTGACGCCGTTCGGCGGCATCGTCTCCATGCCGCCGTCGCTGGCACCGACCTTCCTGCAACTGGACATTGCCGGTGCGCTGGACGTAGGCCTGGTCAGCGTGATCTTCGCCTTCCTGTTCGTCGACCTGTTCGACAACTCCGGCACCCTGATCGGCGTGGCCAAGCGCGCCGGTTTGATGGGCAAGGACGGCCACATGCCGAAAATGGGCCGCGCGCTGATCGCCGACAGCACCGCCGCCATGGCCGGTTCGCTGCTGGGCACCTCGACCACCACCAGCTACATCGAGTCCGCTGCAGGTGTGAGCGCCGGTGGCCGCACTGGCCTGACCGCCATCGTGGTTGCCGTGCTGTTCCTGCTGGCGCTGTTCTTCGCGCCGCTGGCCGGTAGCGTGCCAGCCTTCGCCACTGCCCCGGCGTTGCTGTTCGTCGCGGTGCTGATGGCTTCGGGCCTGGCAGAAATAAACTGGGACGACGTTACCGAAGCCGCACCGGTAGTGGTGACTGCCCTGGCCATGCCGCTGACCTACTCGATCGCCAACGGCATCGCCTTCGGCTTCATTTCCTGGACCGCCGTCAAGCTGATCTCCGGCCGCCACCGCGACCTGAACCCGGCCTTGGTGATCCTTTCCATCCTGTTCGTCATCAAGCTGGGCTGGTTCAACGCATGAGTGCTGCTTTCGACCCCTCCTCCTACGCCACCCAACTGGATGCCAAGGTGGCCCGGCTGCGCGAGCTGCTGGCGCCCTTCGGCGCGCCGGAGCCGGCTGTTTTCGACTCGCCACGCGAGCACTACCGCCTGCGCGCCGAGTTCCGCCTGTGGCGCGAGGACGGCCAGCGCCACTACGCCATGTTCGCCCCGGGCGAGAAGCACAAGGCGATCCTGATCGAGGATTTCCCCATTGCCAGCCAGCGCATCAATGCGCTGATGCCGCGCCTGAAGGCGGCCTGGCAGGCCAGCGAGGAACTGGGCAACCGCCTGTTCCAGGTGGAGTTCCTGACCACCCTGGCCGGTGATGCGATGATCACCCTGTGCTACCACCGCCCGTTGGACGAGGCGTGGGAACTGGCCGCACGGCAACTGGCCGAAGCGCTGGGTGTTAGCGTGATTGGCCGCTCCAAAGGCAAACGCCTGGTGATTGGCCGCGACTACGCGGTGGAAAAACTCGACGTGGCTGGCCGCGTGTTCAGCTATCGCCAGCCGGAAGGCGCGTTCACCCAGCCTAACGGTGCGGTGAACCAGAAGATGCTGAGCTGGGCGTTCGAAGCCATCGGCGAGCGTGAAGACGATTTGCTGGAGCTGTACTGCGGCAACGGCAACTTCACCCTGCCGCTGGCCACCCGCGTGCGACAGGTGCTGGCGACCGAAATCAGCAAGACCTCGGTCAATGCCGCGCTGAGCAACCTCGACGAGAACGCTGTGGATAACGTGCGTTTGGTGCGCTTGTCGGCAGAGGAGCTGACTCAGGCACTGAATGAGGTGCGGCCGTTCCGTCGCCTGGAAGGCATCGACCTGAAGAGCTACGACTTCGGCACCGTGTTCGTCGACCCGCCGCGCGCGGGGATGGACCCGGACACCTGCGAGCTGACCCGACGTTTCGAGCGCATTCTGTACATCTCGTGCAACCCGGAAACGCTGGCGGCGAACATTGCCCAGTTGCAGGACACCCACCGTATCGAACGGTGTGCGTTGTTTGATCAGTTCCCCTATACCCACCATATGGAGAGTGGGGTTCTGCTGGTTCGGCGTTAACTGATAGAACGCTGGGGCCGCGTTGCGGCCCCAAGGGTTTGTATCAGAAGTCGAAGAAGACCGTCTCCCCTTCCCCCTGAATACGGATATCGAAGCGATACGCCGTTTTCCCGTCCACTTCGCAACGCTTGGCAATCAACGTCTCACGCCGCTGCGGCTGCTCGATCAGGTTCAGCACCGGGCACTTGGCGTTGGCCTGGGCTTCGTCATCGAAGTACAGGCGCGTGTGCAGGTGAATGTTGATGCCCCGGGCAAACAGGCTGATGTTGATGTGCGGCGCCATCGGCACGCCAGCCGCGTTGTTCACCACGCCCGGCTTGACCGTGTGCAGCGTCCACTCGCCGGCATCGAAGGTAGTGGCGGTGCGACCAAAGCTGTTGAAGGCGTTTTCCAGGTTGTAGGCATCCTGGTATTCGCCATTGGCGTCGGCTTGCCACACTTCCAGGAACGAGTCGCGCACCAGGTGGCCGTTACCGTCATACACCTGGCCGATCAGCAGAATGTGCTCGCCCGGCGCGTCTGGCTTGGCCAGGCGGTTCCAGATTTCCTGGTCGCGGGTCGGGTTGCCGGCCGCTTCCAGGGCCAGGCCGATGTGCACGTAGGGGCCGGCGGTCTGCGAAGGGGTTTCCGGCAGCAGTTCGATTGGCATGGCGGGGTCCTCAGCAGTTTTCGAAGTGGGTCTTGCGCTGGCCGCGCAGCACGATGTCGAAGCGGTAGGCCAGGCAGTCCATCGGGTTGGCATTGCTCATGTCGAGCTTGGCGATCAACTGCTGCACGGCTTGCGGGTTGGCGATCGACTTGACGATCGGGCACATCGGGATCAGCGGGTCACCCTCGAAGTACAGTTGGGTGATCAGCTTGGTCGCAATCGACGGGCCGCTGATGGCGAAGTGGATGTGCGCCGGGCGCCAGTCATTAGGGCCGTTGCGCCATGGGTACGGGCCTGGCTTGATGGTGCGGAAGCTGTAGTAGCCATCACGGTCGGTCAGGCAACGGCCAACGCCACCGAAGTTCGGGTCCAGCGGAGCCAGGTAGCGGTCGTTCTTGTGGCGGTAGCGGCCGCCGGCGTTGGCTTGCCACATCTCCACCAGGGTGTTCGGCACAGGCTTGCCGTACTGGTCGACCACGCGGCCGGCAACGATGATGCGTTCGCCGATCGGCAGGCCACCGTTGTTGAAGTTCAGCAGCAGGTCATGGTCGTGGGCACCGAAGCCCAGGTGGGAAAAGTCTGGCCCCGTGGTTTCGCTGATCGACTGCGGAATGCTGACCAGTGCCTGGCGCGGCGAGCGGGCAACGGACGTCTTGTAGTCAGGCGTAAGGGCTTTGGGGTGCCAGTTGCGATCACGGATCACGAAGCGGCTGTTGTCCTGTGCGGGCATGCCGGTTTCCTCTCTTGGAATTATGTGAACGCCTGGGCGTGGCAGGCGGACTTGCAGTTTCAGGCATGTCGCGCGCGATGAATATTGAAATCAGCCCTCTCTCACATAACCATTTGGTTATGGGTTAACATCTTGGCCTGACACCTGCCGCTGTCGTGAACTAATCTTTGTCTTCTTGTTTCACGCTCGGGAGAGCACTCATGGAATGGCGAAAAGGCCGACGCAGCGACAACGTGGTCGATGCCCGAGGCGAAGGTGGCGGTGGCGGCGGCATGCGTTTCGGCGGCGGCAAGGGGCTGGGGCTTGGGGCGATCCTGCTGATCGTCGGCATCGGCTGGCTCACCGGGCAGGACCCGTTGCAGATTCTTGGCCAGCTCGCCGGCCAGATGGAACAGCAACAGACGCAGGTTGCACCGAGTGGTGCGGGCGGCAAGGCGCCACCGGCCAATGACCAGCAGGCCGAGTTCGTGGCCTCGATCCTGGGCGACACCGAAGACACCTGGAAAGCCCTGTTTGCCGAAGCCGGCAAACAGTACCGCGACCCCAAGCTGGTGCTGTTCAGTGGCCAGGTCAATTCAGCCTGTGGTTTCGCCTCGGCGGCAGTGGGGCCGTTCTATTGCCCGGCAGACCAGCGGGTGTACCTGGACATGTCGTTCTTCCGCGAAATGGAAACCCGCTTTGCTGCCGCTGGCGATTTTGCCCAGGCCTACGTGATCGCTCACGAAATCGGCCACCATGTGCAGACCCTGCTGGGCGTTTCGGCCAAGGTGGATGCCGCGCGCCGCAACGGCCAGCGCATGGAAGGCGACAACGGCCTGCTGGTGCGCCAGGAACTGCAAGCCGACTGCCTGGCCGGCGTGTGGGCCTACCAGGCCCAAAAGCGCCTGAACTGGCTGGAACCGGGTGACGTCGAAGAAGCCTTGAACGCGGCCAATGCCATTGGCGATGACCGCCTGCAACAGCAAGGTCGCGGACGCGTAGTGCCTGACTCGTTCACCCATGGCACTTCGGCGCAGCGGGTGCGCTGGTTCAAGGCCGGGTTTGCCCAAGGCGAGGTGAACAGTTGCGACACCTTCAGTGCGCGTAACCTTTGATACTGATCGGGGCCGCTTTGCAGCCCCAATTTATCCAGTTACAAATCTGCTGAAAAAGCGTTTCAGCTTCCGCAATCATTGCCGATAACCCCTGAACGAATCAGCGGGCATCCAGAACAACAACGCCTGGCGATCGAAGATCAAGAGAGCGAAAACTACTTCTGGAGAGCGTGCATGAACAGCTGGTTCGCCAACATCAGCGTCAACCTCAAACTCGGCCTGGGCTTCGGCCTGGTGCTGGTACTCACCGGCCTGCTGGCCCTCACCGGCTGGACCAGCCTGGGCAGCCTGATCGACCGCAGCAACTGGATGGGCGACATCGGCCAGCTGAACAAAGACCTCACCGACCTGCGCATTGCGCGCCTGCAGTACATGATCGCCAACGGCGACGATGCCGCCGCCGCCAACACCCAGACCAAACTGGACGCCTTCAGCAAGCAGCAGGCTTACCTGGCCAGCACCTTCAAGAGCCCGGAAAACATCAAGCTGCTGAATGAACTGGGCGAAACCATCAGCGCCTACAAGCTGTCGCTGAACAAGATGCGCCAGGGCTACGACGCCACCCGCAATGCGCGTGCGGCGATGGACAGCTCGGCCACCCGCGCCGACCAGGCCATGGATGTGCTCAGCCAGGAAGTCATGGCACGCCCCGAGGCCGACAGCGTACGCCTGGCCCAGTACCAGCTGATCAGCAAGGCTCGCCAGCAACTGTTGCAGGTGCGCATCGACGTGCGCGGCTACATTGCCGACAACACCGCCGCCAACGAACAAGCAGCCCTGCGCCAGCTGGACGCAGCGCTGGCCGACATCGACAACCTCAAGCGCCAGCTGCCCGCCGAAGACGCTCGTCTGCAACAGTTCGAGCGCTCGGTGCTGGCCTACCGCGACGCCGTACGCCAATTCCGCGACGCAGTCGCCGACATCACCACCTCACGCGCCGAAATGACCGTACAGGGCGCCGACATCGTCAAGCGCAGCGATGCGCTGTACCAGATCCAGCTGGAGCGCCGCGACATCGAAAGCACCCAGGCCCGCAGCCTGCAGGCCATCGCCACGTTGCTGGCGCTGTTGGTTGGCGTGCTGGCAGCGGTGCTGATCACCCGCCAGATCACCGGCCCGCTGCGTGAAACCCTGGGAGCAGTGGAAAAGATCGCCAGCGGCGACCTTACCCAGCACCTGCGCGTCACCCGCCGCGATGAGTTGGGCGTGTTGCAGCAAGGCATCGCACGCATGGGCACCACCCTGCGCGAGCTGATCACTGGCATCCGTGATGGCGTCACCCAGATCGCCAGCGCCGCCGAAGAGCTGTCGGCAGTCACCGAACAGACCAGCGCGGGCGCCAACAGCCAGAAGGTCGAGACCGATCAGGTGGCCACCGCCATGCACGAAATGGCTGCCACCGTTCAGGAAGTGGCACGCAACGCCGAGCAGGCCTCGCATGCCGCCACCGGTGCCGACGACGAAGCCCGTGCCGGCGATCGCGTGGTGGGCGAGGCGATTGGCCAGATCGAGCGCCTGGCCGAAGACATGCACCGCTCCACCGAAGCCATGAACCTGCTGCAGCAGGAAAGCCAGAAGATCGGCAGCGTGATGGACGTGATCAAGTCGGTGGCCGAACAGACCAACCTGCTGGCGCTGAACGCTGCGATCGAAGCGGCGCGTGCTGGCGAGGCCGGGCGTGGATTTGCCGTGGTTGCCGACGAAGTGCGCGGCCTGGCGCAGCGCACGCAGAAGTCCACCGAAGAAATCGAAGAGCTGATTGCCAGCTTGCAACATGGCACCCAGCAAGTGGCGAACGCCATGCAGGGCAGCCGTACCCTCACCGACAGCAGCGTCGAGCTGGCACGCAAGGCCGGGGCGTCGCTGGAGAGCATCACCAGCACGGTGTCGAGCATCCAGTCGATGAACCAGCAGATTGCGGCGGCGGCAGAGCAGCAGAGCGCGGTGGCTGAAGAGATCAGCCGTAGCATTCTGAATGTACGTGATGTGTCGGAGCAGACGGCAGCGGCCAGTGACGAGACAGCGGCGTCCAGTGTGGAACTGGCGCGGCTGGGTGGGCAGTTGCAGACGCTGGTCAGCCAGTTCCGCGTCTGACCTCAAGATTTTGGGGCCGCTTTGCGGCCCATCGCCGGCAAGCCAGGCCCCCACAGGGACAATGCAAGCCTTAAGGGCAGCGGCACACCTGTGGGAGCTGGCTTGCCGGCGATAGGGCCGGCACAAGCGACTGCTTACTTCACGATTATGCCCACACCTCGCCCACGTGGATCGGAAGCGGTCTCCAGCTTGGCCCCGTCCACCCGGATCGCCTGGATATCACCCATCTCCCAGCCCTGATCCTCCAGCACATAACCCATCTTCTTCAACTTGTCAGCCTCCGGCCCGGTCAACGGCGCATAGGCATCAAAGTAGATAGTGTCCTTGGGCAGCAACTGATGGTGCACGCGCTGCGCCGCCACCGCCTTGTCCAGCGGCATGCCGTAGTCGTACAGGTTGTTCATCACCTGGAAGATCGAGGTAAAGATCCGCGAGCCACCCGGCGTACCGATCACCAGCTCGACTTTGCCATCGCGGGTCATCAGGCTAGGGCTCATTGACGACAACATACGCTTGCCCGGTTCGATGGCATTGGCATCGCCACCCACCACACCAAAGGCATTCGCCGCCCCCGGCTTGGCGCTGAAGTCATCCATCTCGTCGTTGAGCAGGAAGCCTGCGCCCTTCACCACCACGCCACTGCCGTAGTCGAGGTTGAGGGTGTAGGTGTTGCTGACCGCGTTGCCCTGCTTGTCGACGATGGAGAAGTGCGTGGTCTGGTGCGGCTCAAGGCCCGGCTTGACCTTGTCGGTTTCGGAAATGGCGTTCGGGTTGACCTGCGCGGCACGCTTGGCCAGGTAGTCCTTGGCCACCAGTTTATCCACAGGTACCTTTGTGAACGCCGGGTCACCGAGGTAGTCGGCACGGTCGGCGAACACGCGCTTCTCGATCTCGGCCAACAGGTGGATGTACTGCGCCGAGTTGTGCGCCACCCCTTTGAAGTCCGCCGCACGGTCTTCCTTGATGCCCAGCAGCTGGGCCAGGGCCACACCGCCAGAGCTTGGCGGTGGCGCGGTGTAGACCACATTGCCACGCCAGCTCACGGCCATCGGCTCACGCCATACGGCCTTGTAGTCCTTCAGGTCTTCTTTGGTGATCAGGCCTTTGTCAGCCTGCATCTGCGCCACCAACAGGTCGGCGGTCTTGCCCTGGTAGAACTCGCTCACGCCTTTGTCAGCGATACGTTCCAGTGTCTGGGCCAGTTCTGGCTGTTTGAACAGTTCACCGACCTTCATGTTGCCGAAGTAGTCGTTGAAATTGGTCGCCGTCTTGAACATGCCTTGGGCATCGTTGCGGTACTGGTACTGCTTTTCCGCCACCTTGAAGCCATTTTTCGCATAGCCGATGGCCGGGGTCAGCAGCTCGCTCCAGGGCAGCTTGCCGAACTTCTTGTGGGCCTCCCACAGGCCCATCACGGTGCCGGGCACACCTGCTGCACGCACCCCGACCAGGCTGAGGTTCTCGATGACTTCGCCCTTGTCATCGAGGTACATGTTGCGCGTGGCGGCCTTTGGCGCGACTTCGCGGTAGTCGAGGAAGTAAGGCTTGCCGTCGACGAACAGGGTCATGAACCCGCCACCACCAATGTTACCGGCTTCGGGGTACGTCACTGCCAAGGTGAAGGCAGTGGCCACCGCGGCATCCACCGCGTTACCACCCTTTTTCAGGATATCGGCAGCCACCTGTGCACCATATTGATCGGGGGCCGCCACCGCGCCACCCTCCAGCGTGGCGGCGTAAACCGAGGAACAGCTCAGGATCGCGGCTGCGAGAGCCAGGTACTGGAATGGAACAATACGCATGACACTTCCTTGGTGTTGTTTTTGTTGAGCAGTCAGTAAGGCCGAAGCGGTTCGACTGCGCAATAACACGTAGGAAGTTTCGCCGTCTGCGGACAGGATATGTCGCGTTCAGGCAACTCAGCAGGCGTACATCGCCAGCTTGCGCTGGATGAAATCGAGGAAGCACTGGATACGCAATGCCAGCTGGGTGTTGCGGTAGTACACCGCATGAATCGGCTGGCGGTAGCCATTGTTGGCCTCGCTCAGCAGCACCTGCAGACGCCCGGTGCGAATGTCCTCGTGGGTCATGAAGTGCGACAGACTGACGATGCCCTCGCCGGCCAGCGCCAGCTGGCGCAGGGTCTCGCCACTGGAGGCGATCAGCGCCGGGCGAATGCTCCAACGGTCACCCTGGGCATGGCGCAGTGGCCACTGGTTGAGCGATTCGGGCTGGCTGAAACCCAGCAGGCTATGGTTGGCCAGATCCTCGACCTGCTGCGGTGTACCGTGCTGCTCAAGGTAAACCGGGCTGGCCAGCACCTGCACCGGGCTGCAACCGAGGTTGCGTGCGTGCAGGCTGGAGTCGGCCAGCTCACCGATGCGGATCGCCACGTCGGTGCTCTGCTCCAGCAGGTCGATGATCAGGTCGTCGGTGTTAAGCTCCAGCTCGATACCCGGGTACTGGCGGCGAAACTCGCCAATCCACGGCAAGATGGCATGCAGCATGAACGGCGCGGCCGCATTGATGCGCAGCCGCCCGGTAGCGGTCTGGCGGTTCATCGACAGGCGCTCTTCCATCTCGTCCATCTGCTCCAGTACCTGCCGCGAACGCTCAAGGAAAAAGCGTCCTTCCTCGGTCAGGTCCATACGCCGGGTGGTGCGGTTGACCAAGGTAGTGCCGAGCTTGCCCTCCAGGCGCGACAAGGTACGGCTGACGGCGGACGGGGTCTGGCCCATCTGCTCGGCAGCGGCAGAGATCGAGCCGCAGTCGATGACGGCGACGAACACCTGGAGTTCTTCGGATCGGGTTTTCACATTCGGGCCTGCGGCAGCTACTTGCCTGGATTAGATCGCCTTGCCGAACACCTTGTCCAGATGTGCTTCATAAGCCGCCAGTGCCGCCGGTACATCCGGGCGCTTCATCACATCTACCGCCAGGAAGGTTGGCAGGCCGGTCATGCCGAGGAACTGGTTGGCCTTGTGGAACGGGAAGTACACCGCATCCACACCCTTGCCTTCGAAGAAATCGGCAGGGTCATCGAATGCCTGCTGCGGCGCGTTCCAGGTCAGCGACAGCATGTACTGCTTGCCCTGTACCAAACCACCGCTGCCGTACTTTTGCGAGTGGTCCGAACGGGTGCGGCCATCGTTGGCGTAAAGGCTGCCATGGCCAGCGGTGAAGACTTCATCGATGTACTTCTTCACGGTCCAGGGCGCGCCCATCCACCACCCCGGCATTTGATAGATGATGACATCGGCCCAGAGGAACTTCTCCACTTCGGCCTGTACGTCGTAGCCGCCGTCGATGAACGTCTCCTGCACATCGAAACCGGCGCGGTCCAGGTGAGCGATGGCCGCTTCGTGCAAGGTCGCGTTGAGGCGGCCATCGGAGTGAGCGAACTGTTTACCACCATTGAGCAGAAGGATCTTTTTCATGCTGGCCTCCCCGGCCGGGTCAGAATTCATGCCGGCAGGTTAGAGACCCATGGGGTTGGGATACAGCGGTAACGGGGCAAAATACAATTGACCAGAAGTCACGAATGCGCAGCATATTATTGCCGTAGAATCGGTTCACCTTCCATCACCGAGTAGCGCCCCATGAGCGAGCAGTTCGCCTTCATCCTCAAAGCCAAGACCCGCCCGGAAATGGCTGACGCCTTCGAAAACCTGTTCCGGCCTTACGTCGAGCCAAGCCGCCAGGAGCCGGGCTGCATCGAGTACCACATGCTGCGTGACCAGCAGGACCCGAGCCTGTTCGTGTTCTTCGAAGTGTGGGCCAACCAGGCTGCGCTGGATGTGCATTCGGCCCTGCCGCACATGGCCGCGTTCTTCGAAAAGCGCATGGATTACCTGGAGCGCGATTTCGATATCCAGCGGGTCGACATGCTCAGCGCCTCAAGCGCTAGCCGTTGATCAGCAAATGGCCGCCCAGTGCCGCCAGGCCGATGAAAAAGCAACGTTTGAACACCAGCGCGCTGATGCGCTGACGCAACCACTGGCCGACCAGCATGCCGAGCAAAGCTGGCGCCAGCATCAGCAGCGAAGCCCCCAACGCCTGGCCACCCAAGGCATCCTGCCCGGCCAGGCCAACGGCCAGCGCCAGGGTCGAAACCGTGAACGACAGGCCCAGGGCCTGGATCAGTTGCTCGCGGCTCAGGCCCAGGCTCTGCAGGTAGGGCACAGCCGGTATCACGAATACCCCGGTTGCCGCCGTGACGCCCCCCGTCACCAGCCCACAAACCGGCCCCAGCCAGCGCTCGTGCGCCGCCGCCACTTGCAAACCTGGGCCAATCAGCCCGTACACCGCATACACCAGCAAGGCCGCACCCAGTGCGTGGACGGCCCATGGGCCGCTGTTGATGCCCAACCAGGCGCTGCCCAGCAAGGTGCCAATGAAGATGAGTGCCAGCATCGGGCCTAGCCGCACCAGCAAGGCCTGAAGGTGCCCGCCACTTGCCAGTTGCCAAAGGTTGGTGAGGGTCGAAGGCACGATCAGCAGCGCAGCAGCCTGCGCCGGTGACATAGCCAGGCCCAGCAGGCCCATGGCGATGGTCGGCATACCCAGGCCGATCACACCTTTGACGGCGCCGGCCAGCAGGAAGGTCAGCACCACCAGCAGCGAGAGCGCTGGGCCAATGTTCTGGTAGAAATCGAGCAAGGTAGTCATGGGCCGATAATGGCGTGTGCCGGGCGCGCTGAAAACCCTGGCCTCAACCGATGTGAGCAATTTCTCAGCCACTCACTTGCAGCCAGCAAAATCCTCGGCACACAATCGGCACATCGCACCACTAAAAAGGACTTTCCAGTGGCATCGATCTACCAGCTCAAACCGCGCTTCCAGGCTCTGCTGCGCCCAACCGTCCAGCGCCTGCATGACCGGGGCGTCACCGCCAACCAGGTCACCGTCACCGCCGCCGTGGTATCGATCCTGCTGGGCCTGCTGCTAGCCGCCCTGCCCCATGCCACTTGGCTGTTCATCCTGGTGCCAGTGTGGATGTTGCTGCGCATGGCGCTGAACGCCGTCGACGGCATGCTGGCTCGGGAGTTCGGCCAGCAATCCACCCTCGGCGCCTACCTAAACGAACTCTGCGACGTGATCGCCGATGCCGCCCTGTACCTGCCCTTCGCCCTGCTGGCCGGGGTGTCACCGACGCTGGTGACACTGGTGGTGCTGTGCGCCACCTTCAGCGAATACGCCGGGGTCATGGGCCCGCTGGCCGGCGCCTCGCGGCGTTATGACGGCCCCATGGGCAAAAGCGACCGCGCCTTTGCCTTCGGCGTGCTGGGCACCGGCGTCGCCTTTGGCCTGCTGAACGACAGCTGGATCAATGGTTTGCTGCTGGTCATCCTCGCGCTCTCGCTCTATACCCTCTACAACCGGGTTCGCCAGGGGCTGGCCGAAACCCGCAGAGCCTAAAATCGTCGCAAAAGGACGTTGACCATGCGCCAAGCGCAAGCGCTGCATTTCTCCACCCATGACGGTGTCGAGCTGCACTACCGTCATTGGCCTGCCACCCGCAACGAACACCAGCCACGCCGGGCTGTGGTGATGTTTCACCGTGGCCATGAACACGGCGGGCGTATGGCCCACCTGGCCGATGAACTGGACATGCCGGGCTATGACTTCTTCGCCTGGGATGCGCGCGGCCACGGCCAGTCGCCAGGTGCACGCGGCGACAGCCCGGGGTTCGCCACCAGCGTGCGCGACGTGCAAACCTTCATCGAACATATCCACGCCCACCACGGTATCGCCGAGCAGGACATGGTGGTGCTGGCGCAAAGCGTCGGCGCCGTGCTGATTGCCACCTGGGCCCACGACTACGCGCCCAAGGTGCGCTGCCTGGTGCTGGCCTCGCCGGCATTCAAGGTCAAGCTGTACGTGCCGTTCGCCCGCCCCGGCCTGAAACTGCTCAAGGCCTTGCGCGGCAACTTCTTCGTCAACAGCTACGTCAAGCCGCGCCTGCTTACCCATGACCCGGAGCGGGTGATGTCGTACGTGGCCGACCCGCTGATCAGCCGGCCAATCTCGGTGACCATGCTGCTAGGCCTGTACGAAGCCGCCGACCGGGTAGTGGCAGACGCCCAGGCCATTCAGGTACCGACCCAGTTGCTGGTCTCCGGGGCCGACTTCGTGGTCGAGCGCCAGCCACAGGAGCGCTTTTTCGAACGGTTGGGCAGTGCCCGCAAGGAAATGCACCTACTGCCCGGGTTCTTCCACGACACCTTGGGTGAACGTGATCGGGCCCATGCGCTGAGGCGCATCGAACGGTTTGTCGAACACTGCTTCACCCGCCCCGCCGCACAGCCGTCATTGCTGGATGCCGACAAGACCGGCGCCAGCTGCGCCGAGGCCGAGAGCCTGGCCGCCCCCTTGCCACGCAATTCGCCCCGCGACCTTTACTGGCGCGCCACCCGCGCGGGCCTGCAGTTGGGCAAGGGGCTGTCCGAAGGCGTGAAGCTGGGCTTTGACACCGGCTTCGACTCGGGCAGCACCCTCGACTACGTGTACCGCAACCAGCCGACCGGCAAGGGCAAACTGGGCCGCCTGATCGACCAGAATTACCTCGACGCCATCGGCTGGCGTGGTATTCGCCAGCGCAAGCTGCACGTCGAGGAATTGCTGCGCCTGGCCATCGCCCACCTGCGTGAACAACAACGGCCCGTGCACATTGTCGATATTGCCGCCGGCCATGGCCGCTACATCCTCGAAGCCCTGCAAGACCTTGAGCGGTTGCCGGATTCGATCCTGCTGCGCGACTACAGCGAACTGAACGTTCAGCAAGGCAGTACGCTAATCAGCGAAAAGGGCCTGGCCGACATCGCCCGCTTCGTCCAGGGCGATGCTTTCGATCGCCAGAGCCTGGCCACACTTGAGCAACCCCCAACGCTGGCAGTGGTTTCAGGGCTGTACGAACTCTTCCCCAGTAACCAACTGGTGGGCAACTCGTTGGCCGGGCTGGCCGACGCCGTAGAGGATGGCGGCTACCTGGTCTACACCGGCCAGCCGTGGCACCCGCAACTGGAGATGATTGCCCGCGCCCTCACCAGCCATCGGGGTGGCGAGGCTTGGGTGATGCGCCGCCGCAGCCAGGCCGAGATGGACCAGTTGGTCGAGGCAGCGGGCTTCCGCAAGCTGGCCCAGCGTATCGATCAATGGGGCATTTTCAGCGTCAGCCTGGCACAGCGGGTACGCTGAGTGAGCCCGCCACGCGAGCCTGGGCTGATCCGCCGGGGCGTGTTCTGGCTTCTGCTGCTGGGGCCGTTGTTCTTCCTCAGCTATGGGCTGGCGAACCATTACACGGCCGGGCGCAGTGATGTCGGCAGCCTGGTGTTCAGCTGGGAGCACGGCATGCCGCTGTGGCCCTGGACGATCATCCCGTACTGGTCGATCGACCTGCTCTACGGGCTGTCCTTCCTGCTGCCGCGCACACGCCAGGAAATGGACCGCCACGCGCTGGCGCTGCTCAGCGCGCAGGTGATCAGCGTCTGCTGTTTCCTGCTGTGGCCGCTGCGTTTCACCTTCGAGCGACCGGAACTGGACGGGCTGTTCGGCTGGCTGTTCGATGTATTGATGGGCTTCGACAAACCCTTCAACCAGGCGCCTTCGCTGCACATCGCTTTGCTGGTGATCATCTGGACGATGTTTGCCCGGCATCTGCAACGCCAGCCCTGGCGTTGGCTGATGCATGGCTGGATGGCGCTGATCGGGGTGTCGGTGCTGACCACCTGGCAGCATCATTTCATCGATGTACCCACTGGGGCGCTGGCCGGGTTTGCCTGCCTGTGGCTGTGGCCGTATCAAGGGCACCTGCCCTTCCAGGCGGCCCGCCTTGCACGGGATGCCAAGCGTTGGAAGGTCGCCGGTTGTTATGCTGTGGGCGCGCTGCTGTGTGCGCTTCCAGCTGTTGCGCTGGGCGGCACCTGGCTGTGGTTAAGTTGGCCGGGCGTGTCGCTGGGGCTAGTGGCAATGAACTATGCCGTGTTCGGGGCGGATGGTTTTCAGAAGGGTGCCGACGGGCGCTTGTCGAATGCGAGCCGGTGGCTGTTGGCACCCTATCTGGCAGGTGCGTGGCTCAATTCGCGGCTTTGGACGAAGGGCCACCCGCAAGCGGATGAGGTATGCGATGACGTGTACCTTGGGCGGACTCCAGGACGTGGTGAGGGGGGGCAATTTGCTGCGATTGTCGATTTGTGTGCGGAGCTGCCGTGCACCGTATTGGCAACGCAGCATTACCTGCATTTCCCCACCCTTGACCTGATAGCACCCGACAGCATCCTGCTACAACAAGCCGCCAGCGCTATCGAGCACCTACGCACTCAAGGCCCCGTGCTGGTGTGCTGCGCTTTGGGTTATTCACGCAGCGCCAGCGCCGTGGCGGCCTGGCTGGTGGTGACCGGCCGCTGCGATGACGCCCACCAGGCAGAATCCCTTATCCGCAAAGCCCGCCCCGGCATCGTCCTGCGCAACACGCATCGCCAGGCTCTCCAGCAACTGGAAGCACAGCCATGAACCTGCGTGTAGTGGCCAGCCTGCTGGGCCGAGGCAAACATCTGGAGCACCTGTCTGACGGCCTCACCCTGCTGGCTCTGGCCTATGGCCTCGCCCCCTTGCTGGGTCTCCCTCTGGCACCGCTGGCCAGCGTGCTGTGCAGCGTGCTGCTGGCGCTCGGCGTGCTGCACAAGTACTGGGCCATCCGCGTGGCGATCGATGCCGAACTGTTTGCCCACCTTGCCAATAGCGTAGACCTGGCGGCAGACACCCAGGCCCTGGACCACGCCCTGTTCGAACTGAAACTCAAACCACAGGCCACCGACGGCCGCGCCTGGCCTGCCCGCAGCCAGGCCGCACTAGGCCTGTTGCGCCGTCAGGCCGTATGCCTGGGCCTGCAGCTCTCGCTAGCCTTGGCTACCCTGCTGACACTGCCTTTGAAGGGATAACGAACGCCTCATGCTCGCCAACCTGACCGCCTATGTCATCACCTCCGCCGCCCGCCTGATCACGGGTGCCCGCGCCCTTTGGCTGGGTTGTACGCCGCTGCCGGTACAGCGCCTGTACTTCGCCAACCACAGCAGCCACGGTGACTTCGTACTGCTGTGGGCTTCACTGCCGCAACCTCTGCGCAAGCGTACCCGCCCGGTGGCGGGCGCGGACTACTGGGCCAAACCGGGGATTCGCGACTTTCTCATTCGCAAGGTGTTCAACGGCGTGCTGATTGATCGGCAACGCAGTGAAGGCCAGGGCAGCCCGCTGCAACCGATCCTCGCAGCCATGGCGCAGGGTGACTCGCTGATCTTCTTCCCGGAGGGCACGCGCAACCTGGGTGATGAACCGCTAATGCCGTTCAGAAGCGGCTTGTACCACCTGGCGGCAGCCAACCCCGACGTCGAACTGGTACCGGTCTGGATCGCCAATCTCAACCGGGTGATGCCCAAGGGCCGCGCCCTTCCGCTGCCCCTACTTTGCACACTGAGCTTTGGCGAACCGTTGCACCTGCACGCTGATGAAAGCAAGCAGGCCTTTCTAGAGCGGGCCAGCCGAGCCCTGCTGAACCTGGCCCCGAAGGATGCCTGACATGGACGACAACACCCTTTCCCTGTTCGGCGGTATCGGCGCCCTGCTGCTGCTCGCCAGCGTGATCGGCCGCCTGCTCAAGTGGCGCGCAGGCCCAGCGCCACACGCGGTAATCGACAACCTCAACGCTCGCATCAACGCCTGGTGGGTGATGGTGCTGGTCATCGGCATCGCTTTCCTGTTCGGCAAGTACGGTGTGATCGTGCTGTTCTACGGCGTGTCGTTCTACGCCCTGCGCGAGTTCATGACCCTTACCCCGACCCGGCGCAGCGACTACCCGGCGTTGGTGGCGGCGTTCTATGTGGCGCTGCCGGTGCAGTACGTGCTCATCGCCATGGACTGGTACGGCCTGTTCAGCATCTTCATCCCGGTGTACCTGTTCCTGCTGCTGCCGATATTGGCCAGCTTTGGCGGCGATACCACACGCTTCCTTGAGCGTGCATCAAAGGTACAGTGGGGGTTGATGATCGCGGTGTACTGCGTGTCATCGGTGCCGGCCTTGATGACGCTGGACATCCCGGGCTACGAGGGGCGCAACCTGCTGCTGATAGCCTGGCTGATCCTGGTGGTGCAGATCAGCGACGTGCTGCAGTACGTATGCGGCAAGCTGTTCGGCAAACACAAGGTGGCACCCACCCTGTCGCCGTCCAAAACCGTCGAAGGCCTGGCCGGCGGCGTGGCACTGGCCACCTTGATAGGCGCCCTGCTGTGCTGGATCACCCCGTTCACCTTCTGGCAGGCCGCACTGATGGCCCTGACCGTGAACACCATGGGCTTCTTCGGCGGGCTGGTGATGTCGGCGATCAAGCGCGACCGTGGGGTGAAGGACTGGGGACACATGATCGAAGGCCATGGCGGCATGCTCGACCGTATGGACTCGGTGTGCTTTGCGGCGCCGGTGTTCTTCCACTTTGTGCGGTATTGGTGGGCGTAGCCACATACCCCTGGGGGGTATAGATCAACTGCCCAACCCAATTTCCAATCGCCTGCACCATCCATGTGGGAGCGGGTTCCGCTCCCGCGAGATTACTTGAGGTAAGACCGCAACAACGCCGCCACCTTGTCCGCCTCATCCTGCCGCTCCTCGGCGCTAAGCCCGTCCGCCACCAGATGTTCGCGGATATGCCCTTCCATCACTTCGGCCATCAGCCCGTTCACCGCGCCGCGCACGGCGGCGATCTGCTGCAGGATCGCCAGGCAGTCCTTGTCCTGCTCCAGCGCCGTCTCAAGCGCGGCCGCCTGGCCCTTGATCTTGCGCACCCGGGCCAGCAGTTGCTTCTTGCTCTTCAGGGTATGTGCCATTGGATTCCACACCATGCTAGGTATACTGGGGTATAGTATATTTCTCGATCGTCCGGGAGCATGATAAACCATGGCGACACAAACCTCTGACCGTTGGCAGCACAGCCATCAGTTCCACACCAGCAACCTGGGCGCCGAGCGCAAGACCCGCCTGGCGGTGTGGCTGACCGCCGTGATGATGGTGGCGGAGATTGCCGGTGGCTGGTTCTTCAACTCCATGGCACTGCTGGCCGACGGCTGGCACATGAGCTCTCACGCTCTGGCCCTTGGCCTGTCGCTACTGGCCTACGCCGCCGCACGGCGCTATGCCGCTGATCGACGCTTTGCCTTCGGTACCTGGAAAATCGAGATTCTCGGTGGTTATTCCAGCGCGCTGCTGTTGCTGGGCGTGGCCGGGCTGATGGTGTTCCAGTCGGTGGAGCGGCTACTGGCACCGGGACCCATCCATTATGACGAGGCCATCTTCATCGCCGTGGTAGGCCTTGCCGTCAACCTGATTTGTGCCTGGCTACTGCGCGATGACCATCACCATCATGATCATCATGGGCACGACCATCACCATGACCACGGCCATCACCACCACGACCTGAACCTGCGCTCGGCCTACCTGCACGTGATGGCCGATGCCGCCACTTCGGTACTGGCCATCGTGGCCTTGCTGGCCGGCAAGTTCTGGGGCGCCAGCTGGCTCGATCCGGTCATGGGCCTAGTGGGTGCGCTGCTGGTGGCGCTGTGGGCCCGCGGCCTGCTGCGCGATACCGGGCGGGTGCTGCTGGATGCGGAGATGGACGCGCCGGTGGTGGAAGAAATCCGCGAAGTGGTGGCGCAGCTGCCCGTGCCGGCCAGCATCACCGACCTGCATGTATGGCGGGTGGGCAAGGCCCAATACGCCTGCATTCTTGGTTTGGCCACCTCAAGTGCCCTCAGCGCCGACAGCGTGCGCCAGGCCTTGGGTGTGCATGAAGAACTGGCGCACATCACCGTCGAGGTAAACCACCTGGCATAGCGCGACCAGACAGCTGGACGTCGAGCCCAGGCAACTGCGGCTCGGCCGATGGCCCTATGGTGACGAGTCATTCAGCCAGTCACCAGGAGTTGTGCCATGTCCGATTTCATCACCGTCCTGCGCGAAACCTGCCCGACACCGGTCGTGGACGCCACCAAGTGGAAGCGCATCGGCGGCGATCCGCACACCGTCAACCTCAATGCCTACCTGTCGGCCGACGGCAGCAAGATCATGGGCACCTGGATCTGCACCCCGGGCAAGTTCGAGGTCAACTACGAGAAGTGGGAGTTCTGCCACTTCCTCGATGGCTACTGCATCATCACCCCGGAAGGCGAAGAGCCGAAGCACCTGAAAGCCGGTGACGTATTCGTCATCGAACCGGGGATGAAAGGCACTTGGGAAGTGGTCGAGACTGTACGCAAGTACTTCGTTTTCGCCTGATAAAAAAATCGCGGGGCAGGTGCCCTTCCCTCTGGTGCGCAGTTACAGAGGGAAGGCCACCTGGCCCGCGATGAAGTCCACCTCGCTCGTCAATCCTTCTTGCGATACCCCTCGACGATGGCCGAGAAGTCCTTGCCCCCTTCGCCGCGCAGGCTCATGGCCTGATACAGCTGCTGGGCCACGGCCCCGAGGATCACCGGCTGGTGTGCCTGGCGTGCCGCTTCGGTGGCCAGCCCCAGGTCCTTGAGCATCAGTTCGGCGCCAAAGCCTCCGGTATAACCGCGCGACGCAGGCGCCGTTTCGATGATGCCCGGCCACGGGTTGTAGGTGTCCGAACTCCAGCAACGCCCGGTCGAGCTGTTGATGATGCCGGCCAGCACCTTGGTGTCGATGCCCAGCGCGTTACCCAAGGCCATGGCCTCGGACACGCCGATCATGGAGATGCCCAGCAGCAGGTTGTTGCAGATCTTGGCGATCTGCCCGGTGCCGACTTCACCGCAGTGCACAATGTTGCGGCCCATCTGCTCCAGTACCGGCTTGAGGCTGGCGAACAGCTCGGCGCTGGCGCCCACCATGAAGGTCAGGGTGCCTGCTGCCGCGCCGCCGGTGCCACCGGACACCGGCGCATCGCCCATGTCCACACCCTTGGCCGCTGCGGCCTTGGACACATCGCGGGCGGTCTGCGGGTCGATGGTGCTGCAGTCCACGGTTGGTGTGCCGGGGCGAATGCCGGCCAACACGCCGTCGTCGTTCAGGTACACGCTGCGCACATGGGCCGCCGCCGGCAGCATGGTGATAACCAGCTCGCTGTTGGCCGCCGCGTCCTTGGGCGACGGGCTGATCTGCCCGCCCAGTTCTGCCAACTCGGCCAGCACGGTTTTGTTCAGGTCGAACAGGTTCAGCTGGTGCCCGGCCTTGATCAGGTTGCGGGCCATGGGCGCGCCCATGTTGCCGAGGCCAATGAATGCAATACGCATGACGTCTCCTTAGCGCAGGCTGATGGTGGTGTTCACACCGTCATTGACACTGTCGTCATCGAACCAGCGGGCGGTGACGGTCTTGGTCTGAGTGTAGAACTGCACCACCTGCTTGCCGTACGGGCCGAGGTCACCGAGCTTGGAGCCACGCGAACCGGTGAAGCTGAAGAACGGTACCGGTACCGGGATCGGGATGTTGATGCCGACCTGGCCGATGTCGATTTCGCTCTGGAACTTGCGCGCGGCCGCGCCGCTTTGGGTGAACAGGCCGGTGCCGTTGCCGAACGGGTTGGCGTTGACCAGGGCGATGGCCTCATCAAGTGTATCGACCTCCAGGGTCACCAGCACCGGGCCGAAGATTTCCTGGGTGTACACCTGCATGTCGGTCTTCACGCCCGAGAACAGGGTTGGGCCGACGAAGTTGCCTTGCTCGTAGCCCGGTACCTTGACGTCACGGCCGTCGAGTTCCAGCTTGGCGCCTTCCTTGATGCCGCTTTCGATCAGGCCCAGCACACGCTCCTTGGCGCGTTTGGAAACTACCGGGCCTACATCGGTACCAGGCTCACAGCCGGCATTGACCTTGAGCTTGCTGGCCGCTTCCTTGATATCCGGCAGCCATTCACGGGCCTTGCCCACCAGCACCGCCACCGAGGTGGCCATGCAGCGCTGGCCCGCCGCGCCGAAAGCAGCACCGACCAGGGCGTTGATGGTTTGCGTGCGGTTGGCATCGGGCAGCACAACGGCGTGGTTCTTGGCGCCCATCATCGACTGCACGCGCTTGCCGTGCTGGCTGCCCAGGTTGTACACGTGGGTGCCGACTTCGGTAGAGCCAACGAAGGAAATGGCTTTGATGTCTTGATGGGTGCAAATGGCATCCACCACTTGCTTGCCACCGTGCACCACGTTAAGCACACCCGCCGGTACGCCGGCTTCCAGCGCCAGCTCGACCAGCAGCATGGTCGAGAGAGGGTCCTGTTCGGACGGCTTGAGCACGAACGTGTTGCCGCAGACGATGGCCATGGGGAACATCCACAGCGGGATCATCGCCGGGAAGTTGAACGGGGTGATACCGGCGCATACACCAATCGGCTGGCGCAGGGTGTAGGTATCGACACCGCCCGCGACGTTCTCGGCGAATTCGCCCATCTGCAGGGTGCCAATGGACGCCGCGTGCTCGACCACTTCCAGCCCGCGGAAGATATCGCCTTCGGCATCAGCCAGGGTTTTGCCCTGCTCTGCGCTGAGCACCTGGGCAATGCGTTTGGTGTGTTCGCGAATCAGCGCCTGCAGCTTGAGCATGATGCGCATGCGTGCGCCAATCGGGGTGTCGCGCCAGGTCTGGAAAGCGCGATGGGCAGCAGCCACGGCAGCGTCGACTTCTTCGACGGTGGCGAACGGCACGCGCGCCAGTACTTCCTGGGTGGCAGGGTTGACGATGTCGCGCCATTCGGTAGTTTTCGACTCGACCCATTGGCCGTCGATCAGCAGCTTGACCTGCTCGACCTTGGTGGGGTTCGGGGATTGCGGTGCGTTCATCTGCGTTCTCCTTGGAATTATTGTCGGGACGAGATCGCCAGCGCCAAGCAAACGCAAGGTGGCGTCCTGAGGCTTGTTTCGAGTATAGATGTGCAAACATCCAACAAGAACGCACAAAAAAACCGGATCATCATGCAAAAAGACCTCACATCCCTGAGCGCCCTCAACTGGGACGACCTGAAGTTTTTCCTTGAAGTGGCTCGCACCCGCAAGGCCAGCAGTGCCGCCAAACGGCTGAGCGTGGACTACACCACGGTGTCACGGCGCATCAGCTCGCTGGAGGGGGCCTTGGGTACGTTGCTGTTCGAAAAGTCGCGGACCAACGGTTTTGTGCTGACCGCCGAAGGCCAGCGCCTGCTGGGCTATGCCGAGTCGATCGAAAGCACGCTGCACATGGCCTGCGAGCAGGTGTCCGGGTCGGGCGTGGCGTTGTCGGGGCATGTACGCATGGGTTGCACGGAGGGCTTCGGCAGCTTCTTCATTACCCCTCAGCTGAGCCACTTCGTTGATGCCTACCCGGCGATTTCGGTGGATATTCTGCCGCTGCCGCACTTCATCAGCCTGTCCAAACGTGAGGCTGATATTGTCATCGCGCTGGAGCGGCCAGAGCATGGGCCTTATGTGTGCTGCAAGCTGTGCGATTACCGCTTGCGGCTGTATGCGACCCAGGATTACCTGGACAGCCACGCGCCGATTCGTCAGGTGGCGGACTTGGCCAAACATCCCTTTATCAGTTACGTGGATGATCTGGCGTTCAGTTCGGAGCTTTTGTACCTGGCCAACCTGATCCCCGGTGCCAGTGCGCACCTACGCAGTACCAGTGTGATTGCACAGTACACCGCGGCGTTGCAGGGGCGTGGGTTGGCGATATTGCCGTGTTTTCTGGCAGCACAGGACCCGAGATTGGTGACGGTGTTGCCGGATGAGATCGAGGTGACGCGGCAGTTCTGGATGTATTGCCGGGAGGATTTGAGGAAGTTGAAGCGGATTACCCTGCTGTGGGATTACATCCGGGGGGTGACCGAGGCGAACGCGCCGTTGTTGATGGGCGAAACGCGGGAGATGAGTTTTGCTCAGGAATGATCAGGGCGCTCTGCGCCCTGATATAACCAGTCAGTAAGACGCCACCACTATGGATACACGCCGGTTTTCGGTACGCCCGGCGCTGGTGCGGTTGTCTGCCACTGGCTGGGTGCTGCCCAGGCCACGGCGCTGTATGTTCTGGGCCTGCATGCCCACCCCGACCAGCGCTTTGGCCACGCTTTGGGCACGGCGCTCGGACAGTTGCTGGTTATACGCCGCCTTGCCCGACGAATCGGCATGCCCGTCTACCCGCACGCCCTGGATGCCAACACCCAGCAGCGCCTTGCCAATGCGCTCGACAATCGCCTGGCTCTGGCCGTTGAGGCTGTCCAGGTCGCTGCCGAACAGCACTTTACCGGACAGGTCGTAGGCCCAGCCTTCATCGGTGGGGGTAAAGCCTTCGCGCTTGAGTACGGCAATCTGTTCAGGGGTAAGGCCCTTGGGGGATGCGCTCTGGCAACCGGTCAGCGCCAGCATGGCGAGCAACAAGGCCCAAAGGGGGAAACGTAAAGCGTGCATCACGGGTTCAACTCCTGTTCTTGATTTCACTGGCGGACCGTTCCGTCTGCGCCACTTGCCAATGGCCACGGCGTTTACGCTTGGCCTCGTACATCGCCGCATCGGCGGCATTGAGAAGACTGGCGGGGTCAGCGCCGTCATCCGGGTAATAGGCAATACCGACACTCAGTGAGGTGGCAATGCTGCGGCCGCTGTCCAGCTGCACCGGCAGCTTCATGCTGGCCACGATCTTCTCGGCAATCTGCTCGGCGTCCTTGCGCGACTGCAAAGGTGTCAGCAACACCGCGAACTCGTCACCGCCCAGGCGTGCCACCAGGTCGTGCTCGCGCAGCTGGGCACGCACGCGGTCGGCCACGCTGATCAGCACTTCGTCGCCCACGGCATGGCCAAGGGTGTCGTTGATCTGCTTGAAGTGGTCGCTGTCGAGGAACAAAAGCGCCAGGTGGTCCCGCTGCCGCGCGGCATTGCGCACGCTGCGGTTCAGGCGCCCTTCGAAGAAGGCGCGGTTGGGCAGGCCGGTCAGGCTGTCGTGGCTAGCCTGGTGAGCCAAGGTCTGGTTTTCGCTCTGCAGGTGGCTGTGCCACACCTCCAGTTCGTCCAGCAGGGCATTGAAGTCGTTGCCCAGCTCGTTGAGCTCGGCAATCGGCGCCTCCGGCACGCGCCGGTCGAAGCTGCGCTCGCGGCGGGCGGCGTGGGCGACACTGGCCAGGCCGCGCAGCGGGCGGGTGATATTGCTGAGCAGGCGCCGCGACAGATACTGGGCAGCCAAAGCGCTGAGTATCGTGCAGAACAGGATTCCGGCCAGACCGCTGAGCAGGAACAGCAACAGGCTACGGCCCTGGCCGACCAGTTCAGTGTGCCCGACTTTTTGCTGCTGGTGCAGGATCGGCAGGTTGACCGGCTCATCCAGCAAGGCCGTGGCCACCTGCACTTCGAGCTTGCCGAGCATGCCCGTATCGCCGCGTTGCCAGTGCGCCAGCAGCTCGCCTTCGTTGTTGAAGACCTTGGCCTCGGCCACCTCCTCGTTACTGGCGATCAGCGCCAGTGATTCGTTGGCTGCAGCACTGTCATCGAACACCACCGCCGCCTCTACGGTGTAGTTGATCGAGCGGGCAATCAGGTGCAGGTTGTGGTTGGCATAGACGCGCAGGGCGAGCACACCCAGCAGCGTAAGCGAAATACCGGCCAGACCTACAGCGAGCAAGGCAACGCTGAGGTGGCCACGGCCCAGCACCGAGCGCAGGGTCGGGCGTACGCCCTGCTTGCGGGTCGGCTTCATGGCTGCACCGCCCGGCGCCGCGACAATTGCAGCACGCTGGGGTGGATGCGCACGCCGGAACGCGCCACCGAATCCAGGTTGACTTCAAAGGCCACCTGCTGGTCGCTGACCCGCAGGCAGAACAGGCTGCCGACCGTGCAGGGGTCGTTCGCTTCGCTGATGCTCAGAACCGGGTGGCCGCTGATGCGCTCGAACAGTTTGTCGCGCTGGCCTTGGTCAAGCTTGCCAATGTAGATGGCATCGCAGGCCTGGGCGACCTGGGTATCCTCTGCCAGCAGCCGCCGCACCTGCAGCGGGCGGCCGGACTCCTGTACATGGCCTTTGATCAGGTCATCGGCATACTCGGTGGGGCCGACCAGGCACAGGCGTAAGGGGGAGGGTTCGACCGGCCAGCGGGCATAGCTGAAGATACCCAGTACGACCTGGGTCACGGCCTTGGCGCGTTGCTGGGCCTGGGCGGTGGTTGTGGCGGTATCTGCCCGGGCGGCGCCCATGGAAATGAACAGGGCGGCCAGCAACAGCGAAAGTGCACAGTTTGGCGCTCGCCTCCCGGCCACATTCATGTGGGAAATCTCTTATGGTCCTTTCCGGTATCGGCGCAACGATAGCACATGGCCGCTTCCTTGTATGGAAGAGCGGCCAGGTGCATCGGGTTGTATGCCCCTAGACCTGCTCCAGCATCAACCCGGAAATACGCCGTACCTTGCGCGCCACCGCCTCTTCGAAAATGCCCTGGCGTGGCTCGACCAGGCTGAAGCAGTGCTTGGCGCGGGTGATGCCGGTATACACCAGCTCCTTGGTCAGCACCGGGTTGAGCGCATCCGGCAACACCAGTGCGGTGTGGCTGAACTCCGAGCCTTGGGACTTGTGCACGGTCATGGCGAACACCGTTTCCACTTCGTTAAGCCGGCTCGGCAAGACGAAGCGCACCCCGCCACTACCATCGTTACGCGGGAAAGCCACGCGCAGCAGCGGCTCGCCTTGCTCATCCGGCAGGCGCAGGGCGATGCCGATGTCACCGTTCATCAGGCCCAGGCCGTAGTCGTTGCGGGTCACCAACACCGGGCGCCCTTCGTACCAGGGCTGCTGGCTGTCGATCAGCCCGGCATTGTGCAGCACCCGCGCCACCCGCTCGTTGAGGCCTTCGACACCCCAGGCGCCGCGACGCACCGCGCAGAGCAACTGGAAGTCCTCGAAGCTGTGCAGCACCTTGCCCGCCCACTGCTCCCATGCCGGGTCGTCAAATGCGGTTTCGAGTGCCGGCCTGTAGCGGCCAAGGGTGCGCAGGTAGCTGCGATAGCCTTGCGGGCCTTCGGCACCACGGTTCAGGCCGTCGAGCAGCAGGCGGTCAAAAGCACGGTCCTGCTCGTGCTTGAGCGCCAGGCTGTGCACATCCTCCGGTGGCGTGGCCAGCAGGTTGCGTGCCGCGTAAGCGTCCTGGCGATTGACCAGCCTGGCCAGTTGACCAATGCCGCTGCCTTCGCCGAAGCGTCGTGAAAAGCGCAGCATTACCACCTGTTGGGCCAGCGGGTTGCGCTGCTCATCGCCGGCCTTGAGCCCGCTGCCGGCCAGCGACTCGCCGCTGACCTGTTCCAGCCACGCAGTGGTTGCCGGCGAGTAACAGCCCTCTTCGGCATCCCGGCACAAATCCCCCAGCACCGCACCGGCCTCGACAGAGGCCAACTGGTCCTTGTCCCCCAGCAACACCAGGCGTGCCCGTGGCGGCAAGGCATCGAGCAGGTTGGCCATCATTTCCAGGTCGATCATCGACGCCTCGTCGACCACCAGCACGTCCAGCGGCAACGGGTTGCCAGCATGGTGGCGGAAGTGCCGCGAGCCTGGGCGGCTGCCGAGCAGCCGGTGTACGGTGCTGACGTCAGTGGGAATTTGCCCGCGGACCTCAGCGCTGACTTGCAGCCGCTCGACTTGCTGGCCAATGGACTCGGTCAGGCGCGCAGCAGCCTTGCCGGTCGGCGCGGCCAGGCGTATGCGCAGCGGCCTGCCCAACTCTACCGCCGGCCCCTGCAGCAGGGCCAGCAGGCGCACGACGGTCGTGGTTTTCCCCGTGCCGGGGCCGCCCGTGATGATGCTGAAACCGGCACGGGTGGCCAGCGCACACGCAAGCTTCTGCCAGTCCACCTGGCCTGCTGGCGCCCCGCCCGCGAACAGCTGCGCCAGGCGATCTGACAGGTCGGTCAGCGGCGCTTCGGCCTGGGTCAGGCGCTGGCGCAGGGTATGGTCGATGCGCCGCTCGTAGCGCCAGTAACGGCGCAGGTACAGGCGCTCGCCGCTGAGCACCAGCGGCCGCGCTTGCTGGCCTGGGTTATCGCCGAGTGCCACCAGCGAGCTGGCGGCGATGCGCTGGCGCCAGGCATTCAAGTCGAGGTTGGCCAGCAGCTGCGAGGGTAACAGCAGAGGGCCAGTCAAGGCGTCGCCTTCCGGTGGCAGCGACAGTGCAAAGTCGGGCTCGGCCAGGGTTTGCTGCAAATCGAGGCACACATGGCCATGGCCCAGTTGGTGGCTGGCCAACGCTGCCGCCAGCAACAGCAAGGGGTCACTGCCAGGGGCGCGCTCTTCAAGGAACGACACGAATGCACGGTCCAGGGCACGCAGCCAGCCCCGCTCTACCCAGCGGTCGAGCAGTTGCAGCAGGTCACCGCTGTCATGCTGAGGTGCCAGCGCCAACAGGTGCTCGGCGTGCAGTGGGGTGGGCAAAAGGTCGAGTAGGCTTCGGCTCATGGCGCAACTCCGGCTAACAGGTCCTGCTGTGCGGGCGCGCGCTCGCCACGGAACAGCGCATCCAGGCGTTCAATCAGCTCACGCGGTGGCTTGGCGTGGTACACGCCGTGGCCGCTGCTGCTGGCGCCTCGCAGGAAGATGAACAGGGCGCCACCGACATGGCGGTCGTAATCGTAATCCGGCAGGCGTGCGCGCAACTGGCGGTGCAGGGCCAGCAGGTACAGCACGTACTGCAGGTCGTAGCGGTGCTCGATGATGGACTTTTCCATGGCCATTGTGTCGTAGGCCTGGATGTCCGGGCCCAGCCAGTTGGACTTGTAGTCGGTTACGTAATACCGCCCGTCCAGCTCGAACGCCAGGTCGATGAAGCCTTTGAACATGCCGTTGAGCACGGTTGGCTGCGCTGCCGGGCGTGCCAACCCAGGGTGGGTGTAGCGAGCGACCAGGCGGTCGAGTTGTTCGGCGTCGACCTGATGGCTGGCGAACCAGAACTCCATTTCGATCTGGTAATGGCGCAACTGACCGAGCGTTACACGCAGGTCGTTGCCCGGTAACGGCAGCGGCTCGTTCAACAAGCGTTGCAGCCACTGGGTGAGGGTGGGAATCCACCCGGTCCAGTCACGGCGGTTGCATCGCTGGCCAACGGTTCGCTCGATCAGCTGCGAGTTGCCGGTGACCTGGCTGAAGCCCTCGCGCCCTGCCCATTCCAGCAGGCCATGGAGGAAGGTGCCCGGGTTCGGCCCCCGTGGAAAGCGGTGGATATCGCCGCTGTCGGGCGGGACCTCGCGCAACACCTGGGCATCGAGCACCTCGTCATCCAGCAATTGCTGGGCCTGCGAGCTGTCGGCGCCAAGGGTCTGGTCGCCGACGCGCAGGGCGCTGTACGACGCGATCCACCAATGCTCGGCTGCGGCGCGGCGAGGCTTGCGTGCAGGCAGCAGCTCACGCTCGGCATGGGGCATGCGATACACCTGCTCATCCGCCTGCGGCAGACCCGGGCAGGTGATGTGCGGGCACGTCGCCGCCAGCGCCTGCAACCAGCCCGTCAACTGCGTCGATTCGGCCAGAGCAATGCCGCCCCCCAGCAGGTAGCCAAATGCCGAGCGGTGCAGCTGCGAACGCTTCTGGTTGCCACGCTTGAGGTCGGCAACACCCAGCCAGCAAGCATACTGTGCCCGGGTCAGGGCTACGTAGAGCAGGCGCAGGTCTTCGGCCAGGCGCTCGTCATCGGCGCGCTCGATCTGCTCCTGGTTCGGCGTGAGTGTGAGGTGGGCATTACCGTCGCTGTCATGCCAGGCCAACGGCAGTCGGGTGCCGTCGACGGGTTTGCTGGTGCAGATGAACGGCAGATAGACCAGGGGATATTCCAGGCCCTTGGACTTGTGGATCGTTACCACCTTGACCAGCTGTTCGTCGCTCTCCAGGCGCAGGATCTGTTCTTCACCGGCCTGCCCGGAACTGGCCAGGTGCTCGGCCAGGTGACGGATCAACGCCTGCTCACCGTCCAGCTCGCCTGCGGCCTGTTGCAACAGCTCGGCCAAGTGCAGCAGGTTGGTCAGCACCCGCTCGCCATCACTGCGGCGAATCAGCGTGCGCGGCAGATGGAAGTCATGCAGCAGGTGGCGCAACATCGGTAGCACCCCTTGGCGCTGCCAGGTGTCGCGGTAAAGGCGAAAACGCATGACCCAGCCTTCCCAGACCCGCTCGTCCTGGTTCAGCCGGTCCAGTTCGGCCAGCGACAGGCCCAGTGTGAGGCTGGCCAGTGCGGCCTTGAGCAGGCGTTCCGAGTCTGGCTCGGCGCAGGCCTTGAGCCAGGCCAGCAGGTCGTGGGCTTCCTGGGCGGCGAACACCGAGTCCTTGTCGGACAGGTACACGCTGCGCACATCACGCTTGGCCAGCTCGGCGCGGACCATCTGCGCTTCATGGCCATCACGCACCAGGATGGCGATGTCCGAAGGCAGGCAGGGGCGCAATTCGCCCTCGGCATTCTGGAAGCCCGCCGTGCCCTGCTGGCCACCGTTGAGCAAGGCGACGATATGGCTGGCGCAGCTGGCGGCCAGTTGCTGGCGGTAAACGCTGCTGGAAACCGGCTCTTCGCTTTCCAGCTGCCAGCATTGCAGGGCTGCGCTGGCTTCACCGCCAATCAGCAGCTGTTCGCCACGGCCCTTGGCATGCACCTCGATGAACGGCAACGGGTTGTCATCGGCCTCACGGAACAGGAATGCACCCCGCCCCATTTCACGCGCCTCGGCCTGCAGGAACACCTGGTTGACCGCCGCAACCATGGCTTTGCTGGAGCGGTAGTTGGTGTCCAGGCTGTGCAGGCGGCCGCTGGTGGCGCGCCGCGCAGCAAGGTAGGTGTAAATGTCGGCACCCCGGAAGGCGTAAATTGCCTGCTTGGGGTCACCGATCATGAACAGGCCGGTTTGTGCACGGTTTTCGCTGATCTGGTAAATGCGCTCGAAAATACCGTACTGCACCGGGTCGGTGTCCTGGAATTCGTCGATCAGCGCAACCGGAAACTGTTCGCGAATCAGGCTGGCCAGGCGCTCACCGGCCTCGCTGGCCAGGGCGTGCTGCAGGCGCAGGAGCATGTCGTCGAAGCCCATTTCCGCTCGGCGGCGCTTCTCCACTTCGAATCGCGCCGATACCCAGCCGGCAGCATGCTCAAGCAACGGCGCATCTGGGTTGTCCAAGGCCTGCAATTGCTGTTGCAACGTCTGCATGGCGTCGAGGGCCGGGTGGTCGGGCGGTTCGCCCTTCCAGGCTTCAGCCATGCCCGCAGGGGTGAGTCGGGTGAAGCCGGTACCCAGGTCGAGCTCCACCAGATGCTCATCGGCAGCCCAGGCGCAAAGTTTGTCGAACCAAGGTTCGAAGTAACGGGCCTGCATCTTGCGGCCGTCGACCTGCTTGGCGGCCAGTGCGTCGCGGCAGATTTGGCGCAGCTCTTCGGCCCACTGCGCCCACGGCGCCTTTAGCCGAGCCAGCTGTTGGTCACGTTGCTGCAGTGACGCCTGGATCAACGCGGAGGGCTCTGGCCCGTCGTGCTGAGCGCGTATGCGGCCAAACAGCGGGCGGATGCGCGGCAGCAAGGCATCGGGGCTCCCCCAGTTGCTGCGGACCCAGGCCAGCGCATCACCGTGCATGCCGTAGCAGAAACGCCGCCAGTAATCGCGCATCACCTGGCCCAGCAGCTCGCTGTGGTCGGTTTCCAGGGTCTGGGTGAACAGGCTGCCACTGTCGAAGGCATGCTCGCGGAGCATGCGCTGGCACCAGCCATGGATGGTCGATACCGCCGCTTCGTCCATCCACTGCACAGCGATTTCCAGGCGGCCGGCACACCGCGGCCAGGCCTCTTGTGGATAATCGTCACGCAGTTGATGCAACAACGGGTCGGCGGCTTCCAGTTCACCACGGAAAAACCGTGCAGCCTCAGCCAGGCGGGCACGAATACGCTCGCGCAGCTCTTTGGTGGCAGCGTCGGTGAAGGTCACCACGAGGATTTGCGGTGGTAGCAGCTCGCGGTCAAAGCCCTGTTCGCCACCGTGGCCGAGGATCAGGCGCAGGTACAGCGCCGAAATGGTGAAGGTCTTGCCCGTGCCGGCGCTGGCCTCGATCAGCTGGCTGCCGTGCAGGGGGAAACTCAGTGCCAAGGGACGGACCTGGGTCATACGCCTTTCTCCGGATTGCCCAAGGTCTGCCAAGGGGCGGTGAACAACGGGCGGTACAAGGTTTCGCACCAGCCTTCGAAGGTTTCATCAGCAGTGAGTGCGGCAAAGTCACGGAACTGGCGAGCCAGGGCAATGCTTTCACCCCGCTCGCCAAAGCTGGTGCGCTCGTCGCCTTCGTAGGCGCGGGCTGCGGCGGCCAAGGCCTTGTCGGCATCGTCCTGGGCCAACCATGCAAACGCGGTTTTGGCTGCAACGGGCAGAGGCGCATTCATCCCTGCCTGACGGGCCACGAGCAAATCGCCCAACAGTTGCCTGGCCTGCTCGGGCGGCAGCGGTGCAAGCAACAGGGTCAGGTCACTGGCTACCAGTGCACTGTTATAGGGGTAGCCTGCCGCACAGGCGGCCAAGTGCGTGACCCAAGGGGCAATCAGGCGGTGCCACTTGAGGTTGTTGCGCCCGGCACTGATGGTGTTGGGTACGGTGGTGATGCTGAGCAGGCTCTGGTCATCCGCCTGGAACACACGGCCCAGCCAGCCTTCGAGGCGGTGCTGGCCGTGCTCGAAATGCACCGGCAAAGCGCCCTCGACCAGCTGTGGCCAGCGTTGCAGCAACTGCTGGTGACGTTGCAGCAGGTCGGGTAGCGGCTCGATCAGCTCGTTCTGCAGTAGCTCGCCGAAGCCGGCCAGTGGCAACAAACCGCAGGCTTGCAGGCGCCGCGCCTGGGCCTGCAAGGCCTGTTCGGCGTTGCCCGGCTCGGCCAGGGCGGCGCCGAGCAGGCTCTCACTGGCGCCGTAGCGTTGCAGGGTATCGAGGACAAAGGGTTCTTCGTCCGGGGTCGGCGCCTCCAGTGCTTCGAAGTACACCTTCAAACGCTGGCTGAAGAAGTGCCGTACCGGGTGGCGCAGGAAGTCATTCAGCTGGGTCAGGCTCAGGGCTTCATCGTCGAAATAAGGTGGCAAGCCAGGGTCGCCCTGCTCTTGCTCTTCGCCTTGCTGGTGCAGCACCTGCCATTCGTGGGCAAAACTGAACAGCGGGCTACCCTTCTGGAAATAGCGGGGGCTGAACGGCTGCAGTGGGTGTTCCAGGGTCAGTGCATGCAGCAGTTGCTCGCCCGGCTCCACGGGTTGCCCTTGCTCGGCGCCGTTCAACTGCCAGCCCGCAGCGATGTGATCGCGCAACTGGCCGATCAGTACCGAGGCCGGGCGCTCGCTGTTATCGCGGATACTGCGCCCGACCCAGCTGACATACAGTTGGTCACGTGCCGACAGCAGCGCTTCGAGCAGCAGGTAACGGTCGTCTTCGCGGCGTGAGCGGTCACCGGGGCGGTAATCGCTGGCCATCAGGTCGAAGTCCAGTGGTTGCTGGGCGCGCGGGTAGTCGCCATCGTTCATGCCCAGCAGGCAGACTACGCGGAACGGGATGGCGCGCATGGGCATGAGGGTGCAGAAATTAACCGAACCGGCGAGGAAGCGTTGCGACAGCTTGCCCTGGTCGAGGCCTGACAGCCAGGCCTCACGCACCACGGTCAGCGGCAACGGGTCATTCAGCCCAACAGCCTCGCACACTTCAAGCCAGCCATCGCGCAGGTCCTGTAGCTGCATCAGCAGGAACTCGTCGTGCTCATCCTCGGCGAGGAAGAATACCTGCAGCAAGGCGTGCAGGCGCTCCCCCCACTCACTGACAGTGGCAGGCTCGGAAAACGCCTGACAAGCGACGTCGAGTGCATCGAGCAGTGCGACCAGCGGACCGATCAATGCTGCGTCCAGGCCTCCGATTTCATCGTAGGGCTCGATGCCATCGCAGGCCTCTCCCACACCTACGGCATAGCCCAGCAGCATGCGTCGCAGGCCGAAGCGCCAACTGTTCTGTTCAAGCCCGGCGGGCAAACCCAGGCTGGCCCGCTGCTCGGCGTTGAGGCCCCAACGAATACCGGCGCCCTCGATCCAGCGGTGCAGCGTAGGCAAGTCGTTTTCGCGGATACCGAAGCGGGCACGGACTGCCGGGACGTCCAGCAGGTCGAACACTTCGCTGACCGCGAAGCGGCTATCCGGCAGTTTGAGCAGGTGTTCAAGGGCAATCAGTAAAGGCTCACGCCCGCGCTGGCCTTGGTCGGTGAGAGTGAAGGGGATGTAGCGCGGGTCACTGCGCTGCAACTGGCCGAACACGGCGCGAATATGCGGCGCGTAAGTGTCGATGGCTGGCAGCATGACGATTACGTCACGAGGGCGCAACGTAGGGTCGGCGCTGAAGCGGGCCAGCAGCTGGTCATGGAGAATCTCCACTTCGCGTTGCGGGCTGTGTGCAATGTGGAAGCGGATCGAGCGGTCTTTGCCTGGATCGACTGGCGGCCACAGCTCGCGGGTTTCGGCGAGCGGGCGTAGTTCAAGAATGTCGTCCTGCAACTGGTTGAGCAACGTGGTAGGCGAGCCGTCGCTGAACAGGTCGATGCGCCCATCGTTGAACGCACCCTGGTAGCTGCCCGGATCGTCATAGCTGTCGAGCAGGTTGATGTAGTCGCGGCCCTGTTTGCCCCAAGCGGCCAACAACGGATGAGCATGCTGGTGCAGCGACTGGTCGTCCAGTTGCAGGGGCATGCCCTGTTTGCGTTGCTGGCGCCTGTACTGATGGCGCAACAGGTCCTTGTCAGCAACGATGTCCGCCCAGTGGTGGCGGCAGGGGTTGTGCACGCACAGCAATACCTGGCTAAAGCGCGCCAGGCCTGCCAGTGCCTCCAGGGCCTGCGCAGGCAACGAGGAAATGCCGAACACGATCACCCGCGGGGGCAGCCCCGCAGGTGCCTGTTCCAGATTGTTGATGCGCTCGGTGAAGCGCTGATGTACCCCGGCGCGGCTTTGCGCCATGCCCTGCTCACCGACATCCTCCAACAAGGCTCGCCACAACTCGGCTTGCCAGCGGTTGCCCGGCGGCAGGGCTTTGCGCTCACCACGGGCAGTATTGAGGATGTGATTGCCAGCAGCCCAGTCCTTGAGCCAGTCGGCGCGGTAGACCTGGTACTGGTCGAACAGGTCGGCCAGTCGCTCGGCGAGCTGGTAGCGCTTGCGCAGGTCGCTGTCGTCATTGAGGAAGCGCTGCAGCGGCTCGAAATGCGGGCGCTCTATCAGGGCTGGCAGCAGGCGCATCAGGCGCCAGGTCAGTGGGGCCTTGTCGAGCAGGGATACTTCGGGAATTTCGTCGTGGCCCAGCACGCTGCGGTACAGCTGCCACATGAAGCTGCCAGGCAGTTGCACATCGATTGCGGCAGCGATGCCGCAGCCACCCAGGTCATTTTCCAGCGGGTCTTCAGCCAGGGCCAGTTTGAGCCATTGGGCGATACCATTGCTTTGGACAAGGGCGATTTCGTTTTCCAAAGGTGCCAAGGGGTAACGGCGCATCCAGCTCACCACCAGGCTGCGTAGGTCATCGAGGCGGTTGCCGTGGACGATCATGAAACCTGGATGGAGCGTGGTAATAGCCATTGAGCATTCCCTGGAAGGCAGTTGGTTCAGATGCGGAACCATATCACGGGGCGTGGCACGGACCGTGGCACGCTTGGAGACAAACCTTTTCCTGGCCGGAAAAGACAAAACCCCTACCTGCATGTGCAGATAGGGGTTTTGCGAAATGAATCTTGACGATGACCTACTCTCACATGGGGAAACCCCACACTACCATCGGCGATGCATCGTTTCACTGCTGAGTTCGGGATGGGATCAGGTGGTTCCAATGCTCTATGGTCGTCAAGAAATTCTGTTGCCAGAATGTCCGTGAACACTCTTGGCCAATTCGGATATGCGATATTTGTGATGTTGCGAACTTTCGGGTCTTTCGTCTTCACCACCACAATTCGGCTTACGCGCAAATTGCTTGGGTGTTATATGGTCAAGCCTCACGGGCAATTAGTAT
>NZ_FWXQ01000003.1:0-423472 GCF_900176445.1 Pseudomonas sp. URIL14HWK12:I5
ATACGACTTGCCCTAATTTGGCACCCGAGCCGTACCGGTCTCCCGCACATGGAAATAGCCCAGATCGGCAAACAAGGCCAAGGCGGCAGTGAACTCCGCGACGAGTGGGAGTTCATCCGCCGCTACATGGAAGAAGGCCCGTACGCCGTCCCCCGCCCTCGCCTTAGCACCCAGCTGCCCTCACCCATCCAGGCCTTCAGCGCCCAGTTCGAGGGCCTTGGCCGTTTCTTCCGCAAAAGCAGCTGGCTTTTCAAAGTCATCCTGCTCATGGTCTGGCCCGCGTTCGTCATCATCGGCACAGGCCATTGGCTCAGCCTGCTGCTGTGCTGGCGACCGCACTGGCCGAAAGTGATCCGCGAGGCCGGCATGCCCGGCAAGCCCGTGCCATCAGTGACGACGCTCAGCGACTACCCGTCAGCCATCCAGGAGCGCCTGCTCGCCAACGCCGACCGCTGGCAACTCAAGCCTGGCAGGCGCCCGGCGAAAAAATCGCGCAAGCGCAGCGCCCACCCATAAACCCTTCATGCCATCGCGACAGGTTACCGGCCCTGCGCTAACCTGCCCGCTTTGCCACAGGAAGGCGTGAAATGCAGGCGAACTTGGACATCCCCTCCCGCTTCATCATCCACGAAACCCGGCACTGGGTGCTGAACCACCGCATGAACAGCGCCCTGCCCGGTTACCTGATGCTCAGCGCACGGGCGCCGGTCAACTCACTGGCGGCCCTGCCCGTTGAGGCCCAGGCCGAGCTCGGCATTCTCATGGCGCGCACGCAGCAGGTGATGGAAGCGCAGCTGCAACCGGCGCGGTTGTACATGGGCCGGTATGGCCATGACGCGGGGTATGCCATCCACTTCCATTTCATCCCTGTTTACCCTTGGGTCGAAGCGCTGTTCTGGGCAGACGAGCGATACCGGGCGCTGCAGGCATTGGGCTGGACCGATAGCGTGCAGCCGCAAACCGACGGCGCCGAGTTGACGCTATACGTCTGGCGTGAGTTTTGTGAGCGCCCTGAACCACCGGCGATACAAGGGTATTCAGTGGACGAAGCCATTACCCTGTTGCGCAGCGCATTCTTGGACGGCTGCGCGCCGTATTGACTGAAATGGAAGCCTCCATGCGCCCCAACAAGGCTTGCCCCGTAGTCCTTTCATCCTCGCTGCCTGCAAAGATCCTGCTGTTTCGCCACCCTCAGGCCAGCGGCGACTCCACCACCTGCAGGCCATCCCCGGCTGCACCAGGCAGCTGGGCAGTACACCGATCAGGTCACTGCTGCGCAACACCTCCAGCAGCATCAGAAAGCTCGGCACCGACAGGCATACCCGCCGCGCCCTGCCGATACGCGCGAGCGCTTCATCGCTGACACCGTGAACGGCACCGCTGCCCAGCGAGACGATTGCGTGCGCCAGCGTACAGAAGGTGTCGAGGTCCAGGTGCCCGGTGGCCCGATCGACATGCGCCGAGCAGTAGTCTGATCCCGTGCGATGCTCGCCTGATTCTGCAAATGATCGCGGCTAGAGCCCGATGGCCACCTCACGCTCGCCGCCCATGTACTGCGCCAGGCGACTGCGCAACCAGCGTTCGGCAGGGTCGCTGTCGGTGGTGCTCAACCAGACCATGGCCAGTTCCAGTGCAGCCGTCTCGAACGGCAACGTCTCGGCCTGAAGGTTGCCCCAGCGCTCCATGCCTTGCGCGGCATAATCCGGGCAGCAGGCCAGCAGGTCGGTGCCGGCCAGAATCGCCGGCAATGAACTGAACTGCGGCACCGACAACACCACCTTGCGTTCACGGCCGATTTCTTTCAGCCAGTCGTCGACCACGCCCTGCGTATTGGCGGTGGGCGAGACCTGAACGTGCGGGCGGGCGCAAAACTCATCCAGTGTCAGTGGGGTGGCTGACTTGTCGGCCCGCACCACCCTGCCCTGCAGGGTGCGCAGCACCTTGCGCTTGGCATTGGCTGGCAGCCCTCTGGTCTGGCTGATGCCAACCGTCACATCGCCTGCTGCCAGCAAATCCGGTATGCGCCAGTAATCCACATGCTGCACAACCACCACCACGTTCGGCGCCTCCACCCGCAGGGCCCGCAGCAGTGGCGGCAGCAAGCCCGACTCCACGTCATCGGACAAACCGATGCGAAACGTCATGTTGCTGGTCGCCGGGTCGAAGTCATGGGACAGGCTGAGGGCGATGGACATCGCATCCAGCGCCGGGGTGAGGTACTTGATCACCTCTTCGGCCCTGGCCGACGGTTCCATGCGGTTGCCCACACGGATCAGCAACGGGTCGTTGAACATCGCCCGTAACCTGGCCAGCGCGGCGCTGACCGTGGGCTGGGCGATGAACAGTTTTTCTGCCGCACGGGTGAGGTTGCGCTCCTGCATCAGGGCTTCGAACACCACCATCAGGTTGATATCGGCTTTGCGCAGTTCGTTTCGGTTCATTGGCGCTCCCGGGGCCATGCTTGTTTTGCGGGTCAATTGCAGCATTGACAGTAATCCTGACCCAGTCAAAGGTGCAGACTTGTATAGCCAGTGCTGGCAACCTACTTTCCAAAGCCCGAATCAGGCTGCGTTGCCCCAGACAACCCAATCCGGGTACCCTTCCCACTCTTCCCTTCCGGCTTCCCCTGCCGTGCACCGCCCAGGCGTTGATTCGCGAAGCGGTCATTCATGATGCCGACCCTTGCATGGCCGCCAATCCCCGGCGTGCCCACCCGCCATCAATACATTCAGGATGACCTCATGATCATTCGCCAAGGCAATGTTGCCGACTACCCGCAGCTGCTCGACATCTGGCTGCGCGCCGTGCGCGCGACGCACCACTTTCTACAACCCGCCGACATCGACGCGTTGCTGCCACAGCTGCGCGACATCTACTTCCCGGCCGTCGAGCTGTGGGTAGCAGTCGACACAGATGACCAGCCGCTGGGCTTCATCGGGTTCAACGAGCAGCATGTGGAAATGCTCTTCGTCGACCCCGACCTTCATGGGCAAGGCATCGGCCGCGCGCTGCTGGACTTCGGCCGCCAATCGCGCCACTCAATGAGTGTCGACGTCAACGAGCAAAACCCGCAGGCTGTGGGCTTCTACCGGCATTACGGTTTCATCCAGACAGGCCGTTCGCCGCTGGATGGCGAGGGCCGGCCATTTCCGTTGCTGCACATGAGCTTGCCCATAGGGAGTGATTGAGACGCACGCATGGCAATGGGTCACCAGGTGCTTGCCGTTAGATATGCAACGCCTTCGAAATCGAGCGCCGCGCGGGCGGCGCTCGATCTCACAGACGCCGCATCAATTACGTCGAACAATAAGAAAAACAAGAAAAGCCCTGAACACCCACAATTATGTTTCTTAATTAATGCCAAACACGCGATCTAGACTCACTAATTCTCCCTTTACCCGCTGGGGGCGAGCCTGAGCGCCGACAGTGCCGACAACGTGATCATCCCGTCCACGGTGGTGCGTGGCATTGGCCAGCCGTTCATCATGGTGGCGTTGTCGGTGCTGGCGGTGGCCGGGCTGGACAAGCGCGAGCCCGGCTCGGCTTCGGCGGTGTTCTCCATGCTGCGCGCCCAGCGGGCCGCGTGAGGGGGCTGGTACACTGTGCCTCCACACACTGTGCCCGACAGACCAACCGTATGAACCCGACGCGCTACGCCATCGTGGCAAAGGACTTGATGCAAGGCATCGCCAGCGGCCGCTATCCGGTGGGCAGCCTGCTGCCGACCGAGTTCGAGCTGTGCGACCTGTACGGCGTAAGCCGGCACACGGTGCGTGCGGCCATCGACCAACTGCTCGGACAAGGGCTGGTTTCGCGGCGCAAACGCGTGGGCACCCGGGTGGAGGCCAGCAGCCCGCTCGGTGGCTATTCACAGTCGCTGGCCAGCGTGGCCGACCTTGCACACCTGGCCGAAACCCAGCAGCGGGAAATCCAGGATGTGAGGCACTTCGTCGCCGACCTGAGCGAGGGGACACGGTTAGGGTTGGTACCGGGGGAGCATTACTTCTGCGTGTCCAGCATCCGCATCGACCGCCTGCACAGTGCCGCACCGCTGTGCTGGACCGACGTGTATGCGCAGCGCGACTATGCCCAGGTCATCGAACTCGCCCGCGAGCACCCCGACCAGCTGATTGCCGGGTTGATCGAACAGCACTATGGCCGGGCGATCGCGGTGGTCGACCAGCAGGTGCGGGCGGTGTTACTGAGCGCAGAAATGGCCTGCGCGCTGAAAGCCGAGGCGGGCTCACCGGGGCTGAAGATCATTCGCCATTATCGCGAGGAAAACGGCGATTTGATGGCGGTTTCAGAGACGGTGCATCCGGATGACCGCTTTACCCTGGTCACCCAGATGCGCCGGGATCGCTCGCCTGTCTGATCCCAGGCACGCAAGGCCGCTCCTAGAGGGGCCGCAATTGCTGCTCGGCCTCGATCAATTGCTTGCTGCGCACCGACACCACCCGATGATCCCGCGCCAGCCACCCATACACCGTCGGCAGCACGAACAACGTGAACAAGGTGCCCACCAGCATCCCGCACACAATCACCACCCCCAGCCCGAAGCGGCTGTTGGCCCCGGCACCACTGGCGAACAGCAGCGGCAGCACGCCAAAGGTCATCGCCGCCGTGGTCATCAGCACAGGCCGTAAACGTATCTGCGCAGCGCGGACGATAGCCGCCGCCCGATCAAGGTTGTCGCGCACCTGGATCTCGTTGGCGAACGCCACCATCAGGATGCCGTGCTTGCTGATCAGGCCAATCAACGTCACCAGTCCGATCTGCGTGTAGATGTTCAACGTGGCCCAGCCTAGCGCCAGCGGCAGCAGCGCACCGCAGATCGACAGCGGCACGGTCACCAGAATGATCAGCGGATCCACCAAGCTTTCGTACTGCGCCGCCAGCACCAGGTAGATCACCACCAACGCGGCAATAAACGCCCACATCAGGGCAAAGCCCTCCTGCACGTACTGCCGTGATTCCGATTGCCAGTCGTGGCTGAAGCCAGGCGGCAACTCACTGGCCAGCTGCTCAAGAAATGCCACGGCATTGCCCATCGACACACCCGGCGCCAGTATCGCCTGCAAGGTGCTGGCATTTTGCTGATCGAATTGCAGCAAGCGATTAGGCGCAACCTCGATATCCAGGTGCACCACCGTGGCCAGCGGCACCAGGCTGTCGTCCTCGGCGCGCACATATTGGCGGTTCAACGCTGCAGGCGTCAGGCGCTGGTCCTGAATGCTCTGCGGAATCACGTCGTAGGAGCGTCCGAACAGGGCGAAACGGTTGAGGTACTGCTCGCCCACCAGCACACCCAGCGACTCGCCGATGGCCTGCATGCTGATGCCCAGGCTGGCTGCCTTGGCCCGGTCGATGCGCACCTTCACCACCGGGTTGTTGTAGTCCAGGTCACTGTCCACCACGGCGAACAAACCACTGTCGCGGGCACGCTGCTTGAGGGCTTCCATGGTCTGGTACAGCTCGGGGTAGTCATGGGCACTGCGCAGCACCATCTGCACCGGCAAGCCTCCGCTGGAACCCGGTAGCGAGGCCACCTGGAAGGCGAAAATGCTGCTGCCTTCGATGTCCGCTACCGCCTGTTGAAGCTGCGCCTGCACCTGTGCAGCAGAGCGCTCGCGGGCCTGCCAGGCACTGAGGTTGATGCCGCCGAAACTGGCGGCCGGCCCGTCGGTGCCGTTGATGATCCAGGTGTCGGTGGTTTCGGCAATGGACTTCATCACCTGGTCGAGCTTCTGCGCAAAGCGTTCCGCATAGTCCAGGCTGGCATGCTGCGGCGATTTGATAGCCGTGAGCACCGCCGCCTGGTCCTCGGGGGGTGCCAGTTCGCGCTGTGGCAGCAGGTACAGCCAGGGCAGGCTCAGGCACACCAGCAGTCCCACGCCGCCACTGATCCAGCGATGAGACAGGGTGTAAGCCAGCACCCGCCCGTAAGCCCCGGTCAGCGCCCCGAACAACCGGTCCGCCAGGTTGGCCAATGCGCCGTGCTGCTGACCGGGTTGCAGCAGCAGCGAGCTCATCACCGGCGACAAGGTAAGCGCCACCACCCCAGACACGATCACCGCCCCCGCCAGGGTCAGGGCGAACTCGCGGAACAGCGTGCCGGTCAGCCCGCCCATCAGCCCGATTGGTGCATACACCGCCGCCAGCGTGAGGGTCATGGCAATCACCGGCCCGGCAATTTCCCGCGCCCCGGCCAATGCTGCAGCAACCGGCGACTTGCCCTCCTCGATATGGCGGTGCACGTTCTCCACCACCACGATGGCATCGTCCACCACCAGGCCGATGGCCAATACCATCGCCAGCAAGGTCAGCAAGTTGAGGCTGAAGCCGAACAGCAGCATCAGGCCTGCGGCGCCGAGCATCGACAACGGGATGGCCACCACCGCGATCAACACGCTGCGCAGCGACCCCAGGCACAGCCAGATCACCAGCACCACGATCAGCATCGCTTCTACCAGGGTGCGCAGCACCTCGTGGATCGAGGCGTCGATGAAGCGTGCGGTCTCGTAGGCCAACGCCACATGCACGCCCGGTGGCAGGGTCTGCTGAATCTGCGGTAGCAGCTGGCGAATGCCCTCGACAATCACCAGCGGGTTGCCGGTTGGCGTGGGGAACAAGCCCAGGTGCACGGCCGGTTTGCCATCCATGGTGGCACTGGTCTGGGTGGCCGCCGCACTCAGCTCGACGGTGCCGACATCGCGCAGGCGTACCAGGTCGGTGCCCGCGTTACGGATGATCAGTTCGCGAAAGTCCTCGACCCGGGTGAGGTCGGTGTCCACCTGGATGTCGGCCAGCACGTACTGGCCGCGCACCTGGCCAGGCGTCGCCTGGTAGTTGTTGGCACGCACTGCCTGCGCCACATCGGCTGCCGTCACCCCGCGCCCGGCCATCCGCTCGCTGTCCAGCCACAGGCGCATCGCCAGGCGCTGCCCGCCGAACGACTGCACCTTGGCCACGCCGTCGATGCCGGAGAACTGCGGTTCCACCACCCGCGACAGGTAATCGCTCAGCTCGGGTATCGACAAGGTATCACTGGCAAAGCCTACGTAGGCCACGGCAGTGGAGTCACCTGCCGACAGCTCCACCACCGGGTCGTAGGCTTTTTCCGGCAGGCGATAGCGCACCTGATTGACCTTGGCCATGGTCTCGGCCAGCGCCTGGGTCGAGTCGCGGTTCAGCACCATGCGCAGGGTAATCAGGCTGCGCCCCTGCTGCGATGACGAGGACAGGTAGTCGATGCCCTCCACCGAAGACACCGCCTGGGTAATCGGTTGGGTCACGAAGCCTTGCATCAGCTCGGCAGAGGCCCCGGGATACTCGGTGCTGATGGTGATGGTCGAGCTTTCCAGCAACGGGTACTGGCGGATCGGCAGTTTGCCCATGGCAAACAGCCCCAGCAGGATGATCAGGCTGCTGACCACCAGCGCCAACACCGGGCGGCGCACGAAGACGTCGGTGAACTTCACGATTGCCGCCCTCCCTGGCTGGCCTGCAGGCTGTCCTGGGCCACCGGCTCGACAGACATGCCATCGTTCAGTTTCAGCTGGCCAGAGACCACCACCTGATCACCCGGCCCAAGGCCAGAGATCACCTCCACCAGCCCCTGCCAGCGCTCACCGGTGGTGACCTGCACCCGTTTCACACGGGTGCCATGCTCCGCGTCCCGGGTGGCGACGAACACCGTCTGCCCATAGGCGGTGTAGGTAATTGCGGTTTCTGGTACGGCCAGCACCGTCGACGGCTGTGCCGCGTCCAGGCGTACGCTGGCGTACATGCCCGGCTGCAACTGCCCGTCCGGGTTCACCAAGGCGGCCTGCACCTGCACCAGGCGCGCCTTGCTGACAACCGGGTCGACCGCCACTACCTGGGCCTTTAAGCCTCGGCCGCGCAGGGCATCCACATCCAGTACCAGCACCTGCCCCACCTGCACGTCGGGCGCAGCCTGCTCGCCCAAGGAGAAGTTGACGTGCAACTGGCGGGTATCTGCCAGGCTGACGATGGTCTCGCCAGCGCCCAGGTATTGGCCCTGATGTACCCGGCGAATGCCCAGCTTGCCGGCGAACGGCGCACGGATGGCCTTCTGCGCGATCAACGCCTCGACGTGCTGCAACTCGCCACTGGCCACATCCACGGCAGTGGCGGCGTTATCGAACAGCTCCTGCGATACAGCATGCATAGCCAACAGTTTGCGGCTGCGCTGCAACACCACTTCGGCGTTACGCAGTTTGGCCTGCAACTGCTGGCGCTGGGCCTGCTCCGGGGCGTCATTGAGCTGCACCAGCACCTGCCCGGCGGTGACGGTCTGCCCAGACTCGAACGCGATACGGGTAATGCGCCCCGCCACCTCGGCCGCCACCTGCACCTGGTTGACCGCCTCCAGCTCCCCCGAGGCAAAGTTCTGCCGCGCCACCTGCACCTGCTCGGCCGTGGCCAACGCCACCTTGGTTGCCGGCCATGCGGCAGCAGCGGGTTGCATCGAGCTGTTGCCCACCAGCGCATAGGCGCCCGCCAGCACACCTGCCACAACGCCGGCACAGGCCAGTAACGTCCTTTTGTTCATGCAGTGCTCCGATCAATCAGGAAAGCGGTTGCGGGGAAGATCGGGCAGGACTATAAGAGCTCAACTTAACTTGAGGTCAACAGGCATGGCAGCGGACAACACGCGGATGCTCACGGTAGGCGAAGTGTCCAGGCGCAGCGGCGTGGCGGTGTCTGCGCTGCACTTCTACGAGTCCAAGGGGCTGATCGCCAGTGTCCGCACCGCCGGCAATCAGCGCCGCTTTCCCGCGCTGGTGCTGCGTACGCTGGCGATCATCAAGGTGGCGCAGCGCACCGGTATTGCGCTGGAGGAAATCAAACAGGCCTTCAGCCGTTATGCACCCAACAGCAAGCTCACGGCGGCGCAATGGGGCGAGATGTCCACGGCCTGGCGCGAAGACCTGAACGCCCGCATCCGCACGCTGGAGGCACTGCGCGACAGCCTGGACAACTGCATTGGTTGCGGTTGCCTGTCGCTGGAAGACTGCCCGCTGCGTAACCCCGAGGATGTGCTGGGCAAGGAAGGTAGCGGGGCGCGGATTCTCGAAAAGAAGGCCCGCTAGCCGCACGCGTGTCAGTCGCCTTTGCCCAGCACAAAGCGGTCAAAGTGCTCGATGTGCTCATCCAGGTTGTCTTCGAGCATCATCCGGTACTGCTCGCAGAAGTACTTCAGAATCTCTTCCCGGGCGGCTGCCAGCTCCGCGCCGCTCTTGAAACTGCGGGCGCTCATCCAGGCACTGAAACGGGTCGCGCCGAAGGTGAGCGAGGCGCTGACCTTGCCCAGGTCTTCGAATTTTTCGATCTGCTGGTTGGCCAGGTCGATGTGCGCATCGGCGCGGTCGTAAAAGGCCTGATCGGTAGCTTGGGTCATTGCGGTTCACCTGGTAACGGAAGCCCAAGCCTTGCATGGCGGCGCGCATACGTGCAAGGCTGAAAAAGGATCACCCGCAATGAAAAAGGAAGCAAAGCACCTCATGCCAGGAATCACACGTATCCATCGCTACTTGCGCCCACTGCCTGCAAACCGGACTGCAGTCAGTGGGCGTGACCTCAAAGGCAAACGCGTCATCCGCCTCGCCTCCAAACTCGCAACACTGCTCTGCACGCCCCGCTCTGCCCCGCCTTACCTCTGTGTCACGCCCGAGCGTGCACGTGCCAAACGCCTGCCCCCGACCTGACTGCCAACGCTGCAGCGCACAACGCCGTTCTCGCTTGCTACAGGCGGGATGTCTGACGCACTTACAGGGGCAACACTCATGCTTTTATTTCAAGGCAAACAGATTCACAGCGCCATCTTCGACATGGATGGCACCCTCTTCGACACCGAGCGCCTGCGCTTCAGAACGCTCAAGCAAGCCTCGCTGGAAATCTTCGGCAAGGCACTGGGCGAACACACACTGATCGGCTCGCTGGGCCTGAGCGCGAAAAAAGCCGAAGCCCTCGCCAAGGCGCACAACGGTGAAGACTTCCCTTATGCTGAAATCCGCAAACGCGCGGATGAACTTGAGCTGGAGTACGTGCGCAATCACGGCGTACCGATCAAGGCAGGCCTGCTGGAAGTGCTGGAGCGCCTGCGCAAGTCGGGCCTGACCATGGCGGTAGCCACGTCCAGCCGCCGTGCCATCGCCGAGGAATACCTGATCAACGCCAATGTGCTGAAGTACTTCGATATCACCGTGTGCGGCGATGAAGTCAGCCAGGGTAAACCCCACCCCGAGATTTTCCTGAAAGCCGCCCGCGCGCTCAATTGCGAGCCGGGCCAATGCTTCATGGTCGAGGACTCGGAGAACGGCATGCTCTCGGCAATGCGCGCTCAGGGGCAGGCGATCCTTATCGAAGATATCAAACCGCCGGCCCCCGAGATCAAGGCAGGCGCGCTCAAGGCCTACCGCAGCATGACCGAGTTCCTGGCCGATTTGAGCGAGTGCGTTCCCGACCTGGGCATGCCCGAATTGAACGACACCTTCCCGGCCTCCATGAACCAGTTCCGCGTGGGCATTCATGGTTTCGGCGCCATCGGGGGTGGCTACCTGACGCAGGTCTTTTCCCATTGGGATGGCTACACCCGGCCTTGTGAGATCATTGCCGCGACCCGCTCGCGCATGCTGCGTGAAAGCGTCAATGCCTTCGGCCGTTACAGCGTGCGCTACGGGGCCACTTCGTTCGACCAGACCATCGACAATGTGCGCATGATCGACATGGACGATGATGATGCACTGGTCCACATGTACACCGCTGCCGAAATTGTCGGCCTCAGCCTGCCCGAGCAGGCCATCCGCAACCAGGCGCAGGTGATTGCCAAAGGCCTGTTGAAGCGCTTCGAACGCCGTGGCCGTGAGCTGACGTTGCTGATCGTGCTGAACAAGGTGGGCGGCGCTGCGTTTGTGCGCCGCCATGTGCAAGCGGAGCTGGCATTGCTGTGCCCGCCAGCAATCGGCGAGCAAGTGCTGGAAAAGACCCACTTCGCCGAAACGGTGGTCAGCCGCATCGTCTCCAAGCTCAGCAACGACGCTCTGGTACGGCAACTGCGCATCAAGTCGCAGATGTTCCAGAACAGCCTGGAAGACGAGCCGGCGGTCGCCACAAAGGCATCGACGCCAGTGCCTGAATACGAACGACTGATCGGGCGCTTCAGGCCCTTTGCCCAGCCCAGCAGTGCGATGAGCCAGTTGCACCTGATCCTGTTCAACAGCGAACCCGACATGCCGCTGTATGTAGAGCATGGCAGCGACCTGCTCGAACGCCTGCGCCAGGTGAAGACGGTGCCTGACATCACCCAGATCCAGGTCATCAAGAACCGCTTGTGGAATGGCCCGCATGCCATCGTTGCCTGGTACGCCAGCCTGCTGGGCCATGACTCGGTAGGCCAAGGTATGGGCGATGCACAGGTGAGCGAACTGGCCGAGCGCCTGATTCACCAGGAAGTCGGCCCCGCGCTGGTGGCGGAGTACCCACAGATGGCGGAAGTGGTCAGCCCTTTTGCCGATACCTTCCTGGAGCGTTGCAAAACCTCGTTCAAAGACCCTTGTGCCCGGGTGGGGCGCGACCCGTTGCGCAAGCTTCAGCGCAACGAACGCATTTTCAGCAGCATCGAGCTGGCCCACAAGCATGGTATTCAGACCCCCGGGCTTGCGTTGGGTGTGGCGCTGGCCCTGCATCACGCCCTGCATGGCAAAGAAACCAAGGACCTCGAAGCCCAGGCGATCAGGCAGGTGTACCAGGCCAATGACGCCAGTGTAGAAGCCGTGCTTACCCATGAGGGCGACTACAACGGTAAGCGTTTTCCAGGGTTGGACCCGGTCAGGGATGCGCAACTGATCACAGCAATTTCTGGTGCTTTCCGGCAACACATGCCAAAGGAAGTGATAACCGGACTGGACCAACCAAGCGTAGGCACCTGATGCCGTGATGCATCAAGGGCGTTGGCACCGCCACCCTGTGCGAGCGACTTTCTCGAGTAACCCTTGAATGCTGGGCACGACCACTGTGGGAGCGGGCGAAGCCCGTGCCATCTGCCGCATCGCCTGATTCGCGGGCATGCCCGCTCCCACAGTCACCGCGCCACTTTCAGATCCTGTAAAGAACCCAGGGCATGACACATCGCTTGCATATGACACCTTGTGTCATTAATATCGCGCTGTGTCCTGATGACAGCAACCTGTCCATCAGCAACCCATCGCCCTTTCCCATGCAGGTACCGCCCATGACGACCACCATGCAGGCTCCCAAGGACCAACTGGTCAAACTCGCCCAGCAGCAAATGCTGACCGCGCTGGCCGACAACACCTACACCGCCCGGCAAAAGCTCGCCCTCACCTGCCGCATCCTCTTCGACGGCGGCCACGACTCAGGCCTCGCCGGGCAGATCACCGCCCGCGCGCAGGAGCCCGGCACCTACTACACCCAACAACTGGGCCTGGGCTTCGACGAAATCGCCGCCTCCAACCTGCTGGTGGTGGACGAGGACCTCACCGTGCTGCAAGGCCGCGGCATGGCCAACCCGGCCAACCGCTTCCACAGCTGGCTGTACCGCGCCCGCCCCGACGTCAACTGCATCATCCACACCCACCCGCTGCACAGCGCCGCGCTGTCAATGCTGGAAGTGCCGCTGGCCATCTCGCACATGGACCTGTGCCCACTGTTCGACGACTGCGCCTTCCTCAAGGAATGGCCCGGCGTGCCGGTGGGCAACGAAGAAGGCGAAATCATCGCGAAGGCAATTGGCGACAAACGCGCCATCCTGCTTTCCCACCACGGCCTGCTGATCGCCGGTGGCTCGATTGAAGAAGCCTGCGTGCTCGCCCTGCTGTTCGAGCGCGCGGCAAAGATGCAACTGCTGGCCATGGGCGCCGGTGACATACGCCCTATCCCCGAAGCACTGGGCAAAGAGGCCCACGACTGGATCTCCACCCCCAAACGTCATGGCGCCGCGTTCAGCTACTACGCACGCCGTGCCTTGCGTGCCCATGGCGACTGCCTGGGCTGATCGAAGCTGTACTCTTTCCTCAACAACGGCAAAGGTGCCTGGTCATGTCTACACCTGTAATTCGCGGCGTTATCGGCTACACCATCACTCCCTTCACGGCAGACGGCACGCTCGACCTGGATGCATTGGGCACGTCCATCGACAGCTTGATTGCAGGCGGTGTGCACGCCATCGCACCGCTGGGCAGCACCGGCGAAGGGGCCTACCTGTCCGACAGCGAATGGGAAACCGTGGTGCGCTTCAGCCAGGCACGCATCGCCGGGCGTGTGCCCAGCGTGGTCAGCGTCTCTGACCTGACCACTGCCCGCACCGTGCAGCGTGCCCGCCTGGCACAGGCCTGCGGCGCCACGGCAGTGATGGTGCTGCCCATCTCTTACTGGAAGCTCACCGAAGCCGAAGTGGTCGCCCACTACAAGGCGGTCGGCGCCGCCATCGACATCCCGATCATGCTTTACAACAACCCGGGCACCAGCGGCACCGACCTGTCGGTGGAGCTGATCCTGCGCATCCTGGGTGAAGTACCCAATGTGACCATGGTCAAGGAAAGCACCGGTGACATTCAGCGCATGCATCGCCTGTTCACCGCTACCGATGGCCAAGTGGCGTTCTATAACGGTTGCAACCCGCTGACCCTGGAAGCCTTGGTGGCCGGCGCTACCGGCTGGTGCACCGCCGCCCCCAACCTGATCCCGGCACTGAACCTGGCGCTGTGGGACGCCGTGCAGCAAGGCCAGCTGGCCGAAGCCCGCACGCTGTTCTACCGCCAGTACGAGCTGCTGGAGTACATCACCCGCCGAGGCCTGCCCACCACCATCAAGGCCGGTTTGAAACTGCTCGGCCAGGATGTCGGCGCCCCGCGCCTGCCCCTGCAGCCGCTGGATGCACAAGGCAGCGCTTACCTGAAAAACCTGCTGGTAGCGCTGGCCAGCTGACCCTGAAACCTGTCCGTCAGCCTGTGGCTGGCGGGCAGCGCATTTCTATAGAAGCAGCCTTGCGCTGTTCTACCTGATCTATACCAGAGGCAACCATGGACGCGCCTGTACAAAGCCCTTCAACCCCGTTTCGGGTGGCAGACATCCTTCACCCCGTTGTGGCAGGAATCGTTTCGGTCATCGTCAACTACGGTGGCACCTTCATCCTGGTGTTCCAGGCGGCCAAGGTTGCCGGGCTGAGCCCCGAGCTAACGTCGTCGTGGGTCTGGGCCGTGTCGATAGGCGTCGGCCTCAGCGGCCTGGCGCTGTCCTGGTACAGCCGCGCGCCGGTGATCACGGCCTGGTCCACGCCAGCCGCTGCGTTCCTGGTCACCGCCCTGGCCAACGTGCCCTACAGTGAAGCCATCGGCGCCTACCTGCTGTCGGCCGTCGGCTTCGTGGTGCTGGGGATTACCGGGTGCTTCGAGCGCCTGGTGCGGGTCGTCCCTGGCGGTGTTGCAGCCGGGCTTCTGGCCGGCATCCTGTTGCAGTTCGGTATGGGTGCCTTTGCCAGCCTGTCGGTGGACCCGGCCCTCGCCGGGCTGCTGATTGCGGCCTACGTGGCATTCAAGCGTTTTACCGCCCGCTACGCCGTGGTCGGCATTCTGCTACTGGGCCTCGGCTACTTACTGCTGCAAGGGCAAGTGGGCCTGACCACGTTCAAGCTGGAATTCGCCTCTCCGGTATTCACCGCGCCCACCTTCTCCCTCAACGCTACCCTCAGCGTGGCCCTGCCATTGTTCCTGATCACCCTCACCGGCCAGTACATGCCTGGCATGCTGGTACTGCGCAACGATGGCTTCACGACCAGCGCCAACCCGATCGTCGCGGTCACGGGCCTGGGGTCATTGCTGATGGCGCCGTTCGGTTCGCATGCCTTCAACATCGCCGCCATTACCGCAGCCATCTGCACCGGCAAGGAAGCCCATGAAGACCCAGACAAACGCTGGGTGGCAGGGATCGCCGCCGGTGTCTGCTACATCCTCGTGGGGGTGTTCGGGGTTACCCTGGCGAGTGTGTTCATGGCGCTCCCAGGCACGTTCATCACCACCCTGGCCGGCCTTGCCTTACTGGGCACCATCAGTGCCAGCCTGGCCAGCGCAATGGCCGATGCCCGTGCCCGCGAGGCGGCATTGATCACCTTTCTGGCGGCAGCTGCCAACATCAGCCTGTTCGGCATTGGCGGGGCCTTCTGGGGCCTGGTCATTGGCCTGCTGGCCCATGCTGCACTGAACGGCCGCCTCCCCGCTTTCAGCGGCAACTCCCGCTGAGCGGGCTTCCCTTCACCTTGCCGTGCGCCAGCGGCGCACGCCGTACAACAGGTATCGACATGCCCCAAGCTGGCCCCAAGTTGCTTACCCAAGTGGCTGCCGTGCACTTCGTCAGCCATGTGCACATCATGCTGATCCCGGCGTTATTGCCCGTGCTTCCCGGCCTGCTGGGGGTGGGCTTCGTCGAGCTCGGCGTTGCCTTGGCAGTATTCAACATCGTCTGCGCCCTGGTGCAGGCCCCGCTGGGTTACGCCGTCGACCACTATGGGGCGCGTAAAGTGCTCAAGGCCGGGCTGTTGCTGGGCAGCCTCAGTTTCCTGCTGCTGGCGGCCAGCCCGGGGTATGCGGTACTGCTGGTGGCGATGGCCATGGCTGGCCTGGCCAATGGTGTGTACCACCCGGCCGACTACGCACTGCTGGCCAACGGCATCGAGCCCGCACGCCTGGGGCGGTCGTTCTCGATTCATACCTTTGCCGGGTTCCTTGGCTCGGCGGTCACGCCGGCCGTGTTCCTCGGTATCGCCGCTGTGTTCGGCACGCGGGCGGCCCTGACGGCGGGCGCGGTAGTCGGGGTAGCGGCATTGCTGCTGATCTCGATACCAGGCAGTGGCGTGTACCGGGTCGCAGGGCCTGGCAACCAAACGGGCGCTGGCCCGGTCGCAGCGACAAGCCGCGTGCGTTTGTTCACACCCATGATCGGCGTGCTGACGGTGTTGTTCATCCTGCTCAACCTGAGCACCAGCGCCATTGAAAAGTTTTCCGTCGCCGCACTCGTACAAGGCCAAGGTCTGACCCTGGCCTGGGCCAACACCGCGCTCACCGCCTTCCTGCTGTGCAGCGCAGCGGGCGTGCTGTGCGGTGGTGCCTTGGCCGACCGTACCCGGCGCCATGGCCTGGTGGCTGCACTGGCTTTCGCGGCGGCGGCCGCGCTGACCGCGCTGGTGGCCCTGGGGCTGCTGCAGGGCTGGGCACTGGTGGTAGTACTGGGTGCCATCGGCCTGCTGACCGGGATCATCGCCCCGTCGCGGGACATGCTGGTCAAGGCGGCTGCACCGAAAGGCGCCGAAGGCAAAACGTTCGGGCTGGTGTCGACCGGGTTCAACATTGGTGGCGCCATCGGGCCGGTGGCGTTCGGCTGGATGCTCGACCAGCGCCTGCCAAACGGGATTTTCGTTGCATCGGTCGTGTTCATGGTGCTGACGGTGCTGCTGACCCTGGCGCAAGAGGCGTACCTGGCCAGGGCCCGCAACGCAGAACGACTGGCGCGCGCCGTGTAGGTGCGGCCTGGGCCTGTCATTTGGGTCGTTCAGGATGCCGGGTTGGCATGTACCACGCGCCCGCCTGCGGCCGGCCGATTGACGAACAACACATCCAGCACGCTGTTGCGCAAGCCCTTCAGCGCATTCCAGTTCGCCGAGGCATGCACATACTTCTCGCACAGCAGCCGCTGTTCAGCCTCGCTCAACCCCGGCTGGTCCGTTTCTCCCAAGGCAAACGCATGCAACTTGCGGCTGATCTCCAGCAAATCCTCCGGCAGCCTGTGCTCAGGCTGCTCGCCCAACGGCGCAAATGGCACGCCAGCCCGCACCGCCAGCGCTCGCATCACGCTCAAGTACACCCGGGACAACTGCCCCGCCACTTCCCGTTCACGGTACAACGCCGCATACACCTGCTTTTGCGCTTCATCTGGCCGGCCACCGGCAAGGGGCGCCTCCCAGCTCACGACCTGCGGCCTGGGCTCGCGGCTATCGGGATACGCCGACGCCAACAAGGCGCTTACCGTGGCGTGCACACGGCTTTGCTCGGCACGCATGCCCACCGGTACACGCTGGGACTGCGGCTTGCACAGCAGCACCTGCTCCAGCATGGTTTCCGGGTAACCGCCCCCGATATTCGAATGCACCCCCGGCAACACAATGTCGTGACCACTGCCCACCAGCGGAAAGTTATGCCGCTGCTCATCCCCCGCCACCAGTTGCACCACCTGCCGGGCAATGCCTGCCCTGAGGCCAAGGCGCAGGCCGCCCTGGCGGCTATCGGCGGGATCGAAGTCGCCCTGCAACGGCGCGATGATCGCTGCCACGGTGTCGAACAGGCCGATAAAGTTGATGGAAGTGTCGCACGCTATCGGCAACAACCCACCCGCGCCATCCTGTAGCAGATTGGCCAGATGCCGTGCCGCCGCCGCCCCGCGGCTGAAACCGAACAGGTCGAACTCGACCCGCGCCACGGCTGCCTGCGGATGCGCCCGGCACCAGCCACGCAGTTGTTCGGCCATCCCCTGCAAAGCCTCGGCGACCCTCGCCTCAACCCCCGTGCGCCCACGACCGGTGGCCGCGGCATAGGTATGGTCCGCCTCACCTGCCAGGGTACCCACGCCTTCCACGTAGCGTTTCAGAAACACCAGGGTGCCATCGGCATCAGCCTCACCCGCCGGATACAGGGCATGCAACAGGGCCACATTGCTCAGGGCATTGCCATAGCTGCCGCGCGGTTCATCCACGGCCATGGCATTGTGCAGGTTGTTACCGGTGCCATCGAAAAACACGCCAACACGCAGGGTGGCAGGTGTGGGGATTGGCGTGCTACCGCTGCTCATTTTCATCATCGTGCCTTCTGCTTGCCTGAAAAGCACAAGCAGGCGCCAGCACGCCTTCACCGACCATCAGACAATGGCCAGCCTTACCTGGGACATTTCTGTACCGGCGAGCCCCGTAACGATAAATTTACCCGCCGCCATTGGTCGCCGCCCCCCCGGATAGATTAAAGTATCAGCCCTTGCCAGGGCCGCTACCGTCAGCCGCCTCAGGCCCCACACCAGGAACCGTCGCCGATGGAACACCGTGAAGCGCTGATCGCGCTGCGCACCTTTCTTTCTTCCCAGATCCTAGGCCAGGAGAAACTGGTCGAGCGGCTGTTGATCGTGCTGCTGGCCGACGGCCACATGCTGGTGGAAGGCGCACCGGGCCTGGCCAAAACCAAGGCCATCAAAGAACTTGCCGAAGGCATCGAAGCGCAGTTCCATCGCATCCAGTTCACCCCCGACCTGCTCCCGGCCGACATCACCGGCACCGAAATCTATCGCCCGGAAACCGGCAGCTTCGTATTCCAGCAGGGGCCGATCTTCCACAACCTAGTGCTGGCCGACGAAATCAACCGCGCCCCGGCCAAGGTGCAATCGGCACTGCTCGAAGCCATGGCCGAGCGCCAGGTCAGCGTGGGCCGCAGCACCTACGACCTGTCGCCGCTGTTCCTGGTCATGGCCACGCAGAACCCCATCGAGCAGGAAGGCACCTACCCGCTGCCCGAAGCCCAGCTCGACCGGTTCCTGATGCATGTAAAAATCGGCTTCCCCGACGCGGCGGTGGAGCGGCGCATCCTGGCGCAAGCCCGTGGCGAAGCCCTGGGCGGCGAGACCAAGCCCGAGCGCCGGGTCAGCCAGCAGGCCATCTTCGCCGCGCGCAAGGAAATCCTTGGCCTGTACATGGCCGACGCGGTAGAGGAATACCTGGTGCAGCTGGTCATGGCCACCCGCACCCCGGCCAAGTTCGACGCCGAGCTGGCCGACTGGATCGCCTACGGCGCCAGCCCGCGCGGCTCCATCTCGCTGGACCGCTGCGCGCGTGCCCACGCCTGGCTGGCCGGGCGCGACTTCGTCAGCCCCGAAGACATCCAGGCGGTGCTGTTCGACGTGCTGCGCCACCGCATCATCCTCTCGTTCGAGGCCGAGGCGGCGGGGATCGACCAGGACCGCGTGGTCCAGCGCATCCTCGACGTCGTCGCCGTTGCCTGAGCCCATGCCCACCGCGCAGCTGGCCGAGCCCGGTATCCGCATCGGCCTTGCCGAGCTGATCGACATGCGTCACCGCGTGCGCGAAATCCAGCTGTTTTCCAAGCCCGGCCAGCGCAGCCCGCTGGTGGGCCTGCACCATTCCAAGCTGCGCGGGCGCGGGGTGGACTTCGACCAGGTGCGCGTGTACCAGGCCGGCGACGATGTGCGCAATATCGACTGGCGGGTGACCGCGCGCACCCAGGAGCCGCACACCAAGCTGTTCCACGAAGAGCGCGAGCGGCCGATCTTCATCCTCGTCGAGCAAAGCCAGCGGCTGTTTTTCGGCTCGGGGCTGATGTTCAAGTCAGTGTTGGCAGCCCAGGCCGCTGCCCTGTTCGGTTGGGCCGCGCTCGGCCACAACGACCGCATTGGTGGTTTGGTGTTCGGCGATAACGAACACCACGAAATCAAACCTCGGCGCAGCAAGCAAAGCCTGCTGCAACTGCTCAACCGCCTGGCCAAGGTCAACCAGGCACTGCACACCGAAGCCACGCCCGGGGCCGACAGCCTAGGCCTGGCCCTGCGCCGCGCCCGCGAAGTGCTGCGCCCCGGCAGCCTGGCCATCGTGATTTGCGATGAACGCTCGCTTAGCGCCCAGGTGGAACAGCACCTGGCCATGCTTTCTCGCCATTGCGACCTGCTGTTGCTACCCGTGTCCGATCCACTCGACCATGCCCTGCCGGCCGCCGGCCTGCTGCGCTTCGCCCAGCGCAGCGCCCAGCTGGAGCTCGACACCCTCGATGCCAACCTCCGCCAGGCCTACCGCCAGCAGGCCGAAGCCCGCATCGAGCGCTGGGAACTGATGGCACAGAAGCTGCGCGTGGTCCTGATGCCACTGAGCACGCAAAGCGAAATGATCGAGCAACTGCGCGAATACCTGAACGCACAGCGGCCACGGAGCGCGTCATGAACCCTCTCGACCAGTTGCACCCGCTGATCGACCCGGCACCCATCGGTTTATGGCCACCGGCACCGGGCTGGTGGCTGTTGCTGGCGCTACTGCCGCTGCTGGGCTGGGGCCTGTGGCGGCTGCGCCGCTGGCGCCCGGGCAAACGCCGCATCGTGCGTGCCGAGCAACCGCTCGACCCGGTGCGCGTGGCCGCCCTGGCCGAGCTGGCCCTCCTGCCACGCCCCTACGATGGCGCACCGGCCGGCGCCTGGCTGCAACAGATCAACGCCCTGCTCAAGCGCCTGTGCCGCAACCACTACCCCGGTGCCAACAGCCACACCCTCAACGGCCGCCAATGGCTGGCGTTTCTCGACAACCGCTGCCCGGCCGCCGGCCTGACCCGCTGGATGGTGCTGGTCGAAGGCGCCTACAAACCCGAGTGCAAGCTCGACGACAAAGCCATCGCCGGGCTCAGCCAGGCCGTGGAAACCTGGATCCGCAAGCATGTTTGAACTGGCCTGGCCGTGGGTCTTCGCCCTGTTACCGCTGCCATGGCTGGCACGCCTGCTGCTGCCTGCAGCCGACAGCGGCGAGCCGGTGCTCAAGGTGGGCTTCCTCAACGAACTGGAAGGCCTGGCCGGGCGACGCGCGCGGCTCAACCTGCCGACCTGGCGCCAGCAGGCACCGTTCGTGGTCATCTGGCTGTTGCTGCTGTGCGCAGCTGCCCGCCCGCAGTGGCTGGGCGATCCGGTGCCGGTGGCCGCCAGCGGCCGCGACCTGCTGGTGGCGGTTGACGTGTCCGGGTCGATGGACTTCCCCGACATGCAGTGGAAGAACGAAGACATCAGCCGCCTCGACCTGGTCAAGGCGCTGATGGGCGACTTTCTGCAGGACCGCGAAGGTGACCGCGTGGGCCTGATCCTGTTCGGCAGCCAGGCCTACCTGCAGGCGCCGCTCACCTTTGACCGGCGCACCGTGCGCACCTTCCTCGACGAAGCACAAATCGGCATCGCCGGTAAAAACACCGCCATCGGCGACGCCATTGGCCTGGCAGTCAAACGCCTGCGCCAGCGCCCGGCACAAAGCCGGGTGCTGGTGCTGATCACCGACGGTGCCAACAACGGTGGGCAGATCCACCCACTGACCGCCGCCCGCCTGGCGGCCCAGGAAGGCGTGCGCATCTACACCATCGGCATCGGCGCCAACCCCGAAGCCAGTGGCACCCCTGGCCTGCTGGGCCTCAACCCGAGCCTGGACCTGGACGAAGCCGCGCTCAAGGAGATTGCCGACATCACCCACGGCGCCTACTTCCGCGCCCATGACGGCGCCGAACTGGTCGCCATCGGCGACACCCTCGACCAGCTGGAACCGGTGGCCCAGCAACCGACCCAGGCACGCACGGCCCAGGCCCTGTACGCCTGGCCCCTGGCGCTGGCGCTACTGCTTAGCGTGCTGCTGGTGGTGGCCGTGCAATGGCCCGACAACCTGCTGCAACGCCTGCTGCGCAAGCCGCGCTTTCTGCAACCGCACCCGGAATGGCGCCAGCGCCTGAAGCGCCTGCGTTTAAGGAGGCGGCGATGATCGACCTGTGGCCCCAATGGCTACGGCCGCTCTGGCTGCTGGCCGTGCCCCTGCTCGGCTGGCTGTTGTACAAGCTGTGGCACCGGCGCAAACGCGCCGGGCGCTGGCAGATGATTCTGCCGCCGGCGTTCCATGGCGTCTTGCTGGGCGGCGGTAGCGGCAGCACCAGCAAACTGCCATGGGTGGCGCTGGGCCTGGCCTGGGCGCTGGTGATCCTGGCCCTGCTCGGGCCCAGCTGGCAACGCGTCGAAGAAAACCGCCAACGCCCGGCCGACCCGCTGGTGATCCTGCTGGAGCTGACCCCGCAGATGCTTGCCGAAGACAGCCCGCCCAACCGCCTGGAGCAGGCTCGGCGCAAAATCCTCGACCTGCTCGAACACCGGCGCGACAGCCAGACGGCGCTGGTGGTGTATGCCGGTTCGGCACACACGCTGGTGCCGCTGTCCGATGACCTGGCCACCACCCGCAACCTGCTGGAGGCCATCGACCCGTCGATCATGCCGCAAGCGGGTCAACGCGCCGACCTGGCCGTGCAAAAGGGCCTGGCGCTGCTCGCCCAGAGTGGTTTGGGCCAAGGCCGTCTGCTGCTGATCGGCTCGTCGCTCAGTGCGCCGGAGCGCCAGGGCATCAGCCAGGCCCTCGGCCGCCAAGGCCCCAGCCTGTTGATGCTGGGCATCGGCAGCCGCGAAGGTGCCCCGGTGCGCCAGGCCAACGGCGAATTCCTGAAAGACAACCAAGGTGGCATCCTCTTGCCACGTCTGGAAAGCGCCAGTCTCAAGGGTTTCATCAGCGGTACCGGCGGGCGCTACCGGCATGCCCGCATCGACGACCTCGACCTGCGCGGCCTGGGCCTGTTCGACAACCCGCGTACCGCGCGCAATGACGGCCAGACCCTGCAACTGGACAGCTGGGCAGACCAAGGCTACTGGCTGCTGATCCCGCTGTTGCTGCTGGCAGCCTGCGCCGGCCGGCGAGGCTGGCTGTTCTGCCTGCCGCTGCTGCTGGCCTTGCCGCAGCCCAGCCAGGCCTTCGAGTTCAACGACCTGTGGCTGCGCCCCGACCAGCAAGGCCGGCGCCTGCTGGAACAAAACCGCCCGGCCAGCGCCGCGCGTCACTTCCAGGACCCACAGTGGCGCGGCATGGCGCTGTACCAGGCCGGCGACTATGCCGGTGCCGCCGAAGCGTTTTCTCAGGGCGACACGGCAGCTGCCCACTACAATCGAGGCAATGCCCTGGCCCGCAGCGGTGAACTGGAGGCCGCCCTGGACGCCTACGAGCAAGCCCTGGAGCGCCAGCCCGACCTGCAAGCGGCGCTGGACAACCAGGCGCTGGTGCAACAACTGTTGCAACAGCGCGAGGCCAAAGCCGAGGAACAACCGGCCAGCAGCGACGACCAAGGCACACCTGGCAGCGAAACCGAGGGCAACAGCAGCTCGGCCAGCAGCCCGGCCCAAGGCACGCCCGGCAACAACGAACAAGCCAGCGCCGAACAACCCGGCGAAGGCAGCAACAACAGCCAGGCCACGCCCGGTAACCAGGCGGGCAGTGACGACAGCGTGATCCAGCCGCCCCAGCGCCCGGTATCGACAAATCTCGATGCCGAGCAACGCCAGGCCCTGGAACAATGGCTGCGGGAGATCCCCGACAACCCGGCGGAGCTGCTGCGGCGCAAATTCTGGTATGAACAGCAATTGCATCAGGAAACCCCACGATGAGTCGCTTCGGCGTCTTGCTTCTCACCCTGCTGTGGGCCGTGCTGGCCCAGGCCGAACCGCTGCTGCAAGCCAGCGTCGACCGTACCCGCCTGGAAGCTGGCGAAAGCCTGGAACTGACCCTGGAAAGCCAGGACGTGACCCAGTTCGGCAAACCCGACCTGCGCGCCCTGGAAGGTGACTTCGAGGTACGCGGCACGCGCCAGCTGAACAGCCTGCACACCCTCGATGGCGAAACCCGCGCCAGCACCCGCTGGATCATTACCCTGCTGCCACGGCGCAGCGGCAGCCTGCGCATTCCTGAGCTGCAACTGGGCCAGTCGCACAGCCAGCCCATCGAGCTGCAAGTGCTGCAGGCTGATGCCAGCCGGCCCGACAGCGCCTCTCAGGTATTCATCGAGGCAACCCTCGACAGCACCGACGTCTATGTCCAGGCCCAGGCCATGCTGACCCTGCGCATCTACCACTCGGTAGCGCTGTATGACGACAGCAGCCTGAGCCCGTTGCAACTGGATAACGCCAAGGTCGAGCCGCTGGGCGAATCGCGCACCTATGAAAAGGAAATCAACGGCGTACGCCACGGCGTGATCGAAACCCGCTATGCCGTGTATGCCCAGCAAAGCGGCACCCTCGACATCCCGCCGTTGACCTTCACCGCCACGGCCGCTGCCAGCAGCGACGAAAGCGCGCAGGCCAATGCCACGGCCCGCGCCGGCCACCAGGTGCAGGTGAGTTCACTGCCGCTGCGCCTGACCGTGCGCCCCATTCCGGCCGCCTGGCCCGCCGGCGTACCTTGGTTGCCGGCGCGCAGCCTGACGCTGGAAGAACACTGGAACCCCGACCCCGGCAACCAGCAGGTACAGATTGGCGACTCGCTGACCCGTAACATCACCTTGCGTGCCGAAGGTTTGTCCAGCACCCAGCTGCCGCCACTGCCGGCCACCGAAATCACCGGTTTGCGCCGCTACCCCGACCAGCCGCTGCTACGCAACGAAATCAGCGACCGTGGCATGACCGCCAACCGCGAAGAGCGCGAAGCCTTGGTGCCCACCCACGCCGGCACGCTGGCCCTGCCGGCGCTGGAAGTGGCCTGGTGGAACACCCGCGAAGACCACCTGGAGCACACCAGCCTGCCAGCGCGCACCCTGAACGTGCAGGATAACCCGGCATTGGGCGCCGACACCCCGGTAGGTGACAACAGCAGCGCCAGTACCCTGCTGTGGCCCTGGCAGCTGGCCACCTTGGTGTTCGCCCTCACCACCGTGCTGGGCTTCGCCCTGTGGTGGCGCGCCCGCTCACAACCGGCGGTGCTGCGCGCCGCGCAGAACGGGCCAAGCCCACGCACCCTGCTGGACGACCTCAAGCGCGCCTGCCAGGCCAACGACCCTCAGGCCACGCGTCAGGCACTGGACGCCTGGGCCCGGCAGCAGCCGGAGACATTGGCCGAAATGGCGGCGCGCTTCGTGCCGTTGTCGGATGCGCTGGACGGGTTGAACGGGGCGCTGTACAGCGAGAGTGGCCAGTATTGGCAGGGTGAGGAATTGTGGCGGGCAATCGGCACCATCCCTCCGGCCGAGCAAGTGTTGTTGCCGGCCGGGGAGAATGGCGGGTTGCCGCCGCTTTATCCCAAGTAATGGGCTGCCTGAGCCGGCCTCTTTGCGGGTAAACCCGAGCCCACAGCTGCCCCGCGCTTGGGTTACCATACCGCCCTTTCCCCGCTTGCCCGACTCGACACCAACAGGTCATCCATGCGTCTGTTTCATACCTCCGACTGGCACCTGGGCCAAAGCCTGCACGGCCAGGAACGCGACTTCGAACACGCCTGCTTCCTCGACTGGTTGCTCGGCCAACTGCGCCTGCGCCAGCCCGATGCGCTGCTGATCGCCGGCGATATCTTCGACACGGTCAACCCGCCGGTCAAAGCCCAGGAACGCCTCTACGACTTCATCGTCCAGGCCCACGAGCAGCAGCCCAAGCTGGATATCGTGATGATCGCCGGCAACCACGACTCGGGCTCGCGCATCGAGTTGCCCGCCGCGTTGATGCGCCGCCTGCGTACCCATGCGCTGGGCCGTGTGCATTGGCTGGACGAAGGCCAGCTGGATGCCGAGCGCCTGTTGATTCCACTGACCAATGGCCGTGGCAAGGTCGCCGCCTGGTGCCTGGCCCTGCCCTTCCTGCGCCCGGCCGAAGTGACTGGCCCGCACCTGGGTGACGACTACCTGCAAGGCATTACTCAGGTACATCAGCAACTGATCGCCGCCGCGCAAAAAAAGCGCAAGAAAGACCAGGCGCTGATTGCCATCAGCCATGCGCACATGGCCGGTGGCGCGGTGTCGGAGGACTCCGAGCGCAGCCTGATCATCGGCAACGCCGAGGCGCTGCCGGCCAAGCTGTTCGACAAGGCCATCAGCTACGTTGCCTTGGGCCACCTGCACAAGCCGCAGAAGGTCAACCGCGAAGAACGTATCCGCTACAGCGGCTCGCCGATCCCGCTGTCGTTCGCTGAAATCAACTACCCGCACCAAGTGCTGGAAGTGGAGCTGGACGGTAGCGACCTGGTCAGCGTCGAGCCGCGGCCGGTACCGCGCGCCGTGGCCCTGCAACGGGTTGGCCCGGCACCGTTGGGCGAACTGCTGCAGCAACTGGCTGACTTGCCGGTAGTCGACCTGCTCGAAGACCCCAACCGTCAGCCCTGGCTGGAGGTGCGGGTGGTACTGGACGAGCCGCAACCCGACTTGCGCCAGCAGATCGAAACCGCCCTGGAAGGCAAAGCCGTGCGGCTGATCCGCATCAGCGCCGAATACGCCGGCCGCACCAACGCCGAAGACGATGACCTGGCCTTTGTCGAACTGGCCCAAATGACCCCGCAAGACCTGTTCAGCCGAGCCTGGGAACAGGCCTACGGCAACCCCGCCGACGAACAGGCCCTGGCCGACTTTGCCCTGCTGTTGCAGGACGTGCAGCAGGAAGAAGAGCAGCCATGAAGATTCTCGCCATCCGCCTGAAAAACCTGGCATCGCTAGCCGGCCCGATAGACATCGATTTCACCGCAGAACCCTTGGCCAGTGCCGGCCTGTTCGCCATCACCGGGCCGACCGGGGCTGGCAAAAGCACCCTGCTCGATGCCCTGTGCCTGGCGCTGTTCGGCACCGTGCCACGGCTCAATGACATCGGCCGCGAGGCCAAGGTGCCGGACGCTGAGGGCGAAATTCCCACGTCTGACCCGCGCAACCTGCTGCGCCGTGGCACCGGCAGTGGCTTTGCCGAGGTCGATTTCGTCGGCATCGATGGCCGCCGCTACCGCGCCCGCTGGGAAGCCAACCGCGCCCGCGACAAAGCCAACGGCAAACTTCAGCTTAGCCGCCAGAGTTTCTATGACCTGGACAGCGAGCAAGTGCTGGCAAGCGCCAAGAACGAGTACAAGCAACTGATCGAAGCCCGCCTCGGCCTGAACTTCGAGCAGTTCACCCGCGCCGTGATGCTGGCCCAGAGCGAGTTTGGCGCCTTCCTCAAGGCTGACGACAGAGAGCGCAGCGAACTGCTGGAAAAGCTCACCAACACCGCCATCTACACCCGCTTGGGCCAACGCGCCTTTAGCAAGGCCCGTGAAGCCGGTGAAGCCCACAACGCCCTGAAGGACCGCGCCAGCCACCTGCTGCCAATGGCCGCCGAAGCACGCGCCGAGCTAGACCAGCGCTTGGCGCAAGCCCAGCAGCAGTTCAAGGCCGACCAGGCCGACGAGCGCCAGCTGGAGCAGCAACGCAACTGGCTGAATGAACAACGCCAGCTGCAGGCCCAGTACGCCGAAGCCGGCACCGCGCTGCAGGCCGCCGAGCAGGACTGGCAGCAACTGGCCGAACCTCGCCTGGACCTCGTTCGCCTGGAGCGTTTGGCGCCGCAGCGTCACCAGTTCCATCGCCAGCAAACGCTGACCGCTCAACTGGCGCCAGTCGCAGCGACGATCGCTGAACAGCAACAGCAACAAACTGAGTTGCAACTGCGTACCCGTGAACTTGAACAGGCACTGGACAATGTCCGCCAAGCGCTGGCCGACAACCAGGCACGGCACGGTGAAAACGCCCCGCGCCTGCGCCAGGCCTTTGCCGCACAGGACAACCTGGCCCGCCTGGACCAGGAGCTGGCCGCGCAGCGCAGCAGCAGCGAACAGGCCGCACAGCACGTCGCCGACGGCCAGCAACAGTTGCAGCAGCTGGAGCACAACCAGCAACGCAGCGTGCAGCAACTGGCCCAGATCGACACCGCGCTCGCCGACAGCCAGCACTTGGCGGGCCTGGCCGATGCCTGGCATGCCTACCTGCCGCAACTGAAGCAGGTGATGCTGATTGGCGGCCGTCTGGCCAAGGGCCGTGAGGAACTGCCTGGCCTGCAAGCCCTGGCCAGCCAGGCCAATGCGCACTTGCAGGCCGAACGCGACACCTACGACCTGCTGTTCCGCGAAGCCAAGGCCGAACCGCACGCCCTGGCGGAACAGATCGACCTGCTGGGCGGCATGCTGCAGGACAACCGCAAGCAGCAACGCGCCATTGAACAACTGTCGCGCCTGCATGGCCGCGAAATGGAGCTGCGCCAGCAGCTGGATGCCGTGCGCGAGCGGCAACAGCAAGCCATGCAGCAGCGCCAGCAACTGATTACCGAAGGCACCGCCGCCAAGGCCGAGCTGGAAACCGCCGAACAGGCACTTGACCTCACCCGTCAGCTGCTGGAGCGCCAGCGTCTGGCGCGCAATACCAGCGTTGAAGAATTGCGCGGCCAATTGCGCGATGGCGAACCCTGCCCGGTATGCGGCAGCGCCGAGCACCCGTTTCATCAACCCGAAGCGCTGCTGCAAAGCCTGGGACGTCACGACCAGGCTGAGGTAGACGCCGCGCAGAAGCAGGTGGAAACCCTCAACAGCAAACTGGTGGAGCTGCGCACCCAGTTGGGTGTGGTCAACGCCCAGCTCAAAGACTATCAGCAGCAACAACTGCACCTGGGCGAACAACTGCACGCCCAGGTGGCCGAAGTGCAGGCACATAGCCTGTGGCCTGCCCTCGCCCCGCAAGACGACAAGGCCCGCAGCACCTGGCTCGACAGCCAGTTGCGACGCCTGGACGAAGAAATCGGCCGGGACGAGAAGCGTCAGAGCGCCCTGCTCGCCCTGCAAAAAGATGCAGCCCGCCTCAATCAGCAACTGCAGGCCGCCCACGAAGCGCAACAGCAAGCCCAGCGCCACCTGGAGCAACAGCACCAGGCCCTGGCCAACGACGAGCAGCAACTGCAGCAAGGCCTCGACGACCTGGCCGGCGTATTGCCCGAAGAAGCCGTCAAGGCCTTGAACGACGACCCGGCCAATGCCTTCCTTGCCCTGGACCAGCAGATCGCCCAGCGCCTGCAACACCTGGAACAACGCAAGGACGAGCTGGAGGAACAGCAAGCCCGTCAGGCCCAACTGGACAAGCTGCGCGACCAGCAACAGGCACGTATACAAGGCCAGCAGCAGTTGCAGCAGAAGCTGGCCGCCCTCGACGAGCAACGCCAGCAGGCCCAGGCCTCCCTCGGCGAACTGCTTGGCGAGCACACCAGTGCCGAAGCCTGGCAGCAGCACATGGACACCACGCTGGAACAGGCCCGCGCCCTCGACGCCGACACCGCCCAACGCCTGCAAGCGCTGCGCACCCAGGGCGTGCAGCTGGCCAGCGAACTCAAAGCCAACATCCAGCAGCAACAGGCACTGAACACCGAGTGCCAGCAGCTACAGGGCCAGATCAGCCAGTGGCGCAGCGAGCACCCGGAGCTGGATGATGACGGGCTGGATCGCCTGCTGGCCATGGATGACGCGTACGTCCATGAGTTGCGCCAACGCCTGCAAGGCGCGGAAAAGGCCATCGAACAAGGCCGCGTACTGCTGCAGGAACGTGAGCAACGCCTGCAACAGCACGCCGCGCAGATGACCGTGGACACTTCGGCCGAAGCTCTGGAGCAAGCCCTGACCGAGCTGCGCGAACGCCTGGCCAACCACGAACAGCAGTGCGCCGAACTGCGCGCCCAGCAGGCTGACGACCAACGTCGCCAGCAGGCCCATCAGGCACTGGCGGCCGAAATCGAACAGGCTCACCAGCAGTGGCAACGCTGGGCCCGCCTGAACGCGTTGATCGGTTCGGCCTCGGGCGATGTGTTCCGCAAGATCGCCCAAGGCTACAACCTCGACTTGCTGCTGCACCACGCCAACGCCCAACTGCGTCAACTGGCCCGCCGTTACCGCCTCAAGCGTGGCGGCAGCGCCCTCGGCCTGCTGGTGCTGGACACCGAGATGGGCGATGAGCTGCGCTCGGTGCATTCGCTGTCGGGCGGGGAAACCTTCCTGGTGTCGCTGGCCCTGGCCTTGGGCCTGGCATCGATGGCCTCCAGCACCCTGCGCATCGAGTCGTTGTTCATCGACGAAGGCTTCGGCAGCCTGGACCCCGAGTCGCTGCAACTGGCGATGGATGCGCTCGACGGCCTGCAGGCCCAAGGCCGCAAGGTGGCAGTGATCTCTCATGTGCAGGAAATGCACGAGCGCATTCCGGTACAGATCCAGGTGCGGCGCCAAGGCAATGGCCTGAGCGACGTGGAGGTGTGCGGGTGATCCTCTACTCGTTCCGCCGCTGCCCGTGGGCCATGCGTGCGCGCCTGGCCCTGCGCTATGCCGGCTGTGAGGTAGACATCTGCGAGGTGGCGATGAAGAACAAGCCGGCAGAGCTGCTGGCCTTGTCGCCCAAGGGCACGGTGCCGGTGCTGGATACCGGTGCCGGGGTGCTGGAAGAGAGCCTGGACATCATGCGCTGGGCGCTGGCGCAAAACGACCCGCAGGACTGGCGCTTGCAGGCAGACCCTGCGGCGGCGCAGGTGGCTGACGGGCTGATTGCGCGTAACGACAGCACGTTCAAGGCGCAGGTGAACCTGTACAAGTATGCCGAGCGTTACCCGGAGTATTCCCGCGAGCATTACCGCCAGCAGGCCGAGGCCTGGCTGGCGGAGCTCGAAGGCCTGCTTGAAGGCCGGCCTTACCTGCTGGCTGATCACCCGAGCCTTGCCGATGCTGCGTTACTGCCCCTGATGCGCCAGTTTGCCGGGGTCGAACCACAGTGGTTCGCCGAGGCGGCTTATCCGCGGGTGCGGAGCTGGCTGGAGGGGTGGTTGGCTTCGGAACTCTTCAAATCGATAATGGCCAAGTGATCGGATCGAGTCAGGCTTGACTCAGTGATGCTGCTTGCCGCTAAGGGCCGCATGGAAGTTCGCGCTCTGGCGCAGGTACTGCTCGGTGTAGCTGTGGGTGGCAGCAGCCTTGCCGCTGCTGTCGGCATGGGCATGGGTCGGCAGTACGACCGAAGCGGAAATGGCGGATGCGGCAATGACCGGGAAGAGATTGAAGTTCATCTGGGCTGACCTCGACGGCGGTGGTTTGACGGTGGCCCGTTTGGGCCTTGGGTCAAACTTACGCCGCCAAGGCCGAACGCAAAAATTCATTGCGGCAGTATCGATTATCATGCCGATCGATATCACTCGATGAACTTCAGGTCCGATGGGGCATCCTGTTTCAGTGTCTGCACCGTCTCCAGCAGCTTGCCGCTGCGCGGATCGCGGCGTATGACCACGATCTGGTTGCTCTTCTGGTTGGCCACCAGCAGGAAGTTGTCACTCGGGTCCAGGGCAAACTCACGTGGGTGATCGCCCTCCACCGAGCGCCGCTGCAGGAAGGCCAGCTGGCCGTCCTGCTTGCCCACGCTGAACGCAACGACCTCGTTGGCCGTGCCACGGTTGCTCACGTACAAGAAGCGCCCGTCTGCCGACAAGTGCAAAGCACCCGCCGCCTTCGCTGCTGCCTCGTGACGTTCGGTCAGTGGCAGGCGCTGGCGTTCCACCAGGTTGCCATCCTGCACATCGAACACCACCACCTCGGCACTCATTTCCAGGGTGAGATAGGCGTGCAGGCCCTTGGCGTCAAACAGCAGGTGACGCGGCCCACTGCCCGGCGGCAACGCCACCGACGCGGGTATCGCCGGGGTCAGCGGGTGGTCCGCGCTGGCGCCGTCGTAGCGGTAGATGAACACCTTGTCGGCACCCAGGTCGCTGGCGTACAGGTGCCGGCCGTCCGGCGACAGCACCAGCGAATGCACATGGGCACCGGCCTGTCGCTCCGGGTTGACCCCGCTCGGCTTGTGCCGGGTCTGTTGCACCACGGGCTTGAGCTTGCCGTCCTTGGCCACCGGGATCACCACCAGGCTGCCCCCGGGGTCGGGGTTGACCGCGTAATTGGCCACGAACAGGAAGCGCTGGTCGCGGCTGAGGCTGGCGTGGGTTGGCTCGTCGCCCTGGCTGGCCACTTGGTTAAGTGGTTTGATTTCGCCTTTGGTGCTGATGCTGAAACTGCTGGCATGCCCCTGCGGGGTTTCATTTACCGCGAACAGCTGGCGCTGGTCAGCCGACAGCACCAGCCACGAAGGGCTGACGCTTTTCACCACTTGCAGGGGTGTGGGGTCGATATGGCCGGCCTTGTCGTCGAACTGATAACGGTAGATGCCCTGGCTGGCGCCATCGGTGTAGCTGCCCACCAGCAAGGTAGCGGCGTGGGCATGGAGTGTCAGGCTCATCAGGCTAGCGGTCAGCAGGCTCGTCCACATCCGGTTCATCTTGGTCGTCGTCCGGGGCACGAAAGGCACTCATACAGACTAGACGATGCTCGCCATCGGCATCGTTGAGTTGCCATTCATCACCCGTGGCGATGGCGGCGGCGACTTGCTCGGGAGTGAAGGACCAGCGGCGCAGTTGGCGACCATCCATACATTCGACGGTGAGGCCGGACTCATCAGCGGTGAAGTCGAAGGCGTGCAGGCCGTCGATCAGGAGCATGTCGCAGGTTTGCAGGGCGGTGGCGAGGGGGGACATGGGGGTACCAATTTGAAATGAACCGGCATTATAGCTTGGGGCCGCCAAGCGGCCCCCAACTATTCAATGGGCGAAAATCGACCCACCCTCCTTGCCCACCATCTTCTCCGGTTTGATCAGGAACCGCGCCAGCGCCGGCAGCAACCACAACGCACCAAACATGTTCCACAACAACATGAAGGTCAGCATCAACCCCATGTCGGCCTGGAACTTGATCGCCGAGAAGATCCAGGTGCACACGCCAATGGCCAGGCACAGGCCGGTGAACAACACGGCTTTACCGGTCGAGCGCAGGGTCTGGTAATAGGCTTCCTGCAACGGCAGGCCGGCCCGCAAGAAGCTTTCCAGGCGGCTGTAGATGTAGATGCCGTAGTCCACGCCAATGCCCACGCCCAGCGCCACCACCGGCAAGGTCGCCACCTTCACCCCGATGCCCATGTAGGCCATCAGCGCGTTGCCCAGCACCGAGGTCAGCACCAGTGGCAGCACGATGCACAGGGTGGCCGCGAACGAGCGGAAGGTGATCAGGCACATCACCGCCACGCAGATGTACACCAGAATCAGGATGGTCAGCTCGGCCGACTTGATCACTTCGTTGGTCGCCGCCTCGATCCCGGCGTTACCCGCCGCCAGCAGGAACTGCAGGCCTTCCTTGTTGTGGCTGTCGGCAAACGCCTTGGCCACGGCAGTGACCCGCTCCAGGGTCTCGGCCTTGTGATCGTTGAGGAACACCAGCACCGGCGCCAGCGAGCAGTCGCCGTTGTACAGGCCGTCGGCACGGGCAATGGAGTTGTTGAGGATGTCCGGGTTACGCGACAGGGTCTCCCATTTCAGGCTGCCCTCGTTCATGCCCTTGATCACCTGCTTGGACACGGTCACCAGGGAAATCGCCGACTGCACGCCCGGGGTGTTCTGCATGGTCCACATCAGCTCGTCGATCGGTGCCATGGTCGAGTGGATTGAGCACTGCTCCGGTGGAGTCTTGACCATGATCACCAGCACGTCGGAGCTGGTGGAGTAGTTGCTGATGATGAAGCTGTTGTCCTGGTTGTAGCGCGAATCGGGGCGCAGCTCTGGCGCGCCCTGGTCAAGGTCGCCGATTTTCAGGTTCTGGCTGTACCACAGGCCACCGGCAAAGGCGACCAGCGCCAGCACCACCGACACCGGCGCCACCTTGGCACTGGCAAAGTTCGACAGCAGCCGCCAGAACGGGTGTTCGCGGGTGGCGTCCTTCTTGCTGCGCTCGATGGCCTTCTTGCTGATGCCAACGTAGGAAATGGCCACCGGCAGCAGGATCAGGTTGGTGAACACGATCACCGCCACGCCGATGGAGGCGCCGATGGCCAGCTCGCGGATCACGCCAATGTCGATGATCAGCAGGGTGATGAAGCCTACGGCGTCGGCGAGGATGGCGATCATGCCCGGCAGGAACAGCTGGCGGAAGGTGCGACGCGCCGCCGTAAGGGCGTTATCCGCGTCACTCGACTGCAAGGCGATGCCATTGATCTTCTGCACCCCGTGGGAAATCCCGATGGCGAAGATCAGGAACGGCACCAGCATCGAGTACGGGTCCAGGCCAAAGCCCACCGCATGCATCAACCCCAGCTGCCAGACCACTGCCACCAGGGTAGTGATGAGCACGGCGATGGTGCTGCGGATGCACCAGGTGAACCAGTACAACAGCACCCACGTGATCACCAGAGCGACGCCGAAGAACATTGCCACCATCACCAGGCCGTCGATCAGGTCGCCAACCTTCTTGGCGAAGCCGACGATGTGTACCTTCACGTTGGGGTTCTGGGCCTGGAACTTGTCACGGATCTTTTCTTCCAGCAGGTGCGAGAACTGCTGGTAGTCCAGCTTCACCTGCTTGCCTGGATCTTGCGGGTCGGGGTAGCTCTCCAGCAGCGGCACATCGACGATGCTGGACTTGAAGTTGTTGCCCACCAGCCGCCCTACCTGGCCCGACTTGAGCACGTTGTCGCGCAGGGTGTCGAGGCTGTCCTGCGAACCGTTGTAGGTGTTGGGGATTACCTCGCCACCGGAAAAGCCCTCTTCGGTGACCTCACTCCAGCGCACGCTGGGGCTCCACAGCGATTTGAGCCCGGCACGGTCGACACCCGGGATGTAGAACACCTCGTCATGGACCTGGCGCAGGGTCTCCATGTAGTCCTTGTCGAAGATGTCGCCGTTCACTGCCTCGACCGAGATGCGCACGGTGTTGCCGAGGTTGGCCAGGTCGTTGCGGTGTTCCATCATCTGCTCGATGAACGGGTGTTGCAGCGGGATCATCTTCTCGAAGCTGGTGGACGGGCGAATCTGCGTGGCCTGCCAGAACAGGAAAATGCTCACCAGCACGCACAGGGCGATGACCACAGGGCGGTTGTTGAAAATCAGGCGTTCGAGCAGCGTGGCCTTGTCCTGGTGATGCGGGTGCATGGTAATGCTCTCCCTGCTGGTCATCGGCTTGCCCCCTCGGCCCCTTGGGCATCCGCCAGGTGTACACCGCCCTGCCCTACCAGCAGCAGCCCACCGTTGGCCAGGCCGCTGACGCCGGCCAGGGCGATACGGTCGGCACGGTTGTACACGCTGAAGGCCTGGCCGCCATCGGTACTGCGCAGCACGCTGCCGCCGTTGCCCACCAGCACCAAGGTGCCATCATCGAGAAGCGTAGCGCTTGCCAGGCCGAATTCGAGGTTGCCGCGCGCGGCCTTGAGTTCGATCGGCTGCCAGCTATCACCAAAATCGGTGGAACGGAACAGGTTGCCGCGCAGGCCGTAGGCCAGCAGGGTGTGCGGCTGGGCGGTGCCGATCACGCCGAACAGCGAGCCTTCGTAGGGGCCTTCGACCTTGGCCCAGGTCTGGCCGTTGTCGGCGGAGCGGAACATGCCGCCCTGCTCGCCCACGATGAACAGGCCGGCGTCACGCACTCGGGTAATGCCGTTCAGGTGAAGCTGGTCGGGGTTGTCCAGGCGCTCGGCCACGTCCTGCCAGTGCTGGCCGCCGTCGGTGGTTTCCAACAAGGCGCCGTAGGCCCCCACGGCAAAGCCGTGCCGCGCGTCGAGGAAAGCGACGTCAAGCAAGGGCGCTTCGCGGGCGAGATCTTCGAACTGCTTGGTCCAGGTCGCGCCGCCGTCGTTGCTGGCGAGGATTTGCGAATCGTGGCCGACGGCCCAGCCGCGCTTGTCGTCGAGGAAGAACACGGCGGTGAGCAGTTGCCGGGTGGGCACGCGGGCCTGGGTCCAGGTGCTGCCCTGGTCGTCGGAGAACAGGATGTGACCCCGATCGCCCACCACCACCAGGCGGCTGCCGGCATGGGTGGCGCCGATCAACAGGCTTTGGCTGGCCTTGGCCGATTCGGTGGAGTATTCGTCGGCGGCGGCGGCCTGGGCGCTGCCGGCCCACACCCCCAATGCCAGTGCCAGCACTGCGCTGGCTGCCCATGGCCAGGCACCGCGCCTGGCTGGCGCCTGTAGCTGTTCCCTCATGACTGCCCCCTGTTGTGTTCTTCTTGGTGGGTCAATGCACTGCAGGCACTGCGAGATGCCTGATCTAGAGGCCTGCAATAGCTTGAGGGGATCGTAGCGGGGATGTTTGCGGGATTACAACGGGCGGGGTGTTATGTTTTGTTGTCGGCTTGAAAAAACAGGGGGCCGCTGTGCGGCCCCACTGGCCCTCAAGCCAGGCTCTTGCTCACCACTTCATACACATCACTGGACAGCTCACCCGAAGCCAGAATCCGCTCCAGCTCACCCTTCATCAGGGCCTGACGCGCGTCATCATACTTGCGCCAGCGGGTCAGCGGCGCCAGCTGGCGCGAGGCAATCTGCGGGTTCAGCGCATTCAGTTCGATCACCAGGTCCGCCAGGAAGCGATAACCCGAGCCATCCGCCGCATGGAAGTTGACCAGGTTCTGCCCGGCAAAGGCACCCACCAGCGCACGGACCTTGTTCGGGTTCTTCAGGGTGAACGCCGGGTGCTGCATCAGCGCCTTGACCCGCGCCAGCCCGCCCGGCAGCGCGCTGGCCGCCTGCACGCTGAACCACTGGTCCATGACCAGCGGGTTGTCCTTGAAGTGCTCGGCAAAGGTGTCCAGCGCCTTGGCGCGTTCAGCCTCGAACGGCGAATTGACCAGCACCGCCAACGCCGTCAGGCGCTCGGTCATGTTGTCGCACTGGTCAAACTGCTCAAGGGTCGCTTCCAGCACTTGCGGCTTGACGCTCTGCATCAGGTACGACAGGGCGATGTTCTGCAGGCTACGGCGGGCAAAGTGTTCGGCAGAGGCCACGTAAGCGGTGCTGCGCGACACTTCGCGGTTGGCCTGGTAACGCGCCCACAGGGCGTCGAACAGCTGTTCGGCGATCTGCTGGCGGGCGAACTCGCGAGCGGCGTGGATGGCATCCACGTCGGCCACCTGGCTGATCTCGGTGAGGTAGGCCTCACCCGGCAGCGAAAGCATTTCGGCCACCATGGCCGGGTCCAGCGCTTCGTTACCCAGCACGGTGCCCAGAGCGGTGATCAGGCGCTGGTCGAGTTTGAGCGCCTCGCCGCGCTGGTGCTGGCCAATCAGCTCCTGCAACACTTGCACCGACAATTGCTGCCCCGCTTCCCAGCGGTTGAAGCCGTCGCTGTCGTGCTGCATCAGGAACATCAGCTGGTCGCGGTCGTACGGGAAGCTCAGCTTCACCGGGGCGCTGAAGCCTCGCAGCAGCGAGGGCAGCGGCTTGGCCGGAATGCCCTGGAAGGTGAAGGTTTGCTCGGCCTCGATCACCGACAGCACACGGCTGGTACCCCCAGCAGCCGCTTCACCGACAAGGCGCAGCGGCAGGTCATTGCCTTCGGCGTCCAGCAGGCCCAGTTCCACCGGGATCACGAACGGCAGTTTTTCGGCCTTGTCCGGCGTTTGCGGGCAGCTCTGGCGGAAGGTCAGGCTGTAGGTCTGCGCGGCAGCATCATAGGCTTCGCTGACCTCCAGGCGCGGGGTGCCGGCCTGGTTGTACCAGCGCTTGAACTGGGTGAAGTCGACACCGTTGGCGTCTTCCATGGCCTTGATGAAGTCGTCGGTGGTCACCGCCTGGCCATCATGGCGTTCGAAGTACAGGTCGCTGCCCTTGCGGAAACCTTCGGCGCCCAGCAGGGTGCGGACCATGCGCACCACTTCGGCGCCCTTCTCGTACACGGTCAGGGTGTAGAAGTTGGAGATTTCGATGAAGCTGTCCGGGCGCACCGGGTGGGCCATAGGGCCGGCGTCTTCGGCGAACTGGTGGGTACGCAGGTAGGCGACGTCTTCGATACGCTTGACCGTGCGCGAGTTCATGTCGGCACTGAACTCGGCATCGCGGAACACCGTGAAGCCTTCCTTCAACGACAGCTGGAACCAGTCACGGCAGGTGACGCGGTTGCCCGACCAGTTGTGGAAATACTCGTGGGCAACCACGCCTTCGACACGCTGGTGCGCGGCATCGGTGGCGGTTTCGGCACGGGCCAGCACACAGCTGGAGTTGAAAATGTTCAGGCCCTTGTTTTCCATGGCGCCCATGTTGAAGTCGTTGACCGCAACAATCATGAAGATGTCCAGGTCGTACTCACGGCCATAGACTTCTTCGTCCCAGCGCATGGACTTCTTCAGGCTGACCATGGCGTGGTCGCACTTGTCGATATTCTCGGGCTCGACGTAGATACGCAGGGTCACATCCCGGCCAGACTGGCGGGTAAAGGTGTCCTCGACGCACCACAAGTCACCGGCCACCAGCGCGAACAGGTAGGCCGGCTTCATGAACGGGTCTTCCCAGGTCGCCCAGTGGCGGCCATCTTCTGCCGGCCCGCTGCCGATCGGGTTACCGTTGGACAACAGCACCGGGTAACGATGCTGCTCGGCGATCACCGTGGTGGTGAAGGTGCTCATGACGTCCGGGCGGTCGAGGTAGTAGGTGATCTTGCGGAAGCCCTCGGCCTCGCACTGGGTGCAGAACATCTTGCCCGACTTGTACAGGCCCTCCAGCGCAGTGTTGCTTTCGGGGTGGATCTTCACGCTGGTGTCGAGGGTGAAGCGCTCGGCCTTGGGGTGCACGGTCAGGCTGTCGACGTCCAGCTGATAGTCAGCCGCGTGCAGTTCCTGGTCATCCAGCGAAGCGCGCAGCAACTCCAGTTGCTGGCCATCGAGCACCAGTGGCGGCAGCCCGGCACCGCGCGCCGGGTTGCGGCGCATCACCAGTTGCGCGTGAACCAGGGTGTGGTCCTCGAACAGCTCGAAGGTCAGGTGCGTCTCGTCGATCAGGTACTCGGGCGCCTGGTAATCCTTGAGGTAGATCACTTGCGGTTGTTCGGTACGCATGTAGAGGTCCTTTTACTGGAGCACGGCCAGCTGGTAGGCCGTGTACTTGCGAATATTGATCACACCGGTATCGAAGATCAGGTACTGGCCCTTTATACCCAGTAGCGTGCCTTCGGCCACCGGGTCTTTGTCGAGGTTGAAGCTGACGATCTTTTTCGGGTAGGCCTCGACCGGGTAATTCATCTGTACCACTTCGGCGTCGGGCAGCGGCTGAATCGCCTGCAAGCCGAAACGCGCTTGCAGCGCGCTCAAACCGTCGGCACAGGCATCGAAAATCTGCTCACGAATGGCCGGCAGGTCGAGCACTTCGGCATCGCCCTTGAGCAGCGCACGCCAGTTGGTGCGGTCCGGCACCTGGCTGCGCAGCACGTCTTCGACCAGGCCGGACTGCTGGCGGGTGGCCACGCGCATGATCGGCAGGGCCTGGCTGGCGCCCTGGTCGAGCCAACGGGTAGGCAGCTGGGTGGCGCGGGTGATGCCGACCTTGATCCCCGACGAGTTGGCCAGGTAGACCACATGGTCGGTCATGCAGAACTGTTCGCCCCACGAAGGCTCACGGCAGGTGCCGGCGTCGTAGTGGCATTTTTCCGGGGCCATGATGCACACGTCGCACTGGGCCAGCCTGGTCATGCACGGGTAGCAGTAACCTTGGCTGAAGCTGGTCTTGGTGCGCTTGCCGCAATGGCTGCAATGAATGGCGCCGAGGTATTCCAGGCGCAGGCGCTGGCCGATCAGCGGGTTGACCGGGACCTGCGTGTCATCAAGGCGGAAGCTGTACTGCACCACGGGTGCCTGCAGGCTTACCGCCATTTTGCTCAACGAGCCACGAGCGAGTTCGATCAATGTACCGAGTCCGACTTGAACAGAATGTTGGGGATCGGCGCGGACTTCGACGCACACTCTTGCGGGCCCATGTAGCCGGTGCGCTGGTCTTCAGGCAGGTTCTTGATCTCCCAGGCGATAACGGCCTGCAGCGACAGCTCTTTCTGCTCGGCGGTGAGCTTGCGGCCATCCGACCATTTGCCGATTTCCACGGCCAGTTTCAGGCTCTCGTAGATTTCCGGGGTAATGTTTTCGATCATTTGCGCGAAAGTGGACATAGTGTCTCCTGATTCAAGCCGACAGTTTACGCCGGGCCAGCGCCCCGCCCAAGAGCCCGGTCAGGCATCCGATGAGCAGCCCGCCCACGTGGGCGGCGTTGGCGATCTGGCCAAGGCCCAGGGTGCCGACCACGCCGGTGAGGCATACCACCAGCCAGATCAGCATCATTACCAGCACGCCCCTGGGCAGGTTGAAGTAACGGTTGGGCGCCAGCCACTGGAACAGCCATACATGCCCGAGCAGGCCATACAGCACGCCGGACAGGCCGCCGAACAGGCTCGGCCCGCTGGTGTAGTGCTGGGCCACGTTGGACACCAGGCTGAACAGCAGGGTCAGGCCCAGCAACATCCAGGGGCCTTGGCGCAATTCGATGCGTTTGCCCAGCTCCCAGTACCACAGGCTGTTCATGGCCAGGTGCAGTACACCGAAGTGCAGCAGCATGGGCGAAACCAGCCGCCACCATTGGCCTGCGTACAGGGTTTGCGCCAGCGGGCTGAAGTACAGGTAATCGCCCTGGACGCGGAAGTCGAGGAAGGTGAACCAGCTGATGGTGGTGAAGTTGTCGCCCAGACTGGTGAGGCCGGCGACGATGAAGCACAGCAGCAGGGTGAGGGTGGTGACCTTGCAGGCTTTGGCTTGTTCTACCAGGGAGGGTTGTGTGGGGCTGTTCGCGGCGGTTCGGCGCCCCGACAAGCCCGCGCCCTCAGGTTCGTCGGTTGCCTGGATGTCTGCGTTGCCGTCAGGGTAGCGCTGGTAGAGTTGCAGCACGTCTTCGGCGAGGGTGTCGGGGGCCCAGAGCACCTGGGCATCGCCCTCCTCGCTCACCCGATGCGGCACCTGCAGGCGCTGCAACAGGTGGACGAAGCCGCTGAGGTCGACCGACAGCGGCAGGCGCATCACTTCGATAATGTTCATTGGTTGGCCTGTGGGCGGTCGACGTCGACCCAGACGAACTTGTGCGGGTCGATGCGGGTTTCATCATCCAGCCGGTAGGCGACCAGCTTGCCGTAGAGCACGGCGCTGTAGTCCAGGCAGGCCAGGTTGGCGCGGATCGGCGCCGGGCGGCCGCTACGCCAGTAATGGCCGACGAACAGCAGAGGCTCGTCTTCGTCGTAGCGCAACAAGGCGTTCTTCTGGCTGTGGCTGAGCGGGGTGCTGGCCACCTCTTCGGGCAGGGCATCGGGCTGGAACACGATGTCACCGTAGGTTTGCGGGTCTTCTTCCCAGAACTTGGTGCGGAAGAAGGCGCGTGTCAGGCCATCACCGCCCGTCAGGGTCAGGCCGTCCGGCAGGCGCATGTCGGTGCCGCGCAACAGGCGGTTGCACACGGTAGCAGCAAAGCTGTTGCTCACCGCCGAAGCCTGGATGAAGTGTTCATCGACGCGCCCGTCGGGGTACTGCTGGCGCAACGGCTCGATCAGTCGCGGGTCCCAGCAGGCATGCACCAGGCGGAAGCGCCCGGCATCGACGAACAGTGGCAGCTCGTAGAACCAGTTGACGAAGTCGTGCCAGTCGCCGGGGTGGTGAGCGAACTGGGTCAGGGTTTCGTCGATCAGCCGGGCGTGGCGTGGCGTGTGCTCGCGCACGTAGGCCTTGCCACTGCCGGGCAGCGCCGGGGTAACCCAACCCAGGGCGTTGTACTCGTGGTTGCCCATGATGCACAACGCCTGGCCGGCCTCGACCATGTCGTGGACGATATGCAGCGCCTCGCGGATGCGTGGCCCGCGGTCGACGATATCGCCCAGGAACAGCGCCATGCGCCGCGGGTGGCGCCATACGCCGGCCACGCGCTTGTAACCGAGGGCGTCGAGCAGGCGTTCAAGGGTCAGCGCACAACCGTGCACGTCACCGATGATGTCGAAACTTCGCGCCGGATCGAACATCAGTCGTCCCTGCTCCCCAGGCGGCTGCCCCAACCGAGCTTGGTGCGGCAGACCTCGTAGTAGTTGTGGTCCAGCGGGTGGATCAGGCGCAGCTTCTGCGGCTTCTTGCTGACCGTGATGGTGTCGCCGGGGGCGCAGGTGAAGTGGTTCTGGCCGTCACAGGACACTTGTGGGTAGATCTGCAGATCCTTCGACACCACGATCTTCAGCTCGCTGTTGCCATCGACCACGATCGGCCGGCCCGACAGGGTGTGCGGGTACATCGGCACGATGACGATGGCGTCCAGCTTGGGGTGCATGATCGGGCCACCGGCCGAGAGCGCATAGGCGGTGGAGCCGGTGGGGGTGGCGACGATCAGGCCGTCGGCCTTCTGGCTGCAGACGAACTGGCCGTCGATGTAGATCTCGAACTCGATCATGCGCGTGGACTTGCCGGGGTGCAGCACCACGTCGTTCAGCGCATCGCCCTGGCCAATGGCTTCGTGGTGGCGGCGCACTTCGGCCTGCAGCAGAAAACGGTTTTCCACCAGGTAGTGGCCGTCGAGCACCTCGGCGACTTTTTCTTCCAGTTCGTCGGGGCGGATGTCGGTGAGGAAGCCCAGGTTGCCACGGTTGATGCCCAGCACCGGAATGTTGTGACGGGCCAGGGCGCGGGCAGCGCCCAGCAGGCTGCCGTCGCCGCCGACCACGATGACCAGGTCGCAGACTTCGCCCAGCAGCTTGCGGGTGGAGGTTTGCAGACCATGACCGGGCAGCACTTCGGCGATGGTGTCCTCGAGGATCACATGCAGGTGGCGCTCGAGGAGGAATTTTTTCAGTCGGCGAATGGTGTCGAGCACCTGCGAGCTGCCAAGGCGACCGATGATACCGATATTGCGAAATTGCTCCATGGGGCTCCTGCAAGGCTCTGCGGCGGGTGACGATGGGCCGATTATGGGCGAAACCACCGGGTAGCGGCAAACCGGCTATGCTCGCTGCATGACGCCTTTCATGCATCTACATGACCTGCCCCGGCACCTGCGCCGCCCTGCGGTACGCGACTTGGCCTGGGCCCTACTGTCGCCGCCCCTGCTCAGCGCCCCGCCCTGCCCCCAGCGCCACCCGCTGGCGGGTAGCCTGTGGGCGCAGCAGCCGCAGCACCTTGAGCAGTGGTTGCGGGCGCTGGATGAAGATGACCGGCCATTGCAAGACTGGCTGGCGAAGCTGGGCAGCGGGCGGCTGGGGCATTACTACGAACGCCTGTGGCAATTCGCCCTGGGCCAGGCGCCGGGCATCGAGCTGCTGGCAGCCAACCTGGCGATCCGAGATGCCGGGCGCACGCTGGGCGAACTGGATATGGTGTTGCGCGACCGTGACGGCGTGCACCACCTGGAACTGGCGATCAAGCTGTACCTGGGGCCGGAAGGCGCCGGGCACGACCCGCATGCCTGGTTGGGGCCTGGGTGCCATGACCGGCTGGGGAGCAAGCTTGCGCACTTGGCGGGGCATCAGTTGCCCATGTCGAACGGGGCCCACAGCCGCGAGCTGTTGACCGGGTTGGGGGTTGGGCAGGTGCAGGCCCATGTATGGCTGGGGGGTTATCTGTTCTACCCATGGCCGGGGCATGCCGAGCCACCGACGGGCGCGAACCCGCAGCACTTGCGTGGGCGCTGGGTACGGAGGCGGGACTGGGTCATGGCTGAGGGTGAGCATTGGCAGCCATTGCAGCGGCATGCCTGGCTGGCACCGGCGCGGGTGGAGGCAGGTGAATGCTGGGCGGTGGAGCAGTTTGCGGCCTGGTTGCATGTGTTGGAGCGCCAGGCCCCGGCGCAGTTGCTGGTGAGGTTGGAGCCTGATGCTGATGGCGCCTGGCAGGAAAAGGAGCGGGTGTTTCTGGTGGCTGATAGTTGGCCATTTTCCCCCGAAGCATGAAGTCGCCCGCGAAAGGACCGGCACAGGCAACACAATTTTCACAGACCTAGCGCAAAGATTCGTTCCCGGTAGCCATTAAAGTAATACCTGAGCGCCAAAAAGAGCGCCATTCCGACCTGATGACGAGGACCGATCATGGTTTCATCCCCCCCCGCGAACCACTACGCGCGCCTGTCCATCGCCCTGCATTGGCTGATGCTGGTGCTGCTGGCCGCTGTCTACGCCCTTATCGAACTGCGCGGCCTGTTCCCTAAAGACAGCGTTGAACGCAACCTGATGAAAGACCTGCACTTCATGCTCGGGCTAAGTGTGTTCGTGCTGGTCTGGCTGCGCCTGGCCTTGCGCCTGAGCCGCCCGACCCCGCCGATCGTGCCCAAGCCGCCGGCTTGGCAAACCGGCCTTGCGCACCTGATGCACCTGGCGCTGTACTTGCTGATGATCGGCCTGCCGCTGGCCGGCTGGCTGATCCTCAGCGCCGCCGACAAACCGGTGCCGTTCTTCGGCCTGGAGCTGCCCCACCTGATTGGCCCGGACCCAGACCAGGCCAAGTTCATCAAGGGCTGGCATGAACGGGTTGGCAGCTGGGGTTACTGGCTGATCGGCCTGCACGCGCTGGCCGGGCTATACCACCACTATGTGCAGCGCGACAACACGCTGCTGCGCATGCTGCCTTACAAGTAACCGCGCCGGCCCTGCAGGCCACCGGTGTGCACGACGATCAGGCGGGTGCCGGGCGCGAACAGCCCGGCCCCGACCTGCTCACGCAAGGCCAGCAGGGCCTTGCCGGTGTACAGGGCTTCGAACGGTACGCCGCTGTGTTGCTCGGACTCGGCGATAAAGGCCAGCAGGTCATCGTCGAACTTGCCGAAGCCGCCACGGCAGGCATCGTGAAGCTGGTAGCCGTGGCCGCCAGCCAAGGCTGCCACCGTCTCGGGTACACCGTGGTCCCGGGGTACGGCCAACGCGCCATGCACGGCATGTGCGCCCGCCTCCGCCAGCACCAGGCCGGCCAACGTGGTACCGGTGCCAGCAGCCAGCCACCAGGCGTCATAATCCGACCAGCCCAGTACCGTGATTTGTGAGCGCGCCTGCTCCATGATCAGGGCACAACCTTGTGCACCGGCCAGCCCGCCGCCACCTTCGGGGATGCAGTGCCAGCCGGGGTAGCGTGCCTGCCACGGGGTCCAGAAGTCTGGTTCGTTGCGCGCGCGGTAGCCACCATAGCCCAACCAGTGCAGTTCCATGCCCAATGCCTTCACGTCACGCACAGTGGGTGTGTCCTGGGCGTGACCCCGTAGCAGGCCGGCGGTGGCGAAGCCGAAGCGCTTGCCGGCGGCGGCCAGGGCATGCAGGTGGTTGGAATGGTTGCCACCTAGGCTGATAAGGCCCGGGGCTTTGCTGGTTCTGGCTTGCTGCAGGTGATGGCGCAGCTTGAACCACTTGTTACCGCTGATCAGTGGGTCGATCAGGTCCAGGCGCAGGATGGCGGCTTTGACCTGAGCTTGTTGCAGCCAAGGGAGGTTCAGGGGTTGCAGAGGGGCTTGGGGGAGGTCGAAGAACATGTTGCGAGTTTACCAGTGAAACCCCGGGGCCGCTGTGCGGCCCCGGAGATTTTCAGAGCTCAGCCGCCAACCTTGAGCCTTGGTTGATCGCCCGCTTGGCATCCAGCTCGGCGGCCACATCGGCGCCGCCAATCAGGTGCACCGACTGCCCTGCCGCCACCAACCCGTCCTGCAATTCACGCAGCGGATCCTGTCCGGCGCAGATCACCACGTTATCCACCGGCAACACCTGCGGCTCGCCATCCGCCACACGAATGTGCAGGCCGGCATCGTCGATACCCAGGTACTCAACGCTATTGAGCATCTGCACCCGCTTGTTCTTCAGCCCGGTGCGGTGAATCCAGCCGGTAGTCTTGCCCAGGCCATCACCCACCTTGGACTTCTTGCGCTGCAACAGGTACACCTGCCGCGCCGGGGCATGCGGCTCGGCCTTGACCCCGGCCACACCACCACGTGCTTCCAGGTGGGTATCGATGCCCCATTCCCTCCAGAACGCCTCACGGTCCTGGCTGGTGGCCACCCCCTGATGCACCAGGTACTCGGACACATCGAAGCCGATGCCACCCGCGCCAATCACCGCAACCGATTGGCCCACCGGCTTGCGCTCAAGCAGTACGTCGAGATAGCTGAGCACCTTGGCATGTTCGACACCGGGAATGGCCGGGGTGCGTGGGGCAATACCGGTGGCCAGGATGATGTCGTCGTAGCCACCGTCCACCAATGCCTGCACATCGACACGGGTATTCAGGCGCAGGTCCACGCCTGCGCTTTTCACCTTGTTGCGGAAGTAGCGCAGGGTTTCATGGAACTCCTCCTTGCCTGGCACCCGCTTGGCGACGTTGAACTGCCCGCCAATCTCGCTGGCAGCGTCGAACAGGGTGACCGAATGGCCACGCTCAGCTGCCACGGTGGCCGCTGCCAGACCCGCCGGGCCGGCCCCCACCACGGCAATGCGCTTCACGGCCCGTACAGGCAGGTAATTGAGCTCGGTTTCGTGGCAGGCACGGGGGTTGACCAGGCAGCTGGTCAGCTTGCCACCAAAGGTGTGGTCCAGGCAGGCCTGGTTGCAACCGATGCAGGTGTTGATCTCGTCGGCACGCCCGGCTGCCGCCTTGTTGACGAAATCCGGGTCGGCCAGGAATGGCCGGGCCATCGAGACCATGTCGGCATCGCCCTCGGCCAATACGGCCTCGGCCACCTCCGGGGTATTGATACGGTTGGTGGTGATCAGCGGAATGCTCACCGCACCACGCAGCTTGGCGGTGACCTTGCTGAAGGCTGCACGCGGCACCTTGGTGGCGATGGTCGGGATACGCGCTTCGTGCCAGCCGATGCCGGTGTTGATCAGGGTCGCGCCAGCCTGCTCGATGGCCTTGGCCAATAGTTCGATCTCGTCCCAGGTGCTGCCACCTTCCACCAGGTCGAGCATCGACAGGCGGAAGATGATGATGAAGTTCGGCCCTACCGCACCACGCACCCGGCTGACGATGTCCACCGCCAGGCGCATACGGTTTTCATAACTCCCCCCCCAACGGTCGGTACGGTGGTTGGTATGGGCAGCGAGGAACTGGTTGATGAAGTAGCCTTCCGAACCCATGATTTCGACGCCGTCGTAACCGGCACGCTGGGCCAGTACCGCGCAGTTGACGAAGTCTGCGATCTGCTTCTCGATGCCCGCCTCGTCCAGCTCCTTGGGCTTGAACGGGTTGATCGGCGCCTGGATCGCACTGGGTGCCACTTGCCGTGGGCTGTAGGCATAGCGCCCGGCATGCAGGATCTGCAGGCAGATCTTGCCCCCCGCGGCATGTACCGCTTCGGTGACGATACGGTGCTTGTCGGCCTCCTCCTCGGTGCTGAGCTTGGCCGCACCGGAGTACACCCCGCCTTCATCGTTGGGCGCAATGCCGCCCGTTACCATCAGGCCAACGCCACCACGGGCACGCTCGGCAAAGTACGCCGCCATTCGCTCGAACCCCCCGGGACGCTCTTCGAGGCCGGTGTGCATCGAGCCCATCAGGGTGCGGTTGCGCAAGGTGGTGAAGCCCAGGTCCAGCGGGGCAAGCAGGTGCGGGTAGCGGTCGGCGGCCATGGAAAGGTCCCCTGGTGGCGTGATCACGGTATGCAGGCACCTCACCGGTCAGCGGGGCCTGTCGTTTGTCTGTCAGCGACATTAAACAGCCGTTTGAATTGGCTCAATGATCGAAACTGACAAGTTATTGATCCTGGCATACAGCGGGACTACCCTAAGGAACCCTCGTAACCAAGGCGCAGCCCTGCTTCATGCGAAAACTGCTTGCTGGCGCCCTGGCGCTGGTCTTCCTCGCCGCCCTCTGTGGTTATGGCTTCTGGACCCAACAGCGCCCGGAAGGCCACTACCTGTCCGACCTGCGCATCGAGCTGGCACTGAACCATGGCGTGCCAGGCGAACACGGCAACCTGCTGGGCGTCGAGCCGCTGCTGTACCCCGGTGACTACCAGAACCTGCAGCGCCTGCACCGCAAGCTCGCGGCTTACCTCGAGCAGGCTCGCGCACAAGGACTGATAAGCCCGCGCACGGTAGTGGTGCTGCCGGAGCACATCGGCACCTGGCTGTGGGCGCGCGGTGAGAAAAACGAACTGTATCAGGTGACCCAGAGCCGCGAGGCCCTGCAATGGCTGGAGCTGAGCAACCCGTTGCGCTACGGCCTGGCCATGCTCGGCGCCGACGGCGATGACTGGCGCGCCGATGCGCACCTGCGCATGAAGGCCGAGCAAATGGCCGCAGACTATCAGCAGTTGTTCGGCGGCCTGGCCAAGGAATTCGGCGTTACCCTGGTGGCCGGCTCCATCGTGCTGCCTGCACCTTACGTGAAACAGGGGGTGCTGCACGCCGGTAGTGGCCCGCTGTTCAATAGCAGCATGGTGTTTGCTGGCGATGGCTCGCTACTGGGCGAACCACAACACCAGCAATTCCCTGACAGCGACATGCGCCGCTATGTGCACAATGGGCGCAAGCACCCGTTGCAGGTCGTGCAAACACCTGCCGGGCGGCTGGGTGTGCTGATAGGCAGTGACAGCTGGTACCCGGAAAACCATCGGCAATTGGCACAACAAGCGGTACAACTGGTCGCCAACCCGGTGTTTCTCAGCGGCAAGAGCAGCTGGGAAGCGCCATGGCGTGGCAACCGCCACCAGCACGCCGCCGCCGGGCTGCCCCTGAAGCGTGGCGAAGTCAGCGAACAGACCGCCTGGCAACGCCTGACCGAGGCGGCCGGGGCCAGTGTCAGCAGCATGAGCGTGTTCATGCGTGGGCAGTTCTGGGAGCAAGGCAGTGATGGCCAAGGCTTCGCCCACCAGGCGGGTGAGTTGCTGGTGGGCACCCCAAGCCCAGGTGCCCGCCTGCTGAACCTGTGGCTGTAGCACCATGGCCCGCCCCCGCGTTCGCCTGGGCGACCTGTCGGTTGGCTTTGTTCAACCGCTGAGCGAGGCCCTGCGCGAGCTTGGCCACGCCCCCGAACCGCTGCTGCTGCGCTATGGCCTGGATGGGCCGCGCCTGGCTGAAGCCGGCGCGCGCTTGTCGATCTCCCGCTACATGCACCTTGGCCACGCCGCCATCGAACTGTGCGGCGAGCCCGCCCTGGGCCTGCACATGGGGCGCCTGAGCCGCCTGGCTCATGCCGGCCTGGCCGGGGTCACCGCCGCCCAGGCCCCTACCCTGGGCGAGGCAGCGCGCACCCTGCTGCACTTCGAACCGCTGTACGCGGCCAACTACCGTGGCCACTCCAGCTTTCACGAAGACGCCCAGGGCGCCTGGCTGCGCTTCTACTCCATCAGCCCCTATAACGCCTACAACCGCTTTGTGGTCGACTCGCTGCTCGCGGGTTGGCTAGCCCAGCTAGCCGACCTTGCAGGCACCCCGGTGCAGGCCGAACGCCTGGACATCGAATTTGCCGCACCCGCGTATGCCGCGCGCTACCAACCACTTTGCAGCACACCCGTGCAGTTCGCCGCCGACGGCAACCGTCTGCGCCTGAGCCGCGCCACCCTGCAACTGGCCAACCCCAGGCATTGCCCAAGCACCTGGCAGCACCTGCTGCAACTGTGTGAGGCAGAGATGCAGCAGCGCACGCGGGTGCGCAGCCTGGGTGAGCGCATCACCCACCTGCTGGGCCCGCTGCTCAATGGCGGCCGCGAACCCGACCTGGAAGAAGTGGCGCTGCACCTGCAACTTCCAACCTGGACACTGCGCCGCAAGCTGGCCGAGGAAGGCACACGCTTTCGCGACTTGCTCAATGAAACACGGCGCGACCTGGCCGAGACCTACATCCGCGATACGGAGCTGGCCTTTGGCGAGATTGCCTATCTGTTGGGGTTTGCATCGGCAGAGGCCTTCCAGCGCGCGTTCAAGCGCTGGACGGGCCTAACACCGGGGGAGTTCCGCCGCAGCCAGCGGCGGGCGGGCTAAAGCTCGGTGGCGTCGTCAGCCGGTTCCGGGGTGTCCAGTTCGTAAGCCTGGGTTTCGAGTAGTTCTTCCTGGTATTCGTCCATAGCCCTGCGTCCTCTTTGCCCATTTGTCTTCGTAGATGTCGCCTTCAACCTAAGCAGGTTGGATGAAGGAATGATGACAAGCTTATGAGTGGTAAACGTAGCAGGTGTTCAGGAAGTTATCGCAGTGCGTCTGTAACAGGGGATGTGCACGGCCTGTACCTGCGAAAGGGCCGGTACAGGCGACCATTCAAAGGGAAGGCGAAGCGGCCTCGGCAGGCTGTGCATCCTGCTGCACCTGAATCGGCGCAGCCTCCACCGGCGGTGCCACCGGCTGCGAGCCCTGGCTGTCATTCACCACGGGTGCTGCCACCGCCTCATTGGCCGGGGCAACGGCCTCAGGCGCGGGCGCAACCTCAGCCGCCGGTGCGGGTGTCGGGGCCACAGGATTAGCCGCAGCCTGCTCCGGCAACCCCAGGTCAACCGCCGGCTTTTCAACCTTGGGCGCTTCGGCCTTGGCCTTGCTCACCTTCTTCGGCTTGGGCAGGTAACTCTCCACCAGGGCAAAGTAGCGGTCATAGAACTGCGCTGCCGTCACCGTCTCGCTGGCCACTTTGACCATTGAATCGTCACTGGAGCCAATCGGCATCGACACCGAACCCAGCACGCCCACCCCCAGGCTGGCAGAGGTGTTGGATTTTTTCAGCGCATAACGGTCCTGCAGGGCGTTGGCGAACATGGTCGAGCGCTGCTCGTCGCTCACATCCGGTGCACAGGTAACGTTGAAACTGATTTGCAGGTGGTTCTCGCTGTTCTGCTGGAAGCTCTTGTTACCCACCACCTGGTTGGCGCCACTGCTGGTGATGATATACCCCTGGCTGAGCAAGGCACGCCGGGCGGCCTCGCAAGAGCCGGCATCGCTCACAGGGAAGCTGCGCGAGAAAGTGCCCGAGTCGTCGAAGTTCTCGTGCTCGTAGATGGCGGCCTTTTTCGAGGAACAACCGGTCACGCCCGCCAGCACCAGGGCCAGCCCGAGCGCACCAAAGACGGAAGATCTGGTCATTGCGAATTCCGGGTATGTCGAGAAGGTGCCTATTGTGCAACACAGCAGGCAGGCACAGGAACCACTGGTCGGTGAAGAACCTGTCAGGTTGGTGTAAATGTGGGTAAAGGTCGGAATTCTTGCCCGCAGAAACGAAAAAAGCGACCCGAAGGTCGCTTTTCTGTACTTCAAGGCGTTCAAGGGGCCTTGAGGCGAAGATGGCGCAGCGGACGGGACTCGAACCCGCGACCCCCGGCGTGACAGGCCGGTATTCTAACCGACTGAACTACCGCTGCGTATCATTCAGGCTTGCGCCCGATTGAAACCTGGGTCTACCCTTCCGGCGCATTGGCCTCAGGGCAGGCACAAAAAAAGCGATAACATGATCGCTTCTCTTGTGTTGCTTCAAGGTGTTCTAGGGACCTTGAAACGAAGATGGCGCAGCGGACGGGACTCGAACCCGCGACCCCCGGCGTGACAGGCCGGTATTCTAACCGACTGAACTACCGCTGCGTATCGTTCAGGCTTGCGCCCGATTGAAACTGGGATCAGCCCAAGGTTTTTGCCTTGTGGCTTCAGACCGGTGCCAGGCACCCATCTGTTACTGAAAAATGGCGCAGCGGACGGGACTCGAACCCGCGACCCCCGGCGTGACAGGCCGGTATTCTAACCGACTGAACTACCGCTGCGCAGTGCGCTCCTCTCTGGCTTTTGGCTTCTTGCGAAACCTGAAGCGTCAGGAACATCTCAGGAAGTGGTGGGTGATGACGGGATCGAACCGCCGACCCTCTGCTTGTAAGGCAGATGCTCTCCCGGCTGAGCTAATCACCCTCGCGATGTTGCTTGTTGCGTTTGCTTCGCTGAGGCCGCGAAATTTACGCAGATGGCGAAGCTAAGTCAATAGCCCCATTGAATTTTTTTCAAAAAAGGTAAAAACAGAAAAGGGACCTTTCGGTCCCCGTTCCTGGAACACCGGTCTCAGGTGTAGATCATCTTGCGAGTCATACCGCCATCGACCACAAACTCCTGGCCAGTCACGAACGCCGCCTGGCGTGACAGCAGCCAGGCAACCATTGCCGCCACATCTTCTACCGTCCCTACCCTGCCCGTCGGGTGCTGGGCATGGTCGGCTTCGGTCAGCGGTTCGGCACGGCGCTGCGACGGGTCACGGGCATCGATCCAGCCCGGGCTCACCGCATTGACGCGAATCTCCGGGCCCAGGCTCATGGCCAAGGCATGGGTCAAGGCCACCAGGCCACCCTTGCTCGCGGCGTAGGCCTCGGTATCGGGCTCGGACTGCCGCGCCCGGGTAGAGGTGAGGTTGACGATCGCCCCATTGTGCGCACGCAAGTACGGCGCGCAATGCTTGGCCAGCAGCATCGGCCCGTTGAGGTTGACCGCCAGTACCCGATTCCACTGCGCCAGGCTCAGGCTTTCCAGCGTCTGGTTGTGCGGATTGGCAATCGCCGCATTGCACACCAATGCGTCCAGCCGACCAAACTGCCCCAACACCTCGGACACCCCGGCACTGACCTGAGCCTCGTCGGCAACGTCCATTGTGATGAACCAGGCGTTGTCACCCAGGGCCTTGGCCACCTTTGCACCGCGCTGGCGGTCAAGGTCGCTGAGTACCACCTGCCAACCTTCGCAGATCAGCCAGGCGGCAATGCCCAGGCCGATGCCGCGCGCGGCACCGGTTACCAGGGCTACCCGGCCGTTGTGGCCTGGCACACTGCCGCCGATTTCGATCACAGCGCCGCCAGCCCGCGCGCCAGGTCTGCCTGCAGGTCGGCCACGTCTTCCAGGCCCACGGCAACGCGGATCAGGCTGTCGCGGATGCCTGCAGCTTCACGCTCCTGCGGCGACAGGCGGCCGTGGGAGGTGGTGGCCGGATGGGCGATGGTAGTCTTGCTGTCCCCCAGGTTGGTGGTGATGGAAATCACCCGGGTCGCATCGATGAAGCGCCAGGCGCCCTCTTTGCCGCCCTTGACCTCGAAGCTGACCACCGCACCAAAGCCGCTCATCTGACGCTTGGCCAGTGCGTGCTGCGGGTGGCTAGGCAGGCCGGCGTAATGCACCTTCTCCACGCCATCCTGCTGCTCCAGCCATTCGGCCAGGGCCTGGGCGCTTTCACAGTGCGCACGCATACGCAGGCGCAGCGTTTCCAGGCCTTTGGTGAAGATCCAGGCGTTGAATGGGCTGAGGGTCGGGCCTGCAGTCCGCAGGAAGCCCACCACTTCCTTCATCTGCTCGGCGCGGCCGGCCACCACGCCCCCCATGCAACGACCCTGGCCGTCGATGAACTTGGTGGCCGAGTGGAACACGATGTCGGCACCCAGCTTCAGCGGCTGCTGCAGCGCGGGGGTGCTGAAGCAGTTGTCCACCACCAGCATGGCACCGTGGGCATGGGCGATTTCGCTGAGCGCGGTGATATCGACCAGCTCGGCCAGCGGGTTGGACGGCGATTCGACGATCAGCAACCTGGTATTGGCCTTGATGGCCTTTTCCCAGCCAGCAAGGTCGACCAGTGGCACGTAGTCCACCTGAACGCCAAAGCGCTTGAAGTACTTCTCGAACAGGCTGATGGTCGAGCCGAATACGCTCTGCGACACCAGCACATGGTCACCGGCGCTGCACAGCGACATCACCACGGCCAGGATCGCCGCCATGCCGGTGGACGTACCCACGGCCTGCTCGGCACCTTCCATCGCCGCCAGGCGCTCCTCGAAGGCACGTACCGACGGGTTGGTGTAGCGCGAGTAAACGTTACCCGGCGTTTCACCGGCAAAGCGCGCAGCAGCATCGGCCGCCGTGCGGAACACGTAGCTGGAGGTCAGGAACAGCGCTTCGCTGTGCTCGCCCTCGGGTGTACGGTGTTGACCGGCGCGAACCGCCAGGGTGTCGAAACCGACACCCTCGAGGTCACTGTCCAGTCGTCCGGCATCCCATTGATCCGTCATGCCGTCGCTCCCTGAATCAGTTGTTGTAGAGGTCGATGATCGCGCTGACGGCCTGGTTCTTGACCTTGGCCAGGTCATTACGGGCCTGCTCGATGCGGTCGAGGTAGGCCGCGTCGATATCGCCGGTGACGTACTCACCGTTGAATACCGCGCAATCGAAGTGATCGATCTTGATCTTGCCGCCACCGACCGAATCGATCAGGTCAGGCAGGTCCTGATAGACCAGCCAGTCGGCGCCAATCAACTCGGCCACCTGTTCGGTGGTACGGTTGTGCGCGATCAGCTCGTGAACACTCGGCATGTCGATGCCGTAGACGTTGGGGTAGCGCACTGCAGGGGCTGCGGAGCAGAAATAGACATTCTTGGCACCGGCTTCGCGGGCCATCTGGATGATCTGCTTGCACGTGGTGCCGCGCACGATCGAGTCGTCCACCAGCATCACGTTCTTGCCGCGGAACTCCAGCTCGATGGCGTTGAGCTTCTGGCGAACCGACTTCTTGCGCGCAGCCTGGCCGGGCATGATGAAGGTACGGCCGATGTAACGGTTCTTGACGAAACCTTCGCGGAACTTGACGCCCAGACGGTTGGCCAGCTCCAGCGCGGCGGTACGGCTGGTGTCCGGAATCGGGATGACCACGTCGATATCGTGCTCAGGGCGCTCACGCATGATTTTGTCGGCCAGCTTTTCACCCATGCGCAGACGGGCCTTGTACACCGAGATACCGTCGATGATCGAATCCGGGCGGGCCAGGTAGACGTGTTCAAAGATGCACGGCTGCAGGGTCGGCGCTTCGGCGCACTGCTTGGTGAACAGCTGGCCGCCTTCGGTGATGTACACCGCTTCGCCCGGCGCCAGGTCGCGGATCAGGGTGAAGCCGAGCACGTCCAGGGCCACGCTTTCCGAGGCAATCATGTATTCCACGCCTTCGTCGGTGTGGCGCTGGCCGAATACCACCGGGCGGATGCCATGGGGGTCGCGGAAACCGACGATACCGTAGCCGGTGATCATCGCCACCACGGCGTAACCGCCGACACAGCGGCTGTGCACGTGGGAAACCGCAGCGAACACGTCTTCTTCGGTCGGCTGGAGCTTGCCGCGTACCGCCAGCTCATGGGCGAAGACGTTCAGCAGCACTTCCGAGTCGGAGTTGGTGTTGACGTGGCGCAGGTCAGACTCGTAGATCTCCTTGGCCAGCTGCTCGACGTTGGTCAGGTTGCCGTTGTGTGCCAGGGTGATGCCGTACGGCGAGTTGACGTAGAACGGCTGGGCCTCGGCCGAGGTCGAGCTGCCCGCTGTCGGGTAGCGCACGTGGCCAATGCCGATGCTGCCCACCAGGCGCTGCATGTGGCGCTGCTGGAACACATCGCGCACCAGGCCATTATCCTTGCGCAGGAACAACCGGCCGTCATGGCTGGTCACGATACCGGCAGCGTCCTGGCCGCGGTGCTGGAGGACCGTAAGCGCGTCATACAGCGCCTGATTGACGTTCGACTTACCGACGATACCGACGATGCCACACATGCGACGCAACCCCTACTTTGATGAAACTTGAGTGAATAGCGCTCAGGGCTTGGATGGCCCGAGCAACTGTTCCTTGAACGGAAGATCAGCCGGAGCGCTGATCAGCCCACTGGGCGTCCACTGGCCGGTGAAACCCAGGATCAGGTTTTTCGACCAGTCGGCGACCAAGAGAAATTGTGGTATCAGGCGTGATTCCTGCCACCAGGTGTCTTGTTGAACCGGCCCCAGGCTGATCAGGCCTATGGCCACCACTACCAGCAAGGCCCCGCGCGCGGCACCGAAGGCCATGCCCAGGAAACGATCGGTGCCGGACAACCCGGTTACACGGATCAGCTCGCCGACCAGGAAGTTGACCATGGCCCCCACCAGCAAGGTGGCGACGAAAAGAATGGCGCAGCCCGCGATGACGCGCATCGATGGCGTCTGGATATAGCTTTCAAGATACACCGAGAGCGAACCGCCGAACATCCAGGCAACCGCACCGGCAATGATCCAGATGAGCAAGGACAAGGCTTCCTTGACGAAGCCGCGCTTGAGACTGATCAGAGTGGAGACGGCGATGATCGCGATGATCGCCCAATCAACCAAGGTAAATGCCACGGTGTTGCCTGCAGACGTTTGAGGCGGCGCATTTTACCAGAGCAGCGGGCTGGGAGTAAGCGGAATGTCGGGTGGATTCGTGTTAAGCCATTCGCGGGCAAGCCCGCGAATACCTTGTTCAGCTGCGCTCAGGCTGGAAGCGCACCAGAAAACCCTTGAGGCTGTTCTGGCGGTTGATGGCATCCCGCGTGCGCTCGGCTTCGGCCCGCTCTATCAACGGCCCCACGTATACCCGGTTCATCCCACCTGCCGAGCGGATATAGGCGTTGTAGCCTTGGCTGCGCAGGGTTTGCTGCAACTTTTCAGCGCCAGCACGGTTGGACAGGCTGGCCAACTGGATCGACCAGCTGACGGGCAGGCCATTGACGTCGATCTTCGAGGGTGCAGCGGGTTTTGCCACAGCTGCGGTCGGCGCAGGCGTAGCCACAGGTTTCGGCTCGACCTTGGGCGCTGGCGCCTGCGGCTTGGCCGGCTGAACCTGCGCCTGGGTCTGCGGCGATGGCGTGATCGGCTGGCTGGGCGTGCTCGCGGGTGTTGTGGACTCGTCAACCACCACAGGTGGTTGCTGAGGCTCTTCCGGGATGGCCTGCGGCTCCGGCACGGCAACCGGCTCCACCTTCACCTCGGGCAGGCTGGGCATCGCCGGCGCCTGCGGGGCTTCGACATGCACCTGGCGCATCTCGTCCTCGCGGGTGAACAGCATGGGCAGGAAAATCACCGCCAGCGCCACCAGCACCAGCGCACCTACCATGCGCTGTTTCATCCCTTTATCCAGCACTGCCATCTACTTCACCCTCCTGGGTGTGCCGCTGCAGCCATTCCAGCGCCTGGGCGACACAGAAAAACGAACCGAACAGCAGGATCTGGTCATCCGCCGTCGCCTGCGCGCATTGCCCCTCAAGGGCCGCGTCGACGCTGGCATAAGACTTCACCGCAGCGCCGAGGTTCGTCAAGGCCGTGGCCAGTTCTGCAGCCGGGCGGCTACGTGGGGTATCCAACGGCGCCACGGCCCAGTCGTCTACCAGGCCCTGCAAGGGCGCGACAACGCCGTCCAGGTCCTTGTCGGCGAGCAGGCCGAACACCGCCAGGCGGCGCCCCTTGAGCGGCCGGGCGGCCAGGCGCCGGGCCAGGTACTCGGCTGCATGCGGGTTATGGCCCACATCCAGCATCAGCTCCACCGGCTTGCCCTGCCAGTTCAGCAGGCGACGGTCCAGGCGACCGGTGATACGGGTAGCCAGCAACGCCTGGCGCACCTGCGCAGCGTCCCAGGGCAAGCCCATCAGCAGGTACGCCTGCAAGGCCAGCGTGGCATTTTCCATGGGCAGGTCAAGCAAAGGCAGATCACGCAGTTCTACCTGCGCACCATCCGTCCCCGTACCCCGCCAGCTCCAGCTGCCATCGGCGGTTACCAGGTCGAAGTCACGGCCGCGCAGAAAAAGGGGCGCAGCAAGTTCGGCGGCCTTGTCCAGCAGCGGCTGCGGCGGGTCCAGGTCGCCGCACAGGGCCGGCTTGCCCTGACGGAAGATACCCGCCTTCTCGAAGGCCACCCGCTCGCGGGTATCACCCAGGTAATCGACATGGTCTACGCCGATACTGGTCACCAGGGCCAGGTCGGCATCCACCACGTTCACGGTGTCCAGACGACCACCAAGGCCCACTTCCAGTACCACGGCATCCAGTTGCGACTGGTAGAACAACCAGAACGCAGCCAGCGTGCCCATCTCGAAGTAGGTCAGGGAAATGTCGCCCCGCGCCGCCTCGACGGCGGCGAAGGCGTCGCACAGGCGCTCATCGCTGGCCTCTTGGCCATCGATCAGCACCCGCTCGTTGTAACGCAACAGGTGCGGCGAGCTGTACACGCCGACCTTGAGCCCCTGGGCGCGCAGCAGCGAGGCCACGAAGGCGCAGGTGGAGCCCTTGCCGTTGGTGCCGGTTACCGTCACCACGCGTGGCGCCAGCTTGCCCAGCGCCAGCCGGGCAAGCACCTTCTGCGACCGCTCCAGGCCCATGTCGATGGCCGAGGGGTGCAACTGCTCGAGGTAGGCGAGCCACTCGCCCAGGGATCGTTGTTTCATCACGCGACGGCTGCCGCCTCACGCGCTTGCTCCGGGGTTTCCTGGCCTGTCATCTGCGCCAGCAGGCGGGCCAGACGCGGGCGCAGTTCGCCACGGGAGATGATCAGGTCGATGGCACCGTGCTCCAGCAGGAACTCGCTGCGCTGGAAGCCTTCTGGCAGCTTCTCGCGTACGGTCTGCTCGATCACGCGTGGGCCGGCGAAGCCGATCAGGGCTTTTGGCTCACCGACGATCACGTCGCCGAGCATCGCCAGGCTGGCGGAAACACCCCCGTACACCGGGTCGGTCAGTACCGAGATGAACGGGATGCCTTCTTCGCGCAGGCGCGCCAGCACGGCCGAGGTCTTGGCCATCTGCATCAGCGAAATCAGCGCTTCCTGCATACGCGCACCGCCCGAAGCGGAGAAGCAGACCATCGGGCAGCGGTTTTCCAGGGCGTAGTTGGCCGCGCGCACGAAGCGTTCGCCGACGATGGCACCCATGGAACCGCCCATGAACGAGAACTCGAAAGCGCTGACCACGATCGGCATGCCCATCAGGGTGCCGCTCATGGAGATCAGGGCGTCTTTTTCGCCGGTCTGCTTCTGGGCGCCGGCCAGGCGGTCTTTGTACTTCTTGCCGTCGCGGAACTTCAGGCGGTCGACCGGCTCCAGGTCGGCACCCAATTCGGCACGGCCTTCGGCGTCGAGGAAGATGTCGATGCGCGCACGTGCGCCGATGCGCATGTGGTGGTTGCACTTGGGGCAGACATCCAGGGTCTTTTCCAGCTCCGGACGATACAGCACGGCCTCGCAAGCCGGGCACTTGTGCCACAGGCCTTCAGGCACCGAGCTCTTCTTCACCTCGGAACGCATGATCGAAGGGATCAGTTTGTCGACTAACCAGTTGCTCATGCTTTCTTTCTCCAGTATTGGCAGGCGGGGGCCGGTGTCGCCGGCCCTGCCCTGCCCTTGAGCTCAAAATCTTTTATCAAACGATGGTGGACCGGCCGCCGGGGCTTCCAGCGCACCGCTCCACCGCTAATGTGTTGTTCTGCCGCCTGTGCAGGCAGCTGCCCAGCAGGGCTGCGAAAGCTATGGACGATGGCGCGCAGCCAGCCGTCACATCTGCCATCACGCCTGTTTCACGGCCCGCATGAACGCCTCGATCTTCGCGGCATCCTTGATGCCCTTGGCCTGCTCGACGCCACCGCTGACATCCACCGCGTAAGGCCGCACCTGGGCAATGGCCTGGCCGACGTTATCGGCCGACAGCCCGCCCGCCAGGATGATCGGTTTGCTCAGGCGCTCCGGCACCAGAGACCAGTCGAACGCCTCTCCGGTTCCCCCCGGCACACCCGCCACGTAGGTATCCAGCAAAATACCGCGCGCGCCCGCGTACAGCTTGCAGGCCGCCTCCAGGTCGTCACCCGGGCGTACACGCAGGGCCTTGATCCAGGGGCGGTGGTAGCCTTCGCAGTCCTGTGGCGTTTCGTCGCCGTGGAACTGTAGCAGGTCCAGCGGAACCACTTCGAGGATCTCGTTCAGCTCGCAACGCGAGGCGTTGACGAACAGCCCGACCGTGGTCACGAACGGCGGCAGTTCGGCAATGATCGCACGCGCCTGGCGCACGTCCACGGCGCGAGGGCTCTTGGCATAGAAGACGAAACCGATGGCATCGGCACCCGCTTCGGCAGCGGCCAGTGCGTCTTCGATACGGGTGATCCCACAGATCTTGCTGCGAACATTGCTCATGAACAGCGAACCTTGGTTATTGCGGTGAAAGGCCGGATGTTAGCAAATGACTTTTCGCCCGTCAGTCTGCCAACGCCTCATAACCGGTCAAAAAGTGTGGGCCGATGTAACGCTGGGGCAGTGCATATTCCTCGGGGTACTCCACCTGCACCAGGTACAGCCCGTATGGATGGGCCGTGACCCCGGCTTCACGGCGGTCGCGCCCTTCCAGCACTTCACGCGCCCAGGTGACGGGGCGCTCGCCAGCACCGATGGCCATCAACACACCGGCAATATTGCGCACCATGTGGTGCAGGAACGCGGTGGCGCGCACGTCCAGCACGATCATCTGGCCATGGCGGGTAACGCGCAGGTGGTAGATGTGCTTGACCGGCGACTTGGCCTGGCACTGGCTGGCGCGGAAGGCGCTGAAGTCGTGGGTGCCGAGCAGGAACTGCGCAGCCTCGGCCATGCGCTCGACATCCAGCGGGCGGTGGTTCCAGGTGACTTCCTCGGCCAGGTGCGCCGGGCGGATCGGGTCGTTGTAGATAACGTAGCGATAACGCCGGGCACAGGCCTTGAAGCGTGCATGGAAATCGGCCGGCATCGACCGCGACCAGACCACACTGATGTCGTGCGGCAGGTTGAAGTTGGTGCCCATGGTCCAGGCGCGCTCGTCGCGCACAGCGCGGGTGTCGAAGTGCACGATCTGCCCGCAGCCGTGGACACCGGCGTCGGTACGCCCGGCGCAAATCACCGAAATCGGCTCGTTCGCGACTTTGGACAGCGCTTGCTCCAAGGCCTGCTGGACACTTGGCACGCCACTGGCCTGGCGCTGCCAGCCGCGGTAGCGGGCGCCCTTGTATTCCACGCCCAGGGCGATGCGGGAGTAGCCTTCGGCCGCGGATTCGGTGGCGGCGGTGTCGATGATGTCCAAGCGCTTGAAACCTGTGGGGTGTACGGAATGGCGGGGATTATAACGACAACGGCAGCCGTGTAGGGCTGCCGTTGACGTGCACTTCATTTGAGGACGATATCAAACCAGGCGAGAGAGCATGTCCTCGGCTTCCTGGCGCTGACCGTCGTCGCCGTCCTTGACCACTTCATCAAGGATGTCACGCGCCCCCTGACTGTCGCCCATGTCGATGTAGGCACGAGCCAGGTCGAGCTTGGTGGCCACTTCGTCACTGCCGGAGAAGAAGTCGAAGTCCAGGTCGTCCAGTGGCGGCTCGGGATCCGGCTGCGCAACCGCGTCTTCTGCAGTGAAATGCGGCTCCAGAGAGGGCGATTCCAGGCTCTGCGACAGCTTGTCCAACTCGGCATTGACGTCGTCCAGCTCCGAGGCAAAGCTCTTGGCCGCCGGCGAATCATCTTCCAGCGACAATGACAGGTCAAAGTCCGATGGCAGGTCAAAGTCGGAGACCGGTTCGAATGCCGGCTCGCTATCGAAGGCTGCCAGTTCGGCGGCAACATCCACCGGGGCCTCTTCAACGGCATCTGGAGCGGCCGGGGCAACCGGCTCACTGACATCAAGGTCGAAGTCAGACAGGTCCACGGCTGGCTGCGGCTCGGCCTGGTCCAGCATGGCCTCGAAATCGGCATCAGCGTCGGCTTGCAGTTCGGCATCCACGGCAAACGGCGGTTCTTCCGGCTGAGCCTCTTCAAATGCAGGCTCATCCAGCACAGGCTCGGCAATGACCAACTCGTCAGGTACAGGCTCCTGCTGCATAGCCTCGTCCAGCAGCGGCGCGGCCAGCGGGTCTTCTTCGGGCAGGTCTTCACCCAGGCTCAAGTCGAAGGCACTGTCCAGATCCTGCTCATCGAAGCCCTGCGCTTCCAGGCCCGATACATCAAGGGTCGGCACATCATCGGAGGCATCCAGCTCGGTTTCTGGCTCGAACACGGCTTCAGGCTCCGCTTGCGCGACGACCTCTGGCTCAGCCTCCACTTGCGGCTCGAATTCAGGCACTTCCTCAGGCACCACGTCGGCAACCACTGGCGCCTCGGCCTCATCGTGCAGCAGCTCCTGCACGTACTGCTCATCCATCTCGGCAGCCAGTGCCGCCGCGCCCAGGCCGGCAGCGGCCAGGCCGAGCATGGCAGGGTAACGTTCTTTCAACCCGGTGACTTCGGCAATGTTCTGCTCGCTGGCCGGCAGCTTGCGCTCCTGCTCGGCGAACGCGCTCTGGTCACCCTGGCGGGCGTACACGCCCATCAGCTTCAGGCGCATGTCGTCACGTTCTGGCGCGGCAGCCACGGCGGGCTCCAGCAGGTCAGTGGCACGGTTCAGGCGGCCTTCGGCCAGGCATTGGTCAACTTCCGCCAGCAGCGCGGCATGCGGGTCGGCTTGCGGTTCAGCTTCCGGCGCCGACTCGGCAGAAGGCTCAGCCACTTTTTCCGCAGCAACGGCAGCGGCGGCTGAAGCGGCGACCACGGCTGGCGACAGGGTAACGCTCGGCTCCGAAACTTCGACGCCATCGAGGCTCTCGGTATCGGTGTCAAAGCCTGTGCCCTGCTCTTCCTCCAGCGCCCGTGCCATGCGCAGGTGCTTTTCAGCTTCTTGCTGGGCTTTACGCTTACGCGCCAGCAGCCACAGCAGCAGTGCCAGCACCAGCAGGCTGGAACCGGCAATTATCCCGATCAGCCATGGGTTGCCCAGAATCTGGTCGAGCGCGCTATTCGGCTGCCCGACAGGCGCAGGCTTGGCTGCCGGCACCGGCTTGGGCGCTGTATCGACGGCAGCCGGTGCGGGCTTGGCCGCCGGCTGGGCAGTTGCCGCCCGCTCAACCGGTTTGGCGGCGGCGGCAGCCGTCGCCGGCGCTGCCGCACCCTGGGCTTGAAGGCGGGCCAACTGGTCATTCTTCAGCTCGATCAGACGCTGCAGCTTGTCCAGCTGGCTCTGCAGGTCGGACATGCGGCTTTTCAGTTCTTCGTTGTCGCGGCGGCTGGTATCCAGGCTTTCCTGGGCCACCGCCAGCTTGTCATTCAACGCCTTGGTCTGGCCGGCCTGATTGCCCGGACTGACCAGGCGCAAGTTGTCGCCCTGGGCGATGCGCGCCGGCGCAGCCTCGGCGGCACCGCGGCGGGTAGCGTCGAGCTGGCGGGCACGCGGGCCCAGGCGCCGGCCTTCACGCCAGGCGGCATACTGCTCGGCCACTTCGCTGTTGGCCTCGCCCTGCGGAATGTTCTGGATCTGCTGCTGGTCGGGCAGGCGCAGTACCTGGCCCACCTTCAGCTGGTTGATGTTGTTACCGATGAAGGCATCCGGGTTCAGCGCCTGGATTGCGATCATGGTCTGCTGGATCGAGCCACCTTGCGTGTTGCGCGCGGCAATCTGCCACAAGGTGTCGCGGCGCTGGGTGGTGTAGCTGCTGGCACCGGTTGTGGCCGGCATCACATTGCCAGCAGCCGGCTTGTCGCCCTGGGCCTTGGCCTGGTCAAGCAGCACGCTGTAGTCGCGCAGCAGGCGGCCTTGCGGCCACATCACCTGAACCAGGAACTTGACCACCGGCCCTGGCAGCGGCTGGCTGGAGGTAACCCGCAGCACGCTTTTACCGTTGGGGTTGATCACCGGTGTGAAGGTCAGGTCTTCGAGGTAGGTCGGAAACGCCACCCCGGCCTTGCTGAACTCTTCCGGTGGCGCCAGGCTAGGCGCCACTTCGGCGGCTTTGAGGTCGCGCACATCGAGCAATTCGATCTCGGCGTCCAGCGGCTGATTCTGTGCCGACTTCAGGGTCAGCTCCCCCAGGCCCAGCGCATTCGCCATGCCAGACGACAGCGCCGATGCTGCAGCCATGGCCAGAACCAGTTTGCGAATTCGAAGCATGACCTCTTCCCTTGTATGAATCGTCCCGAAACCTGCATGCGGAGCAGGACAAAAGTGCTCGCCAGTATCTTTTACGGCATGTGTTTAATCAACAATTGCGCCACTTGCACGGCATTGAGCGCGGCGCCTTTGCGCACATTGTCGGTGGTCAGCCAGAGATTGAGCTGCTGGTCTTCATCAACACCGTGACGTACACGACCAACATAGACCACGTCTTGGCCTACTGCGTCACCAACCGGGGTCGGATAATCATCACGCTCCACCCGCTCTACGCTGTCGGCTGCTTCCAGGGCCTGGTTGACCGCTTCAAGGTCGACCGGGCGACGGCTCTGCACGGCCACACTGAAGCTATCGCCGAAAAACACCGGGACTTGAACGCAGCTCACGGAAATCTTCAGCTCAGGCATGCCCAGCAGCACACGCAACTCGTTGACCAGCCGGCGTTCCAGCGCCGTGTGGCCATGCTCGTCGGCCGCGCCAACCTGGGCCAGCAGGTTGAAAGCCACCTGGCGATCGAAGAAGCGCGGTTCCAGCGGCCGGGCATTGAGCAGCTCTGCCGTTTGACGGGCCAGCTCGCTGACGGCCTCACGGCCTTGTGCAGACACCGCCAGCGATGCCATTACCTGCACCCGCTCGATGTCCAGCAGGCCCTTGAGCGGTGCCAGCGCGACGGCCACGGCAACGGCGGCCGAGCACGGACTGACAATGCGTGCCGGCAGCGCCAGGCCAGCCAGGCGTTCGGCGTTGGCTTCAGGGACCAGGGCCAGGGCGTCGTCCAGGCCACCGGACAGGTCAATGACGGTGCAACCTGCTTGCAGTGCCTTGCCGGCAAAGCTGCGGCTGACTGCGGCACCTGTGGCGAAGAAAGCCAGCTTGACCTGGGCGAAGTCGAAGCTGTCCACCTCGCGCACCTTGAGCTTCTTGCCGGCGAACATCACGCTGCTGCCCGCCGATTCCATGCTGGCCAGCAGGTGCAAGGTGGCGACCGGGAAGTCCAGCTCTTCGAGGATCTGCACCAAGGCTTCACCGACGCTGCCGGTGGCGCCGACGACGGCGATATCCAAAGGGTGTGTCATGAAAGGATCCTTTTTGCTGAGAACGGCGGGGGCGGCACTTTACTCGGATTGTAGAGGTTTGTCTGTGATGGCCGTATTTTCGCCGGATAAGGGTCGCAATGGGTTGCGTAAGGGCTGCCTGGCGCTGCAAACCTCACCCCAGGCATAAAAAAACCCGCGCTGTCGCCAGCGCGGGTTTTTAATTACAGCAGAACGATCAACGCTCCAGCAGAATCCGCAGCATGCGGCGCAGCGGTTCTGCCGCGCCCCACAGCAACTGGTCGCCCACGGTGAACGCACCCAGGTACTGCGAACCCATGTTCAGCTTGCGCAGGCGGCCAACCGGGATGTTGAGGGTGCCGGTGACTTTGGTCGGGGTCAGTTCCTGCATGCTGATTTCACGCTGGTTCGGCACCAGCTTCACCCAAGGGTTGTGCTGGCTGATCATGCCTTCGATATCGGCCAGCGGCACGTCCTTGTTCAGCTTGATGGTCAGTGCCTGGCTGTGGCAGCGCATGGCGCCGATGCGCACGCAGATGCCGTCGACCGGGATCGGACTCTTGAAGCGACCGAGGATCTTGTTGGTTTCGGCCTGGGCCTTCCACTCTTCGCGGCTCTGGCCGTTCGGCAGTTCCTTGTCGATCCACGGGATCAGGCTGCCAGCCAGTGGCACACCGAAGTTCTCGGTCGGGAATGCATCACCGCGCATGGTCTCGGCAACCTTGCGGTCGATATCGAGGATGGCGCTGGCCGGGTTAGCCAGGTCATCGGCCACGGCGGCGTGGGTGGCACCCATCTGCTTGATCAGCTCGCGCATGTTCTGCGCGCCGGCACCCGAGGCTGCCTGGTAGGTCATGGCGCTCATCCATTCCACCAGGCCGGCTTCGAACAGGCCGCCCAGGCCCATCAGCATCAGGCTGACGGTGCAGTTGCCGCCGATGTAGTTCTTGGTACCGGCGTCCAGCTGCTGGTCGATGACCTTGCGGTTGACCGGGTCGAGGATGATGACCGCGTCATCCTGCATGCGCAGGGACGAAGCGGCGTCGATCCAGTAACCCTGCCAGCCGGCTTCACGCAGCTTGGGGAAGACCTCGTTGGTGTAGTCGCCGCCCTGACAGGTCAGGATCACGTCGAGGGTCTTGAGTTCTTCAATCGAATAAGCGTCCTTGAGCGGCGCTGTATCCTTGCCCACGTTCGGGCCCTGGCCGCCAACATTGGAGGTAGTGAAGAACACCGGCTCGATAAGGTCGAAGTCCTGCTCCTCCAGCATCCGCTGCATGAGCACGGAACCGACCATACCGCGCCAACCGATCAGACCTACACGTTTCATCGCAACTACACCTTTGCTAAAAGTGGGCCGCCACCGGGAATTTTGGGTGGCGGGCCAGAGAGATTACAGATTCCGCAGCGCTGCGACTACTGCGTCGCCCATTTCCTGCGTACCAACTTTGCGGCAGCCTTGCGAATGGATGTCGCCGGTGCGCAGGCCTTGGTCCAGCACCAGGCTCACGGCCTTCTCGATCGCTTCGGCGGCAGCCGACTGATTGAAGCTGTAACGCAGCATCATCGACACCGACAGGATGGTCGCCAGCGGGTTGGCAATGCCCTGGCCTGCGATGTCCGGTGCCGAGCCGTGGCACGGCTCGTACATGCCCTTGTTGTCGGCATCCAGCGACGCCGAAGGCAGCATGCCGATGGAACCGGTGAGCATGGAAGCTTCATCCGACAGAATGTCACCGAACATGTTGTCGGTCACCATCACATCGAACTGCTTGGGTGCACGCACCAGTTGCATGGCGGCGTTGTCGACGTACATGTGGCTCAGTTCCACATCCGGGTAGTCCTTGGCCACGTCTTCGATCACTTCACGCCACAGCTGGCTGGAAGCCAGTACGTTGGCTTTGTCTACCGAGCACAGCTTCTTGCCACGCACGCGGGCCATGTCGAAGCCGACACGGGCAATGCGGCGCACTTCGCTTTCGCTGTACGGCAGGGTGTCGTAGGCCTGGCGCTCGCCACCTTCCAGCTCGCGCTGGCCACGCGGGGCACCGAAGTAGATGCCGCCGGTCAGCTCACGGACGATGAGGATGTCCAGGCCCGAGACGATTTCCGGCTTCAACGACGAGGCATCGGCCAGTTGCGGGTAGAGGATGGCCGGGCGCAGGTTGGCGAACAGGCCCAGCTGCGAACGGATTTTCAGCAAGCCGCGCTCGGGGCGGATGTCGCGCTCGATCTTGTCCCACTTCGGCCCGCCCACGGCGCCCAGCAGCACGGCATCAGCCTTGCGCGCACGCTCCAGGGTTTCGTCGGCCAGCGGCACGCCGTGCTTGTCGATGGCGGCGCCACCGATCACGTCGTGCTCCAGGCTGAAGCCGAGCTGGAACTTGTCGTTGGCCAGCTCCAGCACCTTGACCGCTTCGGCCATGATTTCCGGGCCGATACCGTCACCTGGGAGAATCAGAATCTGCTTGCTCATGCTTTCCTCTATCCATTCACGCGGTGCGGCCAAACGGGCCGCACCGAAAAGTGCTTAACGCTCGGCCCACAGCACCAGCACATCGGTGCTGAACGAGCCATCGGCCTCGATCTGGTAATACTGCCGTACTTCTTCGCCCATGGCTTGCTGCAATTGGCGGATGGCCACGCGCATTGGCTCGGGGGTGCGCATGCGCTCCACCCAGCTGCCGAACGCCAGGCGCAAGGGCTGGCGGGTGTGACTGCGCACATGCAGGCCAGCCTCGCTGACCTGACGCTGCCATTCGGCGGCGGAGTAGTCGCGCACATGGCTGGTGTCACGCAGCACCTCGACCGTTTGCAGGTAGGTGTCGAGCAGCGGGCTGCCCGGCGACATCACGTCGATGAACGCCGCCACGCCACCCGGCTTGAGCACCCGGCGCACTTCGCGCAGGGCCAGGCCCAGGTCGCTCCAGTGGTGGGCCGAGTAGCGGCTGAAGACGAATTCGAACGAGGCATCGGCGAACGGCAGACGTTCGGCGGCACCGCGCTCGGTGGTGATATTGGCCAGGCCGCGCTCGGCGGCGGCACTGGCGACCACGTCGAGCATGGATTGCGACAGGTCGTAGGCGACCACTTCGCTCACCAGCGGGGCAACGTGGAAACTGACATGACCGGCACCACAGCCCAGGTCCAGCACGCGGGCATTGCCCTGCCCCGCCAGCTCGGCCTGCAGCAGGGCGAATTCACTGCCCTGGGCGTGCACGGCGCTGCTGAGGTAGGCGCTGGCCTGTTCGCCGAACTGGCGCTGGACCACGTCGGTGTGTTGGGTGCTGGTCATGTCTCGATCCTTTAGATTTTTGTTGCCTGTGCCGGCTATATCAATCAGGCATCCCGGAACAACCAAGGCTGCCCGGCGCGGTGCTTGCTTTCGAAGGCCTTGATCGCATCGCTGTCCTGCAGGGTCAGGCCGATGTCGTCCAGGCCGTTGAGCAGGCAGTGCTTGCGGAACGCATCGATCTCGAAGTGCAGCACCTTGCCGTCCGGGCGGGTTACCGCCTGCGCCTGCAGGTCGATGGTCAGCTGGTAGCCCGGGTTGGCTTCGACCTGCTTGAACAACTCGTCCACTTCTTCATCGCTGAGGATGATCGGCAGCAGGCCGTTCTTGAAGCTGTTGTTGAAGAAGATGTCGGCAAAGCTCGGCGCGATGATGCTGCGGAAACCGTACTCGTCCAGCGCCCAAGGGGCGTGCTCACGGCTGGAACCGCAACCGAAGTTCTCCCGCGCCAGCAGCACGCTGGCACCCTGGTAGCGTTCGTGGTTGAGCACGAACTCCTGGTTCACCGGGCGCTTGCTGTTGTCCTGGTAGGGCTGACCCACGTCCAGGTAACGCCATTCGTCGAACAGGTTAGGGCCAAAGCCGGTGCGCTTGATCGACTTCAAAAACTGCTTGGGGATGATCTGGTCGGTGTCGACGTTGGCACGGTCCAACGGCGCGACGAGGCCAGTGTGCTGGGTAAAGGCTTTCATGCTGCGCTCCCTTGGATCAACTCGCGGACATCGATGAAGTGGCCGGCTACCGCAGCAGCGGCGGCCATGGCCGGGCTGACCAGGTGGGTACGGCCACCGGCGCCCTGACGGCCTTCGAAGTTGCGGTTGGAGGTGGACGCGCAATGCTCGCCGCTCTCCAGGCGGTCCGGGTTCATCGCCAGGCACATCGAGCAGCCTGGTTCACGCCATTCGAAACCGGCTTCGAGGAAGATCTTGTCCAGGCCTTCACGCTCGGCCTGTGCCTTGACCAGGCCCGAGCCCGGCACGACGATGGCTTGCTTGACGGTCGCGGCCACCTTGCGGCCCTTGGCGATCTCCGCCGCGGCACGCAGGTCTTCGATACGCGAGTTGGTGCACGAGCCGATGAACACGCGGTCCAGCTGGATGTCGGTGATCGCCTGGTTGGCGGTCAGCCCCATGTACTTCAAGGCGCGCTCGATCGAACCACGCTTGACCAGGTCGGCTTCGGCGGCCGGGTCCGGTACGCGCTGGTCTACGGCCAACACCATCTCGGGCGAGGTGCCCCAGCTGACTTGCGGCTTGATCTGGCTGGCATCCAGCTCGACCACGGTGTCGAACACGGCGTCGTCATCCGACACCAGGTCTTTCCACGATTCGACTGCCTGCTTCCATTGCTCGCCCTTCGGCGCGTAAGGGCGGCCTTCGACATAGGCAACGGTGGTGGCGTCGGTCGCTACCAGGCCCACACGGGCACCGGCTTCGATGGACATGTTGCAGATGGTCATGCGGCCTTCCATCGACAACGCGCGAATGGCGCTGCCCGCGAACTCCATGGCGTGGCCGTTGCCACCGGCGGTGCCGATCTTGCCGATCACGGCCAGCACGATGTCCTTGGCGGTTACGCCGGCCGGCAACTGGCCTTCCACGCGCACCAGCATGTTCTTCATCTTCTTGGCGACCAGGCACTGTGTGGCGAGCACGTGCTCGACCTCGGAGGTGCCGATGCCATGGGCCAAGGCACCGAAGGCGCCGTGGGTGGAGGTGTGCGAGTCACCGCAGACCACGGTCATGCCGGGCAAGGTGGCACCCTGCTCCGGGCTGATGACGTGAACGATGCCCTGGCGCTCGTCGTTCATCTTGAATTCGAGGATGCCGTATTCGTCACAGTTTTCGTCGAGGGTCTGCACCTGCAGGCGCGACACCTGGTCGACGATGGCCTCGATACCGCCCTTGCGCTCTGGCGTGGTCGGCACGTTGTGGTCGGGCGTGGCGATGTTGGCGTCGATGCGCCACGGTTTGCGGTTGGCCAGGCGCAGGCCTTCGAAGGCCTGGGGCGACGTCACTTCGTGAATGATGTGGCGGTCGATGTAGATCAAGGACGAGCCGTCATCACGGCGCTTGACCTCATGGGCTTCCCAGAGTTTGTCGTAGAGCGTTTTGCCAGCCATCAGACTGTTCCTCATCAGCGTCTTTCTATGCCAAAGACCCCTTGGCTTGTACGGACGATGCTATGGGGTTAGATTGAATAACTCAAATTCATAATTTTTATCCTTTGGATAACCAAGAGGAATGCGACCCTTGGACCTGGCCAACCTCAGCGCCTTCATCGCCATTGCCGAAACCGGCAGCTTCTCCGGGGCGGCTGAACGCCTGTTCCTGACCCAACCCGCCATCAGCAAGCGCATCGCCGGGCTGGAGCAGCAGCTGGATGTGCGCCTGTTCGACCGCCTGGGCCGCGAGGTGACCCTGACCGAGGCCGGACGCGCCCTGCTGCCCCGGGCCTACCAGATCCTCAACGTCCTCGATGATACCCGACGTGCGCTGACCAATTTGTCGGGGGAAGTGAGCGGTCGCCTCACCCTGGCCACCAGCCACCACATCGGCCTGCACCGCCTGCCCCCGCTATTACGGGCGTTCACCCGCCAGTTCCCGGCCGTGGCGCTGGATATTCAGTTTCTCGATTCAGAACAGGCCTACGACGAGATTCTGCATGGCCGCGCCGAAATAGCCGTGATCACCCTGGCGCCCGAGCCGCATCACCTGGTCCAGGCGGTGCCCGTGTGGGACGACGCCCTGGATTTTGTCGCCGCCCCTGAGCACCCGCTGGCCAACAATGCGGTCGGCCTGGCCGATGTGGCACGTCACCCGGCGGTGTTCCCCGGCGGCAACACCTTTACCCACCACATCGTTCAGCGCCTGTTCGAAAGCCAGGGCCTCACGCCGAACATCGCCATGAGCACCAACTACCTGGAGACCATCAAGATGATGGTGTCGATCGGCCTGGCCTGGAGCGTGCTGCCGCGCACCATGCTCGACGAACAGGTTGCACCCATCGCTTTGCCCGGCATACAGCTGTCGCGCCAGCTAGGCTACATTTTGCACACGGAGCGTACGCTATCGAACGCGGCCAGGGCATTCATGGCCCTGCTCGACAGCCACGCGGGGCCCGCCTGACCGGCCGTCAGCCAGGTATTTCCATATCCAAGGACGCGTCATACGCCAAAGGTCTGGTACCGATGCCCAAATCAGCAAACCGCTTTTTGCGCCTACCGCGTATTCCTGCGGCCGACCCCCAGGAGTCCGAACAGGCCTGGCAGAACGCCCCACAACTGCTGGCCGCGCTGAACGGGGCCCGGTTAGGGGCATGGCTGTGGGATATTGAAAGCGGCCGTGTCAGCTGGTCACGGGGCACCCAGGCCCTGTTCGGCTTCGACCCGCAGCGCCCGCTGCCTGCTGATGTCGACTACCTCGACCTGCTGCCCGAAGAAGACCGCGCCCGCACGCGACAGGTGTTCCAGGCGGTGTTCAACGGCGAGCCGGTGGAACAGGCCATGCGTCATCGCATCCGTTGGCCGGACGGCAGCCTGCACTGGCTAGAGATCAACGGCAGCCTGACCCACGACCCGCATGGCCGGCCGCAGATGATCGGGGTAATCCGCGAAATCACCCGCCAGCGCGAGCGGGAAACCGCCCTGATCAATTCGGAAAAGCGCTTTGCCACCCTGTTCCACCTCAGCCCCAACGCCATTTTGCTCACCCGCCGCCACGACGGCATGATTTTCGAGGTCAATCAGCACTTCGAAGACATGTTCGGCTGGCCTGGCAGCCAGGTGATCGGCAAGACCAGCCTGGAGCTGGGCCTGTGGGTCAACCCCGAACAACGCCACCAGGTGATGGAGTCGACCCGTGCCAACGGCGGCCCGTTGATCATGGAGGTGCAGTTCCGCGCCACCAGCGGCAAGGTGCATGACGGCATCCTCTGCACCCAGGGCATCGAACTGGAAGGCGTGACCTTTCTGATCAGTACCTTCGTCGACACCACCGAGCGCAAGCGCGCCGAGCAGGCCCTGAAGGACAGCCAGGAGCGCCTGGACCTGGCCCTGGATTCGGCGCAGCTGGGCACCTGGGACTGGCATATCCCCAGCGGCATGCTCTACGGCTCTGCCCGGGCCGCGCAGTTGCACGGCCTACCGCCCATCCCCTTTCATGAGTCGTTCGATGCCTTTTTCGAAGGGGTACCGGAGCAGGAGCGCAACTCGATGCGTCAGGCCTACCGCAGCCTGCGCGAAGGGCCCGCCGGCAACTATCAGATCACCTACCGGGTGCAACTGGAGAACGGCATTTCGCGCTATATAGAAAGCCGCGCACGCCTGTACCGCGACGAACAAGGCAACCCGCTGCGCATGGCCGGCACCCTGCTCGACATCACCGACCAGGTGGAGCGCGAACAGCGCCTGAGCGCCTCGGAAGAGAAGTTCGCCAGCCTGTTCCAGGTCAGCCCCGACCCGATCTGCGTCACTCGCCAGGACACCGGTCAGTTCATCGAGATCAACCCGGCGTTCACCCAGACCTTCGGCTGGGGCAGCGAGCAGGTGCTTGGTCGCACCGCAGAGGAAATCGGCCTCTGGGCCGAGTCCATCGAGCGTGCGCAACGTATCGAGCGGGTGATCCGCGAACAGGCCTTGAGCAACGTCGCCGTGGTGGTCAACCACCGCAATGGCGCCCCCCTGACGTGCGTGATTTCCAGCCGCCTGATCACCGTCGATGACCAGCCGTGCAGCGTGACCACCCTGCGCGACATTACCCAGCAGCAACGCGCCGAAGCGGCACTGAAGTCCAGCGAGGAGAAGTTCGCCAAGGCCTTCCACTCCAGCCCCGACGCCATCACCATCACCGAACGCCATAGCGGCCGCTACCTGGAAATCAACGATGGCTTCTGCCGCCTGACGGGCTACAGCGCGGCCGAGGTGGTCGGCCACACGGTGTACGAGATCGGCATCTGGGCGGACGACAAGCAGCGCAGCGCGCTGCTGGCCGAGCTACGCGAACGCGGCCGCGTGCATCACCGGGAGATGCTCGGGCGCAACAAGCGTGGCGATATCCTCACCGTGGAAGTCTCGGTCGAGCCGATCACCCTCAACGAGGTGGACTGCCTGCTGCTGACCGCCCGTGACGTCAGCCAGCTGAAAAATGCCCAGGCGCAGATTCGCCACCTGGCCTACCACGACCCGCTGACCAACCTGCCCAACCGCGCCCTGCTGATGGACCGCCTGAGCCAGCAGATCGCCCTGCTCAAGCGCCACAACCTGCGCGGCGCCCTGCTGTTCCTCGACCTTGACCACTTCAAGCACATCAACGACTCGCTGGGCCATCCGGTGGGCGACACGGTGCTGAAGATCATCACCGCCCGCCTGGAGGCCAGCGTGCGTCTGGAAGACACCGTGGCGCGGCTGGGTGGCGACGAGTTCGTGGTACTGCTCAGCGGCCTGGAAGGCAGCCGCGAACAGGTAGAGGAAAAAGTGCGCGAACTGGCCGACACCCTGCGCGAACTGCTGGCCGAACCGATGTCGCTGGATGGCCAGCGGCTGCAGGTAACGCCCAGTATCGGCGTGGCGCTGATCCCTGACCACGGCGCTACCCCGGCCGATTTGCTCAAGCGTGCCGACATTGCCCTGTACCGGGCCAAGGACTCCGGGCGCAACACCACCCAGCTGTTCCACACCACCATGCAGAAAGCCGCCAGCGAGCGCTTGCGCATGGAAAACGACCTGCGCCTGGCCTTGGCCCGTGGCGAACTGGCGCTGCACTTCCAGCCCCAGGTGGATGCCCGCGACAACCGCATCGTCGGGGCTGAAGTGCTGCTGCGCTGGCACCACCCGCAACTGGGTCAGCAACCACCCGGGCAGTTCATCCAGGTGCTGGAGGAAAGCGGCCTGATTCTGGAAGTTGGCAGCTGGATCCTCGATGAAGCCTGCGATGCTTGCGCGCGCATGCTGACCGACGGGCTGATCAACGCGGATGATTTCAGCCTGTGCGTGAACATCAGCCCGCGGCAGTTCCGTCAGAACGACTTTGTCGGGCGGGTACTGCGCAGCCTGGACGACTATCGCCTGCCTCGGCACATGCTCAAGCTGGAAATCACCGAAGGCATCGTGATCCAGAACCTGGAAGACACCATCAGCAAGATGCGCGAACTCAAGCGCTTCGGGGTGAGCTTTGCCATGGATGACTTTGGCACCGGTTATTCCTCACTCACCTACCTCAAGCGCCTGCCGGTGGATGCGCTGAAGATCGACCAGACCTTCGTACGCGACGCGCCGGTCGACCCCAACGACGCGGAAATCGTGCGCGCCATCGTTGCCATGGCCCGCAGCCTGGACCTGGCCGTGATTGCCGAGGGGGTAGAACTGACCGAACAATTGGAGTTCCTCGAGCGGTTGGGCTGCCACTTGTACCAGGGATACCTGCACAGCCGGCCATTGCCGTTGCCGGAGTTTCGGCAGATGTTGCTGGAGGCGCCGGCGGGTTACTGAACCGGCCTGCAAACGCAAGAAGGGCACCCGAGGGTGCCCTTCTTCACTGCAGCGCGATCAGTTCAGCGCTGGCTTGTCACCATTGATCGGGATGCGCTTGGCCTTGGCTTCTTCAGGCACGATGCGCAGCAGGTCGATGCTGAGCAGGCCATTGGCCAGGCCGGCGGCCTTCACTTCGATATGGTCGGCCAGGCGGAACGACAGCTTGAAGGCGCGTTGCGCGATACCTTGGTGCAGGTAGGTCACTTCAGCGGCGCCATCGTCGCGCTTGCCACCGGTCACGGTCAGGACGCCTTTTTCGACTTGCAGGTCGAGGTCCTGCTCCTGGAAACCGGCTGCGGCAACTACGATGCGATAGTGGTCATCGCCATGCTTTTCCACGTTGTAGGGCGGGTAGCTGCTACCAGCCTCGTTACGTGCCGCAGACTCGAACAGGTCGTTGAAACGGTCGAAACCTACGGAATGGCGGAACAGGGGTGCGAGAGAGAAAGCGGTAGTCATGGTCATAAACTCCTGAGAATCAGCAAGTAAGTCATTACGCGACCCGACTTCGGCATCGCGTACTCAAGAGATATGGCCGGTGGAAATGCTTTCAAGGGGCACGTAGAAAAAATCTGAAATCAGTGCAGCCCTCTTCGCGGGTACGCCCTCTCCCACAGATCACCACAGGCCTCAAGACCGGCGCAATACCTGTGGGAACTGGCTTGCCGACGATAGGGCCGGATCAGGCTACACAGGTTTCCAGAGCTTGAGCCTCAACAATCCCCAGCAACCGGCTGATCCGCGCACAGTCATCTTCCCGGCGCAGCTCGGCAAACAGCACCACCGCTTCGGGATAACTGCGAGTCAGCATCGCCAACCACTGCTTCATCCGCCCCGGCGCATAGCGCGGCGACAGCTTGTGCTGAGCCTGGCGCCAGAACTCGCGTAGCAGCGGCAGCAGGTCATCCCAGCTCATCGGCTGATAATCGCGGCCGTCACGCGCCGCCGCAATCTGCAGACCCAGGTCGGGGCGCGACACCAGCCCACGACCCAGCATGATGTCTTCAGCCCCACTGACCTCGCGGCAACGTCGCCAGTCGTCGACAGTCCAGATCTCGCCATTGGCGAACACCGGCACCTTCACCACATCCTGCACCCGCGCCACCCACTCCCAGTGTGCCGGCGGTTTGTAGCCTTCGACTTTGGTCCGCGCATGCACCACCAGATGCGCCGAGCCGCCTTCGGCCAGCGCCGTGGCACACTCCAGCGCACCATCAGGGCTGTCGAAGCCCAGGCGCATCTTCGACGTCACCGGGATATCTGCCGGCACGGCACGGCGCACTTCGCGCACGATGGCGTGCAGCAGTTCCGGCTCCTTGAGCAGCACGGCACCACCCCGCGACTTGTTCACGGTCTTGGCCGGGCAGCCAAAGTTCAGATCGATCACCGGCGCGCCCAGTTCGCAGGCCAGCGCGGCGTTTTCCGCCAGACATACCGGGTCCGAACCCAGCAACTGCACACGCATGGGCACCCCGGCAGCCGTGCGCGCCCCCTGGCGCAGCTCGGGCGCCAGCTTGTCGAACGAAGAAGGCGGCAGCAGGCGGTCGCACACACGAATGAACTCGGTGACGCACCAGTCGATGCCGCCCACGCGGGTCAGTACGTCGCGCAGGATGTTGTCGACCAGCCCCTCCATGGGGGCCAGGGCAATTTGCATGTCGGGGTCTCGGCAGAAAAAGCCGGCAGTCTAACAAAAATTGCCGGGGTTTCAGGCGCCGATCAGCGCCGGGCCGTAACCGTCGAGGAATTCTGCCGGCATGCGTTTGGGCTTACCGCTGGACAGCTCGATGCAAGCGAAGGTGGTTTGCGCACGTAGCAGGGTCACGCCGTCACGCGGGCGCTTGAGCTGGAAACGGCGGGTCATGCGCAGGCGCTGGTCCCAATCGATGATCCAGGTGGCCAGTTGCAGTTCATCGTCCTCGTAGGCGGCGGCCAGGTAGTCGATTTCGTGACGCACTACCGCCATGGCGCGGTCTAGCCGACGGTATTCGGCCAGGTCCAGGCCCAGGCGCTGGGAGTGGCGCCAGGCGCAGCGCTCCAGCCAGGTGACGTACACCGCGTTGTTGGCGTGGCCGAGGCCATCAATATCCTCGCTGCCAACGCGCAGGTCGATGACGAAGGGTGTTGCCAGGTCCCAGCTCATGTTCGCTTCCTTGGCGGAAAAAGTGAATTTAGCCGTGACAGGTGAGGGAATGTCCAGCCCTGCTGCCAGTCAGGCGCTTTGACGCGCCGGTGCAGCAGCGCGGGCGAGCAATTCGAGCACTGCCTCACCCAGCCGCGGGTCGGACAGTACACGCTGATGCCCACCCGCCTCCAGCAGCATCAGCCGGCTGTCGAACCACGCTTTATGGATAACCTGAGCCTCATCGGCGGCCACCAAGGCGTCATCAGCGGCATGCACCACCAGCCCCGGCAACTCCAGCTGATAACCCGTCACATCCAGCCGGGCTATCTGCATCCCCACATCCCGCTCAATCTGCCGAATGAACGCCGCCCGCGCCCGTGCTGGCAGCCCCAGGCGATGAGCAAAACCACGCAACACACCCAACAGCCGTGCCGGGGCTGCAATGCTGACAGCAGCCTCTGTACGCAGCCCCATCTGCAAGGCCAGCAGCACACTGGCACCGCCCATGGAATGGCCAATGACCGCACGCAGCGGCGGCAGCTCGGCGGCGGCCTCCAGCAGGGCCCGGGCAAACAGCACCACATTGGCCTGCTCGCCAGGCGAACGCCCATGCCCCGGCCCCTCCAGTGACACCACCGTGTGCCCGGCCCGGACCAAGGTTTCGATCAAAGCGGCAAACTGGGTCGGGCGCCCTTCCCAGCCGTGCATCAGCAGCACGGTCGGCCCATTACCCCAGCGCAGGGCCGACAAGCCGAAGCGCAGGGTAATGCGCTCGGCACTGGCCAGCACGGGCAGCTCCCAATCCCGCGGCGGCAAGTTGCGTGGCGTCATGAAGGCACGGCGCATCTTGCCCGCGACATGCTCGGGGGCCAGACGGCCCAGGGTGCCATTGACACCACGAATCCAGCTCAGGGTAGTCATTGCCATGCTCCAGGGTTAAAGCACCGCCGATTTGGCGGCGCGCAGAATGCGGTCTGACAACTCGCTGGTACCCAGAGCGCGGGCCAGGGCCAGGCCACCGACCATCAACGCCAGATCGGCCAAGGCTTTGTCGGCATCCTCGGGGCGATCGACCATGGCAGCGGTCATCAGCTCGATGTGTTCGGCCAATACCTCACGGAAGACTTCCGGCAGGCGCTGCATCTCGCCCAGCGAGTTGGGCAACGGGCAGGCATGCACCTCGGCATCGCGGTGCTTGCGCGACAGATAGAAGGCACTGGCCAGCGCCCGCCGCCCTGCCCCATCGAGGCTGGGGTCGATCTGGGCGAGCAAGGCGCGACGCTCCCCCAACAGCTGGCGGAACGCTTCGAGCATCAGCTCATCCTTGCTGTCGAAATGGGCATAGAACCCACCCACCGTCAGCCCGGCAGCCCCCATCACCTGGCTCACGCTGGGCTCGGCGGGGCCATGCTGGATCAGCGCACTGCGTGCGGCTTCCAGGATGCGTTCGCGGGTTTTGCTCTTCTTGTCGCTCATCTGAACATTCGCCGGACAAAATATGATGATCGAAATATTATTCTCATCATATTTTTTGGCAAGCAGAATTTCTCGCCGCCTGTCGGTTGCGAATTTTTCGGGAGGGAGAAAAACAAAAGGCCCATTCAATAATCGAATGAGCCTTAAAGGTCCCGCAAAACGCGGGTAAAAATGGCGTCCCCTAGGGGACTCGAACCCCTGTTACCGCCGTGAAAGGGCGGTGTCCTAGGCCACTAGACGAAGGGGACGTAACCTTCGTGCCGACCCGCATACGCGAATCGCGGCAAAATTGGTGGAGCTAAGCGGGATCGAACCGCTGACCTCCTGCATGCCATGCAGGCGCTCTCCCAGCTGAGCTATAGCCCCGGATTTCTAGCCTCTCGGCCCAGCGACATATTTAAACATCGCTTGTGCAAAACTGGCGTCCCCTAGGGGACTCGAACCCCTGTTACCGCCGTGAAAGGGCGGTGTCCTAGGCCACTAGACGAAGGGGACGAACCTTCTTACCTTCAAGACCCGGTTGCTGGACCCGGTCTTGCTTATCAGCCTTGGCTGGTAAGCGGAATTTGGTGGAGCTAAGCGGGATCGAACCGCTGACCTCCTGCATGCCATGCAGGCGCTCTCCCAGCTGAGCTATAGCCCCACAATGTCGCTCTGAACAGAATCGCTGGCTGGGTGGCTGGCGTTTCGTTTTCGTTCATCGCTGTGGACGGGGCGCATATTAAGTTCGGATTGCAGGGCTGTCAAACTAATTTTTTAAAATAATCAAAAAAATTTTCACAGATAACAATCACTTACCGCCCTGCCCTACCAAAACCCCAGCATCGAACCCTGTGGGAGCAGGTTTACCCGCGAATGCGGCAGTGCAAGCGCCATCGTATTCGCGGGCGAACCCGCTCCCACAGGTTTCAGCTACAGGCTGGGAAACGCTGTCACGCGATCGAGGCCAACAGCTTTTCCCACTCCTTGTTTTCTTTCTTCGACACGCCACCCAGCAGGTCCAGAGCCTGACGCAGGCGGTAGCGGGTAAGGTCCGGGCCAAGGATTTCCATGGCGTCCAGTACCGAAACCGAACTGGCCTGGCCAGTGATGGCGGCGAACATCAGCGGCATCGCGTCACGCAGCTTCAGTTCCAGCGCCTCGACCACGGCCTGGATGCAGCCGGTGATGCGCTCTTTTTCCCACTGGCGCAGGCTTTCGAGCTTCCACAGGATCAGCTGGATCACCTGACGCACCTGGTCGGCCGACAGTTTCTTGCTTTCGAACAGCTTGGCATCCAGCTTCAGCGCGCCTTCGAAGAAGAACCCGCCCAGCGGGGCAACCTGGCTGAAGGTTTCCACACGGCCCTGCACATGCGGGGCGATCTTCATCATGTAGTCGCTGTTGAATGCCCACTTCCGCAGGCGTGCCGCGAATTCCTCGACCGGCAGCTCGCGCAGCCACTGGCCGTTGAGCCACGACAGCTTCTCGATGTCGAAAATCGGCCCGCCCAGCGAAATGCGCGACAGGTCGAAGTGCTCGACCATTTCGGCCAGCGAGAACTTCTCGCGCTCGTCCGGCATCGACCAGCCCATGCGGCCCAGGTAGTTGAGCATCGCCTCGGGCATGAAGCCCATGCGCTCGTAGAAGGTGACCGAGGTCGGGTTCTTGCGCTTGGATAGCTTGGATTTGTCCGGGTTACGCAGCAGCGGCATGTAGCACAGCTTTGGCTGTTCCCAGCCGAAGTACTCATACAGCTTGATCAGCTTGGGCGCCGACGGCAGCCACTCTTCGCCACGCAGTACGTGGGTAATGCCCATCAGGTGGTCGTCGACCACGTTGGCCAGGAAGTACGTCGGCAGGCCGTCGTTCTTCATCAGCACCTGCATGTCCATGCGGTCCCACGGGATTTCGACATCGCCGCGCAGCATGTCCGGGACCACGCACATGCCTTCGCTCGGCACCTTCATGCGGATCACGTGTGGCTCGCCAGCGGCCAGGCGGCGCTGCACTTCCTCGGCGCTCAGCAGCAATGCGCGACCGTCGTAGCGCGGGGTTTCGCCGCGGGCTTGCTGCTCGGCACGCATCTGATCCAGCTCTTCAGCGGTGCAGAAGCAGTAGAAGGCGTGGCCGGCGTCGACCAGTTCCTTGGCGTACTTGGCGTAGATCTCGCCACGCTCGCTCTGCCGATACGGACCGTGCGGACCGCCGACGTCCGGGCCTTCGTTCCATTCGATGCCGAGCCAGCGCAGGGCGTCGAAGATCTGCTGTTCCGACTCGCGCGTGGAACGCAGCTGGTCGGTGTCTTCGATGCGCAGGATGAACTCACCGCCGTGCTGCTTGGCAAAGCAGTAGTTGAACAGGGCGATGTAGGCAGTGCCGACATGGGGGTCGCCGGTAGGCGATGGCGCGATACGCGTGCGTACGGTGGTCATGGAAGGTCTCGAACGAAAGATGAAACAAAGGCGGGATGTTAGCAGGAGGCAGGCACCGGGCTCCAGCAATGGCGCGAACGTCACTTGTCGACAGGCCCTGTGCCGCTGTTAAATTTATTTACATTTCTGGAACGATAGTCCCCATGCCCGCCCAACTCAAACGCCGCCTGCTGGTCTTTTTCACCCTCGTGGCCCTCATCGCCCTCGCCTTCCTGGCCCACTGGTACTTCAAAGGCCGCTTCTACGAGAGCACCGACAACGCCTATGTGCAGGGCGAAATCACGCGCATTTCCAGCCAGCTGGGCGCCCGCATCGACACGGTGCCGGTCGAGGACAACCAGCACGTCAACAAAGGCGACCTGCTGGTGCGCCTGGAAGCCGCCGACTTCGAGCTGGCGGTTGAGCGCGCCCACGCCGCCCTCGCCACCCGCGAAGCCGAATACGCACAGGCGCAAAGCCGCCTGACCCAGCAAGGCAGCCTGATTGCTGCCGGCCAGGCCCAGGTGGCGGCCAACCAAGCCACTTTCGACCGTTCACGGCTAGACCTGAGCCGCGCCGAGAAGCTGCGCAAGCCTGGTTTTGTATCCGAAGAACGGGTCACCACCCTGTCGGCAGACAGCCACGTCGCCGGCTCCCAGGTCGACAAGGCTCGCGCCGACCTGCAAAGCCAGCGCCAGCAAGTCAACGCGCTGAACGCAGACCTCAAGCGCCTCGATGCGCAAATCGCCAATGCCCGCGCCGACCTGGCCCAGGCTGAGCTGAACCTGAGCCGCTGCGAGATCCGCGCCCCGATCAGCGGCACCATTGGCCAGCGCAATGCGCGCAATGGCCAGGTGGTGCAGGCCGGCGCCTACCTGCTGTCGATCGTGCCAGACGAAGACATCTGGGTGCAGGCCAACTTCAAGGAAACGCAGATTGGCCACATGCAGCCCGGCCAGCGCGCTGAACTGCTGTTCGACAGCTACCCCGACACGCCCATCGAAGGCCGGGTCGACAGCCTGTTCGCCGCGTCGGGCGCGCAATTCAGCCTGCTGCCGCCCGACAACGCCACCGGCAACTTCACCAAGGTGGTGCAGCGCATCCCGGTAAAACTCACCTTCCGCGCCGACAACCCGCTGCACGGGCGCATCCGCCCCGGCATGTCGGTAACCGCCACCGTCGACCTGCGCAGCGAAAACGAAGGCCACGATGGCCGGTGATCAACTGCTCAGGCCTACAGCCGAGCCAACCCGACGCGACTGGATCGCAGTGATGAGCGTGATGCTCGGCGCCTTTATGGCGGTGCTGGACATCCAGATCACCAACTCGTCGCTCAAAGACATCCAGGGCGCACTGTCGGCCACGCTGGAAGAAGGTTCATGGATTTCCACTTCGTACCTGGTAGCGGAAATCATCATGATCCCGCTAACCGCCTGGCTGGTGCAGCTGCTGTCGGCGCGGCGCCTGGCGGTGTGGGTATCTGCAGGCTTCCTGCTGTCGTCGCTGCTGTGCTCGATGGCCTGGAACCTGGAGAGCATGATCCTGTTCCGGGCCCTGCAAGGCTTTACCGGTGGCGCACTGATCCCGTTGGCCTTCACCCTTACCCTGATCAAACTGCCTGAGCACCACCGCGCCAAAGGCATGGCCATGTTTGCCATGACGGCCACCTTCGCCCCGTCCATCGGCCCCACTCTGGGCGGCTGGCTGACCGAAAACTGGGGCTGGGAGTACATCTTCTACATCAACATCCCGCCGGGGCTGGTGATGATCGCCGGCCTGCTGTACGGTCTGGAAAAGAAGGAAGCGCACTGGGAACTGCTGAAAAGCACCGATTACGCCGGCATCGTCACCCTGGGCCTGGGGCTGGGTTGCCTACAGGTGTTCCTGGAGGAAGGCCACCGCAAGGACTGGCTGGAATCGCACCTCATCGTGGGCCTGGGCAGCATCGCCCTGGTCAGCCTGATCACCTTCGTCATCCTGCAGTTTTCCAGGCCAAACCCGCTGATCAACCTGCGCATCCTGGGCAACCGTAATTTTGGCCTGTCGAGCATTGCCAGCCTGGGCATGGGCGTGGGGCTGTACGGGTCGATCTACCTGTTGCCGCTGTACCTGGCGCAGGTGCAGGGTTACAACGCCTTGCAGATCGGCGAGGTGATCATGTGGATGGGGATTCCGCAGCTGTTCCTGATTCCGCTGGTACCGCAACTGATGAAAGTGGTTTCGCCCAAGGTGCTGTGTGCGTTGGGGTTCTGCCTGTTCGGTGCGGCCAGTTTCGGCTCGGGGGTGCTCAACCCGGATTTTGCCGGGCCGCAGTTCAACCAGATCCAGATCATCCGCGCCTTGGGCCAACCGATGATCATGGTGACCATTTCGTTGATCGCCACAGCCTACATCCAGCCGCAGGATGCCGGGTCGGCTTCGAGCCTGTTCAATATCCTGCGTAATCTGGGTGGAGCGATTGGCATTGCCTTGCTGGCCACCCTGCTGGATGCGCGGACCAAGGTGTACTTCGATTACCTGCGGGAGGCGGTGGTGCCGAGCAACCCGCAGGTGGCGGAGCGGCTGGCGCAGCTGGCCGAAAGGCTGGGGAATGACAATGCGGCGCTGGGGAAGTTGAGCGAGATTACTCACCAGCAGGCGTTGATCATGGCGTACAACGATGCGTTCCACTTCGTTGGGATTGGGTTGGCGGTGAGTATGGTGGCGGTGTTGCTGACCCGGAAGTTGCCGGAAGGCTTGAAAGCCGGGGAAGCCCACTGAGGCTATTTCAGATTAAATGCGCCCCATGCGGGAGCGGGCACGCCCGCTCCCGCATGGCCGGCGACAGGCTTCAGCTGGTAATCAACCGCTCCCGCAGTTGAGTGATCTCGTCGCGCAACTGCGCCGCCGCCTCGAATTCCAGATCGCGGGCAAACTGCATCATCTTCTCTTCCAGTTGCTTGATACGCTTGGTGATCTCGCCCGGCGTGCGCAGTTCGGCTTCGTAACGGGCGCTCTCCTCCGCCGCCTTGGCCATGCCCTTGCGTTTCTTGCTGCGCGCGCCAGGGACGGTAGCACCTTCCATGATGTCGGTGATGTCCTTGACCACGCCCTTGGGCACGATGCCGTTGGCTTCGTTGAACGCGATCTGCTTCTCGCGGCGGCGCTCGGTTTCGTCAATCGCCCGCTGCATCGAACCGGTGACAGTGTCGGCGTACAGGATCGCCCGGCCATTGAGGTTACGCGCAGCACGCCCGATGGTCTGGATCAGCGACCGCTCGGAACGCAGGAACCCTTCCTTGTCGGCATCCAGGATCGCCACCAGCGACACCTCCGGCATATCCAGGCCCTCACGCAGCAGGTTGATACCGACCAGCACATCGAAAGTACCCAGCCGCAGGTCGCGGATGATTTCCACCCGCTCCACGGTGTCGATGTCCGAGTGCAGGTAGCGCACCCGCACGTCATGGTCGGCCAGGTAGTCGGTCAGGTCTTCGGCCATGCGCTTGGTCAGCGTGGTGGCCAGCACCCGCTCGCCCAGGGCCACACGCTTGCGGATCTCCGACAACAGGTCGTCCACCTGGGTCAGTGCCGGGCGCACCTCGACCTGGGGGTCGACGAGGCCGGTCGGGCGCACCACCTGCTCCACCACGCGCCCAGCGTGCTCAGCCTCGTAGGGGCCAGGGGTAGCGGACACAAAGATGGTTTGCGGGCTGACAGCCTCCCATTCATCGAAACGCATGGGGCGGTTATCCAGCGCCGAGGGCATGCGAAAGCCGTACTCGACCAGGGTTTCCTTGCGCGAGCGGTCGCCTTTGTACATGGCCCCGACCTGCGGAACACTCACGTGGGATTCATCGATCACCAGTAGCGCATCCGGCGGCAGGTAGTCGTACAAGGTGGGCGGCGGTGCGCCGGCCGGGCGGCCAGACAGGTAGCGCGAGTAGTTCTCGATGCCGTTGCAGTAGCCCAGCTCCAGGATCATCTCCAGGTCGAAGCGGGTACGTTGTTCCAGACGCTGCGCCTCCACCAGCTTGTTGGCCTTTTGCAGGTACTCCAGGCGCTCCTTCAACTCTTCCTTGATACCCTCCACCGCCTCCAGCAGGGTTTCCCGCGGCGTGACGTAGTGGCTTTTGGGGTAGAAGGTAAAACGCGGCAACTTGCGGAAGACCTCGCCGGTGAGCGGGTCGAAGGCGGCGATATTTTCCACCTCGTCATCGAACAGCTCGATACGGATGGCCTCAAGGTCCGATTCGGCCGGGAAAATGTCGATCACATCACCGCGCACGCGGAACGTGGCACGGGCAAAGTCCATTTCGTTGCGGGTGTATTGCAGATCAGCCAGCCGGCGCAGCAGTGCACGCTGGTCAAGCTTGTCACCACGGTCTACGTGCAGGACCATTTTCAGGTAGGACTCGGGGCTACCCAAACCATAGATGCACGAAACGGTGGTCACGATGATCGCATCGCGCCGCTCCAGCAGTGCCTTGGTCGCCGACAGGCGCATCTGCTCGATATGGTCGTTGATCGACGCGTCCTTCTCGATGAAGGTGTCCGAAGACGGCACGTAGGCTTCAGGCTGGTAGTAGTCGTAGTAGGAAACGAAATACTCCACCGCATTGTTGGGGAAAAACGCCTTGAATTCGCCGTACAGCTGCGCGGCCAGGGTCTTGTTAGGCGCCAGCACCAGGGTCGGGCGCTGCACCTGCTGGATGACATTGGCAATGCTGAAGGTCTTGCCCGACCCGGTCACCCCGAGCAACGTCTGGTGCGACAGCCCCGCCTCGATGCCTTCGACCATCTGGCGAATGGCCTCGGGCTGGTCGCCGGCCGGCTGGAAACGGGTGACGAGCTGGAACTCGGACATGACGGACCTCGCGGTGCTGCAGCAACTGTAAATTTAGCCAGTAGTCTATACCCAAATGCGCCCGCCTGGGGACGCTTTCAAGGCGTAGCTGTGAGCGCGTGTAACGGTGGACCCGGCAATTCGACCAATGGTCGAAAAATATTTGCGCAAATAGCCGGAAAAGCTGTGCCAGAGTGTCGCAGTGACCGGTCGGTATCACTATACTGACTCCCCGTTTGTGCACCGCTTCAGTGCATTCGGCTGGAGCGTGTACGTCCTATCACTCTCCAATCAGAGCCAAGGTAACAATGAGCCTGTTTTCCGCTGTCGAGCTGGCACCCCGCGACCCTATTCTGGGCCTCAACGAAGCATTCAACGCCGACCCACGTACCGACAAGGTCAACCTGGGCGTTGGCGTGTACTGCAATGAGGAAGGCCGCATTCCGCTGCTGCGCGCCGTGATCGAAGCCGAGACCCAGCGTGCCGCCCAGCACGCCTCGCGCGGCTACCTGCCGATCGACGGTATCGCCACCTACGACCAGGCCGTGCAAAAACTGATCTTCGGCGCCGAGTCGCCACTGCTGGCCGCTGGCCGCGTGGTTACCGTGCAGGCCGTCGGCGGTACCGGCGCACTGAAGATTGGCGCCGACTTCCTCAAGCGTATCTCGCCAAACGCCGTGGTTGCCATCAGCGACCCAAGCTGGGAAAACCACCGCGCCCTGTTCGAATCGGCCGGCTTCCCGGTGCAGAATTACCGCTACTACGACGCGCCGACCCATGACGTCAACCGCGCCGGCATGCTCGAAGACCTGAACAACCTGCCGTCCGGCTCGATTGTGGTGCTGCACGCCTGCTGCCACAACCCGACCGGCGTCGACCTGAGCCTGGATGACTGGAAAAACGTCCTGGAAGTGGTCAAGGCCAAAGGCCACGTACCGTTCCTCGACATGGCCTACCAAGGCTTTGGTGACGGTATCGCCGAAGACGCCTTCGCCGTGCGTCTGTTCGCCGAGTCGGGCCTGGAGTTCTTCGTTTCCAGCTCGTTCTCCAAATCGTTCTCGCTGTACGGCGAGCGCGTGGGAGCACTGTCGATCGTCACCGCATCCAAGGACGAGAGCACCCGCGTGCTGTCGCAGGTCAAGCGCGTGATCCGCACCACCTACTCCAACCCGCCAACCCACGGCGCCACCATCGTGGCCACCGTACTGAACAGTGCCGAACTGCGCCAGATGTGGGAAACCGAACTGGCCGAAATGCGCGAGCGCATCCACGGCATGCGCAAACAGATGGTTTCGCTGCTGGCCGAATATGGCGCCAAGCGCGACTTCAGCTTCGTTGGCCGTCAGGTCGGCATGTTCTCCTACTCGGGCCTGACCGTTGAACAGGTTGCCCGCCTGAAGAACGACTTTGGCATCTACGCCTTGGACACAGGCCGCATCGCAGTGGCCGCGCTGAACCAGAGCAACATCCACGTTGTCACCAAAGCCATCGTGGAAGTGCTGTAACTCATTGTTTTGCCAAGGGGTAGCTTGACATCCTCTTGGCAATCAGTAAGATACGCGCAGATTCCGCGATAGCTCAGTCGGTAGAGCAAATGACTGTTAATCATTGGGTCCCTGGTTCGAGTCCAGGTCGCGGAGCCAAACACTGAAAAGCCCCCGGTTGCGCAAGCAACCGGGGGCTTTTTCGTGGCTCACCGGAAGGATGTCAGCGCCTGGCAGATCGAGCGCCTTCAGCTACTCCGCCCGATCGGGTAAAACGCCCCTTGGCTCCACACCCCAAGCCACTCGTCACCGTCGATCACACGCGGCACCGCCAGTTCCACCAGCTGGTAGAACACGTTGCGATGAATCAGCGCCTCAAGGTTGCTACGCATCAGCACATAGGGCGACGGCTCTTGCGTCACCGGGTCGATCACCACGCGCAGCGGGCTGTCCGGGCCGGCATCCACCTGATCCTCGACATTGCTGGTAAAGCGCAGCACCTGCTGTTCGCCCTCCCCCAGCACCTCCAGCGCCACCGCCACGAACGGCGCGTCATCCACGCGGATGCCAACCTTTTCTACCGGGGTAACCAGGAAGTAGTCATCGCCATCGCGGCGGATGATGGTGGAGAACAGCCGCACCATCGGTTTGCGCCCGATCGGCGTACCCAGGTAGTACCAGGTGCCGTCGCGAGCGATCCGCATGTCGATGTCGCCGCAGAAGTCCGGGTTCCACAGATGCACCGGCGGCAACCCCTTGGCCTTGGGGATCTGCGCCAGAAGATCATTGGCCTTGCCGGAATCGCTCATCACGCCTGCCTCATTCGCTCATGCCCAGAAGGCTACGAGCGTACTCGCGCATCGGTGCGCCAAGCAAATCCTCGGGGGTATTGTCGTGGAACGTCAACAAACCGCCACGGCTCTTGATGCGTGCGGTATCGATCAGGTAGCGGGTATTGGTTTCGATCAGCATCATCTGCACCACGCCACTGTCCCAACCCAAGCGGTCGACCGCCTGTTCGTCATACCATTCGTCGCCATTGCCGATGCGGTCGTCGGTACGGGCGAAGCGGGTGTACAACACGTAGTCCGCACCAACCGAACGTGCCTGGGCAACGGCTTCTTCCAGGCCCAGCGGGCCTTGGGCACGGCGCACCAGCGGGAAATACTCCACGAAGCTCTTGAAGGCCTGCTCGGCCACCACGTTCTGCCGTGGCACCGGCCCCTTGCCCGGTGGCACGAACGCGCCCTGGCCAATGAAGATGAACGAATCGGGCTGCAGACGGATCGACAGGGTGCGACGGGTATCGCTGTGGTCGAGCAGACCGGCATCGCTCATGTGATAACGAACGCCCTCGCCCATATCGCTGACATTCATGCAACCGCCCAGCGCCATCAGCGCCAGCAGCAAGACCAGGCTACGCATCTTTCCTCCAGTGGCCGGTGACGAAAAACCGGCGAATAGCCGGCGGATGCAGCTTTTGCGCCAGCTTCAGCCGCCGATCACTTTCATCACCATCACATCCCCGGCAAACGCTTGCTCTTGCTTGTCAGCCAAGGCCTTGACCAGCAAGCGCTGCAGGGCCGGCAATGCTTGATGGCGTGGCTTATCCAGCAGATCGCCGACGAAGTGGCGATTGCTGGACGAAAGGCAGCCATGCAACCAGCCTGTCGAGGACAAACGCAAACGCGAGCAGGTGCGGCAGAACGGCAGGCTTTCGTTGGCAATGACGCCGAAGTGCCCACGCCCAGGTATTTGATAGCGCAAAGCCGTGGCGTCCACTGGCGCATCGACTTGGGCATAGGTGTGCCTGCTGCCAATCAGCGTGAGCAGTGGGTCCAGGCCGACGAACTGTTGCAGGAACGTATTGCGGTCACGCGCCAGGTGGCCCATGCGCATGAGCTCTATGAAGCGAAGCTCAAAGCCGCGTTCAAGGCAGTAATCCAGCAGGGGCAATACCTGGTCGAGGTTCTGCCCACGCATCGGCACCATGTTCACCTTGATGCGCATCCCCATCGCACTCGCCTGCTCCATACCTGTCAGCACATTGGCCAGGTCGCCACCCCGCGCAATGCGGCGGAAAGCTTGAGGGTCAAGGGTGTCGAGCGAAACATTCAGGCGGCGGATGCCAGCTGCCTGCAACTGGGGCAACTTGCGCGCCAACAACTGGCCATTGGTGGTCAACGAAATATCATCGAGGCTTAGTTCGGCCACAGCGGCCAGAAAGGCATCCAGGCGTGGGCTGACCAGCGGCTCACCGCCCGTGATGCGCAGCCGCTCGATACCGGCCGCTTCGATCAGGTAGGCCACGCCACGGGCCAGGGCATCCGACGACAATTCGTCCTGCGCCGCCACCAGACGCTTGCCGTCTGGTACGCAGTAGGTGCAGGCGTAATTGCAGGCAGCCGTCAGGCTGACGCGCAGGTTGCGAAAACGTCTGCCTTGACGATCGACAATCATGAATGACTCCGGCATGGATGATGAGGGCTGGCAAAACCTGACTCATAAATCAGGTTTTTGCAAGCCCCCGCTTCATACCGGGTATCAGCAGCGAAGGAAGCTGCGCTTCAGTTCGAAGGTTCCGGATCGCGCTTGCGCTTGTTACCCATGCGCACGCCAATGTCCATCAGGAACTGGAAGAAGCCCTCCTGGTCCTCCAGCACATTGCTCCAGAACGGCGAGTGGTACAGCGCCACGGCGCCATGCACCAGTGCCCAGGCGGCGCAATAGTGGAAATAGGGCGGCACGTCTTCAAGCTTGCCTTCGCTGATGCGGCCTTTGATCAGCTGGGTCAGGCGGTCGAAGTTGGAGGCCCGAATGCTGTGCAGTTGCTCGACCATTTCCGGCACCTGATTGCCCTTGACCACCTTTTCTTCCAGGCGGTCGAACAGCCGGTAACGTTGCGGGTCGCGCATGCGGAACTCGAAGTAGGCACGCGACAGGGCTTCCTTGTCGCGGTCGACGTCGGCCGAGTGCAACAGTGCGTTCAGGTCACGCTCATAGTCGAGCATCAGGCGCAGGTAGATCTCCGCCTTGGACTTGAAGTGCTTGTAGATCGTGCCTTTGCCGATGCCCACGGCGTCGGCGATCATCTCGACGGTGACGCTGTCTTCACCCTGTTCGAGAAACAGCTTGAGCGCGGTGTCGAGGATTTCCTGTTCGCGACGGCGAAACTCACGGACCTTACGAGGTTCTTTCTGCATGGGAAGGACTGGATGACAATCGAAGCGGTTTATTATGCCTAACTTGCGGGAAATTGCACGGATCATCCAAGCATGTCTGTGTTTCACGATGCATATGGCCATGCGCTGCGGGAGGAATGGCACCTCGGTGTATTCCAAATCTGTTTAAAAAACGACCAATATGCACTGGCACTGTGCCAAACCTGACCAATACTTGAAGTGTTGGCGCGGCGCATCCCCCCCAAGTGGCGCGCCGATAAAGGTGCTCAGGGACCGCGTACCTTTGTTTTACTCCTAATGGTCTTAACCCGGATTCCCCCCCAGAACCCGGGTTTTTTTTGTGCGCCCCGCAGGGTGGACTGGCCAGGGGATACAGTTCGAGCGATCAGCGCACTCGCGCCAAGGGGAACAACCGCTTGAAGTTCGCCGTGGTTTGCTCCGCCAGTTGCTCATAACTGGCCCCCCGCAACGAGGCCACATACTCCGCCACCTCGCGCACGTACTGCGGCAAATTCGGCTTGCCCCGGTGCGGAATCGGCGCCAGGTACGGCGAATCGGTTTCCACCAGCAGCCGATCGACCGGCACCTGCCGCGCCACTTCGCGCAGGGCTTCGGCATTGCGGAACGTCACGATGCCAGACAGGGAAATGTAATACCCCAGATCCAGCGCCGCCCTGGCCATGTCCCAGTCTTCGGTAAAGCAATGCAGCACGCCGGCCTGCGGCAGGTTGGCCTCGCGTAACAACGCCAGGGTATCGGCGCGTGCCGCCCGGGTGTGCACGATCACCGGCTTGCCAGTCTGCCGCGAGGCTTCCAGGTGCAGGCGGAACGAAGCCTGCTGCAGTTCGGCAGCTTCGGGCTCATAGTGATAATCCAGCCCGGTTTCGCCAATCGCTACCACATGCGGGTGGGCCAGCTCGCGCAGCAGCCACTCCAGCGCTGGGGTTTCACCCGGCGCGAGGTCCAGCGGGTGTACACCTACCGAGCAATCAACATCGGCGTATTGCTCGCTCAGGGCTTTCACCGCGCCGGCGTTCTCGGCACTGACACCGATACAGAGGAAGTGCCCCACCCCACGCTCACGCGCCGCCTGCAAGGCAGCATCGAGGGAGCCCTGATGGGCGCTCAGGTCAAGACGGTCGAGGTGGCAATGGGAATCTACGAGCATGGGATAACAGCACACATGAAAAATGGGAAATCAGCGGGCGCCCGGCAATTGCAGCCAGTGAGCCAGCAGCGACTCTAGCAACAGGGCACGGTTGAGGTTGGCCTTGCCCAGCACCTTCTGGCGCTGCTCCAGGATCCACGCCTGCACCTCCAGCACCTTGGCCTGGCGGCTCTTCTGCGCCAGGTATTGCACCACCTTGCGCATATCGGCCAAGCCTAAACCTTCCTCGTCCTGGGTCAACTGGTAGCGCAGGATCAGGTGCGACCAATCGCAAAACCAGTCGAACAGCAGCAACAACGGTACACCGTTCCAGGCATCGGCCAACTGACTCGGCGATTGCTGCTGTTTGAGCAGCTTCTTCACCCCATCGGTAACCAGCGCACGCTGCTCACGCACGCCTTGCGCCTGCAGACTGACTGCCATCAATGGCGAACCGGCCGCCAACGTCAGCAGCTCGTCAAGTTCGGCCTGGTCACTGTCGGGCAACGCTTCGGCCAGCCAAGCCTGGCTCTGGGCCAAGCTGGGCTGCGGGCAGGCGACCTGCTGGCAGCGGCTCTTGATGGTGGGCAGCAGGCGGCTAGGCTGGTGTGTGACCAACAGCAACACGGTATCGCCAGAGGGCTCTTCAAGGCTTTTGAGCAGTGCGTTGGAGGCATTTACGTTCATCGCCTCCACCGGCTCGATCAAGACGACCTTGCGCCCGCCCAGCTGGGCCGTCTGCACCACGAAGGCTACCAGTTCGCGCACCTGGTCGACCTTGATCGGCTTATCGGCCTCTTCAGGTTCGAGGACGAAGTTGTCCGGGTGGCTACCCGCCTTGAGCAGCAGGCAAGACTTGCACCCACCGCAGGCGTTCAGGCCTTGAGGCTGCTGACACAGCAAAAGGGCCATCAGGCGCTCTGCCAAGGCCCGCTTGCCGATACCCTGTGGCCCGTGCAACAGATAGGCATGGGCGTGCTGGCTTCGGCCGGCCAGCTGCTGCCAGAGGGCCTGCTGCCAAGGGTAGGCCTCAGCCACGGCAACGCTCCACGATGCCGGGCAGCAGCACGTCAATGGCCCGCTGCACGGCCTCAAGGGATTGCGCGGCGTCCAGCAGGCTGTAGCGCTGTGGCTCGCGCTGGGCGCGCTGCAGATACGCCTGGCGAACGGCTTCGAAGAAGGCCTGGCCTTCCTGCTCGAAACGGTCCAGGCGACCGCGAGCGGCGGCGCGGGCAAGGCCAACTTCGACCGGCAGGTCGAACACCAGGGTCAGATCTGGGCGCAAGTCGCCCTGTACAAATTGCTCCAGGGCAGCGATACGCTCGACAGACAAACCACGGCCACCCCCTTGATAGGCATAGGTGGCGTCCGTGAAGCGGTCACACAACACGACGGCCCCGCGAGCCAATGCCGGACGAATGACCTGTGCCAGGTGCTGGGCGCGCGCAGCGAATACCAGCAGCAGCTCAGTGTCGGCTGCCATGGTTTCATCGCTGGGAGCCAGCAACAGTTCGCGCACTTTTTCGGCCAGCGGCGTACCACCAGGCTCCCGGGTCAATACCACATCCAGGCCCTGCTCGCGCAAGCGCGCGGCCAGGTAGTCACGATTGGTGCTCTTGCCCGCGCCTTCGGGGCCTTCCAGCGTAATAAACAAGCCGCTCACAGGCAGTCCTTAATGTTGTTCGTCAGGCGTCGGCCGTTCGGCCGCTTGCGCGCCACCGGCAGGGGCGTCTTGCACAGGGGGCTCATCGGGTGCCGGCTGCGTAGCCGGCTCATCCGCCGCAGGCACCTCGGGCTGGGCGTCTTCAGCAGCCGGTTGTGCCTCTTGCTGCGGGGCGGGGCTGGAGCGGTAGTCTGCACGGCGCTTGAGCTGGAACTCGCGCACCGCCGAGTTGTGGTCATCGAGGTCGTCGGAGAACACGTGGCTACCGTCGCCACGGGCGACGAAGTACAGGCTGGTACCGTTCGACGGGTTGAGCGCCGCATGAATCGCTTCGCGACCGACCATGGCAATCGGGGTCGGCGGCAACCCTGTGATGGTATAGGTGTTGTAGGGCGTCGGTTCGCGCAGGTCGGCGCGGGTAATCTTGCCGTTGTAACGCTCACCCATGCCGTAGATCACCGTCGGGTCGGTCTGCAGCATCATGCCCAGGCGCAGGCGCCGCACGAACACGCCGGCTATCTGCCCACGTTCCTGAGGGATACCGGTTTCCTTTTCCACCAGCGAAGCCATGATCAGCGCCTGGTACGGGTCGCGGTATGGCAGGTCGGTGGTGCGCTCGGCCCATTCCTTGGCCAGCACTTCGTCCAGACGCATGTAGGCCTGTTGCAGCAACTCGACATCGCTCATGCCACGCACGAAGCGGTACGTGTCCGGGAAGAAGCGCCCTTCCGGGAACACGCCGGTATGGCCGAGCTTGTCCATCACTTCGGAGTCCGACAGGCCGTCCAGGGTGTGCTTGATCTTTTCATGCTTGGCCACGGCCGAGCGTACCTGGCGGAAGGTCCAGCCTTCGACCAGCGTGAGGTTGTACTGCACCACATCAGCACGTCGCCAGGCATCGAACAGCTGCCCGACGGTCATGCCCGGGGTGAGGCGGTACTCGCCGGTGTGCAGGGGGGTGCCGGCCATGTTGAAGCGCCAGTACAAGCGCAGCCACACGGCGTCTTCGAGCAACCCTTCGCTCTGCATGCGATAGAACATGCGGTTGGGGGTGGTGCCATTGGGTACATCGAGCAGGCGCTCCTGCGTGATGTGCAAGGGCTGCTCCAGGACGGCGTTGACCTTCCAGGCCGACCAGCCAAGCGCCAGGCCGGCAAGGATCAAGGCCATTTCCAGCAACAGCAGGAATTTACGTCTCACGAATTCAGGTTTCCAGTAACGTACGGGCAACGGCCTGCAGTTTACGGGTGAGCGGGCCAGGCGACCAGTTTAGCGCGGCTACGCCACGCACGGGCCAAATGCCGTAAACGCTATTGCAAACAAATACTTCATCTGCGTGCTCCAGCGCCTTGAACGGCAGGTCACAGACCTGCGCCGGGATGCCCAGCAGTACGGCCTGCTCCAGCAACGCCGCACGCATCACCCCGGCTACACCACAGCGGCTGAGGTCGGCGGTAAGCAGCACGCCGTCGCGCACCAGGAACAGATTGCTGTATACCCCTTCGATTACCCTGCCCTGCCCGTCACGCATCAGGCCTTCGGCGTGTTCGCTGTCCTGCCATTCGGCACGTGCCAGCACCTGCTCCAGGCGGTTGAGGTGTTTGAGCCCGGCCAGCAGCGGTTGTTCCCCAAGCCGGGTCTGGCAAGGGAACAACCGCACGCCTTGCTCGGCATGCTCAAGAGGATAACCGGGCAACGGACTGCCCTGCAGGATGCGCCGTGGCGCGGCATCGGCTACCGGGGCATAGCCACGCTGGCTGTCGCCACGGGTGAGGATAAGTTTGGCTACGCCTTCCCCGAGCTGGTTGGCATAGCGAAGCAGTTCGTCGCGCACCAGCGCCAGGTCGGCGTTGATCGCCAGGCGCTGGCAGCCCAGCGCCAGGCGTGCGAGGTGGCCGTCCAGCAAGCTGGGGCGACCGCCGCGCACGGCAATGGTCTCGAACAGGCCATCGCCGTAGGCCAGGCCACGGTTCTGCAGGTTGAGTGCAGCCGCCGGCTGGCCATCGATCCAGCCGTGCATCAACCGGCGAACCGGCGGAACACCAGCGAGCCGTTGGTGCCGCCAAAGCCGAACGAGTTGGACAACACCACGTCGATCGGCATGCTGCGCGCCTGGTGCGGCACGAAGTCAAGGTCACAACCTTCGTCCGGCTCGTCCAGGTTGATGGTGGGCGGTGCCATCTGGCTGTTGATGGCCAGTACGCTGAAGATCGCCTCCACCGCGCCGGCAGCACCCAGCAGGTGACCGGTCATCGACTTGGTCGAGCTGACCGCCAGCTTGTAGGCATGCTCACCGAACACGCGCTTGATCGCAGCCACTTCGGCCACGTCGCCCGCAGGGGTCGAAGTGCCGTGGGCGTTGATGTAGCTGACCTCTTCCGGCTTGATACCGGCATCGCGCAGGGCGTTGGCCATGCAACGGGCAGCGCCTTCGCCAGTGTCGGGCGGCGAAGTCATGTGGTAGGCGTCGCCGCTCATGCCAAAGCCAACCAGCTCGGCATAGATGGTCGCACCACGCGCCTGGGCGTGCTCCAGTTCTTCGAGCACCAAGGCACCGGCACCGTCAGACAACACGAAGCCGTCACGGCCCTTGTCCCACGGGCGGCTGGCCCGGCTTGGCTCGTCGTTGCGGGTGGACAGCGCGCGCGAAGCACCGAAACCGCCCATGCCCAGGCCGCAGGCGGCCATTTCGGCGCCACCGGCGATCATCACGTCGGCCTCACCGTAGGCGATATTGCGTGCGGCCATGCCGATGCAATGGGTGCCGGTGGTGCAGGCGGTGGCAATGGCGTAGTTCGGCCCTTGCAGACCCAGGTGGATCGACAGGAACCCGGAGATCATGTTGATGATCGAGCCCGGCACGAAGAACGGCGAAATGCGGCGCGGCCCCGAGTCGTGCAGGGTGCGGCTGGTTTCTTCGATGTTGGTCAGGCCACCGATACCCGAGCCCATGGCCACGCCAATACGCTCGCGATTGGCGTCGGTGACCTCCAGGCCGGCATTACGCACCGCCTGGAAACCGGCCGCCAGGCCGTACTGGATGAACAGGTCGAGCTTGCGGGCCTCTTTGGCCGACAGGTATTGCTCGACTTCGAAGCCTTTCACCGAGCCGCCAAAACGGGTGGAGTAGGCAGACAGGTCCGTGTGTTCGATCGGACCAATGCCACTGCGGCCAGCCAGAATGCCCTGCCAGGTGCTCGGTACATCGGTACCCAGTGGCGACAGCATACCCATACCGGTGACCACGACGCGTCTACGCGACACAGTACTCTCCTTTTCTAATAACAGAGTCTCTTGGCATTGCATTCATACGATGGAATGAAATGACAACAGGCTCTCGGTGCGCGGTGAACAAAGCAGCCCCGCCAGAACGCGGCGTGCTCGCAAAGAAAAAACCGCACGCCGGCGAAGGCAGTGCGGTTTTCCCCGACAAGAAGCGTCGACTAATGCGTCTTAGCCTTGGTGGGCAATGACGTAGTCTACGGCAGCTTTAACGGTAGTGATCTTCTCGGCTTCTTCGTCAGGGATTTCGGTCTCGAATTCCTCTTCCAGAGCCATCACCAGCTCAACGGTGTCAAGCGAATCGGCACCCAGGTCATCAACGAAGGACTTCTCGAGAGTCACTTCTTCTTCCTTGACGCCCAGTTGCTCGGCGACGATTTTCTTGACGCGTTCTTCGATGTTGCTCATACCTAGGTTTACTCCTAATGGATATATGTCAGGCAGCTGGCCGGTGGCTAATTTTATAGAAAGACGTTCGCTTTTCAAGCGAAACGCGCTTTCACGCCAGTCACCCCACCCGCTGCCTGGAATCTGGTTGCAGCTTTATAACGGATTTTAGGCTCGCAGTATGACTCTTTTTTTACGAAATCCGTCACATTGAGTTGCAGTGTTACATGTACATCCCGCCGTTGACCGGCACGGTAGCGCCGGTCACGTAGCCAGCGCCGTCGGATGCCAGGAACGAAACCACCTTGGCGATTTCGTCGGCCTGGCCCAGGCGGCCCAGCGGAATCTGGGTCTGCAGGGCTTCGCGCTGCGCTTCTGGCAGCTCGCGGGTCATGTCGGTGTCGATGAAGCCCGGGGTCACCGAGTTGACGGTGATGCCACGCGAGCCCACTTCACGCGCCAGGGCGCGGCTGAAGCCTTCCAGGCCAGCCTTGGCGGCCGCATAGTTGGCCTGACCGGCGTTACCCATGGCACCCACGACCGAGCCGATGCTGATGATACGGCCCCAACGTGCCTTGGTCATGCCACGCAGCACGCCCTTGGACAGACGGTAGAGGCTGTTCAGGTTGGTGTCGATCACGTCGAACCACTCGTCGTCTTTCATCCGCAGCATCAAGTTGTCGCGGGTGATGCCGGCGTTGTTGACCAAAATGGCCGGTGCGCCGAACTGCTCGCCGATGGCGGCCAGTACCGCTTCAACGGACTCGGCGCTGGTCACGTTCAGCTCCATGCCGGTACCGGTGATGCCGTGCTCTTTCAGGGTGGCAGCGATGCGCTCGGCGCCGGACGCCGAAGTGGCGGTGCCGATCACGGTCGCGCCCTGGCGGCCCAGCTCGAGGGCGATGGCCTGGCCAATGCCACGGCTGGCGCCGGTGACCAGTGCAACTTTACCTTGCAGGCTCATGCAAGCTTCTCCAAATCAGGCCAGTGCCGCGCGGGTGGCGGCAACGGCATCAGGGGTGTTGAGGTTGTAAGTGGTCACGCCATCGGCGCAACGCTTGTTCAGGCCAGCCAGGACCTTGCCCGGGCCACACTCGACCAGGTTGACCGCACCGCTGGCAGCCAGGGTCTGCACACACTCCACCCAACGCACAGGCTGGTACAGCTGCGCCAGCAGGTCGTGCTTGAGTGCATCGAGGTCGGCGGCAACAGCAGCCGTGACGTTCTGCACCACTGGAATTTGCGGGGCCTTCCACTCGATGGCGTTGACCGACTCGGCAAAGCGCTCGGCCGCCGGCTTCATCAGGGCACAGTGCGACGGCACGCTGACCGCCAACGGCAGGGCGCGTTTGGCGCCCTTGGCCTTGCACAGCTCCATGGCGCGATCCACGGCAGCTTTATTGCCAGCGATGACCACCTGGCCTGGCGAGTTGAAGTTGACGGCGCTGACCACTTGGTCTTCAGCGGCTTCGGCGCAGATTTCAACGACCACAGCGTCGTCCAGGCCGAGGATGGCAGCCATGGCACCATGACCCGCCGGTACGGCCTCCTGCATCAGCTGACCGCGGCGCTCGACCAGGCGAACAGCGTCTTTCAGGGTGATGCTGCCCGCAGCGACCAGGGCACTGTATTCGCCCAGGCTGTGGCCGGAAACGAAGGCTGGCTGCGCGCCGCCCTCTTCCAGCCACAGGCGCCACAGCGCGATGGACGCGGTGAGGATGGCCGGCTGGGTCTTGTCGGTCTGGTTGAGTTGCTCTTCAGGACCTTCCTGGACCAGCTTCCACAGGTCGTAACCGAGGGCTTCGGACGCTTCCTTGAAGGTTTCGATGATCACTGGCTTCTCGGCGCCGAGCTCGGCGAGCATGCCCAGCGACTGGGAACCTTGACCGGGAAAGACGAATGCGAGAGATGCAGACATTGAACAAGCCCTTATGATCTTGTCGTCGGATAGGGTGCGCCAGGCCCTGGGCCAGGCGCGGAATCTGAAAACTTGGATGGATACACAGACCAAGCGGTCACATTTAAGCACTTCATGGGCAAAATGCCTAAGGCAACAGGTCTTCGAGGCGCCCATGCAAGCGCTGCGGCAGGTTCTCCTGTATCTCGATCAGCGCCCGCTGGATAGCACTCTGGAAGCCCTGCACGCCCGCCGAGCCATGGCTCTTGATGACAATGCCCTGCAACCCCAGAAAACTGGCACCATTGTGCCGCGCCGGCGCCAGGTCGGCCTGCAGACGCTTGAGCAGCGGCATGGCCACCGCCCCGGCCGCCCGCGACAACACGCCGCCCTTGAACAACTGCTCGATGCGCGCAGCGATCATCGTCGCCAGCCCCTCGCTGGACTTGAGCAGGATATTGCCGACGAACCCATCGCACACCACCACATCGGCCTCACCACGATACAGCCCGTCACCTTCGACAAAACCCACGTAGTTAAGCCCACGGGCATTCTGCAACAGGCTGGCAGCCAGCTTGACCTGCTGATTGCCCTTGATGTCCTCGGTGCCGATGTTCAGCAGCGCCACCCGTGGACGATGCACACCCAGGGCCTGAGCAGCCACCGAGCCCATCACGGCAAACTGGTAGAGGTTTTCGGCACTGCAATCGACATTGGCACCCAGGTCGAGCAACTGGCAGTAACCCGCCTGAGTCGGAATTGCGGCCACCATGGCGGGCCGGTCGATACCCGGCAAGGTCTTGAGCACGAAACGGGACAGCGCCATCAGCGCGCCGGTATTGCCGGCACTGACGCAGGCCTGGGCCTTGCCGTCACGCACCAGTTCCAGGGCGATGCGCATCGACGAATCCGGCTTGCCCCGCAATGCCTGGGAGGGCCGCTCATCCATGCCGACCACCTCACTGGCGGCGACAATCTGCAGACGCGCGCGATCCGCAGCCGCAAGGCCGCTGACAAGATCTTCCAGGAGTGAGGGTTGACCGACGAGGGTCAGGTGCAGCGAGGGAGTAGCAGAAAGGCAGGCAATGCTAGCCTGGACAATGCTGCGGGGACCGAAGTCCCCGCCCATTGCGTCGATCGCGATGATCTGAGCGGACAAGGATTACTCGTCAGCGCCCTTGTCGACCACTTTGCGACCACGGTATACGCCTTCTGGCGAAACGTGGTGGCGCAGGTGAACTTCACCGGTGGTTTTCTCTACCGACAGCGCGTTTTCCGACAGGGCGTCGTGCGAACGGCGCATGTCACGGGCAGAGCGGGATTTTTTGTTCTGCTGAACAGCCATAATTGATTAACTCCTAAACGTTTGGGTCACGCTTTAACTGCGCCAAAACACTGAACGGGTTGGACCGCGATACCTCGTCCTTGCTCGATTCGGGCTCGTCTGCGCCCGCCGGCTGCTGGCATTCTTCCGGATGATGAGCAGGCACGATTGGCAAGGCGAGCAGAAGCTCCTCCTCGATCAATGCCTGCAGATCCAAAGGATCTTCGCCCAGTTCCAGCACGTCATAGCCTTTCGGCAACGACTGGGTATTCGCACCCTCCTTCACCACGGCGTAAGTACATTCGCTGTGAATCGGCAGGGTGACCAGCTCAAGACAACGCTGGCAAACCATCTTGACTTCGACGTCCAGCTCGCTGTGGATAACCACGACGTGCTGTTCATCTCGTTCAAAATCGAACTTCGCCTGCACCGTACCGACATTGTCGGAAAGCGGGTCGCAGAGTCTTTCCAAATCAGCGAGTTGCAGCGAACCGTTAAGGGTTACGCCACGATCGGCTAATTTGCGCGGGTCAACGTGAGGTGGAATCGGGTCATTCAACATAGGCGCAGCATAATAGGGATGCCCCCCGCCCCTGTCAAAGGAAATTAGGCGGCATCGTGCGTGATAGAATTTGTTCAACTGATTCAGGAGTCTACCATGCTTCCTTTGCTACTGGCTTCCAGCTCTGCCTATCGCCGCGAACTGCTCGCACGCCTGCGCCTGCCCTTCACCTGGGCAAGCCCCGATATAGACGAGCAGCGCCTGGCTGATGAACCCGCCGTGGACCTGGTGCGCCGGCTGGCCAGGCAAAAGGCCGAAGCCTTGGCGGGAAGCCACCCCGGACACCTGATCATCGGCTCGGACCAGGTTGCAGTATTGGGCGAACAGGTGCTGGGCAAACCCCACACGTTCGAGCGGGCCTGCGAGCAACTGCTGGAGTGCAGCGGGCAGCAGGTGAGTTTTCTGACCGGGCTGGCACTGCTCAATACTGCGACCGGGCACTGCCAGGTGGACTGCGTGCCATTTACGGTGACGCTGCGCGAATTGAGCAGGGAGCGGGTGGAGCGCTATGTGACGGCGGAACAGCCACTGGATTGCGCAGGAAGCTTCAAGGCTGAGGGATTGGGGGTGAGCCTGTTCCAGAGCACGCATGGGTGCGATGCAACCAGCCTGATCGGGCTGCCGTTGATTAGGCTGGTGGACATGCTGACAAAGGAAGGCGTGGATATCCCTTAGCCCGCCTGGAGATTTGTTGCGCCCGACAGATCGAGCGCCGCGCGGGCGGCGCTCGATTAATCAGGCGCCGCAGACCGCGCGACGAACCTTCAGCGCAACTGTGGCCCCTGGAACCCCATCCACATCGCCAGGTGCTCGGCCACGCTAGCCCCTACACGCTTGGAGAAGCGGTCGAACGGCGACTCCTGAACGGTGAAGTCCACCAACTCTTTCTCACCAACGACCTCACGTGCCACATAACTGGCACTGCCCAGCCCGTCCACCAACCCCAGCGCCTTGGCCTGTTCACCCGACCAGATCAGGCCACTGAACAACTCTGGATGCTCTTTGTCCTTCAGGCGCTCGCCACGGCCCTGCTTGACCATGGCAATGAACTGGTTGTGCGTGGTGTCCAGCACACCCTGCCAGAACCGGGTTTCATCAGGCTTTTCCGGTGAGAACGGGTCGAGAAACGCCTTGTGCTCACCCGACGTGTAAGAACGCCGCTCCACGCCGAGCTTCTCCATGGTGCCGACAAAACCATAGCCGGCCGCCGTCACACCAATGGAGCCGACCAGGCTGGCTTTATCGGCATAGATTTCGTCCGCCGCACTGGCGATGTAATAGGCACCGGAAGCACCAAGGTCCGCAATGACCGCATACAGCTTGATGGCCGGGTATTCGGCCCGCAAACGGCGGATTTCGTCATACACATAACCCGCCTGCACCGGGCTGCCACCCGGGCTGTTGATGCGCATCACCACAGCCTTGGTCTTGCTGTCCTTGAACGCCTCGCGCAGGCTCTTGACGATATTGTCGGCGCTGGCGGCCTCCTGATCGGCAATCACCCCGCGCACCTCGACCAGCGCGGTATGGCTGGCACTGCGCGACGCGGCCTTGTCCATGTCCATCAGCGGCGTGAACAACGCCAGGATGCCGAACAGGTAGACGAAGGTCAGCAGCTTGAAGAAGATGCCCCAGCGCCGCGACCGACGCTGCTCCTGCACGCTGGCCAGCAGGGTCTTCTCCAGCAGCTTCCAGCTTTTGCGCTCTTCACGCTCCTCGGGCTCGGCCTCGGGGGCTTTCCATTCATCTGCCATGCTTACCTACCTTGGAAGTGGAATTGCGGAACCAGCCAGCCACTCGCGCAGCTGGGAAAAGTGGTTGATGCACACCTGCGGGCCGAATTCGGCCAGCGCCTGCAGCGACATGGCACCATAGCCCACCGCCACCGAATGCATACCGGCATTGCTGGCCATCTGCAGGTCGAACGCCGAATCTCCGACCATCAGCGCACGCCCGGGTTCGACGCCGCAATGGCCGAGGATTTCCTCAAGCATCAAAGGATGCGGCTTGCCACGGGTTTCGTCGGCGGCGCGGGTGATATCGAAGAACGCCTCCCAACCATTGGCCTTGAGCACCCGATCCAGGCCGCGACGCGCCTTGCCGGTAGCCACCGCCAGGCGGTAACCCTCGGCACGGAAGGCGTCCAGCGACTCGACAACGCCGTCGAACAACGGCGAAGGCTGCTGGTCCAGCGCCATGTAGATATCGGCATAGTGCTGACGGAAGGTTTCGACCTGCGCAGGTGCCAGGTGCGGGTACAGGGTATGAATGGCCTCGCCCAGGGCCAGGCCGATGATGCCCTTGACCGCCTCGTCACTGCTTTGCGCCTCACCGGCACGATCGGCAGCGGCGTTCATGGCCTCGACGATGCGCCCGATGGAATCGGCCAGTGTGCCGTCCCAGTCGAAGATCAGTAGCTCATAGCCTTTTTTCATAGATCAGGACGCACTCAGACGCTCAACGGTTTTCGCCCACACTTCATCCACGGGCGCTTCAAGCTTGAGCTCACCACCGTCCGGCAGCGGCACGGTCAGCGCGTAGGCGTGCAGGAACAGGCGCTTGCCACCCAGCTCGCGGATTTCGCGACTGAAGTCTTCGTCACCGTACTTGCTGTCGCCGGCAATCATGTGCCCGGCATGCAAGGTGTGCACGCGGATCTGGTGGGTACGCCCAGTGATCGGACGCGCCTCGACAATGGTGGCGAACTCGCCAAAGCGGCGCAGCACGCGGAACAGGGTCAGCGCTTCCTTGCCCTCCTCGTTCACTTCGACCATGCGCTCGCCGGAGCGCAGGTTGCTCTTGAGCAAGGGCGCATTGACCTGCTTCTTCGAGGTGGGCCAGTGGCCGCGCACCAGCGCCATGTAACGCTTGTCGACACCGTCGCCGCGCAGCGCGGCATGCAGGTGGCGCAGCATGCTGCGCTTCTTGGCGATCATCAGCAGGCCGGAGGTGTCGCGGTCCAGGCGATGCACCAGCTCCAGTTCCTTGGCGTCCGGCCGCAGTTGGCGCAGCGCCTCGATCACGCCAAAGCTCAGGCCGCTGCCGCCGTGCACGGCAATACCAGCCGGCTTGTTCATCACGATCAGCGCCTTGTCTTCGTAGACAATGGCGGCCTCCAGGCGCTGCAGCAGGCCCTGGGCCACCGGCGCGGGCTCGTCGCGCTCCGGCAGGCGGACGGGCGGCACCCGCACGATGTCGCCAGCCTGGATCTTGTACTCCGGCTTGACCCGCCCCTTGTTCACCCGCACTTCACCCTTGCGCAGGATGCGGTACACCAAGGTTTTGGGCACGCCCTTGAGGGCCGTGATGAGGAAATTGTCGATGCGTTGGCCGGCAAGCTCCGGCGCGACTTCGATCAGCTGAACGCCGGAAGTCGGAGGGGTATTGGTCGTCATGGCGGGATCATAACAATTTTTTATGGAATTGAAGCACTTAATCATTGCTGCTATAGTCGCGAACGCCGCCAAAAGCGGCAGGCCAGCGGCACCAGGCTCTTTGCCGGCCCTGACCAACGCAATTCTCCAGGACGCGAGGCCGTCCTACGGGGTTTTCGCCAGTTTACCGAATTGCCTGGAATCGCCACCAGCGCTGTGTAGAGAAGACCGAAAAAAAACGACAAGTGCGGTGTTTCACCTGCTTACCCGATTCTTTTCGCTGCACCTCTGCCCGCCCCGTCGCTTCCACGCAACGCACGGCGAATGCTTCGGAAATACCTGCCTTGGACATGAATGGCGCCAGTGCAGTACCTGCAGTGGCGAAAAATGCAACCCGTTGCGGATTCAGCGCGCGGCAGCACCCGAATTATCAGGGATACGTGCAGGGTGGAGATGCACAGCCCTCGGACCGTGTAGCACCGCGTCCGGCCACCAGCCCACTGACGGCTGGCGAGCGGATAAGGTCCTGAACAGATGCCCCCGGGCGTCCACGGCTGACGGTTGATTCCTCCTCCTGACTGAGTGCACAAGGCCCGCTTGGTTGATTCGGATTCCTATTCGAAGCCACCGGGGCCTTGTTGGCACCGCAGCAAACAGGACGCGTCGTCGCGACAACGGCAGGCTGGGCAACCGGCTGGTGCCGAACGTCGCTCGACACGGGGGTGGCCCGGCCACCCTTTGCGCACCTTGGCACCGACCATGAGACGTCGTGTGTGCCGAACGCCGTTTCCGGCAGCCCGGAAACCGACGGTACAACATGAAAAGAATGCTGATTAACGCGACTCAACCCGAAGAGTTGCGTGTAGCCCTGGTGGACGGCCAACGTCTCTACGACCTGGACATCGAGTCCGGTGCGCGCGAGCAGAAAAAGGCCAACATCTACAAAGGCAAGATCACCCGCATCGAACCCAGCCTCGAAGCCGCCTTCGTCGACTTCGGTTCCGAACGTCACGGCTTCCTGCCGCTGAAAGAAATCTCCCGCGAATACTTCAAGAAGGCCCCCGAAGGCCGCGTCAACATCAAGGAAGTGCTCAGCGAAGGCCAGGAAGTCATCGTCCAGGTCGAGAAGGAAGAGCGCGGCAACAAAGGCGCCGCCCTCACCACCTTCATCAGCCTGGCCGGCCGCTACCTGGTACTGATGCCCAACAACCCGCGTGCCGGTGGCATCTCCCGCCGCATCGAAGGCGAAGAGCGTAACGAACTGCGCGAAGCCCTGAACGGCCTGACCGTGCCGGGCGACATGGGCCTGATCGTGCGCACTGCCGGCCTCGGCCGCAGCAGCGAAGAGATGCAGTGGGACCTCGACTACCTGCTGCAACTGTGGACCGCCATCAAGGAAGCGTCCCTGGACCGCGCCGCGCCGTTCCTGATCTACCAGGAAAGCAACGTCATCATCCGCGCCATCCGCGACTACCTGCGCCAGGACATCGGTGAAGTGCTGATCGACAGCATCGACGCCCAGGAAGAAGCCCTGACCTTCATCCGCCAGGTGATGCCGCAGTACGCCAGCAAAGTGAAGCTGTACGAAGACAGCGTGCCGCTGTTCAACCGCTTCCAGATCGAAAGCCAGATCGAAACCGCCTTCCAGCGCGTAGTCGACCTGCCGTCCGGTGGCTCGATCGTGATCGACCCGACCGAAGCCCTGGTGTCCATCGACATCAACTCGGCGCGCGCCACCAAAGGCAGCGACATCGAAGAAACCGCCCTGCAGACCAACCTGGAAGCGGCCGAAGAAATCGCCCGCCAGCTGCGCCTGCGTGACATCGGCGGCCTGATCGTCATCGACTTCATCGACATGACCCCGGCGAAGAACCAGCGCGCAGTGGAAGAGCGCGTTCGCGAATGCCTGGAAGCCGACCGCGCCCGCGTACAGGTTGGCCGCATTTCGCGCTTCGGCCTGCTGGAAATGTCCCGTCAGCGCCTGCGCCCGTCGCTGGGCGAGAGCAGCGGCATCGTCTGCCCGCGCTGCTCAGGCACCGGCATCATCCGTGACGTCGAGTCGCTGTCGCTGGCCATCCTGCGCCTGATCGAAGAAGAAGCCCTGAAGGACCGTACCGCCGAAGTCCGTGCTCAGGTCCCGATTCCGGTAGCCGCGTTCCTGCTCAACGAGAAGCGCAACTCGATCACCAAGATCGAACTGCGCACCCGTGCGCGCATCATCATCCTGCCGAACGACCACCTGGAAACCCCGCACTTCGAAGTCCAGCGCCTGCGCGACGACAACCCGGAAGTGCTGAACAACCAGTCCAGCTACGAAATCGCCGCCTCCGAGGCCGAAGAAGCGCCGCAGCCGACCGCCACCCGCACCCTGGTACGCCAGGAGGCCGCGGTGAAGACCGCTCCGGCCCGCGCCAATGCGCCAGTACCCGCCGCCGCTGAAGAGCAGCAGCCTGCCGCACAGGTCGCCCCTGCCCCGAGCGCTCCGGAGCCAAGCCTGTTCAAGGGCCTGGTGAAGTCGCTGGTCAGCCTGTTCGCCGGCAAGGACGAGCCTGCTGCCGCACCGGTCGTGACTACCGCCGCCGAAAAACCGGCTGCCGAACGCAGCCCGCGCAACGAAGAGCGCCGCAACGGCCGCCAGCAAAGCCGCAACCGCAACGGCCGCCGTGACGAAGAGCGCAAGCCGCGTGAAGAGCGTGCCGAGCGCGCGCCACGCGAAGAACGCCAACCGCGCGAGGAACGCGCTCCGCGCGAAGAGCGTGCGCCACGTGAAGAACGCGCCCCACGCGAAGAGCGTGCACCGCGTGAAGAACGTGCACCACGCCAGCCGCGCGAAGACCGCCGTAACAACCGTGGCGAAGAGCGCGTGCGCGAACTGCGCGAGCCGCTGGATGCCACCCCGCCAGCCGAACGTGAAGAGCGTCAGCCACGCGAAGAACGTGTAGCCCGTGAAGAACGCGCTCCTCGTGAAGAACGCGCACCACGTGAAGAACGTGCTCCGCGTGAAGAGCGCGCCCCACGCGAAGAACGTGCTCCGCGTGAAGAGCGTGCCCCACGCGAAGAACGCGCTCCTCGTGAAGAACGCGCCCCACGCGAAGAGCGTGCTCCACGCCCACCACGCGAAGAGCGTCAACCACGGGTAGCCGAAGAAGCAGCTGAACAGGCTGCCGAACTGGCCGAAGAGCAACTGCCGAACGAAGAGCTGCTGCAAGACGAGCAGGAAGGCACCGATGGCGAGCGCCCGCGCCGCCGCTCCCGTGGCCAGCGTCGTCGCAGCAACCGTCGCGAGCGTCAGCGCAACGCCAATGGCGAGCTGATCGACGGCGAAGAAGAAAGCAGCGAAGAGCAGCCACAACAGCACCAGGCCACCGAGCTGGGTGCCGAACTGGCCGCTGGCCTGGCAGTAACTGCCGCTGTCGCCAGCAGCAACATCAGTGCCGACGCCGAGGCCCAGGCCAACCAGCAGGCCGAGCGTGCTACCGCTGAAGTTGCCGTCGTTGCAGAGACCGACAACAGCAAAGCCACCCAGCCGGTTGAACAGGCTGAAAAAGTGGAGCAGGCCGAAGCGGTCGCCAAGGCCGAGGAAGCCGCCATGGCCCCAGTGGTCGAGCAGCCTGTCAGCGAGCCGGTGGTCGTGGCCGAAGTCACTGCCGCGCCAGTGGTCGAAGTCGCCCCGCAGCCAGCCGTTGAGGAAGCACCTGCCGCCGAGCCGGTTGTGGTTGCCGAGGCGCCAGTGGAGGCCCAGGTGGTCGAAGCCGGTGAAATCGAACAGGCCCCGACCGTGGTCGAAGCCGCTCCGGTTGTCGAGCAGCCTGCAGCGGTTGTTGAAGCCCAGCCAGAAGTTGTGGCCGAGCCTGCACCTGTGGCGGTCGAGCCGGCACCGGTCGAAGCCCCGGTAGCGGTAGAGCCTGCTACTGTCATGCTGGCCAACGGCCGTGCGCCGAACGACCCGCGTGAAGTGCGCCGCCGCAAGCGTGAGGCCGAGGCTGCCGCCAAAGCTGCACAGGAAGCTGCTGCTGCCTCCGAGGAGCCAGCCCTGGAAGCCGCCGATGAGCACAAGCCTCATCACGGTTGATAGCCAAAGCTGAATGAAAAAGCCCCGCCAGTGCGAACTGGCGGGGCTTTTTATTGGCCTTGTGTTTTGCCTCTAGCGGCCTCTTCGTGGCTAAAGACGCTCCCACAGGTTCAGTGCTTACCTCAAGGCATGCGCAACTCCTGTGGGCGCGGCTTTAGCCGCGAAAGGGCCAGCACTGGCAATGCATCAATAGAGGTTAGGCTCCATCTCCAGCTCAACCCCGAACCGCTCCAGAATATCGGCCTGAATGCGTTGCGCCAGCGCATGCATCTGCGCCCCACTCGCCTGGCCGTAGTTGACCAGCACCAGCGACTGCAAGCGGTGAACACCGGCGTCACCCTCGCGATGCCCCTTCCAGCCCGCCTGCTCGATCAACCAGCCCGCCGCCAGCTTCACCTGGCCTTCGGCCTGAGGATAAGCCACGACGCCAGGGTAATGCGCACGAATACGCTCGACCTGTGCGGCCGACACCACCGGGTTTTTGAAGAAGCTCCCGGCATTACCCAGCTGCGCAGGGTCTGGCAGCTTCTCGCGGCGAATGCTGCAAATGGCATCACTGATCGCCTGGGCAGTCGGCTCGGTCGCGCCCTGCTCCGTCAGCCGCTGGCGCACCGGGCCGTAATCGAGGCGGGCCTGCAGGGTATGGCTCAAGGCGAAGCGCACACGCAAGATCAACCAGCGGCCAGGGTTGCGCTTGAACACGCTGTCGCGATAACCGAAAGCACAGTCCGCCAAACCAAACTCACGCAGCTCACCTGTCTCGCGGTCCAGCGCCGTCAGGCCGGCAAACACGTCCTTGATCTCTACCCCATAGGCGCCCACGTTCTGCATCGGCGCGGCGCCCACGGTGCCAGGGATCAGGCTGAGGTTTTCCAGCCCGCAATAGCCCTGCGCCAGCGTCCACTGCACGAACGGGTGCCATGGCTCACCCGCCTCGGCCTCGACCACGATATGTTCGCCATCGTCGCTGAGCACACGGCGACCACGGCTGGCCATGTGCAGCACCAGCGCATCGATGTCACGGGTCAGCAGCAGGTTGCTGCCGCCGCCGATCACCAGCACCGGCAGGCCCTGCTGATGCGCCTGGCTCAGCGCGTGACGTACCTGCTGGTCATCCTGCGCCTGGCTGAAATAGCGGGCTTTCACGTCGATGCCGAAGGTGTTGTACGGCTTGAGCGATACCTGCTCCTGCCACTGCACTGTCATAGCCGCCCCTTGATTTCCAGCACCAGCGCCTGGCACGCCGACTCGACCAGGTCCAGCACCTGCTCGAAGCCGTCTGCGCCGCCGTAATACGGGTCTGGCACTTCATCCAGCGCAGCACCATAGCGGCGCAGGAACAAGTCAAGCTCGCCCACTGCGTTGTGCGGGCGCAGGGCGCGCAGGTCGCGCAGGTTGCTCTCGTCCATCGCCAGGACCAGGTCATATTCGGCGAAGTGCGCCGCCTTGACCTGCTGGGCACGCTGCTGCGAAAGGTCGTAACCACGCGCCAGCGCCGCCTTGCTGGTACGGCTGTCAGGCGCCTTGCCCACATGCCAGTCACCCGTGCCGGCAGACGCCACCTGCACCTTGTCGGCCAGTCCGGCGGCCTGCAATTGGTGGCGCAGCACGCCTTCGGCAGTGGGCGAACGGCAAATGTTGCCCAGGCACACGAACAAAACGCGCATCAGGCCTCCAGCAAGCGCCGTACGCGCTCCAGGTCTTCAGGGGTATCCACACCCACGGCGGGCGCCTCGATGGCGTCCTCGACATGAATGCGCACGCCATGCCACAGGGCACGCAGCTGCTCCAGCGCTTCGGTCTGTTCGAGCCAGCATGGCCCCCAGCCAACGAAGTCCTGAAGGAAGCCGACGCGGTAGGCGTACATGCCAATATGGCGGCGATACGGCACGCCCTGCGCCAGCACACTGCGGTCCTTGGCAAAGGCATCGCGAGCCCAGGGCAGCGGTGCACGGCTGAAGGTCAGGGCCAGGCCGTTCTTGTCACTGACCACCTTGACCGCGTTGGGGTTGAACACGGTTTCCGGCTCATGGATCGGCTCGGCCAGGGTGGCGATGCCAGCCTCAGGATGCGCCGCCAGGTTGGCGGCCACCTGGTCAATGATGACCGGCGGAATCAGTGGCTCGTCGCCCTGCACGTTGACCACGATGGCGTTAGCCGGCAGGCCCAACTGAGCGGCCACTTCGGCCAGGCGATCGGTGCCCGACTCGTGGTCGGCGCGGGTCATCAGCACTTCGGCACCGAAGGCCTGGCACGCTTCCAGGATGCTGGTGTCGTCGGTGGCGATGACCACGCGGCTGGCAGCGCTTTTACGCGCCTGCTCCCACACATGCTGCACCATCGGCTTGCCGGCAATCGCCAGCAGCGGCTTGCCCGGCAGGCGCGTGGAGCGCAGCCGGGCGGGAATCACTACCGTGAAGTCCAGGCTCATTTGTCCAGACGCTCGTCGTCAGTCAGGGTGCGCGCCTCGCTTTCCAGCATGACCGGGATGCCGTCGCGGATCGGGTAGGCCAGGCCGGCGCCCTTGCTGATCAGCTCGGTCTTGTCAGCGCTGAGCTTGAGCGGGCCTTTGGTGATCGGGCAGGCCAGGATATCGAGCAGTTTGGTGTCCATTGAAGGCTTCCTTTAGGCCAGGTGGCCGGAAATTGAAAACGGGCTCAGGGCTTGCGCAGCAGGCGCTGCAGCTGGCTGTCGAACCAGGCGCTGAACGCCGGGGTGGGCTGCGCCTCGACGGTCAGGTACCACCAGTCGTCAGCGGCGAAGGCCCGGCATTTCACCGCATCCTTCTCGGTCATGACCAACGGCAGCGGCGGGCTGAACGCCAGGCTCTGGGCGCTGAACTGCGCATGATCGGCGAAGGGGTGCGGCACCGGCTGCCAGTTTAGCCCCAGCAGGGTATTGAAGAAACGTTGCGGGTTGCCGATACCGGCCACCGCGTGCAGGCGCTGGCCTGCGGGGAAATGGTCGAGCGCGCGGTGCTCGCCGCTGCGCAGGTTGACCAGTGCGGACGGCTGCAGGCAGAAGCCGAAACCTTCGGTGCGGTCTGTGCTGGCGCCATTGAACAGCACCGCGTCGGCAGCCTGCAGGCGCTCGGCCGGCTCACGCAGCGGGCCGGCGGGCAGGCAGCGCCCGTTGCCCAGGCCACGGGCGGCATCGATCAGCACCAGTTCCAGGTCGCGGGCCAGGCGGTAGTGCTGCATACCATCGTCACACAGGATCAGGTCGAGTGGTTCACTGGCCAACAGCGCCTGCACGGCACGGGAGCGGTCGGGGTCGATCATCAGCGGCACGCCAGTGCGCTGCACGATCAGCAGCGGTTCATCACCGGCCTGCCCGGCAGCTTGATCGGCCTGCACGCGCCAAGGCAACTGCGGCGGCTTGGCGCCGTAGCCACGGCTGACCACACCCACCTTCAGCCCCTGCTGGCGGCAGTGTTCGATCAGCCAGAGAATCATCGGCGTCTTGCCGGTGCCACCGACGGTGATGTTGCCCACCACGATGACCGGCACCGGCGCCCGGTAGCTGGCACTTTCACCGCTGAGAAAACGCGCCCGTTTACGTGTGACCACGCGGCGGTAAAGCGCCTCTAGCGGGCGCAGCAGCGCCAGCGCCGGGTGCCCGGCGTACCAGGCGGCGAGCAAACGGTCGGTGAAAGCCATCAAGGCGTGCCCTGGGCCGCCTCGACGGTGGTCATGCGCAACTGGCTGAAACCGAGCTTGCCGGCGGCATCCATTGCAGTGACCACAGCCTGATGCGGAGTCTTGCCGTCTGCACTGATGGCCAGCGGCAGCTTGTTGTCACCGCCCGACTCACGCTCGATGGCTTCGCTCAAGGTGGCCAGGTCGCTCTTGGGCAACAAGTGGTTGTTCACCGAATACACGCCTTCGGCACTGATGGTGATTTCCACCAGCTTGCCCTGGTCGGCAGGCGCCTGCTCGGCGCTGGCGGCCTCGGGCAGCTCGACACGCAGCTGGGTCTCGCGGGTGAAGGTGGTAGTTACCACGAAGAACAGCAGCAGGACGAACACCACGTCGATCAGCGACGCCAGGTTGATGTCGACGTTCTCCCGCTGGCGATTGCGCCGGAACTTCACGCCTTGCCTCCGGCCACTTCCACTTCGCGGTCGCCCTGGATCACTTCCACCAGCTTGATCGCTTCCTGCTCCATGCCCACCACCAGCTCATCGATGCGGCGCAGCAGGAAACGGTGGAAGAATACGGCCGGGATACCGACCATCAGGCCTGCTGCGGTGGTCACCAAGGCCTTGGAGATCCCCCCGGCCAGTACGGCGGCGTTCGCGGTCATCTGCGAGCCCATGAAGGCACTGAAGATGTCGATCATGCCCAGCACAGTGCCCAGCAGGCCCAGCAGCGGGGCCATGGCGGCAATGGTGCCGAGGGTGCTGATGTAGCGCTCCAGCTCGTGGATGACGCGCGAGGCGGCTTCCTCGATGCACTCTTTCATGATTTCGCGGCCATGGCGCGAGTTGGCCAGGCCTGCGGCAAGGATTTCGCCCAGCGGCGAATCGGCACGCAGGGCCTTGAGCTTGTCACTGGTCAGTTGCTTGTCCTTGATCCACATCCACACCTGGCCCAGCAGGTGCGGCGGGGTGACGCGACTGGCGCGCAGGGTCCACAGGCGCTCGACGACGATAGCCATGGCAGCGATGGAACTCAGAATGATCGGCAGCATCATCCAACCACCGGACTTGACCAATTCCCACACAGTAAACGCCCCTTCGGAAAAAGGCCGCCACTCTACCATAGGCGCGGCGAGGGCTCATCTGCCGGAGGTCAGGGAATTGGGGTTGGGGCTGACAGGCGCTGAACATGTATCGGCGTAGACCTGGCCCCCCTAGTCCAGTTGAGCCCGCCAAAACCGCCGCTGCCCCCGAACACCTTCAACCTCCCCCTGCCGCCCCACCACCAACCGCAACGCTCCCTCCACCGCCGTATCATGTATCGCCACCCCATACCGCCGATAGCGCTCGAGCACCTGCACATGCGGGTGCCCAAAGCTGTTGTTGCGCCCACGCGAAATCAGCACCCCGCGCGGCGCCGTGGCACGGATGAAAGCCTCGCTGGACGAGCTGCGGCTGCCATGGTGCGGCGACTGCAACCAGTCGATTCCCGGCGCCTCTGTGGCCGCCAGCCAGGCCCGTTCGGCCCCAGCCTCCATATCCCCCGCCAGCAGCAATCGCTCGCCCTGTGCCTCGATCATCAGCACACAAGAGCGGTCATTGCTGCTCTGTGCGTCGGCCCAACGCCATAGCGAAAACCGCACGCCATCCCAGTCCCATCGCTCGCCGCTGACACAAGGTTGCAACGGAACATCGCCCAGCGCTTCCCCACCGATAATCCGCCGCACCGGCAGACCTCGCTGGATAGCGGCAGCACCGCCCGCATGATCAGCATGGGCGTGGCTGACCAGCATCACGTCAAGGGCCGCCACGCCCAGCTTGCGCAGGGTCGGCAGCACCACCCGTTCGCCCAGGTCACTGTCACCCTTGGCCGGCCCGGCATCGTAAAGCAGGTTGTGATGGCGGGTGCGCAACAGCACTGCCAGCCCTTGGCCGACGTCCAGTTGCCAGACTTCGACCTGCCCAAGCGGCACCGGCTCCCTCGGCACCCACAGGGCCAACAGCATCACGCCCCCCAACCCACGCAACGGCACGCCCCGAGGCAGCAGCAGCAACAGCGCCCCCAGGCAAACCAGCAACCAGGCCCACACTGGCAATGCTGGCGGCATCCAGGCCGGGCGCTGTTGCGCCACCAACGCCAACCCCCGGAACAACAGGTCCAGCAGCCCGCCCGCCAGCCATAACAACGCCTCCCCTACCCCGGGCAATGGCAGCAGTACCGTGCCCAGCAGCGCCAACGGCAACACCGCCAGGCTGATCCACGGCACCGCTACCAGATTGGCCAACGGCGCACTCAAGCTCACCGGCAGGCCAGTGGCCAACAACACTGGCAGCAAACCGATGGCGATTACCCATTGCGCCCGCGTCCAGGCTCGCCAGGGCCGCCAGCCCCCTAGCCGGGCACTGAAGCAATAGAGAAGCGTGGCGACTGCGGAAAACGACAGCCAGAACCCCGGCAACAATGCCGCCAGCGGTTCGACCAGCAACACCACGACCAGCGCCAGCAACAGCGGCAACAGTGCACCGAGGTGGCGAAAACGCAGACGCCAGAGCAACACCACGGCCAGCATCAGGCAGGCGCGCTGCACTGGCACGCCCGCACCGGCCAGCCAACCGTACGCCAGCGCAGCGGCCATGGCCAGGCCACACGCCCAAGGCAGCCACGGCAGCCGTACAGGCCACAGCCCCCAACGCGCCAGCCCGGCGACCAGGCCATACAGCAAACCGGCCACCAGGCCGATGTGCTGGCCAGAAATCACCAGCAGGTGCACCGTGCCAGTGGCCTGCAACGTCTGCCAGTCCTCCCGGGCCAGGCCCGCCCCATCGCCCAGCACCAGCGCCACCAACGCCGCCGTTCGGCCATTGGCCTCGACTGCGAGCAAGCGCTGACGCAGCGCATCGCGCCAACCACCGGTTACTGGCGCCAGCAGCTGCCCTGCCTTGACCGTGCCCGTGGCACCCACCCGCCGCGCCAGCAGTTGCGCCTCGCGGTCCGGCCCATGCGGGTTCAACAGCCCGGCCGGGCGCTGCAAGGTCACGGCCAGCCGCCACTGCTCGCCCGCCCGCAGAGGCGGCCCACCGAACCAGCTCAGTTGCAGGCGCTGCGGCAGCTCGGCCCGCCGCGAGCGTGCAGCGTCCAGCTCGAAGCGCACGCCTTGTGCCGTTCGGGCCGGCAAGCCGACCACCCGCCCTTCCAGCCACAAGGTGCGGCCATCCAGGCCGGCAGCCAGGCGATCATCAAGGGCCAGCTGAGCAGACCCGCAAGCCCAACACAAACCCAGCAGAAAACAACCCAACGGCCACACGCGGGTGAACAGGCTGGCGACAGCGCAGGCAGCCAGCGCGATCAACCATCCGACCGATGGCAGTACGGGGAGAAAGCCCAGGCACAACAGCCCGAGCGCGAGCGCAAACATCCCTGTGCGCATGAGGTAGAGCTCCAGAAAGCAAATCACCCTCTGAGGCATAGCCCAATTGCCGGAAACCCTTGCTCAACAATTGTCACAAACTCTAAACGAGGCTGAATCCGAATCAGGGCATACTGCCCGGATCAACGCTCCGGGAGCCTACATGCCGCGCCGACTTTTCAAACGCTACATGCCGGACCCGACCAGCATTCGGGAACACAAGTCCTTACGCTTTTTCGGCAAACTGCTGCACGACCCGAACCTTTGGCACCTGAACCGCCATTCGGTGGCACGGGCCATGGGTGTAGGCCTGTTCGCAGCGTTGATCCCGATGCCGGCGCAAATGCTGCTGGCCGCCGCGCTGGCCATTCCGGTGCGCGGCAACCTGCCGATCGCCGTCAGCCTGGTGTGGCTGACCAACCCGCTGACCATGCCGCCGGTGTTCTTCGTTACTTACATGACCGGCGCCTGGCTGATGCAGGTGCCGCCGCGCACCCTGCCCGACGAGCTGACCTTCCAGTGGATCACCGACCAGCTGTCGACGCTGTGGCAACCCTTCCTGCTCGGCTCGGTGGTGTGCGGCGTGGTGCTGGGCATCGCCGGCTACTTCGCCACCATGCTGTACTGGCGCTGGTGGGTGGGCCGGCAATGGCGCCGTCGCCAATGCCGGTGCAAGGCCTCAGGCCCGCATGCCGCGGCCGCTGACCAGCAAGCGAACGCACACCCCATAGAGCACTGCGGTGGCGACCAGCATGAAGGTGATCGCCGTGCCAATGCTGATATCCGACACCCCTAGGATGCCGTAGCGGAACGAGTTGACCATGTGCAGCACCGGGTTGGCCAGCGACACGGTCTGCCAGAACGGCGGCAGCAGGTTGATCGAGTAGAACACCCCGCCCAGGTAAGTCAGCGGCGTCAGCACAAAGGTCGGGATGATCGAGATATCGTCGAAATTGCGCGCAAACACTGCGTTGACGAAGCCCAGCAGCGAAAAGATGGTAGCCGTCAGCAACACCACGACCACGGTCACACCCAGGTGATGCACCTGCAGGTCGGTGAAGAACATCGACAGGATGGTCACGATCACCCCCACCGCCAGCCCGCGCAGCACGCCACCCAGCACATAACCCACGAGGATGGTGTGCGGCGATACCGGCGACACCATCAGCTCTTCGATCGAGCGCTGGAACTTGCTGCCGAAGAAGCTCGACACCACGTTGCCGTAGGAGTTGGTGATCACCGACATCATGATCAGCCCCGGCACGATGTACTGCATGTAGGTGAAGCCGCCCATATCACCGATCTGCCGACCGATCAGGTTGCCGAAGATGACGAAGTACAAGACCATGGTGATCGCCGGGGGCAGCAACGTTTGCGGCCAGATGCGCAGGAAACGCCGCACTTCGCGGTAGACGATGGTGTTCAGGGCGACCCAGTTGGTGCGCAGTTCCACACTCATACGGCCACCTTCGACAGGTTTTTTTCCACCAGGGACACGAACAGCTCCTCAAGCCGGTTGGTTTTGTTGCGCAGACTTTGCACCTCGATGTTCTGCAGCGCCAGCTGGCCGAACAGTGCGGTGATGCCAATGTCCTTTTCCACTTGCACCTCAAGGGTGTGCGGGGTCAGCAGCCGGCACGGGTAGCCTTGCAGCACCGGCGCGCTGGCCAGGTCCTGCTTGAGGTCGAGCACGAAGGTTTCGACATGCAGCTTGCCCAGCAACTGGCGCATGCTGGTGTTCTCGACGATGGTGCCGTGGTCGATGATGCCGATGTTACGGCACAGCTGCTCAGCCTCTTCCAGGTAGTGGGTGGTGAGGATGATGGTGATGCCCTTCTGGTTCAGCTCGGTGAGGAAGCTCCACATCGAGCGGCGCAGCTCGATGTCCACACCTGCAGTCGGCTCGTCGAGGATCAGCAGGCGCGGCTCGTGGATCAACGCGCGGGCGATCATCAAACGGCGCTTCATGCCACCCGACAACGAACGCGACTGCACATCCCGCTTGTCCCACAGGCCCAGCTGGGTCAGGTACTGCTCGGCGCGCTCCTTGGCCACCTTGGGTGGGATACCGTAGTAGCCAGCCTGGGTCACGACGATGTCGAAGGTTTTCTCGAACTGGTTGAAGTTGAATTCCTGCGGCACCACGCCCAGGCAGCGCTTGAGTGCCGAGGGCTCGCGGTCCAGGTCATGGCCGAACACATTGACCGTGCCGCTGGTTTTGTTCACCAGGGTGGACAGGATGCCGATGGTGGTGGATTTGCCGGCGCCGTTAGGGCCGAGCAAGGCGAAGAAGTCGCCTTCGGCAACATCGAGGTCGATGCCTTTGAGGGCCTGAAAGCCGTTGCCGTAGGTCTTGGTGAGCTGTCGGATGGACAGGGCGGAACTCATAGCGGGTCACTTACCGAAGAAAAAGGTGCAGGACACGCCAGGCAAAGTCACTGGCGCAGTGAGTGCGGCCATGGTGCAAGGCCAGGCCGCACAAGTACAGTCACATCTATTGATAATGACTATCGAAGCAGGGTCAGGTGAGCGCGGTCATCACCGCGGCCTGATAGGCCGGGCGCTGTTTCAGGCGCTCATACCAGGCTTCCAGGTGGTACATGGCCGGGCGCTCGATGGGCATTTCGAACCAGGCATAGATGAAGCTGCCCAGTGGGATGTCGCCCATGCCGATCTGGTCACCGGACAGGTAAGGCTGTTGGGCCAGGGTTTCGTCGGCGATGGCCAGCAGCTGGGCGCATTGCTTGTGCGCGGCGTTGATCGCCACCCAGTCGCGCTGGTCTTCCGGGGTGCGCAGCAGGCCCCAGAACAACGGGCGGAACGGTGTGGCGAAGGATGAGGTGGTCCAGTCCATCCACTTGTCGGCCAGGGCACGTTGGCGCGGGTCTTCGAGGTACCAGCCCTGCTCGGCGCCGTATTCGGCGCACAGGTAGCGGACGATGGTGTTGGACTCCCACAGGGTCAGGTCGCCATCTTCCAGCATGGGCACCAGGCCGTTGGGGTTGCGGGCGCGGTAGTGCGGCTCGTTGACCACGCCGAAGGCGCCGCCGGCGTCGATGGATTCGAAGTCCAGACCCAGCTCGTGGGCGATCCACAGCGCCTTGCGCACATTGCTTGAATTCTTGCGGCCCCAGATCTTCAGCATGGCAACGTCCTTAATGAATGCGGAGGTGGTGCAGTCTACTCCAGACATTCGCCGCCTGTACCGGGCTCTTCGCGGGCTTGCCCGCGAAGAGCCCGGTACAGGCAAGAACTGAAACTCCGGCAGCCACACCCTGTCACTGTTCTGAACCTGCCGTTCACAGCGTTGCGTCTAAGCTGTCTGGGACGGCTAAAGCCCCCTGGTTCCAAGGAGGACCGATTATGTTGCTGTTGTGGTTGGTGGTGCTGGTAATCGGCGCGGCATATCTCACGCACCGGCGCCTCGCGCCTTTGCAAATACTGGGCATCATGGCGGCCTATGTGCTGCTGATGGGCATTTTCAGCAGTGCGCCCGGCTGGCTATTGGCCCTGATCTGGGTGGTGCTGGCACTGAAAATCGCCCTGGTGGCACTGCCGGAATGGCGCCGCAAGGTGTTCACCGGCCCGGTATTCAGCTGGTTCCAGCGTACCCTGCCGCCCATGTCGCAAACCGAGCGCGAGGCAATCGACGCCGGTACGGTGTGGTGGGACGGCGAACTGTTCAGCGGCCGCCCCGACTGGCGCACCTTGCTGGCCTACCCGGCACCGAAACTGACTGAAGAAGAACAAGCCTTCATTGACGGCCCGACAGAAGCCCTGTGCGCCATGGTCAGCGACTGGCAGATCGGCCAGGACCTGGACCTGCCGCCCGAAGCCTGGGACCACATCAAGCAGCATGGCTTCTTCGCCCTGATCATCCCCAAGGAATACGGCGGCAAAGGTTTCTCCGCCTACGCCCACTCCCAGGTAGCGATGAAGCTGGCTACCCGCAGCGGCGACCTGGCCTCCACGGTGATGGTGCCCAACTCCCTTGGCCCGGCTGAACTGCTGCTGCATTACGGTACCGACGAACAGCGCAACCACTACTTGCCACGGCTGGCGCGCGGCGACGAAATACCCTGCTTTGCCCTCACGGGCCCGCTGGCTGGCTCCGACGCAGGTGCCATGCCCGACACCGGCATCATCTGCAAAGGCCAGTGGAACGGCGAAGAAGTACTGGGCCTGCGCCTGAATTGGGAAAAGCGCTACATCACCCTCGGGCCTGTCGCCACCCTGCTGGGCCTGGCGTTCAAGGCCTACGACCCCGACCACCTGCTGGGCGATGAAGAGCAGTTGGGCATCAGCCTGGCGCTGATCCCTACCGACACCCCCGGCGTTGACATTGGCAAGCGCCACCTACCGCTGGGCGCCGCGTTCATGAACGGCCCCAACAGCGGCAAGGACGTGTTCGTACCACTGAGCTTCCTGATCGGCGGCCAGGCCATGCTCGGCAAAGGCTGGATGATGCTGATGAACTGCCTGTCGGTGGGCCGTTCGATTTCCCTCCCGGCAGTCGGCACCGGCGCCGCCAAGTACACCAGCCTGGTGACCGGCCAGTACGCGAACATTCGCGAGCAGTTCAACGTGCCGCTTGCCGCCTTCGAAGGCATCCAGGAATCGCTGGCACGCATCGGCGGCAATGCTTGGCTGATGGACAGCGCCCGCCTGCTGACCGCCAAGGCGGTGGACCTTGGCGAAAAGCCTTCTGTGCTGTCCGCAATCCTCAAGTATCACCTGACCGAACGCGGCCGCGAGTGCATCCAGCACGCCATGGACGTCCACGGCGGCAAGGCCATCATCATGGGGCCGAACAACTACCTGGGGCGCAACTGGCAAGGGGCGCCGATCTTCATCACGGTCGAAGGTGCCAACATCCTATCGCGCAACCTGATGATCTTCGGCCAGGGCGCCATCCGTTGCCACCCGTTCGTACTCAATGAGATGGCCTTGGCCGGCCGTGAGGACCGCGACCAGGCACTGAGAGAATTCGACGACCTGCTGATGAAACACGTCATGTTCGCCGCCGGCAACGCGGCCAGCACGCTAGTGTTCAACCTGGGGCTGGGGCGGTTCGAACCCGTACCCGGTGATGCCTTGAGCCAAGGTTACTTCCGCGCCCTCAATCGCCAGGCCGCTGCCTTCGCCTTGCTGGCCGACCTGTCGATGATGCTGCTGGGCGGTGCGCTCAAGCGCCGCGAACGCCTGAGCGCACGCCTGGGCGATGTGCTCAGCTACCTTTACCTGTCCAGTGCCGCGCTCAAGCGCTATCACGACCTAGGCTCCCCCGAGCACATGCAGCCACTGCTGCGCTGGGCCATGGAAGAAAGCCTGGGCCAGGCGGAAAAGGCGCTGGACAAGCTGCTCGACAATTTCCCCAACCGCTTCGTCGGCTGTGCATTGCGAGTGCTTGTGTTCCCCTTCGGCCGCCGTCATACCGGGCCGAGCGATGAACTGGATGCCGAGGTGGCAGCACTGATCGGCCGCAGCAAGGGCGACCCGGCGCTGGAGGAATTGCTTGCCGGATGCTTTAGACCACAAGCCGAGGGCGACCCGGTAGCAGCACTGCAGCGGGCCTGCGATCTTCTGGACGAAGCTGCGCCACTGCACAAAGTGCTGCATCAGGCGATTAAGGAGGGTAACGCTTATCCTGCTCCCGGGCAGTCAGCCATCGATGCCGCCGTCGCGAGCGGGGCACTGCAAGCTGAGGAGGGGTACCGGTTGCATGCGGCGGAACAGGCACGACGGGCGGTGATCGATGTGGATGCATTCGACAAAGAAATGCTGAGGCTGACACAGGGTAGAATCCGCTAAACATCAATTGACTTGGCGCCAATCGGGCCCTGTGCCCGCTTGGCGCCAGCGCTCGCACGCCTGCTTCAGTCATTGAAGAATTTAACGGCTTGGGTCGCTGAATATAGAGGGACAGGAATGACCGTGACCGCCCAGTACAACAATCGGCTACTGCCCAGATCGCGCCCTGCAATGACGCTTACGGTCGAAGGGGCCGAGTTTCCCGGGGTGAAAACCCCGGCGTTGGAAACCGAACCGCCGCCATGGAGGGTAGACCACTCCGTTTCACCAGCAGGCACGGGCATATCCTTGCCTTCGTCCACATCGTAGTACCACAACTGGAGGGTCAAACTACCGTTAACAACAGAGTATTTAATATAGTGCGTTTGCCTGGCGTATAACGTGACAAATGTAGAAAGGGCAGAATTACCATTCACCGTTACTTTGATGACATCGAACACTGCTCGTTCCCTGACCGTCTCCACCTGCGCTGGCTTCTCCAACGTCTTCCGAACATCTTCGTATATTACAGATGGTGCCTGAGAAGGCGGCGGCACATAATAGCAAGCGCTATCGCTTTTCTCCAGCGCTCCATGCTGATCGCCAACAAATACTATCGTGGCGTTTTTCAAATCGGATATTTCCATCAGCTCTTTTTCAAACCCCGCGCCGACTATGCACATCAACGGGCTTACTGATAACGGATCGCCCGCAACGCCTATATCAGCATCTTCCATGGCAGCGCTGCGCTTACGCTTGTATCCAACTTTAAAGAATACTGTTGCCGGTAGATCCTGGGATGGGTCTACCAGGGCCGTTCCTTCCGGCACCATCAAGGACGCCATCCACTCACTGTCAAGGGGGCGCTGCGGAATCGGGATTTCCGGAAAGGCCGTAGCAAAGACGGCAGCAACAAACTCATGAGAGGAGCCCCATGTAAGGTCAGTGGACAACATGTCACTGCCCCTCTCCAACTCTGCGGTTGAGGGCGACACAAGGTCATAAACTATACCCTCCAAGTCTGCAGCGGGCACTAATGCCACATCTTGCAGCCAGGGGTTTTCCGGAGCTGCAAGCAAGTGATAAAGCACTACCTTTTTTTGCTCATTATAGTGCTCGGCCAATAGCCGCTGTTCGCTATCGTTTCCGCTGTAGGTATAGTCCACTGCACCATTCCACACCAGACTCACCGCTCTACCTGCCAGTGTCGAGTAGACGATTCTAAAGCGCTCATCGGAAGCTGCAAAAGCGATGCTGATTATCAATGTCCTGTGACCGGGTAGTTCCATTCTCCGAACATAGCTCATCCAGGGGGCGCTCGCGCCCGCGTCTGTAGTGAGCGTGACTTCCATTTCTCTCAGCGCCCGCTGCTCCAGGTCAAGGAACAAGGTAGCGCCAGAGCTTCTGTATGCCAACTTAGGCAGCCCCATCTGTAACTGTTTGAATTTCTTGGTGCCGGGGCCGGTTTGCCTGCCCAGATTGATCATTTCCCCTGGGGCATCGGACAATGCAGGGTAACGATCATGCCAAAGCGTATTGAGCGTGCGCGTCCCAATATCCATTACCCCAAGATAGTTTGGTGATTGCGATTCAGTACTCATTGCGTGTCTCCTCTGTAATCCCTATCAGATTCCCGATGCCAGCATGACCGGCATTGCCCGCCTCGAATACTGGCAAAAATGTCAGGTCAGCCCCCGCGACTGCTCGATGGATCACAACGCGGTACAATGGCGGCATTGCCTCATGCCTAAGGACACATCCGTGACAAACGCCTTCCAAAACTATCACCTGCAACTGCTCGAGCACGTGCGCAGCATCCTCGTAGCCCTTGAAAACGCCGAGCAGGTGCCTGAAGAAAGCCATGCGCTGTTTTTGGAGCGCTTCGATGAACTGCTTGCCCTGCTGCCCTTAGAACCGTTACAGAGCCAGTACCTTGGCCAAGACCTGATGTGCCAGGTTATCCAGCGTTACCCCCAGTTCGCTCATCTGGTGCCTCGTGATCTGCTCTGGTTCTTTGGCGGTGACTGCCTGCACTTCATGCCTGACGCAGAGCTTGATCTGTATCAGCAACTGGAGGAGCTTCGCTACGAAGCAGAGCAGCGCGGAGCACCGTTCGACTGGAACGTGGAAAAACAGCAACTGCTCGCCTCGCGGCAGGCTGAGTGATCCTGGGAGTGGCAGCCCCGTAAAATCGAATTCCACCCTGCCCTATAGCGAATTGACCTACAGATTTGGTTTCCGCATCGCAGTTAGTCTCTTCTCCGCGATCAGCCGGCGCTCCCCATGGCCTCGGCTGAAGCGCACAAAACTAACAACTAACCTTCAATCTGGAGCGCTCAATGAAACGTATTTTTGCACTGCTGGCTTTCGGCCTTGGCTGCAGCTCAGCCATGGCCAACACGGGTATCATCAACTTCGAAGGTACTGTAAGTGCCGGCGGCACTTGCCAGATCGACGTCGTCACGCCTGGCGGCCCTGGCCTGCCGAAAGTCTATTTGGGCGACTTCAGAACTTCAGACTTCACAGCAGTCGGGCAAAAAACCCGGCTCGAAAAGTTTGCCCTTCGCGTAGACCCTGCGAAGTGCCCCGTCACCGCTGGCGACGTTGCAGCAGTCACATACAGTGCCAACTATGGTGCTGACCCATCCGGCAAACTGTATCAACTGCAGAGTGGCATCGGTTATGCTTCCGGTATGGCCTTGGCGATCTTTGACAAGAGCAACGCTCAGCTCGCCCCTGATGCAGAGTCGGTAGAATATGCACTGAGCGACACTCAAGTTACCGATATGAACTTTACCGCCCAGTTGCACACAACTGCAGCGTCGGTAACTGAAGGGCACATTGCCACCAGCGTCAACTTCCTGGTCGATATTCGATAACTCGCCATGGCACAAGCGCAGCCTGCTGCGCTTGCTCTCTTACTCATTCATGACTTGCCTCAATGCCTAATTCACTCATTTTCCGTTTACTTCTACTCACTGGCCTGTCAAGCGGCATGATTGCCTCAGCCCAAGCAGCGCTTACCATCAGCACTACACGCATCATTCAAGCAAGTGACAAGCAAAGCAGTTCAATCATCGTTGCCAATCCCAGCACTCAAACCTTTGCCGCACAGAGTTGGGTCAACACCGAAGCTGACGACAATATTACCGCCGTTCCACTCATTGCCACCCCCGCGCTATTCCGCCTTGCGCCGGGCAGTGAGCAGACTGTTCAGATCAATCAAATCCCGAATAATCTGCCCAAGGACAAGGAATCCTTGTTTTACTTCAATGTACAGGAAATTCCGCAAACCGATGGTGACCCGTCAAACACACTGACCATTGCCCTGCGCACCCGGATCAAACTACTTTACCGCCCCGCCGAACTGCAAGAACCCCTTGAGGACGGCCTGAAAAAACTGCAATGGTCCTTACAGCGACTTGACGGCAAAACTCAACTGGTTGTGCATAATCCCTCACCCTATCATTACACCTTCAGGCAGGCGCACCTGGAAAACGGCAGCACACGCAAGCGCATTGAAGCCCATAAAATGGTTGCCCCAGGTGGCACTCAGGCATACCCCGTAGAAACGTTTGCAATAACCCCCAAAATGCACGTGACTTTCACAACCATCAACGACTTTGGGGGCACCACTGCCGAAATGAGAGCTCCTGTTTCCGGCCCATGATAACCACGTCAAGACTGCAACTGAGGTCTCATTTCAGGGAATTTTACCCAACTGTACCCCTGATTGAAACTTACATTGACATGTACCGTGAACGGGTTATTAAGCAACAGTGTTGACAGGTACGACTTCAGCACCACCACATCGTTACGTGCGCCAATGCCGTTTTCAACATCGTCCGCCTCAATCGCATAGTTTTTCAAAACTTGGTGCGGCTCCGCCTCTTGGCCATTGCTCAGGGTCCCGGTCACCCAGATATCGACCCATTGCCCTTCCGCCATGAACTTCCAGGTTCCCAATGTCACCCGGTTACGCTCATCCGCATCGGACAACTTGAATATCCCGTTCCTCACGCCAGCCAGTTGAACGACCGGTAGGCCCCGGCTCAACGAACCAACAGTAAGGCCTACTGGCGGCGAAGGGTAATCGTGACGCTTGTCGCCCGAGACGACATAGTTGACCTGGATGGTCGTTGCGCCCTGTGCAGCCACCTTGTCTTCAGGAATTTCGAATTGACGCGAACGTCCCTGGTATTCGGTAGAGGTCGAGTAATACCCTGGGTCTCCGGGCTGGCCCCATTCCACCCGTAATGTTTCATCGGGGTAAACAACTGCTTCAGCCGGTACCTTTATGAGAAGGGGTGGAGCCAGATCATTGAGTGCCAGATGCAGGTTTTCCTGATCCCCCGTGGTTTGCTCGATGCTCAACAATGGCAGCGCTCGCAAGCCAGCCGACACACTCAGTTTAAGAGGCCTGGGGAACACACTGATATTGCCGGCTCGATCCTTGATGGCATAGTACACATAGCGGTCTCCGTCTCCTCGTTCAAGCACCAATGCGCCAGGGAAATCGATGTAGACCGGCCTGATAGTGTCTTCAAATGTCAGTTCATGTTCACCAGCCTCCATTTCCGCAAAGGGCTCGGTATCCCAATAATAGATAACCGTGTCACCTGCTTTGGGCGTGATATATCCAGGCACCTGGGTTCGCAGGCGTTGATCGTGGTTCCTCAGGTAGCGCTCCGTAAGCCCGTCACGTTCGATTTCTTCCGGGTCTTCAACGACCGTCAGAAGGCCCTGGCCTGCGCCCAAAACAGGCGCCTGCAAGTCGATCAATACCTCCAGCGTCTTGGAAAGGCTCGTGTCAAGGTTGGCATTGGTTACTTCGTAACGCAGCACATGGGGGCCGTCAGTCAGCTTGTCCTTGGGAACACTCAGGATCAGATCCCCAGGCTGCACAGGGGCCTCCCAGGACCCTTGATCCACTTCTACCTCATCCCAGAGCAATTTCAGCAGTTCCGGCCTGCCAGGGCGTGGATCACTGACCGGCCACATGGGTACGATCACCTCCAGATCCTTCTCGGTAGCGCTGATGGGGAGCAGGTTGATGTCGCCACCCGGGATGTCGTCAAGCAAGTCAGTCACCGTGACAGCCTCTAGTAGCTCCTTGAACAACAGCTTCGACCACGGCTTTAGTAACCACTTTAACAACTTGTTCAGTAACGACTCATTGTCTGACATTTGGCTCATTTAGTGACTCCCACTAAAAAGGAGGCCCTAGGGCCTCCTGATGAGTACTTACCAGCTATACCGCACGCCAAGGTTCACACCCCAGGGCTGGTCGATATGTTCGCCGCGGCTGTGATCGATATCGGCATGCAGCTGCAGGCTTTGCGCTACGGTAACAGCCACACCGGCGCCCACCTCCAGGCGGGAGCCTGAGAGATCGTTGGAGAAGCGGTTTTCGTTGACCTTTACATCATTGTTGTTGATGAACTCGTGAGCGTAGGCAGCACGCAGGTAGGGTTGAACAATGCCACCCGCTGACATCTCGAAGTTGCGCCCGACTGTCGCACCAGCCTTGCCCAGCACGGACCGGACAGCGTCGCCTTGGGCCTGCAGGTCATTGTCCAGGTGATAGTCTTTTCCTTGAATATAAGCGGTGGACCACTGGGTAAAAGGCTCAACGAAATACCCTTGATCGAGCTCGATGTGACGACCGAACTCGGCCGATACACCAACACCGTTGTTGCCGTAGTGGCCTTTGGTTTGTGCGCCGTCGCTCAAGGCAACCGTGGAATCGTTGTCAAAGCGGTTCAACTTCACTACGCCGTCGAAGTAGTACCCGCTGACGCGGTCAAGCCAGGTGGTGTACATCCCGAGGTAGTAGCTGTCCACCTCACCACTGGTGCCGCCCTCCAGGTTCAGGTCCGAACGGCCGTAACCAGCCAATACACCCAGTAACCATTGACCATCACCAACCGGCAGCGGCGCATCTGCACCGAGGGAAAACCCGTGTTGGGTTTGTTTGTAAGCAACACCGGAACTTGCGGCAACATCAAACTTGTTGCCATAGGTCCGAACCCAGCCACCGGCCTTGCCATCATCCAGACGCAACTCGCCCATGCGGCTGCGCAAAGAGGTCAACTCGCCGTACCATACGGTTGGCGCAGTATTGAACAGCGCCAATACCGAGCGGGTGCCAGGGCTGATGATCTTGCTCGAACCGTCGAGGAACCAGTCGTCACCACGCTGTACCAATTCGTAGGAAAACGCCCCCAGATCCACAGGCCCGTTAACCAACGAGAACGAAGCATCACCCCCGCCCGTATGCACCACCTGAAGCTGGTTTTCTGCTTGCGGCTCTGCACCACTGCTGCCGATCAGCAAGCTATGGCTGCCCGTGGCTGTGCCAGTGATATCAAGGAAATCGGTCTCCCCGGTGGCGAAGTTGGCATCCATTTCAAACGTGCCTTCACCTGACAGGTTGTCCAGCGTCAACCGATGGTATGCATCGGGCTGGCCAAACTGCACGGTCCCGCCAGCGAGCACCAGATCGCCGACCTTGGCGTCGTCGACCATCGTCCAGCGTGACTGATCGCCAATAGACAGTTTGCCGACATTTTCCAACTGGCCCGTGAGCGTAGCTTGCCGATCCAGTGATATGGCTGCACTGGACCCCTCCTCCACTTTTACGTTGCCCACTAGGTTGGCGTTCACTACAGCCAGGTCGGCACTCGACTGGTTGCGCACTTCGAGGAGGTTGCCATTGCTAGCGCTAAGCTGTGCGCCATTGCTGACCGTGATTTTGGCTGTGGCACCCCCTTCGGTCTCCCCATCCACCAGTATGGCCGAACCGTCTTTCCCGACGACTTGCGAACCATCCAGATCGATACGGGCCTCGCCGGCACGGCCATCGGTATTTACCAAAATACCTTCCTGTGCGCCGACGATCGTGCTGCCCTGCGCCTGGAGCCAGCCATTGAGCATGCGCACGCCGGCACTGCCCTGCCCTGTGCCCTGTACCGTACTGCCATTGAGGTGCAGTTCTGAGTCACTGGCAATGAGCGCACCACCCTTCCTGCCGCTGATGTTACTGCCCGTAACCCACGCCTGCGAGCCGACGCCATTACTGCGGCCCAAGACAACACCACGCTCATCGCTGGTGATGGTACTGCCATTGATGTCAGCGCGCGCGCTCCCCTCCATCAACACACCGTCCCTGGCCGATGTCACCGTGCTACCGTTGAGTTCCAGCGCCCCACTTTCACGCAGGAAGATCTGGTCCGTGCTGGCGCCGTTGCCCGTCAGCTTTGCACCGCCCTGAACCTGATAACTATCAGGCAAATTACTGCCATCGATGACCGTGTCACGGTCGACGATGACCTGCGCCACCGCCACATCCCCTACATACAAGCTTAACGGCAGCGCCGCCATGCAACACACCAGCCCATTGCGAACTTTAAATTTCTTGAAGTTACTTTTCATTTCCAAAATCTCATGCAGATCTAGAAGCAGGCACGTTAATGAGTGAATGAAACACATGAGTCGGTGCCGATCGCGATCAAGCTACAGGAAATAAATCAAGCCACTATAGGAAAAGCCTTACAACCTAGCGCGAATAGCCCTACGCTGCGCGACATCCTTTTCGCGCAGCATAAGTTAATTCAGATGCCACCACCTTCAGGATTACAAACACCAGAGGGTGGCATAAAGGAAAGCTCCACCTTGGCTTCAATCGAAGGAATGTCTCCCTTGGCCGTCTTTAGTGTATATTGCACATTTGCGCGAGAACTATTGAACCTTGGGTCCGGGTTCCCTTCATGTGTGGGAAGCACATTGGTCTCGTAGGGGATCCGCCAGGTAAAGCCCGTGATCGGATGCTCACTATCTATAGCGATCGGAATGTCTAATGTGACAGCGTCAATTTCATCGAAACCTAAATCATCACTCTCGCCTCTGTACACCCACCACTTTGCTTGAATCTGCGCAAATGGAGAGAACTGATAATACTCGGTGAGGTCCGGAATCAACACCTCGACAGCGGGCCCGTCAGCATGATCGTTACTGCGTTGTATCGAAGTACAAGTAACCCTGCCATTTACCAGATGTTCGAATGTTGCGGCAACAGGTGTAATAGTGATTGCATCAACGGAGACAGGCGTAACTTTCGAGCGCACAGGGTTATGCACGCCTGGGCGTGAAGCCAAATAATCGACAAGTATAGCCGGGCCATTGCCACCCTTTTCGATAACAGCCCAAGGCACCTCTACCGATACCGTGTCACCTGGGCTGTCGGTGCCTGACACGGTGTAAGTCGCCGCTGGCTCACCTGCCCAATAGAATTCAAGTTCATCATCTTCCTCGGCGAAGCTGTAGAGCTCAATTTCCAGATCGGCAATTAAACCCGCATCATCAGCATTCAATTCATTATCGTCACTCGTGCCTCCCCTGCCCTTGACTACAACTTCTTTTAAACCGGGATGAATGGGCAGTGGCCATTCTGGATCGGGGCCACCTGGGTCCATGGTTTCGAAGTCTACGTTAATATCAGTATCAGCGCCGCCCACCGGATGGGTACCACGCATCAGGACATAGCTGACAGTGGTGGGCAGGGGCCCCTTGTTATTACCGTAAGCGCGCAGCAATACCTCATCGGATACTTTTACCGGGATATTCTCTTTAGTAGCAGACCCAACCGTTTCAGCCGGTAACGCTATGCCACCCCAAGTCACCACCACAGTATCGGTGGCTTTCATATGTTCCTGCCAAGGAACCCATACTTCCACACCCAAATGAGCGTCAGCCTGGTCAATCAAAAAACCGTCAGCCGCTGTGGCCAACGGCACCAGAGGGTCATCAAAGGTAGCAGGCAGTTCGCCCAACGCTACAGGAATACTGGTCCAGACAGACAACGCACTGATGTTGAGGGCCTTGTCGACCAGCAGGTAGAGGGCATACACCCCGCCATCCCCAACGGCGCGGATTTTATCTTCAGGAATCGATAGCTCCTGATCGGCACCTGTCGTAGGTAGCGCCACGATCGGTGGATCAAGGTCTTCAACCTTGTCTGGAAGGCGACTCATCCAGTACACCAAGACCTGATCGCCTTCTGCCCAGCTGGAATAGGCGGGTAGTTTCAACTTGGCACCCACTTTCAACGATTCATCGGTCACAACCGGGATATCAGGGAACTTGGGCGGCGCCGCATGCGAATAGGGCGGGTTTCGGTCGAAAATAAGCGTCAGGGGCCCCGACCAGGAAGCATCCCCATTGATATTCATGACCCAACTTCTGAAATGGTGGGTGCCGTCCACTCGCAGCGCGTCTTGATCTTTAGGGATTACTACGGGATATGGATCAGGCGTACCGGGTTCGCGAAAATCGCCAACCTTTTCGTAAACCGTCGTCCACGTGGCACCATCCCTGGAGTGTTCAATGCGAAGCGTGTCTTCACGTGTCCTCACCCAGAGTGGCACGCTCAATACAAAGGGCAATGCAGGGTCAGCGGGACCGCCGCTTTCTTCAATTGTAAATTTTCTGTAGACCAATCCACTGGGTGGATCGGCCAGCATACTCCCATCAATTACCAAGTCTTCCATACCCGAATGAATTCGGGGATCAAGATGGGGCTTATGGTCTGCAAGCGAACGCAGGTATGCCTTACGCACGCGTTCGGAAGCACTGTACGCCTTGGAGTCACTCATGATGCGCCTCTGGTTTATCAGGTTGACGGGTAGCTGCGCTGCTGAAAGCATTCAAAGCCATCCCGGCATTCTGCACAACTAGCACTATTACCAGGTGACAAACTCATGAGTTTCCAGCCATGAAAAAAGGGCCGCAATGCGGCCCTGTTTTAAAGGTACTCTACCAGGATGACTTAAGGCTGCTCTTGAGAGACCAATCGATCCAGCGGGTCATATCCATAGGCAAAGCCATTGACACTTTCCAGGCGCCCCAAGGCGTCATAGGCTAGTTGACGCCCCTGTTCATCAACCACCATATTTCCGTCATCGTCATACTCCAGCGGCACCTCGATAGGTTGCTCGGACATGCCCCTGACCGTGAAACCAGTGAGTTGTGCAGGATCGGCAAGATTCGCGAAATGGTAGACAACGTCTACTTCGCCTTGAGCATGTGCGGTGAGCACACGTGTGATATTATCGATCGCATCGAACCTGAACGTCTGCCGACGTATACGGTTACCATAAGGATCCACAGGCATATATTCATCGATTCCACTGCATGTATACTCGACCAAACGGCCCCGCTCATCGTAATCGAACACTTCCCTGCGCAGCAGCTCTTTCCCCCGACGCAACACCTTGCCGATAATTCGATCCGCCTTGTCATATCGCTGACTCAAGGTTTGCTTCGCATCCCCAAAATCGAATGTACGCGAGATTTCTCTATCAAAATCGTCAAATTTCAATTGGGTGCCAAGCCGCCGAGCTGGCTCGCCCGGCGTATTGTCAATCGTCTCGAAGAAATCGTTGCGCCCCAGGTCATCGTATTCAAAGTTACTGTGCAGTGTGCCAAGGCTCGTCGATTTCAAGCGAGCAGCCCCGTCGTAGCTGTAGGATTGCTCAGCACCCAGCACATCTATGTAAGACAGCATCTTACCCTGCAGGCTATGCACGTACTTCATTTCGTAAGGCTTGCCACCGTCAAATGAACATGTCTCTGATTTCAGCTCACCCGTGCTGAAATAGTCACGTGTCATGGCAACCCCGTGCTCTGAACACGACAGCAAGCGTGCATTCTGTGGGTCATAATCAAAATGCCCTGTAATGCCCGCGTCGACCTGCTTGCGCTCAACAGCCTCTTCACCCAACTGCGGCACGTATTTATATTCGATACGCTTTTTCTTGGGCGTAATCACCGCCTTGGGCTTACGCTGGCCTGGCTCATACTCCAGGCTTCGCAGACGGCCACCCGTTGTCGACTCGACCAGACGATCCAGCCCGTCGAACCGCTGCAAGCCCAGCACGCTCGGTTCGCTACCGCCCCGCCGAGTGACTTGAATCAGTTCCGGCAGGTCTCCAGTACTGTGCAAAGCATAGTCGCGATGAACCAGCGCACGGTCGGCAAGCGTGTGATCTACCAACCGATTGAACGCATCGTAGCTAAACCACGTTTCATTCTGCTCGGCATCTTTTTCCCTGACTGAACGCCCAAGGCCATCGTAGAAGTACTGATGAACGCTGTAAGGCTTTCTGCTTGCTGTCAAACGCTCGACTCTGACTGGTTTTTCGAACAGATTCATGAACGTGATGGTTTGGCCGCTGCCAAGCACTGCGTTCTCGGACTCACTCCATGTACGCCGCACCGGCCCCAGCCGTTCCGGTGTGCCGATGGGGTCGACCCGGTCATGATGCACAACCTTATCAGGGCCCACCGTTTTACAGCGCTGCCCCCAGTTGTCATAACTGAAAGTGGTCTTCAACGGTACATCTTCGTCCCTGTGCCAGTCGAACTCAACTTCCTCGATCAAATCGCCCAGCCCGTCATACATGGCCTTGTAGGTTGGACGATAGTTCGGCTCCTGGCCTTTTTGCACAAAATCACGATCGATGCGCTTGGCCTCGACAACCCGGTTAAGGCCATCGACAGTACTCAAGGTTGAAACCCCTTTGACGTCTATCTGCTCTTGAGTGGCCTTGCCACCCGAGCTGGAAACCAACGCGTAATGATAATGGCGCGATGCGGTGTAAGCCGTTCCCGGTGCGACGGTTTCGCGTATCACTCTGCGCAACAGATCATATTCGTATTCGATCTCTACATCGTTGTCATCACGGTTGAGCAACGGCTCGCCAATCAGCAACGAATGCTGCAAGGTAATTTCCTTGCGGGCATGGTGTTTGGCCCCATGGTCGAAACCGGTGATGACTTGTTGGGTTACCAGAACCGGATGAGTCGTCGGTTTTTCGGGGGTATCCGAGTAGCTATAGTCGATCGTCGTCTGCCGCCCATTCCTTGTCGTTATCTCTTGCTCCAGCCGACCGTGGGTGAGGGGGTCGATTGGCTCATCGTTGACATAAGTGCGTTCGATTTCCTGCAGCACCGTCTGCGAACCATCGCCATGCAATTGGTACTTGTCCTCATTTCGGTTAACCAGCCAACCCGGCCCGTCAACCATTACAGAGGGATGCAGCGCGTAGCGATAATGTGTGCGAAGCGTTTGTGCGCCAGCTTCGTAACCTTCGGCAGGCCTTACGATTTCCTGTTCAAGATGGCGTACGAATTTCTCCGGGTCATCATCTTGGGGATAAAACGTGCGCTCGATGCGCAGACCGCTGGGCTGAACTTCCAGCGTCTGATTGGCAAAATCATCGTATTCGGTAGTCACCGTTTCGCTACGCGGATGCACAGGCGCTTCCGGGCAGTCGAACTCCCATGAGGTGGTCACCGTCTCCGGCATCTGGAAGTACTTGGGCTGGTCCACAAAATCGACGTTGCGCTCATGGTACTTCGTGTTGATACGCCGGGTGCAGGCTTGCTCAACCGTGATTTCCTCAATCATCAAGTGAAAGCGATTGTAAATTTTCTCCACCGTACGCACTGGCTCGCCATCGCGACGCGATGTGGCAGTGGCGCCATACTTGAATGCGCGGTCAGCCACCCGGTAGAGATTGTCTTCGCCATTATCCGCCCAACTGGTCAGCGAGCCATATCCCAGGAAATTGCTTGCAGAATACGTGTAGGTCGTTTCGATGTCTGCCTGCCCGGCGCCGGGCTTGATGACATGGCGATTCACGTAGGAGAGCGCCCGGCCCTTCTCTTCCGTGCTACCCGGGAAAAGATGCCCACGCTCTTGATACTCGATCAGTTCGGTAGCCCCAAGCGGCGTATCCAATTGCGTGATGCACAGTGACTCACCCTTTTGCGCATAATCGATGGTCCACCCCGCGCCGTTCGACGTAGGCAGTGTCACCCCTGTCAATCGATCGCCGGAAATCAGCAATGAATACAACGCGGAAGCGGCTGAGTTTGGCAAGAATGTGAGTTCCACCTTGCTATCACCCACATATTCGATTTTCAACAACGTACGGTCGGCATCGTCGACGATTGACTGCAGGCACCCTTTTTTTGTGGGGTGATAAGCCAGTGTGATGCCATGGCCCGAGAGGGCTTCTACACGTACAGGCAATGCCAGTCGCAGGTCCGATGGCTGCGGTTGCAGCCATTCGACGATGCCGGATTTATGGGCGATCCGGTAGCGATGGGTGTTGCCTTCACTCCTGTTTTCAAAGTGAAAGAGTTCAAGCTTGCGTTCGGGTACAGGAGCAGGCTCACCGGGGCCGTTATCGGAAATTTTGAAACTCTGCCCTGTATGCAGATCAAGTTTGTTGTCGTTCAGGTTGTACTGGCTGAGCTGAAGCGTCCAGCCTTTACCGAAGCCGCTATTGACGTTGTTCAGTGGGCTGAAGCTCAAGCGCAATGGCAGGTTCGGGCCAACCAAGGCATTACTCGGAAGCTCAGGCAGTTCGATACTGAGCGTGTATTGCCCTGTACGCTCATCAACGCCGCCCTGCACAAAGCTCATGAAATTGAATGCGTTGGAATGAATGAATGATTGTGTTGTCATTTTCGAATCTTCGCCATCAAAAAGTCGATTGGAAATTACTGAAGCCCCAGCTCCAGATAGTTTCGACCATCCGTACCGCCCCCAAACAAAATTTTAAGCTTGTGCTTCGTACCGTAATTATCGGTTACGGTAAAGTTCATTGCCCCATCGAGCTTATTTCGATACTTTACCGGAGACCAGTAATTGAAATTCGAAACCCGGTCCAGTGTGATCAACATCGCCCCCTCAGACGGCCTATCCTGCCCTTTGAATTTGGGATCAAGCGCCACCTGAATACCTGGCTCTTGAGAAAGTAATTGCAGCTCGGCCTGATACTGCACGCCTTCTGGCATGAGGGGAGCCTCCTCAGGGCGTCGTGGCTTGAAGGCGATGCCGGTATAAGTGGCGAAACTTTCCGCTAACTGCTCCGACTCCCACTTAATCATCGAGGCGGATTCGAAATTCATCTCCACCAATTGAATGCCGTTTCCAGACAGTGACCAATAGTCTGTGGTGCGATGCCAGTAATTGAACGTATCAGTAGGCGTACTTGATCCATCCTCTTCAAAAACCCGTTTGCCGCCCGACTTTGGCCATACGAACGCGGCAAGGTTAGGCAAGGGAAGCTTGACCCCCTCCAATTCGATCTTACCTTTCTCTTTGTCTGGATTATCATCGCTGTACGAATTTTTCCACGCTCTATCATAAGCCTGAAACTTGGCCGTGAACCTGGCCACTTCCGCCACCTTCGAATGCACATACACAGTGACGTAACGCTTGCCCTCTTCTTCCCCTCGCACCCCGCTCGCCCTATCCGAACTGCCCACGGGGTAATAATCAAAATGGTTACGCTTCTTTTTCGCCGCCCACACTTCCAAACTATCGCCTGGAATACCATGCTGATCGTCAGTCAAATAAGGAATTTCATTGCCAATTTCGTCAAGCAGCACCAATGTAGCCAGCTCAGCATTACTGACCGGGTCCCAAACGTCTTCACCGTTTGAGTCAGTAAAACTGTGAGTACCAATGACAATATCAATGCCTACTTGCTGGTAACCATTTGCAAACACCATATTTCGATTTTTATTGTTCAAGCTGAGGCTAAATTCTTTGAGTGTTTTCCAACGGTCCTGCAATGCCATGGCCTGCGCAGCCAGGCCTGCGTAATGTTCAACAATGGCAACGCCCGCAAAGGGGCCGGAAAACGCGGCGATTACACTGACCTCAGCATCGGGCTGATCAGGCGCTTTATACTCCCCGGTCTCTTTGTCGATGTTTCCAGGCCCAAACACTTCCCAGCGATCTGCCGGGTCGTCATCAAGCGCAAATAGCCGGCCCGCGCCGGGTGCAAGGCGGGGTACATAATGGGGCGTGACCTGCAATCTGGGTTCCGTGCGCAGCATCACGACCGTTGCATGGCCCTTGGCCTCGCCAACACTGACTTCCACACGCTGCAAACGCACCAGCGGCACAGAACCCTCGTCTGGCGTAAACACCGCCCGCCGGGAGTCGTCGGCATCCTTGACCAACTCTCCCATTTTCTCGTCTAGCAGTTTCCACTCGACATTACCGGCAGCGTTGCTGGTAAAGGTGATAGCGCCCTGGCCCGAATACCAGACAACAACCCGCGGCGAGATTGACAGCGGCTCCGAAGATTCGATCAACAACGCTGAACGGGTAGCCGCATCAGCCTCCTCTGAAACCTTCGCTGACACTACCACTACACGCTGAGCGCTCGGCAGCTGGCCCCTTGGCCTGGCAGTGTAGGTACCGTTATTGATCGCACCCGCTGCTCGTGGGCTAATAATGTCATGGGCCTGCCAGCCGTAGAGGCCAGTGTCACAACTCACCTCGTAGGATAAGGCTTGTCCAGCACCGATATGGCTGAGTGCGGGCAAAAGCCGGCAGGTGCCTGTACCGGGCCGAATGTCGCCAAACAGGACCTTGTCATGCGGGTCGAACTCTTCATGTTCGAGGAAGCGGACGACATAGCCTTCCGGCATGATCACTTGCGCCAGCAGGCCGGAGGCAAGGTATGTGCTGTACTTTGCCCTTAGCTTGCCCAGCAACAACGTGGCACCGTAGTTGCTCACCTCTGGTGCTTCCTTTCGCGGCAGCAAATACGTAAACGCATCCGGAATGCCACCCGCATCGCTGTCACCCCGTAGTTGCATCAGCAGCAGCACTGCCCCGTCTGTTTGCGGCTGACTGCCCTGCCCGGCGCCTTCGGGGGCCTTTTGTGCAATAGGGTCGACCCTGTCAATCGTCAGTACATCGTTGCCAATAGGGGAAAAATTGATAAAACCGAACAGTGGTTCGAAGGCCGGTTGCTGCTGCAACTGCCCCAAGATGAATTGGCCCATTTTGCGCGCTGCCTGATCGGTAACTGCAAGGTTGCAGATCGGATCGGTGGCCTGGCCAAGATCGATAGCCAGTTGCTGTTGATTGCTCCCTGGCACAGGTACCACCACAAGCTTCGCTGTCATCTGCAGCGTGTAGCCCATGCCCTGGGTCAGTTCATGGCTTCTGCGCAAGCGGCTGGCACTTCCGGGTGATTTCTCCTGCGCGCTGCAACGGCCGGCAATCAGCTCCATGACCACGGTCACCGTGCTGGTGCGGCCCGAAGCCTTTTCGAACGACAGCGCGGGCGGGCCGAGCATCAGCCCATCCAGCACCACAAGCTCGGTGGATTGCGTATCGCCGTAATATTCGCCACTGATGGGTGTGATAAAATCCTGGTTCCTGAAACGCTCAATGAAACGCGCCTCAAGCAGTTGGTTGACCGAATCACGGCCGAGCGCAAGCATCGCCCCCCAACCATACATTGCATCGCCTTTGCTCAGAACATCCAGCAACTCGCGCTTGGAAGAAGTGGCCATGATCAAATCTCCCCTTGCTTATTATGGGTACGAACATGCGCACAGAACGCTTCATATTCTTCGACGTGCGAAAGCGGAATAACCGCGTAGTTCCAGATGGGCGTACGCTCTGCTGGTGTTTCTCTACCGGCAACGATGATGTAAGGGCCTTCGTTCGGCCCTGGCGTGTAGATGCCAGTAGTGGGGTTGATCTGACCGGCGCCTTTGAAAACTTTCCAAAGAGTTTCTGCGGGTGTCAGTTCGTCCTCCTCTCCTGTCTCTTCATTATCGAAGTACAGCGCCAGCTTTAAGCCACCTCCTGCTTGCGCGGTAGTTCTGAGCCCCGCCGTAGTTGTTCTCCAGGGGATGACAATATCGATCACTTCCGTCTGCCCGCCCGCCGATACCTCCACGCCGTCCAGATGAACAAGCGCGTCCACCGTGCCGGCTTCACCGACAGCTTTTTCCGGGGATTCATAGATCCGCACATTTTTGTCTACCGGAATATCCAGATCGGAATCACCGGCTTCCACTTCACGTACGGTGCCTTTGCTTGAACTGGTCATGGCCCATTTCAAGTCACCCTTTATATCGCCACCTGTCAAAACGTAGCGTGGGCGGTTATCGCCGGATTTGAAATTTGCAATTTGGAAATAGGGATAGATAGCAACGCTGTCCGCCACGACCGTTACCAATGCGCTGCTCGAGTTACCATTTGCCGTGGCTGTCACGATGACACGCCTATAGCTGTCGGTTAGCGCCCCGACTTCAGGAGGCGTATAGACCCCATCCACAACAGCGCCTACTTTTTCGGGGTCAGTTGAGCCATCTGGCAAACCTTTGACACTCCAGCTAACCGTCCCGCCAATGGCAGGGTCGAGATGAAACTTAACCGTGTTACCTGGGGCCGCGCTCACTTTTTCTTCAAGCGGCTCTACAGCGAAGGTTGTCAATTTGGGGGCCAGATCCCCTAACAGCGAAAGTTCCCCAGGCGTTACCAATAACCGTGGCGTGGCAACATCATCACTGCGGAACAAAAGGCTGTTAAGGCGTAGAGCATTAAATGGTTTGATCCCTGACGCCATGACAGCAACCTTGTCGGCCATTTGATTCACCAGGGGATCAATATGGGGCTTAATGTAATCATCAAAAGATTCCTTAACATAGTCGTTAATATAGCTGTGATCGCCGCCCCAAAACCGGGCATTATAGTTGACCTCCACCTTGCCCGGCACAATTTCTATATCACCACGCTTGTCCCCCTCACCCACCATTTTAATTCGAAGTTCTGTTTGCACCGAAACAGAAACATTGAAATCCGGATCATGACGATAATCCCTAAGCGAGTCGTGAAAGATAACAACCAACTCCTTAGTGGGACATTCCACAGCCCACTCAACGACCAGAACATCATCAGTATGTACAATTTTAAAAGAACCCGAAAAATCAAGATTCGGCCATGTGTATGTGGTGAACGTATAACGCTCATAATCACGAATCGTAGTGTCCCTGCGCCCTTGCACCGTAAATCCGACATCAGCCTTCACAGTAGAAAAAAAGCCACTTTGATCACGATCCATATTAACATTTGTCAACCCAGGGATGTCACGCACCAACTGCCACAATTGATCCTTGAGCCAGACTTCATTAGCAAAAAGAACATTCATTGTAAACGGACCATCGTTTCCATCCACCGGCGACGGCAACAGATAGGGCATATCCTTATCATTCGGTGGAAAGGTTCCTGTCTTGTCCTCAACAAACGACACCCCCACGATAACAGCGCCCTCCTCCTGCTCCTCTTGAGTGGCATTGGTAATCTGTTGTGAACGTGCCAGCGAATGTGTACGAACAGCAAATTCTTGAGGATTGAGCGCCCCCGCTAATGGCTTGATGATATTGAGCTCCCATACCCTGGCCTCCTTCGGCCATTTTTCAAACTCAGCTTTAACTGCCTCACCGAGCTTTTCGTTCATTTCCTTCCAACTGGAAACTTCAAAGGTGTACCCCTGCCCCGTTGAAAGATCCAATGTCACGCGGCCTTCGTCATCAATACTGCCGCTGTTGGTTTCATTCAGGGTTATGTCCATCCGGACCGTCGGCCCACCTAAAGGGTTCAGCACCGTATAGCTCACCAATTCCATCTGGTCACTTCCAGGCAACTGGCGCAACTGGGTGATGACGCCACTGACGACGTTCATGCTCAAGCGCGCCTTGGAACTGGCGATACTGGAATTCACGAACGACAACCGAGGCTTGTCCATCACGAGGTCGCGAACCTCGGTCCAACTACCACTTTCCGTACTTGCCCTGAAATTGACAGGCGGCAGCCATTCACTGTCATCAAAACGCTGAATATGCTCCTGCGCCAACAGCCTGTTAGCCCTGAATCGATCGTAAACCAGTAGCGCCCCCCACCCCAAAGTACGCGGTTCTGCCCGGAGGTATCTCATGTATTTTTCAAACGTAGGCCTGGCCATCACTATCACACTCCAAAATTAATTAACAATACGCAGCCTCAACACAAATAGCACTCACACTGCATTGACAATACGCTAACTAGCACTTCACTCAAGATTCCAGCGTGATACTCATTTCCGGAAACACTCTATATAGCGTCCCGCCATCGAAGCTCAACGCGACATGCAACGTAAACTGCTCGTTCAGCTTTAATTGTTCCAAAAACAGTTTTGGCAACTTAGCCTCAACGCCCATATCCGCTTCCCCTTCAGTCACGGGTATAGATGCAGTCCGCAGGTCTTCAGAAAGATCTCCCTCTTGCCCTACGCCGCTTACCCAAATATGAAGAAGTTGACCAGCCCGGCCAAATCTCCAGGTGCCCAGCGTCAATTTGGCCCCCCCACTTGGCACCCTCGATAGCGACAAGGCTTGCCCAACTACACCTTCACATTGGATTTGCGGATCTCCACTGGGAACGGGCGGGGTAATCCTTAAATGGTAAGGCGCCGAGTCCAGCGGAGAACCACTGCCAATCACGCGATACGCCACTTCAAAGCGCCTGCTCTGGTCCCGCGAGCCGCGCCCGATGTTTGCCGGTACGAATTCTTCTGGTATAAGAAAAACCAGCGGATCAGCCCCTTCGGGGGTATTGGCAACGTACTCACCAAATACCGGCCACCCACGCCAAAGCACTTCAGCACGTTCGCCCGGCAACAGCACATCGGGTACACGAACACGAACACCGCCAACGCCGTTCGCGCCAGGCAGGGTGCCATGATCCTTGCCTTCGTCTGGTGTCGCGCGGTCGATCAGGGGGACGGACAACACCCGCGTGGTAGCGATGGCCACGTTCAGCGGCTGCGATTGCAAACCTGCCCCTTCACGGCTGAAGAGGTAGGACAGGCTGACGTTTAATCCTTGATTCTCCAGCACGAAATCGACAGGCACATGCAGTACGATGGTGCCGACGGATTGCGTGCTGGCATCGACACGAACGTGTGTAAACAGCTCACGTACCGGGCTACGCCAGTACAGGGTGACGTGATCAGAAATCGACATCCCGGGGTAACCGTCTATATGGATTGTCAATCCATCCCGGAAGTTACCAGGATCCAACGGTTTTCCCGGGGTATACCCCACAATACGCGGAGCCGGGAGAGGTGTTGGCAGCGAGGCCTCAGAATCGATGACAAAGTCCTGAACGGGAGAATCCAGGGACCCGCTGTCAGCAAAGTCGACACTGTAAGAAACTTTAGCAGTGCCCGGATCAATGAAGCGAAAAATATTCTTACCCACGGTGAACATTAAGGGTAGATTATCGAAATGCTCTTTTTTAACCGTCAACTTTTCGGTTTCCGGGTCCTCTTCATAACCATCCTCATCAAAGCCCTGGAACGTGAAGTTAATCACGTCCCCGACTTGCATCGCCTGATAGGGCATAACGATGAACATGACGCCAGCACTGTCCAGCTCATCGGGCTTAATGACCAGGTCATGCGACTGAACAGCTTGAATGACCGCTAAACCTTCACCATCACCCTTTTCCCTGATACCCACGAGGCAGAATCTGCGCTGTGACTGGCCAACTGTGGTTACCACGTATGAATAAAAAGCTTGTCCACCTTCGGCGCTTCGAACAACAGCATTTTCTATTTTTACTTCCACGCCTTTCTCAAGATCTTCCGGCCTGACATAATACTTTGACCCTGCATCGTCAAACGCCGTCCCTTCCGCGTCGGCGCCTAACCAGCTAATGACCACCTCATGGTCAGGCTGCATACCCGTATACTTTATATACGTAAGCAGATCACTTGCACCCAATTCATCCAGGTCGATTTCGTTACTGGAAGTCAGCCCTGAAATTAACGGCTGCTCCAGCTCCACTTCATTAGTCTTCATGCAATGTCGGCCTCTACTCTATTGATTGCATCGCTGCGCTCAGCGGGCAACGGCTGCATACCGTTATAGAGTGGGTACCGAACCCAAACAACTAGCAAAAATACTAGGTCCCCGACGCCCCCCCTAAGCACCGCACCCCATCACCTGGGGACCTGGCATTTCTGCTAGGTGCCTGGCACCCCATATCGTCATACCCTGCCTGGACACGCTATACGCTGACGCGTGCATACCTCAATCAACAATCAATTAAGTGGAAGCCAATGACTATGTCACGCCAACATTCACCATCAGCAACTGGCACCATTACTGTTTATGAAAAAGTGGGCAACGAGGGAGGCGGCGACTCCAAAGCATTGATCGTCGAAGGCGCGGGAAGCGACAAAAGGCAAGTGCTTGAAATGGGTGACTTTTCAGCACGCAAAATACACATGATCAATATCCCATCGGCCACCACCATTGAACTGCAATCAAAGGCCATGGAAGGAGGTACACCTAAGTGGTGGATTAAGCTGAAGACAACGCATGCACCCTCTGACCTCGACCAGCACGATATCGACCAATATGTAAACCGCAACGGCAAGGGTAGCTTCATACCTACAGCACTTGGCATCCTCGTTGTCGACAAATCCGAAAACCCGGCAACACGCGACTCGCTGGGGAAAATCATCGTGCAGACATCGGCCGGCCGCCGACCTACCACTGAATAAGGACGCTATTCATGACTATACAGTCCAATGCCTGTAACTTCATGAGTTACACCCAGGGTAGTGTCGACCCCCGCACGGGGCTTTACACATTTTCTATTGAAATCCCCCCCCTGAACGCCAATGACCTTCAGGGCCCGGAACTGCCTTTGAGCCTGAATTTCAACCCCTTGAACGAATCGAACGCAGGCTTCGGTATTGGCTGGTCTTTGAAACTAAGCCGATACGACCTGGACAGTGGCGTACTGGACCTGCACACGGGGGATAGTTTTGCGATCGCTGACAACGGCCCGAACGAACCTGTTGTGGTTCATGAGCGCAAATTTGACAGCTTTCATGTGGCGAATATTAGCAACGATAAAGGCAAACGTTACCGGATTGCCCATAAAGCGGGCCTGGTAGAGCTACTTGAGCCACTGAAAGCCGCCCCCCGGGTTTGCCTGCCAACCCGGGTCATGACGCCATCGGGCCACGGCATCACATTGGCCTACGACGACAGCAAAGGCCGGCTGGCTTCTATCCATGACGACAGTGGGCTAACACTGCTTACGGTAACGTTCAACGGTGACCATGAAGCCGTGCTGGACCTTCATCCTGGCACTGAAGCGCATGTGTCTTTCACCCTGGCGCTCGAGGGTGAAGAACTGCGCACGTTAGTCATGCCCACCACCGACCAGCACAGCTGGACGTTTGACTATACTTCCTACGGTTCCTTGCGTTGCCTGCAGAAACTGGTAAACCCACTGGGGGGTGAAGAGGAGCTGGTTTACAAAGAACAGGGGCACCAACTACCCGGCCTGGAGCTGTATGTCCCCTATGCAACCAGCCTTGTTGTGAAGCCCGATCGGCTTGATGAAACAACCTTTATAAAGACCGAATACGACTTTAGCAAAAATAACTTCCTGGGTTATGGCGCGTCGGGTGTAGTCTGGGATGACAACTACAACCAGGATCACTTGTACAAATTTACCGGCAGTACATTCAACTACACATCAACCGTCAAGCACCACTACGAAGGCAAGGTACTCCGCACCGTCACGCGCACCTTCAACCGCTTCCATTTGTTGGTCGAGCAAGTCACCGAAGAGTCCGGCTGTACCGAGACGATGAAAAACGAGTACCACGAGCGCAGTGGCGGTTTTGCAGAACAGGATGAACGCCTGCAACTACCGAGCAAAATGACCAAGACCTGGACGGTTTCTGGTAATCCCGTCGACCGCCGTGACGAGTTCGTCACCTTCATTTACGACAAGGCAGGCAACCTGGAGGAGGAGCGGACTGCCAGTGGCATACGCATGGTCCGCACCTATTATCCCGCCACCCAAAGTGACGGCTGCCCGGCGGACCAGGAAGGGTTCAAGCGCAACCTTGAAAGTATTACCGTTTACCCGGCTGACGATGCAGCAACCGGGAAGCCCGCTACGATCACTCGCACCCGGTACACCTACAAAGCGATGGACGTGTTGAGCGCAACAGCCTCGCTGCAGCAGGCAAGTTATTGGTTGGTTGCTGACAGCGAGGAGACCCTCGAAGTTACCCTGGAAGATGATGGCAAAGAAACCGAACAACGGTTGCGCCGGGTCGAGATGAGCCACCTGAACATGCCAGACAATGTCTTGCTGCACGGGCGCTCCGATCTGAAGACTGCCACGCTGGGCGCCTGCACGTCGAAAACCCGCTGGCATTATGAAAAAATAAACGACGAGCAGGGAAAACCAACTTACCTGAAGACCACAACCACGTTCTCGCCCCACGGCGGTACGATCGAGAAAACGTCGGCCTCTGTACACTCGTCGCTGCGTAACCGCGCCATCGAAGAGGAAGATGCCAACGGCGTGGTCACCCGTTACCGCTATGATTCACTCAACCGGCTGCTTGAACAGACCGTGGCGCCAGATGACCCGGATCATGCTGCCACAGTTGCTTATGACTATGGCCAGGTCATTGAGGACAAGCGCTCGCTCTGGTATGCCCAGATCACCGACCCCAACAAGGTCATCACCCGCGCCTATCATGACGGGCTCGAACGCTCGGTACGTGTGGAGCGCACACTGAAAGACCTGAATGACCCAGGCAAGACAATTACCCGCATAACGTCCAAAACCCAGTATGACTCCATCGGGCGCGTGGCAAGCGAAACACAGTTCGATTACCTCCCCGCGCCTCCCGACAGCGACACCCCCGCAGAAACCGTGGTCGAGCTGACGTCCAGCTACGCTTACGATGCCTGGGGGCAGCGCTGCGCGGTCACCCGCCCGGACCTTGTGAAAGAAATCACCGAGTTCTCGCCTTTCGGTGAAAAGGGCAACAAAACCACGATGTGGAGCGTGAGCCCCGACAAGCCCGACGACAAACAGCAGCTGCGCGTCGTGGAATACAACACATCCGAAAAACCCGTGTATGAGTACCTGCTGCTGCCGGTGGAAGACGAAGCAACAAAAGGCATCTCGTGGGTTGAGATCGACCGCACCGATTACACCTACGATGGGCTAAGCCGCTGCATCAAAGAAACCTTCAGCCCCGCGCAGACTCGCAAGCAGAAACCCTTGGTCACCGAGTACACCTACGATAACTGGGGGCGCATGTGCGAAACCGTTCGGGCAGACGGCAGCAAACTCCTGCGTACCTTCGCGGCGCACAGCGTCAGCGAGTTGACAACCCTGCTGGAAGTGCTTGATACCCGCGGTGATCCGGCGCAGCCCGTGTGCTCGCGCGAGTATGACGGGCTTGATCGCCTGACCCGCATGGCCGTAGGACCGCGCGTGGAAAAATACCAGTACCGTGGGCTGACACAACTGGTCGAGAAGCGCTCCATCAGTAACAGCAAGGGCACCGACAAACGCACGCACGTCACCCATTACGAGTACAAGCCAAACCTCACCACCCAACCTTCCCAGGTGGCAGCGACGTTCGAGGATGTATCGCAGCCTCATGTGCCCGATGCGTCCAGCTTCGACTACTTCCCAAGCGATGCGCAAATTTCCTCGGCTGCCAACAGCAACGGCAACCGTACTTACAGTTACACCGACCAAGGCTACCTGGCCCATGAGTACTGGAAGGTGAACGATCAAGCGCAGTACGACATCCACAATGCGCACTCGCTGGAAGGCCGCCTTATTTTCCGCAAGCACAGCGACGGTATTGCCTGCCACTATGGCTACGACACACTTGGGCGGCTTCAGACCATTTCCCAGGGCCAACTGGAATGCACACTCGAGTACAACAGCGAAGGGCTGCTGGAACACACGACCACCCGAGATGCCGAGCGTTATGTGCGCACCACCCAGACCTACGACCCGCTGGGCCGACAACATCGGCGTACGCTCGATGCCAACGGCGAAATCAGGGTGCTGGTGCTGAAATGGCGTGATGGCAAGAACCTTGAGTCGCGCACCCTGTACCGTGACAACGATGACGATGAAGACGCTTTCATCCGCAAGGAAGTGTTCGGTTACGACGAACTCGATCGCCTGACCACTCACGACTACGAAGGCGACTGGGACATTGAAGAGGAAGACGGCGAACGCTGGCAGGCACTGCCGCGCAATGCAGCGGGCCGCTCGATCATTGCACAAACGTTCGACTTCGATGCACTGGATAACCTGAGCCGCTGCCGAACTGATTTTGCCGATGGCGAACGTGATACCGCACGCTTCACCTACGCTGAGGACTACAGCTTCCAGTTGACCAAGGTGACCCATACCTTACTCGCAGATTACCGCGCAGAGCAGACGTTCCATTACGATGCGCGGGGCAACATGCTCAACGACGAACAAGGGCGCAAGCTGGAATATGACAGCCATGGCCGCTTGCAGTGTGTGCTGGATGCCAACGACACCGAGTTGATGAAGTACTTGTACGATGGCCACGACCAGTTGCTCGCCGCCACGCAGGCTGGCAAGGCCCAGGTGCAAAGGCGCTATCTGGGCAATAGCCTGGACAGCACACAAGAAAATGACCTGCTCACCCAGTACCTGTACGGTGATGGCCAGGCAGTGGGTGTGCAACGCGCGAACCAGAACGACAACCAGCTGCTGCTGACCGACACTGCCGGCAGCGTGGTTGCAGAAGTAGACAGTGATGGCACCCGCCATGCCAGCTACAGCGCGTACGGTGAACAGCCCGAAGACAATGGCTTGCGCAACCTGCTGGCGTTCAATGGTGAACTGCGTGAAGCGGGGTTGGGCTGGTACCTGCTTGGCAGCGGCTACCGTGCCTACAACCCCAACCTGATGCGCTTCCACAGCCCGGATTCGCTGCCGCCAGAAGTATCAGGCCCCAATCCTTATGTGTATGCACTGGGCAACCCGGTGAAATGGCGGGACCCTACCGGCCATAGGGTTAGTTCGGTGGCCGGTGGAGATGTACCACCGGATTACGTGGACCCGCCAGAAAAACCCTCGATTCCCTGGTCTGCATGGATAGGCGTAGGCGTTGCGGCGCTTATGCTGGTGCTATCGGCCGGCGCGATGGCAGGGCCTCTGCTAGCGGGTGCGGGCGCGTTGGTGTCGACCGGCGTCCTCGCGAAAGCCTCGATTATGGTTATCGGGCAAGGTGTTGCACTGGGCATGCAGGTTGGTGCGGTACTTACCACCAATGATGACCCAGAACTTTCACAAGCTCTCAATTATGGGGCGTTCGGGGTTCAGGTAGTGACGTCTATCGTGGGTGGGCCAGCAATGTTTACGCTCAAGGCAGCAGGCAAAGCAGCCACGGCAGCTAAAGCGGTAGCTAAAGCGAGCGTTGCTGCCGCGACGAAGGGAGGCGCGCATCTGCAAGGGCTTAATCGGCTGATGTCGGCGACGACTCAGGCAAGCTTGGACGACATGCAGATAACCTCCACAGGCGGCATGGGCCTACAGTCAAACCCCTCCCGCAGTGTTGTTAATAGTGCTACGCAAACAACGCCTTCAAGTTCGAGTAGCGCTTCTAGCGCCAATCCACCCCTGAGGCAAGTAAATCTAGAGGCCACTGTTTTCAGCAGCGGCAGGGGGCCAAGGATAGTCAGCGAACCCCAAGTAACAATTGTTCAACATGGTGTAAAGCTGGATCCGCCAAAAGCTCCTACACCTACGAAGTACTCCGGAGATGGAAGACCCCTCAACTGGGAATGGCATGCGCTTCAACCAGGAGGAGTGTAATCTGAGTTGATCCTGCGCTGGGGTGTCGCTAGACACCCCAGCTCAATCGCCCTTATCGAAACCACCGCCTCATTATCAAGACTCTTCCTACAGCCTCTCTATCCCCCCGCCCCTAACCTACTCCTCGCAACACGGCCCGTCAGCCACACGCCTGGCGCACGCCACCCTAAGCTCGCAACCAAGCCTCCCTTGCGCCCCCAACTGCAAGCGCTAACGCCCCAGGACTCCTTCCATGCCTAAGCTCCACTGGCGCAGGCCCGTATCGTCACGCCCGCGCCCTGCCCGATTCGCGCTGCTTGGCAGCCCGCTGATCCTGCTCTTAGTCACACCCGCGCTCGCCACCCCCTCTGCGCCTCGTTTCCAGGCCGAGTTCATGCGTCAGGCACCCGGCCTGGCCAGCGACGCCGGCGCGCTGGCATTGCAGGCCCTGGCGGAACAGGAACCGTTGGCGGCCGGGCGTTACCGCGTTCAGCTACTGGTCAACCACACACCGCTGGACGCACGCGAAGTGGACATTCGCAACAACGACGGCCAAGGCTTGCAAGCCTGCCTGACGGGTAACCTGCTGCGCGACTTGGGCCTGCGTGAGCAAGCGCTGGAAGCCCCCCTGCCCAGCGACGATCGCTGCCTGGACCTGGCCGCCCTGTTACCCCACGCCTACGCCGACTTCGACCCGTCGAACTTGCGCTTGTCGGTGTCCATCCCACAGATAGCGTTGCACCGACAACCGTCCGACACGATCGCCGAATCGCGATGGGACGCCGGCATCAATGCCGCCTTCATCAACTACCAGGCGTCCACACAACATTACCAAAGCCACAACGGCCGCAACCGCAACAGCCACGACCTGTACCTCAACAGTGGCATCAACATCGCAGGCTGGCGACTGCGCAGCAACCAGGCGCTGCGCGACAATGCCGATGGCCAGACCGACTGGAGCCGCAGCGACACCTATGCGCAGCGTGATATCCCCGGGTTGCGCGCCAACCTCACACTGGGTGAAACCTTCACCGGTGGCGAGGTGTTTCGCAGCGTCCCGTTCATCGGCGCACAGGTGGCATCCGACCTGGACATGCACTCCGATACCGAGCAGCAATATGCCCCGGTCATACGCGGCGTAGCCCAGACGCGCGCCAAGCTCGAAGTGCTGCACAATGGCTACCCCATCTATTCCACCTACGTCGCCCCCGGCCCCTATGTCATCGACGACCTCAATGTCGGCGCTGGCCACGGCGAACTGGAGGTGATCCTGACCGAGGCCGATGGCCAGGTGCGGCGCTTCACCCAACCCTACTCGTCATTGGCCAACCTGCTGCGCGAAGGCGTATGGCGATACAGCGCCACGGTCGGCCGCTACAACGGCGCCGAAGATCTTGAGCGGCCCGTGTTCTGGCAAGCGACCCTGGCCCGTGGGGGGATCTGGGACAGTACGCTGTACGGTGGCGCGTTCGCCAGCGACTACTACCACGCCGGCGCCCTTGGCGTGGCCCGCGACTTTGCCGGCCTGGGCGCGCTGTCACTCGATGCAACACAGGCACGCACCGATCTGGGCGGCCTGGCCGGCCAGGTACAAGGCCACAGTTTTGCCATGCGCTATGGCAAAAGCTTCCAGACCGGCACCAACCTGCGTTTTGCCGGTTACCGCTACTCGACCGAGGGCTACCGTGATTTCGATGAAGCAGTGAAGGATCGCAACCAGTCGGACCGTTACGTGGGTAACCGCCGCAGCCGCCTGGAAGCTTCGATTTACCAGAACGTCGGTAACAGCTCGGTGAGCCTGACGCTTTCACAGGATGATTATTGGAACAGAAGCGGCCAGCGTCGTAATTATCAGGTGCAGTACAACACGCGCTGGGGTGACCTGGGTATCAACCTGTTCGCCTCCCAGGCATTGGCAGAACGTGGCGGGGACAGCCGTTTGATTGGACTGAGCCTGTCACTGCCACTGGACTTCGGCCACCGGCACAACACCACCTTCGACCTGCAGCACCAGGACGGGCGCAATAGCCAGCGGGCCAGCCTGAACGGCGGGCTGATGAACAACCGGCTGGGCTATCAGGTCTCGCTCAGCCATGACGAGCAACAGCGCAGCAGCGGCGCACTGTCACTCGCTTACCAAGGTACCAATGCCAGTTACGGTGCCGGCTACACCGAAGGCGCCGATTACCGCAGCGTATCGCTCAACACCAGCGGCGCACTGCTGGCCCACAGTTCCGGCATAGTGCTGGGCCCTTACCTGAGCGATACCAGTGCATTGGTCCACGTGCCGGATGCTGCCGGTATCACACTGGAGAATGCACCCGCAAGCCAGGCCAACAAGGGCGGCTATCTGTTGGCACCGAACCTGCGGCCCTACCGCCTGAACCCGCTGATACTGCGAACCGACGATTTGCCCCCCGAGTTAATCATCGACAACGCCGTGCAGCGAGTAGCACCGCGCCGAGGGGCCATCGTCATGGCTACGTTCCCAAGCCGACAGGTCATGCGCCTGGTCCTCACCCTTCAGTTGCCCGACGGCCGCCCGCTGCCGTTCGGTACACAACTGACGGATGCGCAAGGGCAGGCGGTGGCCGTGGTCGGGCAAGCCGGTCAGGCACTGGTGGCCACCGAACATCAAGGTGAGCAGCGACTGCAGGCGCGATGGCTGGACCAAGGTACCCGCGAGTGCCAGGTAATGCTGACCCCCGAGAACATCACCGCAGTCAACGGCTATCGCATTCAAACGCTGGCGTGCCACCCCCGCGAGGCCGGCACACCTTCTGAAACAAGCACGAATCAGGAAGCAGCATCATGAGCATATTCGCCCCCACAGCCTTGCGGCCTCTTGCCGTAGTGACTTGCAGCCTGGCCATCTGGCTGTCGAGCAACCCGGCGTACGCTCGGTGCGAATGGGATAGCGGGCTGCCCACCTACATGACGTTCGAGCACGATCTGGGCAGCCTTTGGGTACCTCGTGATGCTGAAATAGGACGAGTCATTGCCGACTTGCCATTGGCGGTGCGTAACCGTGAGGGCAGCAACCTGCAGTGCTTCTACGACGCAACCCCTCCCACCACGGCGAGCATGATACCCAGCACCGCCCTGGTGCCGGGAATACCCGTCCGCGCTCAACGTTCTGCCGATAGCGTGCTACGCACCAACGTCGATGGCATCGGTGCCATCCTGACCCTGGGGTTCCCCTATGATGGATCTGCTCCCAATGCGTTCACCTCCGACGATGGCACGCAGAGCGTGCCCTACAGTGGCACCATGCTTACCCCTACGGGTTTCGCTGCGCCACTCGGCGTTCTGAGGGGGCGCGTGACCTTGGTCAAGACCGGGCCAATTGCCCCTGGAGAACACATTGTCGACAAGCAGATGTTCCACGGTGTCACCAATGACCGAGGCCGGGTTCTGGACTACACCCTGAAGGCGAGAGTCAAGCAAGCGCAATGCACGCTGTTGGGCAACCCCGTTAGCGCCGACCCGGTAAAGCTCGGCGACTACACCTTGGCCGACTTCACAGGCCCCGGCCCGGTCGGCACGGAAACGCCATTCAGTATTCGGCTTAGTGATTGCGAGGATGACAGCGCAGCGGGTACAGCTTTTGCCCACATCGAACTGGATGGTACAAAAGGCTCCACTGTCGTGGATGCCAAGAACGGTATCTTCAGCCTTGGCTCCGGCTCTACTGCAGCGGGCTTTGGCATTCAGATCCTGCATGGCGATGGCAGGCAACTACCCCTACAGGAAGTGGTATCGGTCAAACCCTTGCAAGTGGGGATTACTCAGCTGGACTTCAGGGCGCGCTTTTACCAACTCGACCCCAAGGTAACACCTGGGTTAGCCCAAGGTGCTCTGCACTTCACCATCAGCTACCGCTGAGCACGCCCCATCGCGCCCTACCCAGCATAGGGCGCATGGACGGGGAAAAAATTCAGACATGCAAAAACGAAGAAAGGGACTTTCGTCCCTTTCTTCGTTTCTATGTTTGGAGCGGGAAACGAGACTCGAACTCGCGACCCCGACCTTGGCAAGGTCGTGCTCTACCAACTGAGCTATTCCCGCAATTTGAAGCTTTACCGCTAATCGGCGTGAAGCGCCACGAGGACCCTCACCACCACTGCACCGTGCGAACGCCACAGTATTTAAACTGGAGCGGGAAACGAGACTCGAACTCGCGACCCCGACCTTGGCAAGGTCGTGCTCTACCAACTGAGCTATTCCCGCAAATGGCGTCCCCTAGGGGACTCGAACCCCTGTTACCGCCGTGAAAGGGCGGTGTCCTAGGCCACTAGACGAAGGGGACACACAACACTTTTCAGTGCACCAGAACAGAACCTCACGATTCAGCCTGGATTTTCTTTTCCTGCCCCGCCGTTAAGCGTTGCCGGAGAAACTGGAGCGGGAAACGAGACTCGAACTCGCGACCCCGACCTTGGCAAGGTCGTGCTCTACCAACTGAGCTATTCCCGCAATCTGGCGTCCCCTAGGGGACTCGAACCCCTGTTACCGCCGTGAAAGGGCGGTGTCCTAGGCCACTAGACGAAGGGGACACGCTGCTGGCATTACTGCCTGCTTTCACTCCCTGCCGCGTTTCGCTGTGTGCTTTACGCTGCAAGTGGCGCGCATTCTAGGGATGGTTCGAAGATGCGTCAACCCCTTTGTAGAAATTTATTTAAATCAATGACTTCCGGGTGGGTTGGGGTGCAGATGCGGGCCTGGTTGTCGATATAGAGAGAGGGAAAGCCGCGAAGAGGCCAGCACAGGTATATAGCCGCTGTTCGTCCCAACGCGAACTCACTACACTCAAAGCTGTAATTCTTCTTCAATGAGGCATTAACGGTGACACCACTTCTGATCACCCTGCTCATCGTGGCGGGCATCGCGTTGCTGATCGTGATCGGCTACCTCAACAATGTGGTCGAGAACGGCAAGATCGAACGCGTCCGGACGAGGATAGAGCTGGCCGACCGCCTGCGCCGCTGTGGCGAAATCACCGAGACCTTCCCCGGCCAGTTCATGACCCCGGCCCTCAAATTGCTGCTGACCCGCCTGGAGCTGAACCTCAACCAGCGCCAGCTGGCGGTGGACAAGCACAACCCCGAGCTGAAGGCGCGCATCGCCGAGCTGGAGGGGTTGATTGCCCAGGGCGACAAGATACCGGTGAACAACCCGCCCAACCCGATCCACACCGAGGTCAAGGCCAAGGATGTACGCTTTTTGCTGGAGGCGATGCACAACCAGGTAACCCGCGCCGCCCAGGAAGGCTTCCTGCCAGCACCCGAGGCCAAGCACTGGGTCAAGGAAATCCGCCATATCCTGGTGCTGTTGCATATCGAGTTCTTCAACAACCTTGGCCAGCAGGCCCTGCAAAAGAACCAGCCGGGCCAGGCGCGCCTGGCGTTCGAGCGTGGCGTGCAATACCTGCGCAAGCAGCCGGAGCCGAAGGTGTATGAAGAGCAGCTGACGTACCTGGAGAAACTGCTGGCCCGGGCCAACGCCCAGGTGCTGGACCGCATGGCACCGGCGGAGGATGAGCACAACGCACTGACAGACGGGCTCAAGACCGATGAGGAAGAGACCTGGAAGAAGAAGGTGATGTACGACTAAGCCTGAATCATGCGTTGGGTTTGATGGCCCTATCGCCGGCAAGCCAGCTCCCACAGGTACTGCACAAGCCTTCAGACCTGAGACAAACCTGTGGGAGCTGGCTTGCCGGCGATAGGGCCGGTACAGGCCACAACAATCAGCAGTCAGTCAGCGCCAGAAAGATCGCCGCCAACCGCTCCAGCCCCGCCTGATCCGCTTCACTGAACCGCCCAACCTTCGGGCTGTCCAGGTCCAGCACCCCGATCAACCTGCCTTCCTTCACCAACGGGATCACCAGTTCGCTGTTGGACGCGCTGTCACAGGCAATGTGCCCGGGGAACGCATGCACATCCTCCACACGCTGGGTTTTCCGGGTGGCCGCCGCCGCCCCGCACACGCCCTTGCTGAACGGAATGCGCACGCACGCCACCTGGCCCTGGAACGGGCCCAGCACCAGCTCTTCGTTGCGGTTGAGGTAGAACCCCGCCCAGTTCAGGTCGTCCACCTGGTTGTACAGAAACGCCGAAAACTGCGCGGCATTGGCGATAAAGTCACGCTCGTCGGCAAACAGCGCCTGCACTTGCGCCGCCAGCAGGTTGTAGCCGTCGAGGCCGGCGCCACTGGCATTGAGGTCGATCATTTACTTTTGCTCCAGCAATTGCAGCCCGACCCAGTAGCGGGCGAACTGATAGGCACAACGGCCATTACGGTTACCGCGGCCGGTGGCCCAGCGCACGGCGAGGATGTCGAGTTCTTCGGTACGCTGCCAGGCCAGGCCCGCAGAGCGTGCCAGCTGGCCGATCCAGTGTTCGACCACATTCAGGAAGTGGTCTTGGGTAAACGGGTAGAACGACAGCCACAGGCCAAAGCGGTCAGACAAGGCGATTTTGTCTTCCACGTCTTCGCTGGGGTGCAGCTCGCCGTCCACGCGCTTCCAGTTCTCGTTGTCGCTCTCTTTCTCCGGCACCAGGTGGCGACGGTTGGAAGTGGCGTACAGCAGCACGTTGTCCGGGGCCTGTTCCAGCGAGCCGTCAAGCACGCTTTTAAGCACCCGGTAGTCGCCCTCCCCCGCTTCGAACGACAGGTCGTCGCAGAACAGGATGAAGCGTTGCGGCAGCTTCTGCAGCTGCTCGACCACCCGCGGCAGGTCGGCCAGGTGGTCGCGTTCGATTTCGATCAGGCGCAGGCCGGCGCCGGCATGTTCGGCCAGCAAGGCACGTACCAGCGACGACTTGCCAGTACCGCGCGAGCCCCACAGCAATGCGTGGTTGGCCGGCAGGCCGTTGATGAACTGGTGGGTGTTGCGGCCCAGCTGGTCGCGCTGTTTGTCGACACCGATCAGGTCGGTCAGGCGGATATCCAGGCTGACGTCCAGCGGCAGCAGGTAACCACTGCGGCCATCGCGCTGCCAGCGGGCGGCCAGAGTGACGCCCCAGTCGATGTTCGGGCGCTGTGCCGGCAACAGGGGTTCGAGGCGCGCCAGTACCGATTCGGCGCGGTCCAGGAAAGCAATCAAGCGAGCGTCCATGACGACTCCTAACAAGACAGGTGAGATTTCCAGCTGAATGTGTGACAGGCCCGCCAGCTGCCGGGGCTATTCGGCTATGCTTGCGCAGCGCAAGGGACGTGAAACCGGCTCGGGACTCATGGATATCAAGTTCACCAATCGCCTGTCATACAAGCAAGCCCGGTTGACAGTCCTGGTCGGCTTCATCCTGGGAACATTGCTCAGTCTCATCCAGATCGGCATCGATTATGCCAGCGAAGACGCGTCCATCAACCGCGAAGTGCGCGCGTTGCTGCAAATCAGCCACAACCCGGCCTCGCGCATCGCCTACAACATCGACGCGGAACTGGCGCTGGAGCTGACCCGTGGCCTGCTGCAGTCGCCCGCCGTCGTCCGCGCGCGGCTGATCGACAACAACGAAACGGTACTGGCCGACGTCGAGCGGCCCAGGCTGGAGGACCGCTACCGGCCACTGAGCGACTTTCTGTTCGGCGAACAACGCCAGTTCAAGGAACGCCTGTACCTCACCCACATGCCCGAGGAATACCTCGGCACCCTGTACCTGGACGTCGACACCTACGCCTTCGGCAGCCGCTTCCTCGACCGCGCCGGCATCACCCTGCTCAACGGCTTTGCCCGCAGCCTGGTGCTGACCGGCATCCTGCTGGCGTTGTTCTACATGATGCTGACCAAGCCACTGGTGACAGTGATCGGCGCACTCAGCGGCAGCGACCCGCGCAAACCCCGGCAAACCCGCCTTGAATGCCCACACGGGCACGAACACGACGAAATCGGCGTGCTGGTGAAGGTCGCCAACCAGCAGTTCGTCAGCATGGCCACCGAGATCGAACAACGGCGCACCGCGGAAAACCGCCTGACCCAGTACCTGAACGAGCTGGAAGACATCGTCTCGGCACGCACCAACGAGCTGAAAGCCAGCAACAGCAGCCTGAGCCTGTCCAACCAGGAGCTGGAACAGGCCCGCAGCCGCGCGCTGGACATGGCCCAGGCGCGCGCCGCCTTCCTGGCCAACATGAGCCACGAAATCCGCACCCCGCTCAATGGCATGCTCGGCATGATCGCCCTGGCGCTGGACAACCCGTTGCCCAGCGAGCAACGCCAGCAACTGGCGATTGCCCACGACTCGGGCAAGGTGCTGGTGGAACTGCTGAACGATATCCTCGACCTGTCCAAGTTCGATGCCGGCCAGCTGGAACTGGAGCGCATTGCGTTCGACATGGGCTCGATGGTGGAAGACACCGCCAACCTGCTGTCGCAGAACACCGCGCAAAGTGTGGAGCTGACCTGCCTGATCGCCCGCGACTTCCCCAGCACCGTGCTTGGCGACCCCACGCGGGTACGGCAGATCGTCAGCAACCTGCTGTCCAACGCGCTCAAGTTCACCCGCTTCGGCCGTGTCGACATACGCCTGGTGACGATCGTCGGCGGCGTGCGCCTGGAGGTACGTGATACCGGCATTGGCATCCCCGAAGAAGCCCAGGCGCGGATCTTCCAGCCGTTCACCCAGGCCGGTGCCGGCATCACCCGCCAGTACGGTGGCACCGGCCTGGGCCTGGCGCTGACTCGCAACCTGTGCAAGGCCATGCAAGGCCACCTGCACATTCGCTCCGAACCGGGCTTCGGCAGCTGCTTCACGGCCGAGCTGCCACTGCCGGTGCACACCGAAGCCATCCCGCCGACACCGCTACATGGCCGCGTGGCCGCGCTAAGCGCGGCCGGTAGCGGGCTTAATGAACTGCTGCAGAACCTGCTGCCCGCCTGGGGCCTGGCCTACCAGCGCCATGACAGCAGCGCCACGCTGGACACCACAGCGATCGACCTGCTGATCACCGACGACGTGGACCACCTGTTCGAACTGCGCCCGGCACTGAAAACGCCGATTCTGCTGGTAACCGCCTACGGCAACTTCCTGCCCAACGAGCAGTCGCTGGCCTTGGCACCCTTGCATCAACTGGCCCGGCCATTGGCACGTAACGCCCTGTACCAGACGCTGCGCCGCACCTTGCAAGGCCATGAGCCCGAGCACCCTCTGGCCACCCCGGCCATTAGCCTGGAGCAAGGGCGAGCGCGGATTTTGCTGGTAGAAGACAACCCGGTGAACCAGCTCGTGGCCAAAGGCATGCTGGCCAAGCTCGGCTGCCAGGTGCAGCTGGCCACCCAGGGCGCCGAGGCTCTGGAGTTGCTGGAGCAGGATGAATTCGACCTGATACTGATGGACTGCAACATGCCGGTCATGGACGGCTATGAAGCCAGCCGGCGCATCCGCCAGAGCGGTCGCTGGCCACACCTGCCTATCGTTGCGCTCACCGCCAACGCCATGCCCGAAGAGCGCGAACGCTGCCGGGCGGCGGGCATGAGCGACTACCTGGCCAAGCCGTTCCGCCGCGAAGAGCTACTGGCCCTGGTCGACCACTGGGTGCCCTTCAACGGCTGAGCAAACGCTCGATGTCCGCTTCCAGGGCCTGCGGTTTGGTGGTGGGCGCGTAACGCGTGACCTGGCCGCTGGCCGGGTCGACCAGAAACTTGGTGAAATTCCACTTGATCTTCTGGCTACCCAGAATGCCCGGGGCGCGTTGTTTGAGCTCGACGAACAGCGCGTGAGCGCCCGGGCCGTTGACCTCGATCTTGCGAAACAGCGGAAAGCTTACGCCGAAGTTGCGCTCGCAAAACTGCGCAATGTCCCGTGCATCGCCTGGTTCCTGCTTGCCGAACTGGTTGCAGGGAAAGCCCAGCACCACCAGGCCACGCGCGCGGTAGGCTTGCCACAGTTGCTCAAGGCCTTTGTACTGCGGGGTAAAGCCGCACTGGCTGGCGGTATTGACCACCAGCAGCGCCTTGCCCGGGAAGTCGCCAAGCTTCTTGTGCTCGCCGCCCAGGGTTACGCAGGGGATGTCCAGCATCGATCCAGCCATGGTCGGGCTCCGGTCAGTCGCGTGGGCGCAAGTCGATACACACCGAGTTGATGCAGTAGCGCAGGCCGGTCGGTGGCGGGCCATCGGGGAACACATGGCCCAGGTGCGCGTCGCAGCGGGCACAGGTAACTTCGGTGCGGATCATGCCGTGGGAGGTGTCACGGATCTCGATCATCGCGCTGTCCTCGATCGGCGCGTAGAAGCTTGGCCAACCGCAGCCGGAATCGAACTTGGTCTGCGCATCGAACAACGCCAGGCCGCAGCAGATGCAATGGTAGATGCCATCGCGGCGCTCGCTGTTGTACTTGCCGCTGAACGGCCGCTCGGTGCCCTTGAGACGGCATACCTGGTACTGCTCGGGGTCGAGCATCGAGCGCCATTCATCCAGGGTTTTTTCGATCTTTTTCATGCAGGAACCTCGGCAGGCTTAATTTCACCCCGCACCGTCTTTTCCGGGGCGCGGGTGGCACGTATATTAGTTGGCTTCGTGTGCCAGGCGTTCAGTCTGGCACCCGCTTCCTGCCGTTTCAAACCTTTCGGCGTGGGTGGCGTGTTTTCTCATATCGGGATCCCATCATGCAGTTCAGCAAATCGAACAAGCTCGCCAATGTCTGCTACGACATTCGCGGCCCAGTGCTCAAGCACGCCAAACGCCTGGAAGAGGAAGGCCACCGCATCCTCAAGCTGAACATCGGCAACCCAGCGCCGTTTGGCTTCGAGGCGCCCGATGAAATCCTTCAGGATGTCATCCGCAACCTGCCCACCGCGCAAGGCTACAGCGACTCCAAAGGCCTGTTCAGCGCGCGCAAGGCGGTGATGCAGTACTGCCAGCAAAAGGAAATCGAAGGCGTCACCATCGAGGACATCTACCTCGGTAACGGCGTGTCCGAGCTGATCGTCATGTCGATGCAGGCGCTGCTGAACAACGGCGACGAAGTGCTGATCCCGGCCCCCGACTACCCGCTGTGGACCGCCGCCGTGAGCCTGGCCGGCGGCAAGCCGGTGCACTACCTGTGCGACGAGCAGGCCGACTGGTTCCCCGAACTTGAAGACATCAAGGCCAAGATCACCCCGAACACCAAGGCCCTGGTGATCATCAACCCGAACAACCCGACCGGCGCGGTGTACTCCAAAGCGCTGCTGCAGGGCATGCTGGAGCTGGCCCGCCAGCACAACCTGGTGGTGTTCTCCGACGAGATCTACGACAAGATCCTGTACGACGAAGCCGTGCACATCAGCACCGCCTCGCTGGCCCCCGACCTGCTGTGCCTGACCTTCAACGGCCTGTCCAAGTCGTACCGGGTGGCGGGCTTCCGTTCCGGCTGGCTGATCATCTCCGGGCCCAAGCACCACGCACAAAGCTACATCGAAGGCATCGACATGCTGGCCAACATGCGCCTGTGCGCCAACGTGCCGGCCCAGCATGCCATCCAGACCGCGCTGGGCGGTTACCAGAGCATCAACGACCTGGTGCTGCCGCCAGGCCGTTTGCTGGAGCAGCGCAACCGCACCTATGAACTGCTCAACGACATCCCGGGCGTGAGCTGCGTGAAGCCGATGGGTGCGCTGTATGCGTTCCCGCGTATCGACCCGAAAGTGTGCCCGATTCTCAACGACGAGAAGTTCGCGCTTGACCTGCTGCTGTCGGAAAAGCTGCTGATCGTGCAGGGTACGGCGTTCAACTGGCCGTGGCCGGACCACTTCCGCGTGGTGACCTTGCCGCGCGTGGATGACCTGGAAGCGGCGATTGGCCGGATCGGGAATTTCCTGCGGACTTATTCGCAATAAGTGATGGCCTCTTCGCGGGCAAGCCCGCTCCCACAGGTACACACAAGGTTTGAAATCTGCGCCAATCCTGTGGGAGCTGGCTTGCCGGCGATGGGCTGCACAGCAGCCCCTTGCAATCTCACAGGATGTTTCTTACATCCTGCAACGCTCTATCCCACAGCCCCCGCGCCATCCTCTGCCATACTCCGCCGTACACAGTTTGAAATAGTCGCCCGATTGAATCGGCGCGGCAGGCCCCTTATATACCCCGCAGTAAGCGACAATTCATCCGTCAGGAGAACGTAACAACCATGATGCGCATTCTGTTGTTTGTGGCCACCAACCTCGCGGTGGTGCTGGTTGCAAGCATTACCCTGAGCCTGTTCGGATTCAACGGGTTCATGGCCGCCAACGGGGTCGACCTGAACCTCAGCAGCCTGCTGGTGTTCTGCGCCGTGTTCGGCTTTGCCGGCTCCCTGGTCTCGCTCTTCATCTCCAAGTGGATGGCGAAGATGAGCACCGGCACCCAGATCATCAGCCAGCCGCGCACCCGCCACGAGCAGTGGCTGCTGCAAACGGTCGAAGAGTTGTCCCGTGAAGCGGGCATCAAAATGCCCGAGGTGGGTATTTTCCCGGCGTACGAGGCCAACGCCTTCGCCACCGGCTGGAACCGCAACGACGCGCTGGTGGCCGTGTCCCAGGGCCTGCTGGAGCGTTTCTCGCCCGATGAAGTGCGTGCGGTGTTGGCCCACGAAATCGGCCACGTGGCCAACGGCGACATGGTCACCCTGGCGCTGGTGCAGGGCGTGGTGAACACCTTCGTGATGTTCTTCGCACGCATCATCGGCAACTTCGTCGACAAGGTCATTTTCAAGAACGAAGAAGGCCAAGGCATTGCCTACTACGTGGCAACCATCGTTGCTGAGCTGATCCTGGGCATCCTGGCCAGCATGATCGTGATGTGGTTCTCGCGCCGCCGCGAGTACCGCGCCGACGAGGCCGGTGCGCAGCTGGCCGGTACCGCAGCGATGATCGGCGCCCTGCAGCGCCTGCGCGTAGAGCAAGGTCTGCCGGTGCACATGCCTGACACCATGAAGGCCTTCGGCATCAATGGCGGCCTGAAGCACGGCCTGGCCGGGCTACTGATGAGCCACCCGCCGCTGGAAGACCGTATCGAGGCCCTGCGCCGTCGCGGTTGATCCACTTGGCAATGCAAAAAGGGCGACTTTGGTCGCCCTTTTTCATGCGTGCGTCATCGGCGGACCCGATACACCCGCTCCAACAGACTGGAAGCCCCGGCCTGCGAAAACTTCGGGCTTTCCTGAATAAGCTCCACAACTTCCAGCTCATCCACCTGCCACCCGACCAACCCCTGCCGCACCTCTTCATCCCCCACCGAAAACGGCGGCCCGTCCAGCAGCGCCTGGTCATAATCCAGCGTCACCAGCAGCCCCCGACAGCTCACCGGCAACGATGCAGACAAAGCCTCCATGTACTTCGCACGCATCTGCGGCGGCAGCGCAATCAACGCCGCCCGATCATAAAACCCCACGCACTCGACAATGTCCTGCGCGCGCAACGCGAAGAAATCGCCACACCACAGTTCGATGTCACCCTGGCGCCATACCTCGAATGCGCCTTGCTGACGCACCTCGGGTTCAAGCCCATGCTCATGGAAGAAGCCCTCCACCGCCCGCCGCGACAGTTCCACGCCCAGCACGTGGTACCCCTGCCCCGCCAGCCAGGCCAGGTCCAGGCTTTTGCCGCATAGCGGCACCAGCACGCGGCTGCCTGGCGCCAGGCCCAGTGCTGGCCAGTGCGCTTGCAGGTACGGATTGACCTGCCCCTGGTGGAAGCCGATCTGGTTGTCGGCCCACCGTTTTTGCCAGAACGCTGGCTCCATGGTTGCTCCTTGTTTATCGAGTAAACCGATAGAAAACGCGTAAAACTTGCGATGGATATCGATCAGTTTCTGATCGAAGATGAGTGCATCTTAACCCTCAGGACCTCGCCATGCTGCCCAGCCTGTTCATCTCCCATGGTTCCCCCATGCTCGCCCTGCACCCCGGTGCCAGCGGGCCGGCCCTGGCCGGGCTGGCCAACAGCCTGCCAAGGCCGAAGGCCATCGTGGTGGTGTCGGCGCACTGGGAAAGCCGTGAACTGCTCGTGACCAGCAGCGCGCAACCCGAAACCTGGCATGACTTCTACGGCTTCCCGCCGGCGTTGTACGCCGTGCAGTACCCGGCGCCGGGCGAGCCTGCGCTGGCTGCCAAGGTAAGCGAACGGCTCACGAACGCCGGCCTGCCGGCCCGGCTGGATGCGCAGCGGCCGTTCGACCACGGCGCCTGGGTGCCGCTGTCGCTGATGTACCCGGATGCGAGCATTCCGGTGGTGCAGGTATCGCTGCCCAGCCGCATGGGGCCGGCGCTGCAGGTGAAGGTAGGCCAGGCGCTGGCAGGGCTGCGCCGTGAAGGTATTCTGCTGATTGGCTCGGGCAGCATCACCCATAACCTTGGAGAGCTGGACTGGCACGCCGGGCCGGATGTGATCAAACCCTGGGCGCTGGCGTTCAGGGATTGGGTGGTGGAGCGGTTGCAGGCGGATGACCAGGCGGCGCTGCTGGATTACCGGCAGCAGGCGCCGTATGCGGTGCGCAACCATCCCAGTGATGAGCATTTGCTGCCGCTGTTCTTTACCCTTGGGGCTGGGAGCAAGTTCGGGGTGGTGCACCAAGGGTTCACCTTGGGGGCGCTGGGGATGGACATTTATCGGTTCGACTGACGGGCCTCTTCGCGGGTTCACCCGCGAAAGGGCCGGTACAGGCAAAAAAAATCCCCAGCCAAGGCCGGGGATTTTTTCATTGCGCCTGGATCAATCCTCGCGGTAGCGACGCAGCTTCAGCTGCTTACCAGCCACGCGGGTGTCCTTGAGCTTGGACAGCAGCTTCTCCAGGCCATCTTCCGGCAGCTCGACCAGGCTGAAGCTGTCGCGCACCTGGATGCGACCGATGGCGTCACGGGCCAGGCCACCTTCGTTGAGGATCGCACCCAGCAGGTTCTTGGCAGCGATGCCGTCACGGGCACCCAGGGCAGTACGGCAACGCACACGGCCTTCGGCCAGCGGCATTGGCGCACGGCGCTCACGGTCGCCACGGTCTGGGCGCTCGCCACGCTCACCACGCTCGGTACGCTCGCCACGCGGGGCAAAGCTAGGCACCAGCGGCTGCTCACGCTCTACCGCCGCCAGGTCCAGCGCCTGGCCATTGGTGGCCTTGCGCAGCAGGGCCGAAGCCAAGGCACGGGCACTGCAACCCAGGTCGGTGGTCAGGCGGTCGAACAGGTCGCCGTGGGTGGCTTCGGCTTCGGCTACCAGCGGCGCCAGGCTCGAAGTCAGCTTCTTGATGCGGGCATCCAGCACGGCCTGGGCATTCGGCAGGCGGGCTTCAGCTACCTTCTGACCGGTCACACGCTCGATCACCTGCAGCATGCGGCGCTCACGCGGGGTGACCAGCAGCAGCGCACGGCCATCGCGACCGGCACGGCCGGTACGGCCGATACGGTGTACGTAGGACTCCGGGTCGTACGGCATGTCAACGTTGAATACGTGAGTGATGCGCGGTACGTCCAGGCCACGGGCGGCGACGTCGGTGGCGACGACGATGTCCAGGCGGCCATCCTTGAGCGAGTCGATCACGCGCTCACGCTGGTTCTGGGCGATGTCGCCGTTCAGCGCGGCAGCCTTGTAGCCCTTGGCTTCCAGCGCGGCGGCCAGGTCCAGGGTGGCTTGCTTGGTGCGCACGAAGGCGATCAGCGCGTCGAACTCTTCCACTTCCAGCAGACGCAGCACAGCCGGGATCTTCTGGTCGGCGTGGACCATCAGGTGAGCCTGCTCGATCGCGGTAACGGTCTGGGTCTTGCTCTGGATCTTGACGTGCTTGGGCTCACGCAGGTGGCGCTCGGCGATCGAACGGATCGACGAAGGCAGGGTTGCGGAGAACAGCACGGTCTGACGGGTAGCCGGGATTGCGTCGAAGATCACTTCGAGGTCGTCCATGAAGCCCAGCTTCAGCATCTCGTCGGCTTCGTCCAGCACCAGGTACTGCACGGTCGACAGGACTTTTTCGTCACGACGCAGGTGGTCGCACAGGCGGCCCGGGGTGGCCACCACGATTTGCGCGCCGTTGCGGATTGCACGCAGCTGTGGGCCCATCGGGGCACCACCGTACACGGCAACCACGTTCACGCCTGGCATCTGCTTGGCGTAGGTTTCGAAAGCGGTAGCAACTTGCAGCGCCAACTCACGGGTTGGCGCCAGGATCAGGGCTTGCGGTTCGCGCTTGCTTACATCGATCTTGTTGAGGATCGGCAGGGCGAAGGCAGCGGTCTTGCCGGTGCCCGTCTGCGCCTGGCCGATCATGTCGTGACCGGCGAGGATGATCGGGATCGATTGTTGCTGAATGGCGGACGGCTCTTCGTAGCCGGTCGCCAGAACGGCAGCAACAATATTCGGATTAAGATCGAGAGCGGCGAAGCCGCCGGTTTCCTGGGTCATGGGTCTGCCTCTAGGTGCATCCGCAAAGACCCATGCTCCAAAGCTGCACATGCCTTGAAAGACCGTCAGGTCACCCAGGCAGCTTTGGCGGCGGGGATTTGCGAAAACGATTGAAAAAGAAAACGTGGGAAGGTCCGCCTAGCGGACGTGCAGCCGAAGCTGGACTCGGAGGATTTGCACCACCTGATTTTGAGGTCCGCTAAAAGACCGGCGCGTACTATACCCGAAATCGTGCGGGGACGTGAGGAATATTTTCGCGGTGAAAGGCCATTGTCGGGCCATCAATTGCATCAAGCTGAATCGATAATTCTTTCAAGGCTGACGCGGCCGCTCCTACACTGACCGTGCCAGGCATTCAGGTAGCCGGCCGAATCTCGCGGATCAACCCCTCAAGGCTATACCCCAACCGCGGTGCCAGCGCTTCGGCACGCGCCCGCAAGCCTTCCAGGTCCAGCGATTGTTCCAGATCAGCCGGCACCAGCAAGATCACATTGCCTTCCTTCACCGGCAGCTCCCAGTAATGCCGGTGGTACAACCCACGCAGCAACGCCGCACCCAGCGGCTTGCCGTCATCGGTGGCCCACTGGTTGATCACCAGCCAACCGCCCGGGTTCAACTGCTGCTGGCAGTTCTCCAGGAAGTTCCACGCCAGGTGCCCCACGCCCGGCCCGTGGTCGGTGTACAGGTCGACGAACAGCAGGTCGGCCTTCTCCGCCGTGTGCAGCAACTCCAGGGCATCGCCGATACGCACATACAGCCGAGGGTCGTCATCCAGCCCCAGGTACTCCATGGCCAGACGTGGCACGTCCGGGCGCAGTTCGATGGCTTCGATATCTTCCAGCGGCAGGAACTTCATGCAGGCCTGGGTCAGCGTGCCGGCCCCCAGGCCAAGAAACAGCGCACTCTCGGGCTGCTCGTGGCACAGCGCCCCCACCAGCATGGCGCGTGTGTAGTCGTACTCCAGCCAACTCGGGTCGGCCGTGAACACACAGCTTTGCTCGATGGCATCGCCGAATTCCAGAAAGCGGTAGTCGTCTACTTCGTACACGCTGATGACGCCAAACGCGTCCTCTACCCGTGCCAGTAGCCGCTCTTCCCGTTCCGCCGTCATGCTTACCACCCGCCCGCGCAAAAACGCGCATTGTCCGTCAACACCCTCGATGCAACAAGCGCAGCGCCAACTGTTACCATGGCCCATAGCCTACAACCGACAAGACCGAGCCCGAGATGAACCAACCGTGGAGCCCTGACAGCTGGCGCGCCCTGCCGATCCAGCAGCAACCGACCTACCCCGACGCCGCGCACTTGCTGAAGGTTGAACAAACCCTGGCCAGCTACCCGCCGCTGGTGTTCGCGGGCGAGGCCCGCGAGCTGCGCCGCCAGTTTGCCGAGGTGACCGAAGGGCGCGCCTTCTTGCTGCAGGGGGGCGACTGCGCCGAGAGCTTCGCCGAGTTCTCGGCGGCGAAAATCCGCGACACCTTCAAGGTGCTGCTGCAAATGGCAATCGTGATGACCTTTGCCGCCGGCTGCCCGGTGGTCAAGGTAGGCCGCATGGCCGGCCAGTTTGCCAAGCCACGCTCCTCGGGCGATGAAACCATCGGCGACATCACCCTGCCCGCCTACCGTGGCGACATCGTCAACGGCATCGGTTTCGATGCCAAGAGCCGCATCCCCGACCCGGATCGCCTGCTGCAGGCCTACCACCAGGCCACCGCCAGCCTCAACCTGCTGCGCGCCTTTGCCCAGGGCGGCTTTGCCGACCTGCACCAGGTGCACAAGTGGAACCTGGACTTCATTGCCAACTCAGCGCTGGCCGACAAGTACCACCAGCTGGCCAACCGTATTGACGAAACCCTGGCGTTCATGCGCGCCTGTGGCCTGGACAGCGCGCCGCAACTGCGTGAAACCAGCTTCTTCACTGCCCACGAAGCACTGCTGCTGAACTATGAAGAAGCCTTCGTGCGCCAGGACAGCCTGACCGGCGACTACTACGACTGCTCGGCGCACATGCTGTGGATCGGCGACCGCACCCGCCAACTGGACGGTGCCCATGTGGAGTTCCTGCGTGGGGTGCACAACCCGATCGGGGTCAAGGTCGGCCCCAGCATGAACCCTGAAGAGCTGATACGCCTGATCGACACGCTCAACCCGGCCAATGACCCCGGGCGCCTGAACCTGATCGTGCGCATGGGTGCGAGCAAGGTTGGCGACCACCTGCCGGGGCTGATCCGCACCGTCGAACGCGAGGGGCGAAAGGTGCTGTGGAGCTCGGACCCGATGCACGGCAATACCATCAAGGCCAGCACCGGCTACAAGACCCGCGACTTTGCGCAGATCCTGGATGAAGTGAAGCAGTTCTTCCAGGTACACCAGGCCGAGGGCAGCCATGCCGGCGGCATCCATATCGAGATGACCGGGCAGAACGTCACCGAATGCATCGGCGGCGCCCGGCCGATCACTGAAGATGCGTTGTCTGACCGCTATCACACCCATTGCGACCCACGGATGAATGCCGATCAGTCGCTGGAGCTGGCATTTTTGATTGCCGAGACGTTGAAGCAAGTACGGCGGTGAGGCTGGGGCGCATGCCTTGGGGTTTGTGCCGCCTGTGAGATCGAGCGCCGCCCGCGCGGCGCTCGATCTCACAGGCGCTGAAAAGCTAAAGACAAGCACCCCAGCCCAAACTCACTTTCTCAACGGATCATCCCAGAAAGGCCGCTCGGCCTCTTGCTGGACATCCGCCCGGCTCAGCCCCAGGTCATGCAAGGTAGCATCGCTGAGGGCGGCCAGTTCTCGCCGCTGGCGGTACAACTCCAGCCAGCGCACCGGCCGCTGCAGGGCCGCATGCCACAGATGGTTCAGGGAGAAAGCAGGTTGCTGGATGCTGCTGACATGACCTTTCATCGTGAAGCCCTCCGTGTTGGATGGCCTCAGTCTCGCGCCGGGCTTAAGATCAATCCAACGAATGTTTCTGATGCCATGCATCTCGGAGATTGATGCAATGTCCCAGTACCAGAGCCTCGATGCGGACGTGCTGCGCACCTTCGTCGCCATTGCCGAGCAAGGCGGTTTCACGCGCGCTGGCGAAGTGGTCAACCGCACCCAGTCGGCGGTGAGCATGCAGATGAAACGCCTGGAAGAAGACATTCTGCAGCGCCAGCTGTTCGAGCGTGACGGCCGCCAGGTCAGGCTCACCGCTGAAGGCCAGGTGTTGCTGGGCTATGCCCGGCGCATCCTCAAGCTGCATGGCGAGGTGTTCAATACCTTGCGCATGCCGCACATGGTCGGGCTGGTGCGTATCGGCACGCCAGACGACTACGCCATGCGCTTTTTGCCGACCATTCTGTCGAGCTTTGCCCAGGCCTACCCTCTGGTACAGGTAGAAGTGCATTGCGACTCGTCCAAACAGCTGATGCTGCGCCAGGACCTGGACCTTACCATCGTCACGCGCGAGCCGGGCAACGAGGTTGGCCAGTTGTTGCGCCAGGAACGCCTGGTGTGGGCCGCCGCCGAAGGCTTTTGCCCGCAAGAGCAGCGGCCGATGCCAGTGGCGCTGTTCAATACCGACTGTTTCTGCCGGGCCTGGACGTGCAATGCACTGGAAGCACAGGGCATCGACTACCGCATTGCCTATACCAGCCCCAGCCTGGCGGCGATCTTTGCCATTGTCACGGCAGGCTTGGCGGTGACGGCGCAATTACAGAGTCTGATTGGCGGAAACATCCGCATCCTGGGCGAACAGGACGGGCTGCCGCAGTTGCCCATGGCCAATGTGATGCTGTTGCGCAACACCCAGACCCAGTCACCCATCACCGACTGCATGGCCGACTACATCGTTGAAGGGTTCAAGTAATTGGGGGCCGTTTTGCGGCCCCACAATCTCAAAGTTCAAACCCGAGCATCACCGCACACACCACCAAAAACACACAGAACATCGCCCGCAATACCTTCTCGGGCAGCGCATGGGCCAACTTCACCCCCCAGCTGATGCTGAGCAAACCGCCCACCGCCAGTGGAAGCCCCACGCCCCAGTCAACGCTATGGTGCACGCCATACGTAACCAACGTCACCAAGGTGCTCGGCGCCGCCAACGCCAGCGACAACCCCTGCGCCACCACCTGGGTGGTGCCAAACACACTGGTCAGGATTGGCGTAGCCACCACGGCCCCCCCCACCCCGAACAACCCGCCCATGGTGCCGGCAAAACTGCCCAGCACGCCCAGCCACGGCCAGGCATAGCGCAGTTCGGCACTCGGCGGTGACACTTTCATGAACATCCGGGCCACGTTCCACACCGCCAGCGCTACCAGAAAGCCGACAAAACCCAGGCGCATGGAATGCGCATCCAGCCCCACTGCCCAGATCGACCCCAGCCAGGCAAACAGGAAGCTGCACGCCGACAGCGGCACGGCATGGCGCAGTTCGATGCGGTTGCGCTGGTGGTACCGCCACAGCGCCAGCAACACGTTCGGCACCACCATCACCAGCGCCGTACCCTGCGCCAGTTGCTGGTCCAGGCCGAACAGCACGCCCAGCGCCGGAATCGCGATCAGCCCGCCGCCAATGCCGAACAGCCCGCCCATGGTGCCCAGGGCAGCGCCCAGCACGATATACAACAACCACTCGATCATCAGGGCCTCGTCCGCCTGTACAGATATTGCGAGCATGCTAACGATTGCGGGCTGGCAGGGAAACGCACAGCAGCGCACAATGGCTGTGCGCATTTCGCAAAAGCAAGGCAACCATGAGCCCCGATGCCCTCACCGACCAACTGAGCCTGTTCCTCGATGTGCTGGAGACCGGCAGCTTTTCAGCCGCCGCCCGCCGCCATCCGCTGACCCCGTCTGCTGTGGCCCGGCGCATCGACAACCTGGAAACCGCCGTGGGCAGCCGCCTGTTCACCCGCAGCACCCACGCCGTGCGTGCCACCCCTGCGGGCAATGCGTTTGCCGAACGGGCCAGGCGCATCATCGAGGAACTGCGCCTGGCCCGGGCCGAGGCGGTATCGCTGAGCAACGCCCCGGAAGGGCTGATCCGCATCGATGCCCCCGCCGCGTTCGGCCGCCGCCACCTGGCCCCGGCCATCGCCGATTTCCTGGTGGCTTACCCTGGCCTGGACGTGCAGTTGCGCCTGATCGACAGCTTCGTCGACCTGCATGGCAGCCACCTGGGCGAGGTCGACCTGGTACTGCGCGCCGGCCCCCTGGCCGACACCCGCCTGGTCGCTACGCCGCTGGCCTACATGGTACGCATCGCGTGCGCCAGCCCGGCTTATCTGGCCAACCGAGGCATCCCTACCTGCCCCAGCGAACTGCCCGGGCACGACGGCCTGGACTGGGACGGCCTGGCACCGCCGTTCGCCTGGCGCTTCAACGTAGCCGGGCAAACCCGCCTGTATCGCCCCGCGCGCATGCGCATGGCCGCCAACAATGCCGAAACCCTGCTGTTCGGCGCCCTCGCCGGCCTGGGTGTTGCCCACCTGCCCACCTGGCTGATCAGCGAGTACCTTTTGCGCGGCGAACTGGTCCCGTTGTTTTGCGATGGCGGCCTGCCCGAAGCCGAAACCAGCGGTATTTACGCGCTACGCCTGGAACACAAAACGAACTCTCGCAGCCGTTTGCTGCTCGAATTCCTCAAGAGCCGCTTCAGCCCGGTTCCACCCTGGGACCTGGCCTTGCGCAGTGAACTGCACGAGTAATGCGCGCACTAACGATCAGCGAGCCAGAATTCCCCATTATTGCCTTCAAGGACCTGCATGAACGCCGACACCCAAGCCTCCTGTGACGAGCTGCTGCTGGACAACCAGGTCTGCTTTGCCCTGCACTCCACCTCGTTGCTGATGACCAAGGTCTACAAACCGCTGCTGCAGGCCTTGGGCCTGACCTACCCACAGTACCTGGCCATGCTCGTGCTGTGGGAGCGCGACGGCCTGACCGTGGGCGAGATCAGCCAGCACCTGCTCACCGACCCGGGCTCACTGACCCCGCTGCTAAAGCGCCTTGAAAGCGAAGGCCTGTTGCAACGCAACCGCAGCCGCGAAGATGAACGGGTAGTAATGGTGCAACTGACCGACAAGGGCCGCGCCTTGCAGCAGCAGGCCAAAGAGGTGCCTCAGTGCATCCTCAAGGCCAGTGGGTACAGCCTGGCGCAGCTGCAACAACTGCAGGCCGACCTGCTGAACCTGCGCGAGAACCTGCAGAAAAACCTCTGAAAGCTATGCTGTGCAATGGCCGTTCGGATGAGCGGTGACGATTTATCTTGCGCGCTAACTAATTGCACGCTAAATTAAATCCCACACCAACCCGCGCCCTCCCCCGAACAGGAAGCGCACAGCACATTAGCGAGGCTCAAGATGCAAAAGGTCACTCCGCTGTACATCGCAGAAGCTACCTCCACCGGTGGGCGCGACGGCAAATCCAAGTCCAGCGACGGCAAGCTGGTCGTCAGCCTGAGCACCCCCAAGGAACTGGGCGGCGCCGGCGGTGACGGCACCAACCCAGAGCAGATGTTCGCCGCCGGTTACTCGGCCTGCTTCATCGGCGCCCTCAAATTTGTAGCCGGTCAAGAGAAAAAAGCCCTGCCGGCCGATGCCTCGATCACCGCCAAGGTGGGCATCGGCCAGATCCCGGGCGGTTTCGGCCTGGACATCGACCTGCACATCAACCTGCCGGGCCTGGCCCAGGCCGATGCCGAAGGGCTGGTGGAAAAAGCGCACAAGGTGTGCCCGTACTCCAACGCTACCCGCGGCAATGTGGATGTACGCCTGCACGTGACCGTGTAAATCACAGGCACAAAAAAACCCGGCCGAGGCCGGGTTTTTTGCGTTTCACAAGAAGAATTACTTCTTGGAGCGGCCTTTGAAGCTGTTGTCGCGAGTGTCGATGTCGATCCACTCGTCGATCTGGATGAAGTCGGCAACCTGAATCTCGGTACCGTTCTTCAGTTTGGCAGGCTTCATGACCTTGCCCGAGGTGTCGCCGCGAGCAGCGTTCTCGGTGTAGACAACCTGACGGCTGATGGTGGTCGGCAGTTCAACCGATACCAGGCGGCCTTCGAAGAACACGGCTTCGCAGATGTCTTCCATGCCTTCTTCGATGTACGGCAGAACGGCGTCGATGTCTTCGGCGTTCAGTTCGTACATGGTGTAGTCGGTGGTGTCCATGAAGGTGTACGAGTCACCGCTGATGAACGACAGGGTCGCTTCTTTGCGATCCAGGATCACGTCGTCCAGCTTGTCGTCCGCACCGTATACGGTTTCGGTCTTGTAGCCGGTCAGCAGGTTCTTCAGCTTGGTCTTCATGATCGCGCTGTTACGGCCCGACTTGGTGAACTCAGCTTTTTGAACCAGCCACGGGTCGTTGTCGATCCGCAGGACGGTACCGGGTTTCAGTTCTTTACCAGTTTTCATTACGAAGTATCCGAATCTGGATGGATTTATAAAAATCGAGGCCGCGTATCATAGCGAATTTCGGCAAAAGTGTACTAGCGCTGTGGCAAGGTCCGGCTGAGCGGCCTGTTGCCCAGCCCAAAGGCGGGCATGCTGCTGCAGTTCTGGCCAATGCTGACGGGCCGCCCGCCAGGCCTGGCGCATGTCGAGATCCATGTTCCAGGCACGCCATAGGCCCAGCAGGGCGGCATCGGCTGCTTCTGACAGGCCGCGTCGATAATGCCCGAGAAACGCTTCGAGCTTTTCCCAGTGGGCATTCTCGTCCTGTACGTAGATGTGCCACAGCATCGGTTGCCCGGCCCACTGCGCACGCACGAACGAGTCTTCGCCGCGCACCGCGTTGAAATCACAGCTCCACAGCAGCCGGTCGTAGTCGTCCTGGCTGACGAAAGGCAGCACCTGCACCGTCAGTGCCCCTCGTTTGCGCAGGCTGCCCACGGGTAACGTCGGCTCACCAAGCCACTGGCTGAGCCCCGCGACAACGCGCCCCTGCGGCACCAGCAGGTGACAAGGCTGCTCGCTTGTGGCCAGGGCATCGAGCCAATTGCCCAGCTGCGGGTTTTCGTAGGCGAACAGCGAAACCAGCAACGCCCCCGCTTCGGGGTTTACGCCAAGCCCCTGCAAGAAGGCCTGCCTTGCCCCCTGCTGAAACGCGTCACGCCGCGCCAGCAGCGAGCCTTCGCGCAGCAGGCCACCGGTCTTCTCGGTAAAGCCGGGGAAGAAAAACACCTTGCGCAGGCCGTTGGGCTGCGGCGACGGCAAGCCATGGCAGCCTTCCACCCAGTCCTCGGCACTGAGGTATTCCAGGTTCAGCCACAGCGGCGGCGTGGCGCAGGCACGCATGGCCTCCACATAAGGCGCCGGCAACTGGCAGGCGAATGCACCGATCACCACATCAGCCGGATCCACCAGCAACCAGGCCGCCGGCCATTGGCGCACTTCCACACCCTGCTGCCACTGTTGCGTAGCAGTGGCATCGGCGCCGGGGCACATGGGCGTGAAAGCGTTGAGGTCATCCACCCACAGGCGCACCGCCAGGCCGTGCTCAGCCACCAGCTGCCGGGCCAGGCGCCAGGTCACGCCAATATCGCCGTAGTTGTCGACGACACTGCAGAAGATGTCCCAGGTGGCTTTCATGCGCCCCTCCCGTACCGGTGCAAAAACCGCGAATTCTGCGCATAAATTGTCGCCGACAAAAGCACCTGCGCGGAAAAATGCCCAAGTGCATGCGACAATGCACCCCGACCGACCTTGCCAGGAGGCTGCCATGCCCCGCCAGCGTGAACTGAAAATCACCCTCAAGCCGTTGCCGTTGATCCTGTGCGTTGCCTTTGGCCTTTGGCTGGGCGCGGTGGCCATCGTGGCGAGCGCCTGGCTGGCCCTGTTGGTGTGGCCGCAGCAAGTGCAGCCGTTGGCCCAGGCCCTGCCCCCTAGCGTCTACCCGCCAGCACCGGCGCCGGCAGCAGCCCCGCCAGCGGATGCCCAGGCCGAGATGTTCGACCGTTACAAGGACATCCTGCACAAGCAGGAACAGCAACAGGCCGCCGAAGCAGCCCAAGGCAACCCGCGCAATCTCAACAGCCCCAAATGCCAGTTCTGGCTGCAGCAGAACCGCACCGCCCCCACCGACAAAAGCCAGGCCAATGTGCTGGAGTTCTGTTACTGACCATGGACAAGCCCCACCTGCTGGCGCAGATCGTCGCCATCCTTACGCATGATCTGGACGTGCTGACCCGTGCGGCGCAAACCGCCTACGAGGCCGCCACCGCCGAAGAGAACATCGCCGAGAACAAGTACGACACCCTGGGCCTGGAAGCCTCATACCTGGCCACCGGCCAGGCCCGGCGCAGTGCAGAGATTCGCCAGGCGCTGCTGATCTACCAGCAGTTGCTGCTGCGCGACTATGACCCCGCACGCGGGGTGCAGGTGAGCAACCTGGTGAAACTGGAGGATGAGGAAGGTAGCCAACGCCAGCTGTTCCTTGGGCCTGAAGCGGCGGGACTGAAGATTGGCGAAGGAGATGAGTTGATAACAGTGATTACCCCGCGTTCGCCGCTGGGGCAGCAACTGATGGGCAAAAAGATTGATGACGAGGTGTGCCTTGGGGCACAGGTTCTGTTCATCGTTGATATTACCTGAAAGGGCCTTTACAACGTCTGCAAGGCATCAAACCGCCCCGCCAACCCCTGCTCGGCAAACTTCTCCACCACAAAATCGATAAACGCCCGGGTCTTGCCCGGCAACAGCTTGTGCTCGGCGAAATACAGGCTGATGTGCCCGTCGTCCACATACCAGTCCGGCAACACCCGCCGCAACCGCCCGCCCTGCAGGTAGGGCACGGCAAACGGCAGGCTCACCAGGGCAATCCCCAGCCCCTGCTCGGCCACCGCGCACGCCGCATCCGAATCGCTCATGGTCATCGCCTGACGCAGCTGCAACGGCTGTTGCGCCTGCCAGCGGCTGGTCAACGGCCACGAACGCACCCGCCCGGTCTGCGGTGAGCGGATCAAGATGCCGTCGTGGCGTTGCAGCACCTCTGGGTCTGCAATCGGCGCATGCCGCTCAAGGTACACCGGCGCCGCCACCAACACCCGGTGCGCAGGGGTCAGCTTGCGCGCCACCACCCCCGGCGGCAGTTCAAAACCACCGCCAATCGCTGCATCGAACCCTTGGCCAATCAAGTCGACCTGGCGGTTGTCGAAATGCCAGTCCGGGGTAATGGCCGGGTAACGGCGCAAAAACTCACTCAGCAACGGCAACACGTACAAGCGCCCGAACACCGTCCCCATACTTACCCGCAAAAGCCCGGCCGGCTGGCCTTCGGCACTGGCCAGGTTGGCCACGGCGTACTGGATAGTGCGGAAGCTGTCACTGACCTCACCAAGAAAACGCTGCCCCGCTTCGGTCAAAGTCAGCTTGCGGGTACTACGCTGGAACAACCGCACCCCCAGGCGCGCCTCCAGCTGGGCCACATGCTTGCCCACAGCGGCCGGGGTAATGCTCAGGCGCCTGGCAGCCTCGGCAAAGCTGCCGACCTCGGCACTGCGGATGAAGCACTCCAACGCGTTGAACGATTCCATGGCCATGATTGGCAACCAAAGGTTTACTCTGCTGATAGTGATTGCCATCTTATCAGCAGGTAATCGAGCGCCGATACTGCGCCCATCCAAGGCATTCCGGCCTGGCTTCCAGCAGGAGATCAGCATGTCCAAGCAACTTACACTCGAAGGCAAAGTGGCCCTGGTACAGGGCGGTTCCCGTGGCATTGGTGCGGCTATCGTGCGGCGCCTGGCCCGCGAAGGCGCACACGTAGCCTTTACCTATGTCAGCTCTGCCGGCCCGGCAGAAGCACTGGCCCGGGAAATTACCGAAAACGGCGGCAAGGCCCTGGCCCTGCGGGCCGACAGTGCCGATGCAGCAGCCGTGCAGCTGGCGGTGGATGACGCCGTGAAGGCGTTCGGCCGTCTGGATATCCTGGTCAACAACGCCGGGGTACTGGCGGTAGCACCGGTCACCGAATTCGACCTGGCCGACTTCGACCGCATGCTGGCGGTGAATGTGCGCAGCGTGTTCGTCGCCAGCCAGGCTGCCGCACGCTACATGGGCCAGGGCGGGCGCATCATCAACATCGGTAGCACCAACGCCGAGCGCATGCCGTTTGCCGGTGGCGCACCCTATGCCATGAGCAAGTCGGCGCTGGTTGGCCTGACCCGCGGCATGGCCCGTGACCTGGGGCCGCAAGGCATTACCGTGAACAACGTGCAGCCAGGGCCGGTGGACACCGACATGAACCCGGCCAGTGGCGAGTTTGCCGAGAGCCTGATCCCGCTGATGGCGATTGGGCGGTATGGCGAGGCGGATGAAATTGCCAGCTTTGTGGCTTACCTCGCGGGCCCAGAGGCCGGGTACATCACTGGGGCAAGCTTGACGATTGATGGCGGGTTTGCCGCTTGAGTTGATGGGCTGCCTGTGCCGGCGACAGGGCCGGTACAGGCTTATCCACTCCCAGACCCCAGCCGCTGTTCCATCACCTCCAGAAAAGCCCGGGCAGCGGGCGTCGGGCTGGAGGACCACACGGCATACAAGTGCCGCACCGGCGCATCCACCAACCGCGCCACCGTCACACCTTCGAAGCCCTGGGCCACCCGCTCCGGCACAAGGCCCACCGCCATGCCCCGCTGCACAAACTTTTCCACCAGACGCACATGCCCGATTTCAAACTGCACCCGGCGCTGCAACCCTGCGGCGTGAAACGCCTCATCCGTCTGCCGCCGTGCCCCGGTGCCTTCGGGGAAGTCCACCAGCACTTCGTCCGCCAGGTCGGCCAACGCCAACGGCGTACGGCCGGCAAGTCGATGATCAACCGGCAACAACGCCACCAGTTCCTCCCTGGCCAGCAAGCGATGCTCCACGCCCTGCACGACCTCGCCCTGCCACAGGCCAATAAAGCCCACATCCAGGCGCCGCTCGACCACGTCGGCGATCAGCAATTCGCTCTTGGCCGTGATCCAGCGCACATCCACATCCGGGAAACGACCATGGAACAGTGCCAGCAGGTCGACCAGGTCCAACGCCGTGAGCGAGCTGATTTCACCAATCGCCAGTCGCCCGCGCACCTGCCCGCAAGCCGCCGCCACGTCATCGGGAATTCGCCGGGCCGCTTCCACCGCCGGCCGGGCGCTAAGCACAAAAGCCTCGCCGGCAGGGGTCAGGCGCACCCGTCGCGAACTACGCTCGAACAGGCTGACGCCCAACTGTGCCTCCAGCCGCGCCACCTGGTGGCTAAGCGCCGACTGCACCACATGGCAGCGCTCGGCCGCGCGGGTAAAGCTGCCCGTGTCGGCAACGGCAAGGGCATATTCGAGCTGCTTGAGGTTCATGCATCTATCTGCTTTCAAGATGGATTAGTTGAAAACTATACATTGGTGTCATGCCAGACACTTCCTGATAATCCTCCCACTTACTACTGCCCGCCACGAGAACCGCATGAACGCCTTCACTCTCAGCCGCGCCCTGATCCTGCTGATGGCCACCGCCACCGGCCTGGCCGTGGCCAGCAATTACTACGCCCAACCACTGCTGCACAGCATCGCCGAGCAGTTCGGCCTGAGCACCGCCAGCGCCGGCAGCATCGTCATCGCCGCCCAACTCAGCTATGGCGCCGGCCTGTTGCTGCTCGCGCCGCTGGGTGACCTGTTCGAGCAGCGCCGGCTGATCACCGTAATGACCGCTATTTCCACGCTGGGCCTTGTCATCAGTGCCTGTGCGCCGAGCCTGCCCTGGCTGATCCTGGGCACGGCGCTGACCGGGCTGTTCTCGGTGGTGGCGCAGATTTTGGTCCCTATGGCCGCGACCCTGAGCGAGCCACATCAGCGCGGCCGTGCGGTCGGCACGCTGATGAGCGGCCTGCTGCTGGGCATCCTGCTGGCGCGGACCGCAGCCGGCTTCATGGCCGAACTGGGCGGCTGGCGTAGCATCTATGTGCTGGCCGCCGTGTTGATGGCGATTACCGCCTTGGCGCTGTACCGCAGCTTGCCACAGCACCACAGCCATGCCGGGCTGAAGTACCCGGCGCTGATCGCTTCGGTGTTCCGCCTGTTCTTCGAAGAGCCCGTGCTGCGCCTGCGCTCGCTGCTTGGGCTGCTGGCGTTCAGCCTGTTCGCACTGTTCTGGACACCGCTGGCGTTTCTGCTCGCACAAGGCCCCTACCACTATTCGGATGCCGTGATCGGCCTGTTCGGCCTGGCCGGTGCGGCGGGTGCGCTGTCGGCCAACTGGGCCGGGCGGCTGGCAGACCGTGGCAAAGGCTCGCTGGGTACCACTGTGGGCCTGGTCGTATTGCTGCTGTCGTGGGTGCCGCTGGGGTTTGCCCAGCAGTCGCTGCTGGCCTTGCTGCTGGGTGTGTTGATGCTCGACCTGGCAGTGCAACTGGTGCACGTGAGCAACCAGAACGCAGTGATTGCCCTGCGGCCCGAGGCACGCACACGGCTGAATGCCGGGTACATCACCTGCTACTTCATTGGCGGGGCGCTGGGGTCGCTGCTGGGCACACAGTTGTTCCAGCACCAGGGCTGGATGGGCATTGTGGTAGCAGGCCTGGTGATAGGCGGGCTGGCGTTGCTGGCGTGGGGGCTGGCCAATCGAAAGGCCGCTTGATTGACACAAGGGCGACATCGCACCGCACTACCCTCCGTCGTATTGCCGTTGACTTGGCTGCCCGGGCAGCGCTCAGTAGTCGCTGGTCACTGCCCTTTCCCTGACAGGACGACTTTATGACAAGACTCACGGTACAATCCGGCGATTTCTTGCAAGGTGAAGGCGAGTATCGCAACGGATCGCTCACACTCAAGACCTCGCGCAGCCCCTCCCCGGGCGAGCGGATTTCACTCGCGCGCATCAGCGACCTCAGGCTGGCCAGCCTGGAATCAAGCCGCAGCCTAAGCAGCGCCCTGGGCTGGGGGGTGGCCGGCGCGCTGGTGGCGGGCCCGGTAGGGTTGCTGGCCGGGCTGTGGCTAGGTGGCAAGGAGGAAGAAGCCACCTTCCTGGCCACCTTCAAGGATGGGCGCAAGCTCATGGCGATAACCGACGGCAAAACCTGGTCAAAGATCGATGACAGTTGGCGGCAGCACAAGCCGCCCGCCAACCAGGACTGAATATCGCGGGGCCCGGATCGTTTTATGCAGAAGGCGGCTGTTAAGATGCCGCCTTTTTCATGGTCGGAGCCCCCGCATGCCACCGCGTCACCCCCGCCTGCCCCTGAGCCTGCTCAGCCTGGGCCTGGCCCTGCATTGCCCCCATGTGCTCGCCGAAGACAGCGTGGTGCTGGCGCCGCTGCAGGTGTCCGACACCTATGCCAACGATGGCTACCAGGCACGCCAGGCAGCGGTGGGTGGCTTTCAGCCCGCGCCCTTGCTCGATACGCCCGCCTCGGTCAGCGTGTTCAGCCAGCAACTGCTGGAAGACCGCCAGGTGCGCAAGCTCAGCGAAGTGCTGCAAAGTGACGCCTCGGTTGGCGAAAGCTATGCCCCCATCGGCTACTACGAGAACTTCAATGTGCGCGGCTTCGAGCTGAATGCCGCCAGCAGCTACCGCATCAATGGCCAGACCATCGCCGGCGAGCAGAACGTGGCCCTGGAGAACAAGCAGCAGGTGGAATTGCTCAAGGGCCTGTCAGGGCTGCAGAGCGGCGTTTCTGAGCCGGGCGGCCTGATCAACTACGTGACCAAGCGTGCCGAAGACGTGCGCAGCGTCACGGTATCGACCAACGAGCAAGGCGAACGCTACCTGGCCACCGACCTGGGCGGCTGGTTCGGCAGCGAAAAGCAGTTTGGCCTGCGCGCCAACCTGGCCCATGAAGACATCCGCTCCTACGTCGACCACGCCGACGGCAAGCGCGACTTCGCCTCGCTGGCGTTCGACTGGCAGATCAACCCGGATGCCACCCTGCAGCTGGATGCCGAATACCAGCACCGCGAACAACGCTCGGTGCCGGGTTACCAATTACTGGGCGGCACAGAAGTGCCCCACGGCATCGATCCGGATGACCGTCTGGCGTACCAGAGCTGGGCCAAGCCGGTGCAGAACGACTCGCTGAACCTGGGCGGGCGCTTCGAGTATCGCTTCAACGAGGCCTGGACCGGCACCTTGAGTGCCTCGCGCAGCAAGGTGGTGATCGACGACTACAGTTCGTTTGCCTGGGGTTCGAGCGAAGGCGCATTTTTTGCCAGCAATGGCGACTACGACATCTACGACTTCCGCAGCCCCGACGACACCCGCCGCACCGATGAGGCGCAGGCCATGCTCAATGGACGGTTCGATGCATTGGGCGTGGATCATGAGCTGACCGTGGGGACCAGTGCGCAACGGCGTACGCTGGATCAGCGACCCAGCTACATGGAATGGGTCGGTACAGGCAACCTGCATACCGGTGCACCGGCTTTCGATCCATCCGATAAGTCCATCAGGTCAAGCGAACGTCGCCTGGACAGCCGCCAGTATGGGCTGTTTATCAGCGACCGAATCAGCTTCAACGAGCAATGGCAGACCGTGCTGGGTGCACGTGAAGTACGCCTGGACGAGAAAACCTGGAATGAAGACGGCGCAACTGGCCGCCACACCCGGCAGTACGAGTTGCTGCCTAACGCAGCGCTTATCTACAAACCGCAACCGGATACCACGGTGTACGCCAGCTACTCCAAGGGTCTGTCCGCAGGCGGTACCGCACCGTGGTTCGCTGAAAACAAATTCGAAATCCTCGCACCCACTACCTCGCACCAGCTGGAACTTGGCCTGAAGCACGACTGGCAAGGCCTGAGCCTCAGCGCCGCGCTGTTCCAGATCCGCCAGGCCTACCAGTATGCACGCCCGGACGGCACCGGCACCTTCACCTACGTGCAACAAGGCCAGCAGAAAAACACTGGCCTGGAACTGGGCGCCAGCGGCTGGGTGACCCACAACCTGCAGGTGCAAGCCAGCGCTGCGGCCATTCGGGCGCGGGTGCAGAACAGCGGTACCGATGCTTATGAAGGCCATCAGGCAATCAATGTGCCCAGGTTCCGGGCAGCGCTGCACGCGGAATACACGTTGCCGGTGCCGGGGCTGGCGCTGCTGGGCGGGGCACGGTACAGCGCCAGCAAGTATGCAAGCCAGGCGGGGAATGTGGAGGTTGGCGGGTACACCGTATTCGACCTTGGCAGCCGCTACCGCACGCGTATTGCCGGGTATGACACCGTGCTGCGGCTGACCGTGGATAACGTATTCGACAAACGCTACTGGCGCGATGTGGGGGATTACCTGGGGGACAACTACCTGTTCCAGGGGGCACCGCGTACGGCTCGGCTGTCGGCCTCGGTCAGCTTCTAGATTGCCAGGGCCGCTTTGCGGCCCTTTCGTCGCACAAGGCCCAGAATGCAAAAAGCCCCCGAACTTTTCAGCTCGGGGGCTCTTCGCAGAATGTGGCGGTGAAGAAGGGATTTGAACCCTTGATACGATTTCTCGTATACACACTTTCCAGGCGTGCTCCTTCGACCACTCGGACACTTCACCGTTTCTCTTCAAGCCGTGCGGCCCGTCGAGGTGCGCTAATTTAGTGAAAGAGCTTCCCTTTGGCAAGCATTTTTTTCAGTTTTTTCATGTATTTGCATTTGAGCCCCGGTGAACGCTGACCGACCAGTCAGCCTTGCTGCTTTACCTGGCCTCTGGCGCTGGGTAACGTCGTCGCCACGCCAACAAAAGGACTCTGCCATGAGCGAGCTGATTACCTACCACGCCGAAGACGGCATCGCCACCCTGACCCTGAACAACGGCAAGGTCAACGCCATCTCGCCGGATGTCATCACCGCCTTCAATGCCGCGCTTGACCGCGCTACTGAAGAGCGTGCCGTGGTGATCATTACCGGGCAGCCAGGCATTCTGTCGGGCGGTTACGACCTCAAGGTGATGACCAGCGGCCCGAAAGAGGCCATCAGCCTGGTCACTGCGGGCTCCACCCTCGCCCGCCGCCTGCTGTCGCACCCGTTCCCGGTAGTGGTCGCCTGCCCGGGCAATGCCGTGGCCAAGGGCGCCTTCCTGCTGCTGTCGGCCGATTACCGCATTGGCGTCGAAGGGCCGTACAAGGTGTGCCTGAACGAAGTGCAGATCGGCATGACCATGCACCATGCCGGCATCGAATTGGCCCGCGACCGCCTGCGTCGTTCGGCTTTCCATCGTTCGGTGATCAATGCCGAGGTGTTCGACCCGGTCGCGGCAGTGGATGCCGGCTTCCTCGACAAGGTGGTGCCGGCTGAACAGTTGCAGGACGCAGCGCTGGCGGCGGCGCGGGAGCTGAAGAAGCTGAACATGCTGGCGCACAAGAACACCAAGCTGAAGGTGCGCAAAGGGCTACTGGAGGCGCTGGACAAGGCGATCGAGCTGGACCAGCACCACATGGGTTGACCGGACAGGCTCACACCAAGGTTTGCCGCAATCAGTGCACACCCGTACACTGTCCGGCGACTGTCTGGTGTGAGTCGTACCATGCTTTATTCGTTGCGCATGCTCCTGCTGGCGCTGCATTTTCTTGCCGTTGGCGCCGTGGGCCTGATCATTGGCCTGTGCCGCCCCTTCAACCCCGACAACAGCCGGGTGTTTGCCCACCTGTACAGCCGGCCAGCCACCTGGCTGATGCGCATCAAGGTCAAGGCCGAGGTCGGGCCACTGTGGGACCACCCACCCGGTTGCGTGATCGTCGCCAACCACCAGTCCAACTTCGACCTGTTCGTATTGGGCCAGGTGGTACCCCAACGCACCGTGGCCATCGGCAAGAAAAGCCTGGGCTGGATCCCGCTGTTCGGCCAGCTGTTCTGGCTGGGCGGCAACGTGCTGATCGACCGCAAGAACGCCTACCAGGCGCGCAAGGCGCTGCAAAAGACCACGCGGGTGCTGCAGGACGACACCTCCATCTGGATTTTCCCTGAAGGCACGCGTAACGCCGGCGAGCAGCTGATGGCCTTCAAGAAAGGTGCGTTTCACATGGCCATCGAGGCCGGCGTGCCGATCGTGCCGGTATGCGTCAGCCGCTATGCCAGGCGCATGAGCCTGAACAGCTGGCGCCAGCGCACGGTGATCGTGCGCTCGTTGCCACCCATCGTCACGGCGGGCATGACCCAACGGGACATTCCGGTGCTGATCGAGCAGTGCCGGAGGCAGATGCAGCAGTGCATCGACGGCATGGAACACGAGCTGGCCTGAAGCGGGTTGCTCTTGGGCCGGGTACGGCCCAAGCTGTAACCCGTGTTCAACCGGAATAAGCGGGCAACCATGGGTCGTGTCGTGGCATCGGCGGTGTACAGCGCCGGCAGAAAGGTCACTAACATCAGCATCGACGAAGGCAGCGAGTGGGCGCGCAAGCCGGGGCACTTCGTGTGGATCGGCCTGGAAGAGCCCAACGCCGAGGAGCTGGCCAACCTGCAGTGCCAGTTCAACCTGCACGAACTGGCCATTGAAGATGCCCTTGAAAAGCACAGCCGGCCCAAGCTGGAAACCTTCGGTGACGCGCTGTTCATCGTCACCTATTCGCCGGTTCGCCACGAAGGCAAGCTGGAGTTCATCGAAACCCATATCTTCGCAGGCAACGGCTACATCATCACCTGCCGCAACGGGCACTCCAAGTCCTACGCCATGGTGCGCCAGCGCTGCGAGGCACGGCCATTGCTGCTGGAGCATGGCGAAGACTTCGTACTGTACGCCCTGCTCGACTTCGTGACGGAAAACTACCAGCCGGTCAGCGAAGCCATTCATGGCGAGATCGAAGAGCTGGAACAAAGCGTGCTGGGGGGCTCGCTGCAGGAGGACGACATCCGCCGCCTGCACAGCCTGCGCCGCGACATCCTGCGCCTGCGCCGTTATGTGGCGCCGATGGTGGAAGTGAGCGAAGAGCTGCAGCGCCTGAGCTTCCCGTTCATCGACAAGAACATGCGGCCCTACTTCCGTGATGTGCAGATTCATGTGACGCGGCAAATGGAAGACCTGGCCGGCATCCGCGACATCGCCAGCCAGACCATCGAGATCGGCATGCTGCTGGAGTCGTCACGGCAAAGCATCGTTCAGCGCAAGTTCGCGGCCTGGGCGGCGATTTTGGCGTTCCCCACGGCCATTGCCGGGGTTTACGGGATGAACTTCCAGAACATGCCGGAACTGGCTTGGCACTATGGGTATTTCGGGGTGCTGGGTGTAATCGGGCTGGGGTGTGCGGGGTTGTATGCCAGCTTCAAGAAGTCGGGCTGGCTTTGAGATTGTGGGGGCCGGCTTGAGGCCCCCAGCCTCTTACGCCGCGTCGTGCTTGCTCACCGGCTGCTGGATAAAGCGCAACATCCACTCCCCCACCAGGTCGCCCTGGTGCTCGGTGGCCAGGCTGGCCACGGCCTTGTGGTACACCTCATCTCCCAGGAATTCCTGACGCGCATCCAGCAATGCGCGGGAATAGTCATGCACGAACTCCGGGTGGCCCTGGAAGCACAGCACCTGGTCACGAATGTGGTACGCCGCATTCGGGCAGAAGTCGCTGGAAGCAATCACCGTGGCGCCTTCCGGCAATTCGGTCACCTGGTCCTGGTGGCTGATCAGCAAGGTCAGCTCCGACACCTCCGGGTCCATCCACGGCGCATGGGCCGCCAGCGAGTAGCGATGGATGCCCACGCCCCAGCCCTTGTCGGCCCGCTCGGCCTTGCCACCCAGGGTCAATGCCAGCAACTGGTGGCCAAAACACACCCCCAACAGCTTCTCGCCCCGTTCGTACAATTTCAGCAGGTACGCCTTGAGGGTCTGGATCCACGGGTCGGAACCAAACGAGTCAGCCTTGCTACCGGTCACCAGGTAGGCATCGAACACTTCACTGTCGGCGGGGTAATCGCCGTTCATCACGTTGTACACACGGAATTCGGCGGCGATCGGCTGACGCGAAAAGAGCTGCTCGAACATCCTGCCGTAGCCTTGGTACTGCGCGGTCAACTCCGGTCGCAGGACATCGGTTTCAAGGATGCAGACGCGTAACGACATAGGGGTAGTCCTGAACGACATGGGTGGGAATCTGCTGTAGAGACTGACGCGAAAGACACGTACAAGCAAGTAGGTTGCACTGACGAACGGTCACATTTCGTCGGCGCCCGCCAGGTACTTGCGCCACTGTCTAGCCAGAGCATGCCAGCCGACTGGCACATGGCCTCATAGCAAAAAGAAATCATCGACCAACACTGTTAGAAGAAAGGGTTCTCAAACATGGATGCCACACACCCTACTGTTGGTTGTATATCCACTTTCAAGAGGCAGGCAGTTCAGGCGCCACGCGTCGTTGCTGCGATCGACCCGAAGTGCGACAAGGAAGCCAACGGGTATTCAGGAATAACAAAAAGAAGGCGGTCCGCCATGTTCAGACAATCGAAAATTCGCCAAGCTGGGCTCATTCTCTTCGCCACCACTTTACTGCTGATTTTGCCGAACCTGACACGCTTGTTCGGCTGACAGTGGCGATGGCGCCACCGGGCAATACACAGGTAACCTGCTGGCCTTGATGGTCGGAGATTGCCCATGCGCCACTGCCTTGCCTTGTTAGCGTTGCTCCTGAGCCTGCCGCTGTCGGCGGCGCAGCTGCACCTTGAACTGGGCGCCAATACGCGCCAGTGGAGCAGCACCGAACTGCTTGACCACCCGCAGGCTCGGGATATCAGCATCGAACAAGACGTTTCCTACAAGCGCCCCATGCACTATCGGGCGGTGCCGTTGGCCACGCTGCTAAAAGGCGTGAGCGCCGGTGATCACCTGCAGGCCGTGGCGCTGGATGGCTTTGCCGCTGAAATGCCCGCTGCGCCACTGTTGCAGCAGGGGCCGGCACAGGCCTGGCTGGCGGTGGAAGACCCAGGCCAGCCGTGGCCGGCACTGGGCCAGGGCAAGCCGAGTGCGGGGCCGTTCTACCTGGTGTGGACCGCGCCGCAGGCCAGTGGCATCCGCCCGGAGCAGTGGCCGTTCCAGATTTCCACCATTCGCATGCTCGCGCCGGTGGCGCAGCGTTTTCCCGCGCTGCTGCCCGACCTCAAGCTGCCCGCCGACAGCCCGGTGCTGCAGGGTTTTGCATTGTTCCAGCAGAATTGCCTGGCGTGCCATCGACTGAACGGTGCAGGGGATGCGCAGGTGGGGCCGGATTTGAATGTGCCGCACAACCCTACCGAGTATTTTCGGCCAGAATACCTGCGCAAGCTGATTCGGGCCCCGCAAAGCCTGCGGCAATGGCCGCAAGCGAAGATGCCGGGGTTTGACGAGCGTGTGTTGAGTGAACAGGAGCTGGACGCGTTGCTGGCCTATCTGGGGCATATGGCCAAGCGCAGACCTTGACGCCCGCGTGTGCTTTTTCGCGGGCGAACCCGCGAAAAAGGCAACACAACACGCTTAGGCAATCGGCCGCTCATGCTTGACGCCCCACCCTTCCACCTCTCCCCCATAAGGTGTCACCAACTGTTCAAAGGCCTCTTCAAAGTCGCCAATCCCGCCATAGGTGGCATACATGACCTTGCTCAGTTCCAGGTGCCAGGCACCGTCGCCCAGCTCCTTCACCTGGGCATTGAGCGATTCGCCACGAAACTGCCCGGCCGCACGGCGGGCCCCTGCTTCGTCGGGGAATACGGCGTAAAACTCGATGGGGTGGATCTGGGTGAAGTCGAACCCGCCTGCTTTCATCTGGCGCAGGACGTTGCTGCTGATATCGTCGTTCTGGCTGCTCATGAATCGTCCTCCTGAATAATGCTATGGATAGACTTTCCGTGCACTACGCACCTGCCGGCAGTCATTGGCCAGGCAGTTCGAGCTGATGCAAGACGCGAATTGAAGCGGTGCCAACCCGCAGAATAGGCGGCACCTTCCAGTAGCGTAGTGCCTGCAAAGGCGCCACGCAAACGTGTGTATCAGGGTGCTTCGTGAATGCTGGTGATAGTCACGCCGCTATGTTCTTTCAGCCAGCGGGCGGTGGGGGAAATGGTGCGGTCCTGGAAGTCGTTGAGGTCCAGCTCGTCCATCACCGGGAACAGGTGCGAACGGATGGCCCGCGCGGCGTCCTCTTCGCTGGGACAGTGCTCGGCCCGCAGGGTCATGGTGGACGGTTCGCCTTTCTGATCGGCAAAGATGACTTCCCACGCTTTCATTGAACGAGCCCTCTCAATTCAAGAACACCAGTTGGGTGATGCCTGAATAACTGACCTTGGGGCTGGGAGAATGTTCAGTCTGCGCTGGTCTCTTCGCGGCTTTAGCCGCGAATGGGCCGCAATGCGGCCCATATAGCAGCGTTACTTCGGTGTGCCGTGCACCACGCCAGCGGTGTTATCCAGCAAGCTCTTGGTCGCGGTCTGAATGTACGCTTCGAGCTTCTTGAGCATTTCTGGCTGGTCCGGGCTTTCGATCAGCTCAGCCTTGAACTCGCTGCCCAGCTGGTAGCGGTACATGCGCGGGCTCATGTCCTTGGACTCGATCAGGATGCGGTCGCCCTGTACCAGGCCAACGATCTGCTCGCTGCCCGACGGCTTGATCATGCCCACACCCTGGTCGCCTTCAGGCAGGTTGAGCAGGTCGCGGCCCCAGCACTGGTGACGGGTCTGGCCACCCAGGCGGCCCATGATGGTCGGCACGATATCGACCTGGGTACCCACGGTGTGATTCACCGCACCGAATTTCTCCTGAATGCCCGGGGCAATCAGCAGCAGCGGTACGTTGAAACGGCCCAGGTCCAGCTCGGTGACCTGCTGGTGGTTGCCGAAGCCATGGTCGCCGACGATGACGAACAGGGTTTCCTTGAAGTAGGGCTCTTTACGCGCCTTCTCGAAGAACTGGCCAAGCGCCCAGTCCGAATAGCGCATGGCGGTCAGGTGCTCATCCAGGCGGCCCTGGCCGGTGACCTTCTCGACCGGCAGGTCTTTCGGCAGCGCGTAAGGCGTGTGGTTGGACAGCGTCTGCAGCAGCGCGTAGATCGGCTTCTTGCCGTCGTGCTTGGCCAGTTCCTCGTTGCCGCGGTCGAACATATCCTGGTCGGACACACCCCAGGTCGGGTCGGAGAACACCGGGTTGACGAAGTCGTTACGGCCGATGAAGGTGGTCATGCCCTGGTTTCCGAAGAACCCGGACTGGTTGTCCCAGGCAAAGTCGCCGTTGTAGACGTACACATCGTCGTAGTCGCGGGCGCTGAGCAGGGCCGGCAGGCCAGACAGCTTGTGGCCGCCTTCCGGGGTTTGCATCAGGTACTCGAAGCCTGGCAGGTTGGGGAAGCAAGCCATGGTGGCGAACATGCCCTGGTGGGTATGGGTGCCGTTGGAGAAGAAGCGGTCGAACAGCAGGCCTTCTTTGGCCAGCTTGTCGAAGTACGGGGTAATGTTGTTGGGGCTGCCCAGCGCGCCCACCGAGTGGCCGGCAAAGCTCTCCATCAGGATCACCACCACGTTCTTGATCGGCAAGGTGCGGTCAGCTGGCGGCACGAAGTCGCGACGGATGGCAGCCTCGTCGGCATCGACCAGGGTGTCGTTGGCGGTCAGCAGCTGTTCGCGCACGCTTTGCGTGGCCACGCTCTGCTCCAGCACCGGCTTCCAGATGTTGGCGCGGTCTTCGCCGAAGCGGCTCTTGGCGGCATCGATCAGGGTCAGGGTGCCGTTCAGGCCCAGCTGGTTGACGAAGTTGGAGTCGGTGGTGAAGGCATCACCCCAGCGCATCGGCGGCCCTTGGCGCAGGGTGCCACGGGCAGCGACCACGGCCACCAGCAAAATCACCATGAACACCGCCAGGCGGTTGTACCACGGTGCAACGCGCTGCACGCCCTCACCCCGGGTGGCACGGTCAATACCCTTGAACAGCAGGCTCAACAGCCAGGTGCCGAAGGCCCAGGCCAGCAGGTAGCGCACCACCGGGAAGCCGTACCAGAGCATGCTCATGACGGTTTTCGGGTCTTCCTTGATGTACTGGAACACCAGGCCGTTGAGGCGCTGGTGGAACTCGCGGTAGAAGTCCATCTCCATCAGGCCGAGGAACATCACCACGCTGGAGGTGAGGGTCAGCCAGAAGCGGAACACGCCACGCCGGGCCATGGCCCAGGGGCTGAGTATCGCCAGCAGCAGCGGGATGCTGAGGTACACCACCACCCGAAGGTCGAAGCGCAAACCGTTGAGGAAGCCTTCGGCTACCGTGGAATACGGCGTATCGCCGACCATGTCACTGTTGTAGACCAGCAGCGCCAGGCGCACCAGGCTGAGCATCAGCATGATCACCAGGCCACTGAGCAGCGTGTAGGCCAGGTGGGATTTCAGGGTCGGCGAAAACGACGTTCGCGCGCCCTGTTGCTTCAAGGCGTCCGTGTTAGCCATGAATGGGAAGGTCCTAGGATTGCGGTTTGCGAAGAGGCGCTGGCGCTAGGCCAACGCAGCATTGTGCGGGTGCGGATTCTGTTTAAACCAATGTGAAAATTTTGTCACTGGGGTGTTGCGGGTTTTGTCTGTGCCGGCCTTTCAGATGCGCACATTCCCCCGCGGCCCCGCGATGGCCCAAATCACCAGGCCCACCACCGGCAGCAAAGCGATCAGCAAGATCCACAACACTTTGATGCCCACCTCGCTGCCACTCTTGATCACATTGAGGATGGCCCAGATATCCAGCGCCAGAATGATCAGCCCTACCAGGCTATTGAATGTCGACCCCATGCTAAAACTCCTGTCAAAAGGCTTTGCTGCACAGCATAGTCAGCTATCGCGCCGATAGAAGCGAATCCTTGGCGGCTGGCGCAGGTCTCTGAGTAGACTGCCTGTATTCATTGATTCGAGGTTCGTATGCCCTCCGCCCATACGCAAAGCGCCACCCCACCCTCACTGCTGAACGCCTGGCGCCAGCAGGCCGTGAACACCCCCTGGCTCAGCGCCGGCCTCGGTCTTAGCCTGCTGGCGGTGGTCGTGCTGCTGGGCGCCAGCGTGTGGAACGCGGTAAACGGCGACCACGCCGACAACCTGCACCTGGCCGTGTTGGGCGGATTGTCCGGCTTTGGGGCTACCGCTCTGGGCGCTGTGCTGGCGGTGGTGCTGCGCGATGTCAGCGCCCGCACCCAGGACGTAATGCTGGGCTTTGCCGCCGGCATGATGCTGGCGGCCAGTTCGTTTTCGCTGATTCTGCCGGGCCTGGATGCCGCGCGTGAAATTACCGGCAACGGCCCGGCTGCGGCCTTTACCGTGGTGCTGGGCATGGGGTTGGGCGTGCTGTTGATGCTGGGCCTGGACCGCTTCACCCCGCACGAGCATGAAAGCACCGGCCCCTGCGGCCCCGAAGCCGAGCGCATCAGCCGGGTGTGGCTGTTCGTGCTGGCGATCACCCTGCACAACCTGCCTGAAGGCATGGCCATTGGTGTGAGCTTCGCCAATGGCGACATGAGCATCGGCTTGCCGCTGACCAGCGCTATTGCCATTCAGGACATCCCTGAGGGGCTGGCCGTGGCCCTCGCCCTGCGTGCCACCGGGTTGTCGAGCCTGAAGGCGGCGCTGGTGGCTGTAGGTTCGGGGCTGATGGAGCCACTGGGGGCGGTGATCGGGCTGGGGATTTCCACAGGCTTTGCCCTCGCCTATCCAATCAGCATGGGGCTGGCGGCGGGGGCGATGATCTTTGTGGTCAGCCACGAAGTGATCCCGGAAACCCACCGCAACGGGCACCAGACGGCGGCGACCCTGGGGTTGATGGGTGGGTTTGCGGTGATGATGTTTCTGGATACGGCGTTGGGCTGAAGTTTCACGTTGCCTGTACTGGCTTCTTCGCGGGCTCGCCTGCGAAGAGGCCATAGGCGAACTCAAATGTGGACGGCGACCTTCAGGGCTTCCAAAGCCGGCTCGACCTTGATACCCACCTCTGCCCCCAACTCCAGCACCCGCGCCAGGTCGTTCTGCCCCACCATCACCATCTGCAGCTCGTCATCCAGCAACTGGCTGAAGTTCAGCAGCACATAACCCCCAGCCTCTTTGTTCAACGCCCCCATCTGCACCTGAATGCGGTTGAGCGCGGTCAGTGGCTCGGTACGGGCCAGCTGCTTGGACTTGAGGGTGAACGGCACACTGTTGTCGAAGGAGTCGCTGATCTGCTGGAACAGGTCCTGGTAGCTGTCGGCCTGGAATACCACGGTGTCCGGCAGGCTGCCCAGCACAACCCATTCACCCAGCGGGATCGGGAACGTGTCGTCGTAGTTGATATCGGGGTTGGCAACCAGGAAAGCAGCCGGGTCGGCATAGGCCTGGGCGGCCTCGTCGGCGATGCGCTCGATGTCGGCCTCGCGCATGCAGCCAGCGCCAATGAGGCTGATGAATTCGAGCAACTGAGTTTTCATGAAAGGGGGCCTGCGACGGGTGAAAAGTCGCCAAGGATAGCCGCAAATGTCCCCAGGTGGTTAGCCGGCCAGCGTTTGCAGGCGGGCGGCGGCGTCTACGGCCCCCATGGTTTGCGCCGCCATCAGCGCAGTGGCGCCACGGGCATCCTGGCGCGCCGGGTCGGCGCCTTGGGCCAGCAGGTAGTCGAGGATCTCGCTGCGATTGAACATGGCCGCCAGCATCAACGCCGTGCGCCCGTCCTGCGCAGCGGCGTCCACAGGGACGCCGTGCTCAAGCAACAACCGGATCATCGCCAGGTCCCCCTTGAAGGCGGCCCCGGCGATAGGCAGCTGGCCGTTGTCGTTGGCAATCAACGGGTCGGCACCGTGGGCCAGCAGCACGCGCACTGCTTCGTGGTGGCCGTGGTAGCTGGCCAGCATCAGCAGGGTATCGCCCTTATGGTTGCGCAGGTTGGCCGGCAGGCCGCTGGCAAGCAGGCGCTCAAGCATTTCGGCATCGCCCTGGCGGGCACGTTCGAATACCTGCTCGGCGAATGCGGCGGTTTCGTCGTCGGTCATGGTGGCGGGGGCGGTCTGGCGGGTCATCGGAACCTCCTGGCATAAATGATTGCCCAAGTGTTTGTCAGGCACGCCAGTGCGGTCAAAGGTTCAGTTTCTATGGGGCCGATAGGCAATGCCTGACTCGTGCAAAATGCACTGTGCAAAATGCATGACCATGCAACCTGCACGGCGACACCTTCGTAGAGTATCCGTAAAACCCTGATTTTACTGGATTTTTTATGAAACTCAGACCTGGCACGGTCGCTGCAAATATCTACTCATGTCTGCCACACCACAGCCAGGAGTTGATATGGACCTCATCCAGCAAAAGTTCGTCTCGGTATTTTCTGCTTATCAGGTCAATACCCAGGCCCGTCCCGATGGCGGCGTGCTGCTGACCCTGCGCGCAGCCGATGGCAAGGTTACCCGCCGAGTGCTGACCTATGCGCAACTGCACAGTGCCGAGCAGCTGTCATGGGCGATCAGTGCCATTCGCCGTGACCTGGCTGAACAGGCTAGCGAATTGCCGGTGATTTCGATGTTGCAGAGCCAGCAGCGGTTTGCCCTGCCGACCTACCGCTGAGGTTTGTGTTGCTTTGCCGGTCTCTTCGCGGGCAAGCCCGCGAAGAGACCGGCAAAGCAACTACAACTCGTCAATCCCCAGAAACACCCGCGCAGTCACATCCCCGGTAAACCGCGCCTGCGCACCCCGCTCGCTGCCATACAACCGCAGCGCCAGGCAAAACGGCGTCCCCCCCAGCTCCACCCAGCGCCGCGTCCCCGCCGGCACCACCAACTGGTCACCCTTCTCGCACAGCACCGAATACACCTGATCGCCCAAACGCAGGCCAACCTGCGCACGGCCGCTGACTACGGCAAATACCTCTTCGGCGTCATGCACATGTTCATCGCGCACATCGACCTGCGCCGGGTCTTCACCGTCGCGGTTCAACAGCACGAATGCCTTGCTGCCATGCGCCGTCATCAACTGATCCAGATGCTCACGGCATGCGTCCAGCACCTCGCCTTCAGCCGTACCAGGGCGCACCCGCAAGCCATGCCCGGCGTGCACAAAACGCACGCCCTGCTCGGCCAGGGTGGCGACGATATCGTCGTGGTGCGTCAGCACCTTGTTCGGCAGTTCCGGGCTGGCGGGGTGGAAAACACTGAGAATGCTCATCAGGGGCGGGTCCTGGTCGGTTGCGAACAAAGGGCAATGATAACGGCTGCGGCCAAGGCTGCGGCACTGGCCATACCAAAGGTGAAGGTGGGGCCCAGCAGTTTCCAGCTGTAGCCCGAATACAACGCCCCCAATGCGCCCCCGGTACCCGACAGTGCCGCATACAGCGCCTGGCCCTGGCCTTGTTGGCGAGCGCCGAAGCTGGCCTGCACGAAGGCGATGCTGGCGGCATGGAAGCAGCCAAAAGTGGCCGCATGCAGCAACTGGGCAAAGATCAATACGGCAGGCTCACCTGCCAGGTTGCCCAGCAACAGCCAGCGTACGGCCGCCAGCAGGAAACTGGCCAGCAACACCCGCTGCACGCTGAAGCGGGCGAACAGGCGGCTCATGACCATGAACATCAGCACTTCGGCCACCACCCCCAGCGCCCACAGCAAGCCGATGGCACCACGGCTGTAGCCCAGGTGCTCCAGGTGAAGGGTCAGAAACGTGTAGTAAGGCCCATGGCTGAGCTGCATCAGCGCCACGCAAGCGTAGAACGCGACCACCCCGGGGGCACGCAGCTGCTGCAAAAAGCCACCGGCGCTGCTGCGCTCACCTTGCTCCACCGGCTGGGCATTGGGTACCCACAGGCTCGCGGCGACAATGCCGGCCATGATGGTGACCAACGCCACCGGGTAGATGTCCAGGCTCAGCCATTCGAACAGGCGGCCCAGGCCGACCACGGTCAGGATGAAGCCGATCGAGCCCCACAGGCGCACCTGGCTGTAGCGGGACGTTTGCCCGTGCAGGTGGGCCAGGGTAATGACCTCGAACTGGGGCAGTACCGCGTGCCAGAAGAACGCGTGCAAGGCCATTACCAGCGCCAGCCACGCGTAACTTTTGCCGAAGAAGATCAGGGCGAAGGTGGCCAGGGTGCACAACGCCCCCAGGCGCACGATGAGCAGGCGCTGCCCGGTGCGGTCGCCCAGCCAGCCCCACAGGTTGGGGGCAACGCAGCGCATCAGCATGGGGATGGCCACCAGCTCGCCGATGCGTGCCGGGGAGAAGCCCAGGTGGTCGAAGTACAGCGCCAGGAAGGGGGCGGTGGAGCCTAGCAGAGCGAAGTAGAAGAGATAGAAGCTGGACAGGCGCCAGTAGGGGATCGGGGGCATGGGTTCAGCCAATCATGTTGTTACATGCACCTGCCTCTTCGCGGGGGTGCCCGCGAAGAGGCAGGTGCAAGTGAATCAGAGCTGGCCCAGCACCGGGGTATTCACTTTTACATCAGCATTCTGCGCACGGTGACGCAGCAGGTGGTCCATCAGCGCGATGGCCATCATCGCCTCGGCGATCGGCGTAGCGCGGATGCCCACGCACGGGTCGTGGCGGCCTTTGGTGATGACGTCCACCGGGTTGCCGTCGATGTCGATCGAACGGCCCGGGGTGGTGATGCTGGAGGTCGGTTTCAGCGCCAGGTGAGCAACGATCGGCTGGCCCGAGGAAATGCCACCCAGGATGCCGCCGGCGTTGTTGCTGAGGAAGCCTTCCGGGGTCAACTCGTCACGGTGTTCGGTACCACGCTGGGCAACGCTGGCAAAGCCGGCACCAATTTCCACGCCCTTGACCGCGTTGATGCTCATCAGCGCGTGGGCCAGTTCTGCGTCCAGACGGTCGAAGATCGGTTCGCCCAGACCCGGCATCACGCCTTCGGCCACCACGGTGATCTTGGCACCCACCGAATCCTGGTCCCGGCGCAGCTGGTCCATGTAGGCCTCGAGCTCCGGTACCTTGTCCGGGTCGGGGCTGAAGAAAGCGTTCTGCTCCACCGATTCCCAGGTCTTGAACGGGATTTCGATCGGGCCCAGCTGGCTCATGTAGCCACGCACGGTAATGCCCTGGGTGGCCAGGTATTTCTTGGCAATGGCACCGGCAGCCACGCGCATGGCGGTTTCGCGGGCCGAGCTGCGGCCACCACCACGGTAGTCGCGGATGCCGTACTTGTGATGGTAGGTGTAGTCGGCGTGGGCCGGGCGGAACAGGTCCTTGATGGCCGAGTAGTCCTTGGACTTCTGGTCAGTGTTGCGAATCAGCAGGCCGATCGAACAGCCCGTGGTACGGCCTTCGAACACGCCAGAGAGGATTTCCACCTCGTCGGCTTCCTGACGCTGCGTGGTGTGCCGGCTGGTGCCGGGCTTGCGCCGGTCGAGGTCGTGCTGCAGATCGGCCAGGGAAATCTCCAGGCCCGGCGGGCATCCATCGACAATGGCGACCAACGCCGGGCCATGGCTTTCGCCAGCGGTGGTGACAGTGAACAGCTTGCCGTAGGTATTGCCGGACATGGACGCTCCGCGAGTTCTGCCTGAGGTGAACGAAAGCGGCAGTATACAGATGGTTTGCTCGCCTGTGCTGGCCTCTTCGCTGGCTGGGCCGCGAAGAGGCCGAGCCAGCCTTGCACTGCCAGAGAACCTTCCCACGAACATTAGGTCAAAGCTGCATCTCCCCATGTAGTACTGCATGATGTCGCGCCTCGTCGCCCTGCTCTTCCTGCTGTGCACCAGCCTGGCCCAGGCCGCCGCCCCCACCGTGCTGCAACGCCCCATCGACCTGGACACCGGCCAGGGCGTGCTGCACGGCAGCCTGCTGTTGCCGCAACAGGCCACGCCGCCGCCTGTGGTGCTGATCATCGCCGGCTCCGGCCCCACCGACCGCGATGGCAACAACCCGGCGTCGGGCCGGGTCGACAACCTCAAGCGCCTGGCCCTGCTGCTGGCCAACGAGCACATCGCCAGCGTGCGCTACGACAAACGCGGGGTGGCCGCCAGCCAGCCGGCCACGCCTGACGAGCGCGACCTCAGCGTGGAGCGCTATGTAGCGGATGTGGTCGCCTGGAGCCACAAGCTGAAAGCCGACCCCCGCTTCGGCCAGCTGATCCTCGTAGGCCACAGCGAAGGCGCGCTGATCGCCAGCCTGGCCGCCGAGCAGGCAGGTGCCAGTGCGGTGATCACCCTGGCCGGCAGTGGGCGACCGCTGGCCGAAGTCCTGCGCGAACAGCTGGCCCGTCGCCTGCCACCAGCGCAACTGGCCGGGGGCAGCGCCCTACTCGATCGCCTGCAAGCCGGGCAGACCAGCCTGGAAGTGCCCGCGCCGCTGCGCCAGGTGTTCCGCCCCAGCGTGCAGCCGTATCTGATTTCGCTGTTTCAGCAAAACCCGGCAGCCGCCTTTGCCCGCCTGCCCATGCCCGCCTTGATCGTGCAAGGGCGCAACGATGTGCAGGTGGATGTGGCCGATGCCGAACGGCTGAAGGCAGCCAAGCCGGATGCGCAGCTGGTGCTGATCGACGGCATGAACCACATGCTGCGCATCAGCCCCAAAAGCATGAGCCAGCAGCGCGACAGCTACCTCAACCCAGAACTACCGCTGGCACACGAGCTGGGTGAGCGGATTGTGACGTTCATCCAGCATTTGCCTTCCGCGTAACGTAATCGGGCTCAGGTCCTTGGCAAGCCTGCCGATACAGCAGGCATAGCCGAGGACTTGCCCTGATGACAATCGCCCCCGCCGCCGAAGAGCCGGCCGAAGAGCCCCAGCCAAGCGCCGCCCTGCCTTGGGCCGACCTTGCCGCCGAACATTTCCAGCTACTGCGCCTGGCAGCCCTGCCCACAGACCGCAGCACCGGCGCGCGGCCGCTGCGCTTTGTGCAGTTCGGCTATGCCGAACGCCACGACAAGGCACACAGCCTGTTGCGCATGGAAATCCAGCTGCCCGGGCAGAAAGTGCACAAAGAGCAGAACCGCCTGGACATCCGCGTCGACCATGCCGAGCGCCTGGTACGTATCGGCAATGAACATGGCCTGCAACTTGAACCGGTGAACCGTGGTATCGGCCGCTTCATGCTGGCCCAGGCCGTGCAGTGGCTGCAGCGCAAGTGGTCGCACTATCGGGTGGAGGGCATGGCGCTGCCGAGCAAGGATGCGTTGAACGAGGACTCGCGCCTGCGCCGTGACCACTGCTTGCGCGGGGTGGGTATCGAGGTGGAGTACGAGGACAGCCAGCATTTGAAGGGCCGTACCGTGGACATGACCGTGGGCCAGCTCAAAGCCGCCTGGAGCAGCGAGCGACTGCAGCGAGTGGAGATTCTGGATGCCGCCAACCTGCTGCAGCAGGCCGACCAGCAGTTGCAGGAAAAGGAAGGGCAACTGCGCGAGCGTGATGAGCGGGTGGCCAAATACCAGCGCGAAGACGGCGGGTTGCGCTTTACCATTACCTGTCTGGTGGCGTTTGCGGTGTTTCAGGCGGGATTGTTGATCTGGATCGCCACCCGCTGAGACCGCGTGAGCCGATGGAGATTGGGGCCGCTTTGCGGCCCCAAATGGCTCAGACCCGGGCTTTGAACAGCTCCTGATGCTGGCGGCACTGCTCAGCGGTCAGCATGAACACCCCATGCCCGCCGCGCTCGAACTCCAGCCAGGCAAAGTCCACCTCAGGGTACAGCGCCTCGACATGCACCTGGCTGTTGCCCACCTCGACAATCAGCAAGCCCTTGTCAGTCAGATGGTCTGCCGCTTCGGCCAGCATGCGCCGCACCAGGTCCAGGCCATCGTTGCCGCAGGCCAGGCCCAGCTCGGGCTCGTGGTGGTACTCGGCCGGCATGTCGTCGAAGTCTTCGGCATCGACATACGGCGGGTTGGACAGGATCAAGTCGAAACGCTGCCCCGGCAGGCCGCCAAAGCCATCACCCTGCACGGTGTACACGCGGCCGTCGAGGCCATGGCGTTCGATATTCTGGTTGGCCACCTCAAGCGCCTGGAACGACAGGTCGGCCAGCACCACCTCGGCCTCGGGGAACACGTCGGCAGCTACGATGCCGATGCAGCCCGAGCCGGTGCACAGGTCGAGAATGCGCGCAGGCTCGCTGGCCAGCCACGGTTCGAAGCGTTTTTCGATCAGTTCGCCAATGGGTGAACGCGGTACCAGTACCCGTTCGTCGACGATGAACGACATGCCGCAGAACCAGGCCTCGCCCAGCAGGTAGGCGGCAGGCACGCGCTCTTCAATGCGGCGTTTGAGCAGGTGCTGCAGGCGTACCCGCTCGTCGTCCTCGAGCATGCAGTCCAGGTAGCTGTCGGCCACCTCCCATGGCAGGTGCACCGCACCCAGCACCAGCAGGCGGGCCTCGTCCCAGGCGTTGTCGGCACCGTGGCCGAAGAACAGGTCGTGCTCGTGGAAGCGGCTGACCGCCCAGCGGATGTAGTCGCGCAGCGTGCGCAGACGGGATGTGATCACGGGGTACTCCTATTTCAGACCGGACAAAAGTCTAACAGCCCCACCCGCACATTTGTTCCTTTGCCTCACCCAAAGGCTAGCCACAGGCCAGTAACCATGCCGCTTGCGTTGTCAACCATTCCCATTGGCGCCAAGGCAGGGGACAATAGGTATACAAAAGCCCTATCCAAGGAGCCCTTGATGTCCGTTCCAACCACGATGTTCCGCCTCACTGGCCGCGACTACCCGCCGGCCAAGCTGAGCCACGCCAGCCTGATCATCATCGATGCGCAAAAGGAGTACCTCAGTGGTCCCCTGCAGCTGTCGGGCATGGACGAGGCCGTGGCCAACATCGCCAGGTTGCTCGACGCCGCGCGCAAAAGCGGCCGTCCGATCATCCATGTACGCCACTTGGGCACTGTCGGTGGCCGCTTCGACCCACAGGGCCCGGCCGGCCAGTTCATTCCGGGGCTGGAGCCCCAGGAAGGCGAAATCGTCATCGAAAAGCGCATGCCTAACGCGTTCAAGAACACCAAACTGCACGAAACCCTGCAGGAGCTCGGCCACCTGGACCTGATCGTCTGCGGTTTCATGAGCCACTCCAGCGTCAGCACCACCGTGCGCCGCGCCAAGGACTATGGTTACCGGTGCACCCTGGTGGAAGACGCCTCGGCAACCCGCGACCTGGCCTTCAAGGACGGGGTAATCCCGGCCGCACAGATCCACCAGTGCGAAATGGCCGTAATGGCCGACAACTTCGCTTGCGTGGCCCCCACCGCCAGCCTGATCTAAGGGGCTGGGCACGACCGCCCGGCAGCCGGGCGGAACCCGATGGGCGGCAGCAGGTCGAATTCCGGATATCCACAGAGGAGAGCGGAATGAAGCTTAAAGGCAGTTTCGACGCCAAGCGCCTGCGCCCGCGCCAACCGCGTAACTGGGGCGCCCGCCTGGCGGCCGGCCTGTCGGCCCTGCTGGCGACCTTGGGCGTACTGCTGGCCATGGCCGGTGTTGCCGGCCTGCTGGGCAATTACCCTGCCCTGCAAGAACTCAATGCCAACAAGCCGCTGTCCAGCATCCTCACCGGGGCTGGCTTGCTGCTGTTGTGGCTGGGTGTGCGGTTTTGGCGGCGTAGCCGTATTCGCTTGCGTCGCGGGCGGGAGTTGAACCTGTCGCCACACCTGATGAAGAAGCATGATTGATGGCTTGGTATCACCTGCGCCCCACAGTCGCGTAAACTACGCCGCCAACGTGGAGGCATCATGCAAGACGACGATTTTTCCCTGTTCAAGGCCGAAGTGCGCGGCGTAAAGCAAATCCGCCACGACCGTGCCGAAGTCGGCAAGCCCAAGGCCGACCGCCAGCAGCTGGCTGGTCTTCGCCAGGCAGCGACAGTGCGCAGTGACAAGGCTCTGGTGATCGACGGCATGTCCGATCAGTTCGTTATCGACGTTGGCGCTGAAGACGAGCTGATGTGGCGCCGCGACGGCGTGCAGGAAGGCCAGTTGCGCAAGCTGAAACTGGGGCAAATTCCGTTCGAAGGCAGCCTCGACCTGCACGGCATGACCGTGGAAAAGGCCCGCGAAACCCTGTGGGACTTCATCGCCGAAGCCACCAAGCTGGAAGTGCGCTGCGTGCGGGTGACCCACGGCAAGGCTGCCCGCCTGGACGGCAAGCGTCCGATGATCAAGAGCCACGTCAACACCTGGCTGCGCCAGCACCCGCAGGTGCTCGGTTTTGCCTCTTGCAGCGCCCGCCACGGCGGTACCGGCGCGGTGTATGTGATGCTAAAGCGAACCATGCTCGAAGGCCGCGACGAGTAACGCCGCGCTTGCAGCGCCGCCCTCACCGCCGTACCCTTCGTTTTTGCGATTTTTTCCCACAGGTAGATCCATGTCCCTGGAACAGAACTACACCGAGATCCTCAGCCAGATTGGCGAGGACGTCTCCCGTGAGGGCCTGCTCGACACGCCCAAGCGGGCTGCAAAGGCGATGAAGTACCTTTGCCGCGGTTATGAGCAAACACTGGAAGAAGTCACCAACAACGCTTTGTTCAGCTCTGACAACAGCGAAATGGTGCTGGTCCGGGACATCGAGCTGTATTCGATGTGCGAACACCACATGCTGCCGTTCATCGGCAAGGCACACGTTGCCTACCTGCCCAAGGGCAAGGTACTGGGCCTGTCCAAGGTTGCGCGTATCGTCGACATGTACGCCCGCCGCCTGCAGATCCAGGAAAACCTCAGCCGCCAGATCGCCGAGGCCGTGCAGCAGGTAACCGGTGCCGCCGGTGTGGCCGTGGTGGTCGAAGCCAAGCACATGTGCATGATGATGCGCGGTGTCGAGAAGCAGAACTCGACCATGATCACTTCGGTGATGCTGGGTGAGTTCCGCGAAAACGCCGCCACCCGCAGCGAGTTCCTCAGCCTGATCAAGTGATTGGCTGCTGACCCCAAGCCGACCCTGCCGGGTCGGCTTTTTCATTTCAGGAGTTGCCCATGATCGTCAAAGCCCTGCGGGTTGGCCTCGGCCAGCTCATCGTGTTCGGCGACTGGATCAGCCGCCCGGCCAAGCGCAAACGCGACGCCGCCGCCCAGGCCCGCGTCGAGCAAGCGGCCAAGGGCCTGGCGCTGTACCAGTTCCACGCCTGCCCGTTTTGCGTCAAGACCCGCCGCACCCTGCACCGGCTGAACGTGCCGGTGGCACTGCGCGATGCCAAGAACGACCCGGTGCACCGTCAGGCCCTGCAAGAGGGTGGCGGCCGGGTGAAAGTGCCGTGCCTGCGCATCGAAGAAGGCGACAAGGTGACCTGGATGTATGAATCCAAGGCCATCATTGCTTATCTGGATGAGCGCTTTGCTTCCATCTGATGGCTTGTAGTTTTCCTGTACTGGTCCTTTCGCGGGCTGGCCCGCGAAGAGGCCGGTACAGGCTAAAGATCAGCCCACCATCGGCACATGCCGCGGGTGGCTGCTGACGCGTTCCAGCCAGGCCCTTACTGCCGGGTAATCGGCCAGATCGAACCCGCCCTGATGCGCCACATGGGTATAGGCATACAGCGCCACATCGGCAATCGAATACTGCTCACCCACCAGATACGGCGTCATCTGCAACTGCCGCTCCATCACCTTCAGCGCCTTGTAACCGCCCTTGTGCAGCTTGCGGTACTCCTCCAGGCGCTCATCCGGCAGCCCCAGGTAGAACTGGATAAACCGGGCCACGGCAATGTACGGCTCATGGCTGTACTGCTCGAAGAACTGCCACTGCAGCACCTGGGTACGTAGACGCGGCTCGCTGGGCAGAAACTCGCTGCCATCGGCCAGGAAGTTGAGAATGGCATTGGACTCCCACAAGTAACTGCCATCTTCCAGCTCCAGCACTGGCACCTTGCCATTAGGGTTCATCGCCAGAAACTCGGGCGTTTCGGTCTCGCCCTTGAGGATATCCACCGGGTGCCATTCATACGGCCGGCCCAGCAGGCTCAACATCAGCTTGACCTTGTAGCAGTTGCCCGACTGGTAGTCGCCATAGACCTTGTACATTGCCCCTCCCCTTCCAAGCAGTTTCGCATTTGTGCCCAATAGTTGGCGACTGTACGGCTAAAAGCAATGGCCGCTGTATGGCAAGGATCAACCTTGCGCGCTGTAGTCTGAAAAAACTGCTTACACCTTTACAAGGACTTTGTTCATGACCGATGCCACCTCCGCACGCCTGCGGCCCCTGGCAGACAGCTCCCCGTCGGCGGTCGTCGCCGGCTTTATCGCCATGCTCACCGGCTATACCAGTTCGCTGGTGCTGATGTTCCAGGCTGGCCAGGCAGCCGGGCTTACCACTGCACAGATTTCGTCCTGGATCTGGGCGCTTTCAATCGGCATGGCGGTGTGCAGCATCGGCCTGTCACTGCGTTACCGCACACCGATCACCGTCGCCTGGTCCACCCCCGGTGCCGCCTTGCTGATTACCAGCCTGGGCGGCGTGAGCTATGGCGAGGCCATTGGCGCCTACATCACCTGCGCCGTGCTGGTGCTCATCTGCGGCCTGACCGGCAGCTTCGAGCGCCTGGTCAAACGCATCCCGGCTTCGCTGGCCTCGGCGCTGCTGGCGGGTATTCTGTTCAAGATCGGCAGCGAAATTTTCGTTGCCGCGCAGCACCGCACGTTGCTGGTGCTGGGCATGTTCTTCAGCTACCTGCTGGTCAAGCGCCTGTCGCCGCGCTACTGCGTGCTGGCCGCGCTGCTGGTGGGCACTGCGTTATCCGGGGCCCTGGGCCTGCTCGACTTCAGCGGCTTCCAGCTGGAAGTGGCCAAACCGGTATGGACCACGCCGAGCTTCTCGCTGGCAGCCACCATCAGCATTGGCATTCCGCTGTTCGTGGTAGCGATGACCTCGCAAAACATGCCCGGCGTGGCTGTGCTGCGCGCCGACGGCTACCAAGTGCCGGCCTCACCACTGATCTCGGCCACCGGCTTTGCCTCGCTGCTACTGGCACCCTTCGGTTCGCATGGGGTCAACCTGGCGGCGATCAGCGCGGCGATCTGCACGGGGCCGCATGCCCATGAAGACCCGGCCAAGCGCTACACAGCAGCAGTGTGGTGCGGGATTTTCTACGGTATTGCCGGGGTGTTCGGCGCAACCCTGGCGGCGTTGTTTGCGGCACTGCCGAAGGAGCTGGTGCTGTCGATTGCCGCCTTGGCGCTGTTTGGTTCGATCATGAACGGGCTGACCGTGGCCATGAGCGAGGCGCGTGAGCGGGAGGCGGCGTTGATCACCTTTATGGTCACGGCTTCGGGGCTGACACTGTTTTCGATTGGCTCGGCGTTCTGGGGGATTGTAGCGGGGGTGGTGACCTTGATGATCCTCAACCCGCGTCGGGTATGACGGTAGATTGGCGTTAGGGTTGAGATCGAGCGCCGCGCGGGCGGCGCTCGATTTCAGAACCAACAAAAATCCCAAGACCAACACTACAACCTGAAATGCCCCACCATCCCTTTCAAATCCTTACCCAACTGCGCCAGCTCCACACTGGACCTAGCATTGTCCTGCATCGCCAACGCCGCCTGGTCCGCGCTACCGCGAATCTGCGTCACGCTACGGCTGATTTCTTCCGCCACCGAACTCTGCTGCTCGGCCGCTGCGGCGATCTGCTGGTTCATCTGCTGAATCAACGAAACCGCCGACGCAATGCTGCCCAGCGCGCTCTCGGTCTGTAGCGCATCTGCCACCGCCAGGCGCACCAGTTCGGTACTGCCGCGAATCTGCGCCACCGACTGCTGGGCGTTGCCACGCAGGCTGGCGACCAGTGTCTCGATCTGCTCGGTAGACTGCCGGGTACGCCGCGCCAACGCGCGCACTTCATCGGCCACCACGGCAAAACCACGCCCCTGCTCACCCGCACGGGCGGCCTCGATGGCAGCATTGAGCGCCAGCAGGTTGGTCTGCTCGGCCACACTCTTGATCACTTCCAGCACATCGCCAATGGTGTGGATTTCGGCACTGAGGCTGTCGATACCGGCACTGGCCGTTTCTGCCGCAGACGCCAGCTGCTCGATGCGCTGCATGCTCTGGCGCACCACTTGTTGCCCCGACTCGACCTTGTCGTCCGCAGCCTGGGCCGCCTGCGCCGCTTCCTCGGCATTGCGTGCCACATCGTGCACGGTGGCGGTCATCTGCTGCATGGCGGTGGCCACCTGTTCGGTTTCCTCTTTCTGGCTGCCCACCTCGCGGTTGGTCTGCTCGGTCACTGCCGACAACGCCTGGGCATTGCCCGCCAGTTGTTCGATACCTTGCTGCAAGCCACTGACAATACCCGACAGGCCCGCCGCCATCTGCTGCATGGCCTGCATCAGTTGCCCCACTTCGTCGCGACGCGGCGCCTGGGCGTCGAACCCCAACTCGCCAGCGGCAATGCGCTGGGCACGGGCGATCACATGCTTGAGCGGGCCGACGACCGCACGGGTAATCAGCCAGGCTGCCAGCAAGCCGACAACCAGCGCCAACGCCGTGGCCAGGCCAATAGCTATGGCATTGCGCTGCAGCTCACCCTGCAGCACCTGCTCCTGGCCCAGATAAGCCTGGTCGACCCGACCGGTGACTTGCTCGGCGCTGGCTTGCAACTGGGCTTTGAGCCCCTGCTCACGGGCCAGCTGGTCGGTGTATTCGTTGAGTTTTTCCGAGAAGCTGCCAATGTGCCCCGCCACCTCGCCCAATACACTCTGGTAGCCGGCATCACTGACCGTACCCTGCAACTGGCCTACCAGGCTGGCGGCCTCCACTGTCTGGGCAATACGCTCCTGGCTTACGCCCTCTTCGCCTTTGCGGCTTTTTTCCAGGCGTACCCGTGCTTCGTCCATGGCCTGCAACATCAACCGCGACACCTGCGCCACCTGCGCAGCCTGCTCCAGAAACTCGCCGCCCTGCTGGCCCTGGGACTGTTTGAGGGTGTAGACACCGTCATCGGCCAGGCCGGCCTGCAGCACATCGAGGTTATTGGCCACGCTGGACACCGACCAGCTGGCCATGTCCAGTGCCAGCTCCTTGGCCTGCACGGCCTCCACAAAGGCCTCGAAAGCCTGGCCGTAGGCTGTCAGGTCGCTTTGCGCCGCCGCCAGCGACGGCAAGCCACGGGCGCGCTCGGCAAGGCCCTGGAGGCCGTTGCGCAAAGCCTCGGCCTGCTGGATGTCGGAGCGCAAGGCAAACGCCTGCTCGTGCTGGCGCAAGCGCAGCAGGTCGGTATTGAACTGCGCCAACTGGCGCAAACTGCCGAAGCGCTGGCCAACGCTGTGCAAGGCAGCAATGCCGATGGCCGCCACTGCCAGGGTAAGTACCAGCACCAGGGCAAAGCCCAAGCCGAGTTTGCGGGCCATGCCCAGGTTGGCCAGCACACCGTGCTTGCTCGCGCCCATCGCCGACTCCCCTTCTGCGTGTAAGGTTATCCCGAGGGCCAAGGGTGGCAACGTTGCCAACCGATGAACAAGGGCCTGGCGTCAGAATAGTGTCAAATAGCTATGAGCGTGTCGTTTTCAGCTTGGCAGAGGTCGCCCTGCATGCCAGAGGAAAGCCTGAACGCGGGAATCCTGCCCGTAAGCGACATTGATACGCAGCCAGGTTGCTGGCCTCGCCATGGTAATCAACGGCGCTGCCAGGCACAGTATCGGCTCAGATCGCCGTCGCCCCACCATCCACTGTCAGGCAATGTCCGGTGGTAAACGCCGCGCCGTCGCTGCACAGGTACAACACGGCGCTGGCAATTTCCTCGACCTTGCCGATCCGCCCCACCGGGTGCATGGCGGCGGCGAACTCGGCCTTGCGCGGGTCAGCCTCGTAGGCACGGCGGAACATGTCGGTGTCGATCACTGCCGGGCAAACGGCGTTCACGCGGATGCCCTTCTTCGCGTACTCGATGGCCGCCGACTTGGTCAGGCCAATCACCGCATGCTTGCTGGCACTGTAAATGCTCATCTTCGGCGCCGCCCCCAATCCCGCCACCGAAGCGGTATTGACGATTACCCCACCGCCCTGGGCCAGCAACAAGGGCAGCTGGTATTTCATGCACAACCACACGCCCTTCACATTCACGCCCATGATGGCATCGAACTCGGCCTCGCTACCCTCGGCCAGGCGGTTTTGCTCTATCTCGATGCCGGCATTGTTGTAGGCGTAGTCCAGCCGGCCGTAAGCGGCAATCAGCCGCTCATGCAACTGACGCACCTCGGCGTCGCGGGTAACGTCGCAGGCAATGAACAGCCCGTCGCCGCCCGCCGCGTGGATCAGCGCCACGGTGGCTTCGCCGCCAACCGGGTCGAGGTCGGCTACCACCACTTTCAGGCCCTCACGGGCGAAAGCCAGGGCAGTTGCCCGGCCGATACCGGCGGCGGCGCCGGTAACCAGGGCCACCTGGCCAGAAAAGGTCATGCTCATCGCGTGCTCCTGTGAGGGTTGGCTGGGATGCAGAGCATAGTCAGCCACGTCAGGACCGGGCAGCATCATCACACCAACGGTTGGGCTACCATGCTTGTCAGTGATGTTACGGACCTACCTACATTAACAAGGTAGATTGAACGCCTGACTCCCTCCACAGCCCACAAGGACCCGCCATGACCCAGACCAACCGCCGTTTCCTGCTCGCCAAACGCCCGGTCGGCGCTGTGCGCCGTGATGACTTCAACTTCGAGAGCGTACCCACCGAACAACCCGGCGAAGGCCAGGTGCTGGTGCGCAACCTGTACCTCTCCCTGGACCCGGCCATGCGCGGCTGGATGAACGAAGGCAAGTCTTACATCCCGCCGGTGGCCCTGGGCCAGGTGATGCGTGCCCTGGGCGTGGGTGAGGTGGTCGCCTCCAACCACCCCGCCTTCAAGCCGGGCGACCATGTAAGCGGCGCCCTTGGCGTGCAGGACTACTTCACCGGCGAACCCCAGGGCCTGCACAAGATCGACCCCAACCTGGCGCCCCTGCCCCGCTACCTGTCGGCACTGGGCATGACCGGCATGACCGCCTATTTCGCCCTGCTGGACGTCGGCCAGCCCAAGGCCGGCGACACCGTGGTCATTTCCGGCGCGGCCGGTGCGGTGGGCAGCATTGTCGGGCAGATCGCCAAGGTCAAAGGCTGCCGTGTGGTCGGTATTGCCGGCGGCGCCCAGAAATGCCAGTACCTGAAGGACGAACTGGGCTTCGACGGGGTGATCGACTACAAAGCCGAAGACGTGCTGGCCGGCCTGAAACGTGAATGCCCCAAAGGTGTGGACGTGTACTTCGACAACGTGGGCGGCGACATCCTCGATGCCGTGCTGACCCGCATCAACTACAAGGCCCGTATCGTGATTTGCGGCGCCATCAGCCAGTACAACAACAAAGAGGCCGTCAAAGGCCCGGCCAACTACCTGTCGCTGCTGGTGAACCGTGCGCGCATGGAAGGCTTTGTTGTGATGGATTACAGCAAGGATTACGGCAAGGCCGCGCTGGAAATTGCCGGGTGGCTGGCCAGCGGGCAGGTGAAGAGCAAGGAGGATGTGGTGGAGGGGCTGGAGACGTTCCCCGAGACACTGCTGAAGCTGTTCAGTGGGGAGAACTTTGGCAAGTTGGTGCTGAAGGTCTAACGCTGGAAAAGCCTGCGCCGCCCCCTGCAGGAGCGGCGCAGGCTCTGAAACCGGGTGTCAGCCCCCGGTTGTGGCACTTTCGCCGCTTGCAGTTTCCCCCGCCCGCCCTACATTCAGGCATCCACAGACACCCATTACGCAGGGCAGCGATAAGGTGGGCAACCCATGCAGCATCCCTTGAATGCCGGACTCGACTTTTGCAGGATCGCCGCCTGTTTCATGGTGATACTGCTTCACATCGCATCAGCCGGGGCAATGCAACTGGATGACAACTGGATGTCCTCCAACATCTACAACTCCCTGGTCAGGTCTTGCGTCCCCCTGTTCCTGATGCTGTCTGGCGCCCTGCTGCTTGACCGGGCAGAGGGTGCAATCACGTTCTACCAGAAACGCTTTGTGCGCATACTGCCGCCGCTGCTCTTCTGGTCGGTGTTCTATGCGCTGTGGCGGACTACTCTGGGCACCGGGTACGGCAGCATGTGGCAAGCGGCAGTGGCCATGCTCCACGGCCCTGTCTACTACCACCTCTGGTACCTGTACGCGATCATCGGCATCTACCTGTTCATGCCGTTCATGGCCAAGGTCTACCAACATTGCGGGCTGCAGGAAAAGCGGGTGTTCCTGAGCCTGTGGCTGGTGATCAGTTGCCTGCTGCCCACCGCCGCACAGTTCAGCCCGGCGCTGGCCAACATGGTGCATACCTATGAGCTGTTTTCGTTCATGGGGTATGCGGGCTACGCGTTTCTGGGGGCTTATGTGTTTGAACAGATTCGCCAGCACGGCCCAGGCAACAACTGGGTAAATCTGGGCGGATTCGCCATCAGCGGCCTTCTGACCGCCGCCGCCACGCATGCCATGTCCATGCTGCAAGGCGAGCCCAACCAGATTTTCTATTCCTACGTATCTCCGTTGGTGGTGCTGGCCGCCATCTTTGCTTTTCGCCTGCTGCTTGCGCTGGGTGGCCAACTGGTACAGCACAGCAAGCTGCTGGCCGAGCTGTCAGGTTGCACGTTGGGGCTGTACTGCTTGCACGTGTTCATCATGAACCGGGCCAGCCTCCTTTATGGTCCGCTGATCGAGGGGCATTCGCTGGCGTGGTTGATACCGTTGCTGGCAGTGGCTGTGTTTCTGCTGACATGGGTACCGATCTACTTGCTCAGGCTGTTCAAGCCAGTGCGCGTCGTAATCTGACCGCGGCTGCCGATGAGGGGGGGCAAACCCTGTCGGCGGCCAATAAAAAAGGCCAGCACACAGGTGCGGGCCTTTCTGTGACACACAGGCTACTTACCCGCGAATCTCCGCCACCACCGCAGCCAGCGCTTGCGCCGGGTCTGCCGCTTGGCTGATCGGCCGGCCGATCACCAGGTAATCAGACCCTGCATCCAGCGCCTGACGCGGGGTGAGGATACGGCGCTGGTCATCCTGCGCACTGCCTGCTGGGCGAATACCCGGGGTCACCAGTTGCAACGACGGGTGCGCAGCCTTCAGCGCCGGGGCCTCCAGCGCCGAGCACACCAAACCGTCCATGCCAGCCTTCTGCGCCAATGCCGCCAGGCGCAGCACCTGCTCTTGCGGGTCGATATCCAGGCCGATACCGGCCAGGTCTTCACGCTCCATGCTGGTCAGCACGGTCACGCCAATCAGCAATGGCTGTGGGCCGCTGCGCTTGGCCAGTTCTTCACGGCAGGCGGCCATCATGCGCAGGCCACCGGAGCAATGCACGTTCACCATCCATACACCCATCTCGGCGGCTGCCTTGACCGCCATGGCGGTGGTGTTGGGAATGTCGTGGAACTTGAGGTCCAGGAACACTTCGAAGCCCTTGTCGCACAGGGTTTCGACAATGCCCGAAGCGCTGCTGGTGAACAGCTCCTTGCCAACCTTCACCCGGCACAGCGCAGGGTCAAGCTGGTCAGCCAGCTTCAGGGCGGCCTCACGGGTAGGGAAATCCAGGGCGACGATCAGGGGCGTCTGGCAGGCGGACATGGGCAGGGTCTCTTGGCAAGTCGAAAACGGCACGCATTGTAAACGAAGTGACGCAGGCTTTGGGGCCCACGGGTCACGGAATTGGCCCGGCGGTGGCTGGCTCCTATAATTGAACCAATGGAACGGGCTACTGCTCAAATTTCGTACAAGCAATGCTCCCCCCGTTTAAGGAGAACGACAATGCCCTGGTATGCCTGGCTGATCCTCATCATAGCCCTCGGCTCCATCGTCGGTGGCCTGATGATGCTGCGCGACACGGCAAAAAAACTGCCCCTCACCGAAGAACAATTGCGCAAGGTGCATGAGCGCAATGCCGAAGCGGATGCGAAGGATGCGCAGGACCGGTAAAAGGTTAAAGCAATGGGTTAAAAACCATGATGACGGGCATTTTTTTGACGCCCGCAAAAGCAATGGCTAAATCATTGTTTTATTGCATTTTTATTACCAGTAGCCTTGCCCTCTCGATATAAAAAGCCGCCCCTGCATAAATCACCCACTCGAATACGAAAGTGGTGATCGCAGGAGCGGCCTTATGCCGCCACGGGCTGCAAAGCAGCGCTTGCCGCCCCCCTTACTCCACCATCACCTTATCCCGGTTGCGCTCCAGCAACGCATTCCCGATCCCTTTTATCTCCAGCAGCTCATCCACCGAAGCGAATGGCCCATTGGCCTCACGGTAGGCCACGATGGCCTCGGCCTTGGCCTTCCCGATGCCGTTCAGCTCCTTCTGCAAGGTCAGTGCATCAGCCTTGTTCAGGTCCAGCCGTGGCGCCTCTTGCGCCTGCATCTGGGCCACAACCGGCACCGGCTCTGGCACCGCCGTGGCACTGGCAGGTGCCGCGCTAAGGGAGAACGACAGGGTGGCGAACAGCGGCAGCAGCAGGTACGACAGAACGTTGTTACGCATGAGTGAACACTCCTTGGGTTGGTCATTTTCCAGCAGCCGTTTTCCTTCGGCTGCGCAAACAACCCTAGCGGTTCTGCCACTTTGCAGACAGGCTCTTGGCGAGGTTAATCGTTACCGAATCAAACATTAAAAAAACCAACTTCGACCACCCAAAAATGATGGCGTTAAGCCATGTTTCGAGTTAACTTCATGAAAAAAAAGCGATAGCAAATCGCCGCTAGGTAAATTCCCGTTTAACCTGGCTTTCATTCAGACCAAAAGCGGTTGTTTTTCCTACAAGCCTTGCCGGACAAGGCCCCCACCCGTTCGTCGCATACGATAGTTATATTGACTTCGTTGGCATGATGTCTGTATGGCATCAAACAATCGTTTTATCCGATATATATAACCAATATCGGATCCAATCTCTAGATACTTATGGGCAAATTCGCTCGATCGGGGGAAAAAAACGTGCCAGACGGGATGCCATATTGATGACAAAATGATAAATTCGCGGCCATAGGACAGCCGCTTCGCTTGAAGGATCCGAGCAAAATGAAATTTTTTTCACCCCCCCCTCACTGGCCCTGCCCGATTTCGGTCGTGCTGCGCCAGCCAGGCCCCCCTCGGCCGACCTGAGCAACACCCGGATCCTCGCGTTTAGCAGTCGTTCCAACCGCCTTCACTCAATACACAGAAGACCGTCGCCGTGTCCCTCAAGACCCTCATCGTATTTGGCACTCGCCCAGAAGCCATCAAAATGGCACCACTGGCCCTCACCCTCGCCCAGGACGACCGTTTCGAGTCGCGCGTCTGCGTAACCGGCCAGCACCGCCAGATGCTTGACCAGGTACTGGAGCTGTTCGAGATCACGCCCGACTACGACTTGAACATCATGAAGCCAGGCCAAGACCTGACCGACGTGACCACTGCCATTCTGCAGGGCCTGAAGCCTGTGCTGGCCGAGTTCAAGCCCGACGTGGTGCTGGTGCACGGCGACACCGCTACAACGCTGGCCACCAGCCTGGCCGCCTACTACCAGCAGATTCCGATCGCCCACGTGGAAGCAGGCCTGCGCACCGGCAACCTGTACTCGCCATGGCCGGAAGAAGGCAACCGCCGCCTGACCGGCGCCCTGGCCGCCCTGCACTTCGCGCCAACCTCCACCTCGCAGGACAACCTGCTGCGTGAAGGCACTGACGCCGCGACCATCTACACCACCGGCAACACGGTGATCGACGCGCTGCTGGAAGTCGTCCGCAAGCTGGAAAGCCCGGCCCTGAAAAACCAGTTCGAAGCCCAGTTCAGCTTCCTGAACCCTGAACGCCGCATGGTGCTGGTCACGGGCCACCGCCGCGAAAACTTTGGTGGCGGCTTCGAGCGCATCTGCCAGGCGCTGGTAGACACCGCGCGTCAATTCCCTGACGTGGATATCGTCTACCCGGTGCACCTCAACCCGAACGTGCGCGAACCGGTGAACCGCCTGCTGGCCGACGTCAACAACATCCACCTGATCGAACCGCTGGACTACCTGCCGTTCGTCTACCTGATGACCCGCTCGTACCTGATCCTCACCGACTCCGGCGGCATCCAGGAAGAAGCCCCTGCCCTGGGCAAGCCGGTACTGGTCATGCGTGACACCACCGAGCGCCCGGAAGCCGTGGCTGCCGGCACCGTCAAGCTGGTGGGTACGGATGTGGAATCGATCACCGAGAACCTGGCAAAACTGCTCACCGACGATGCGACCTACCGCGAGATGAGCTTCGCCCACAACCCCTACGGCGATGGAAAAGCGTGCGCGCGAATCCTCGACGCACTTTCCGCATTCTCTAACTCCAAGGACGCAGCATGAGCTTCAACAAGATTTCCGTCGTAGGCCTGGGCTACATCGGCCTGCCAACCGCCGCCGTTTTCGCCGCCCGCAAAAAGCACGTGATCGGTATCGATGTGAACCAGCACGCGGTCGACACCATCAACCGTGGCGAAATCCACATCGTCGAGCCTGAGCTGGACATGGTGGTTCACGCTGCCGTAACCGAAGGCTACCTGCGCGCCTCCACCGTGCCAGAAGCTGCCGACGCCTTCCTGATCGCCGTGCCGACCCCGTTCATGGATGACCACCAGCCGGACCTGAGCTACATCGAGTCCGCCAGCAAGGCCATCGCGCCCGTGCTGAAAAAAGGCGACCTGGTCATCCTGGAGTCCACCTCCCCGGTCGGTGCCACCGAGCAGATGGCCTTCTGGCTGGCACAAGCCCGCCCGGACCTGAGCTTCCCGCAAACCCACGGCGAAGCCTCCGACATCCGCATTGCCCACTGCCCTGAGCGCGTACTGCCAGGCCACGTGCTGCGCGAGCTGGTAGAAAACGACCGCATCATCGGCGGCATGACCAAGAAGTGCTCGGAAGCGGCTGTACGCCTGTACCGTACCTTCGTTGAAGGCGAGTGCATCGTCACCAATGCCCGCACTGCCGAAATGTGCAAGCTGACCGAAAACAGCTTCCGTGACGTGAACATTGCCTTCGCCAACGAGCTGTCGATCATCTGCGACAAGCTGGACATCGACGTGTGGGAGTTGATTCGCCTGGCCAACCACCACCCACGCGTCAACATTCTGCAGCCTGGCCCGGGTGTTGGCGGCCACTGCATCGCGGTAGACCCATGGTTCATCGTCAGCCAGACCCCAGAGCAGGCTCGCCTGATCCGCACTGCCCGTGTGGTCAACGACAGCAAACCTGAGTGGGTGATCGACAAGGTCAAGATGGCCCTGGCCAACTTCCTGATCAAAAACCCGGGCAAGTCGGCCCAGCAAGTGAAAATCGCCTGCTACGGCCTGGCCTTCAAGGCCGACATCGACGACCTGCGCGAAAGCCCGGCCCTGAGCATCGCCGAGCGCCTGGGTAACGAGCTGGAAGCCACCCTGCAGCTGGTCGAGCCAAACATCGAAGCCCTGCCGCAGCGCCTGGCGCGCCACGAGCACGTGGAATTCGACTTTGCCCAGGACAGCGCCGACATCCACGTGCTGCTGGTGAAGCACCGCGAATTCCGCGGCACCTTCAACGTACGCGACGCGGCCTTTGTGATCGACGCAGCTGGCGTTACCCAGGCCTGATGGACCCAACCGCATGAACAACCCCACGCTTGAGAAACCTACCGTGACCACAGAGCTGCCTTCACCTTTGGCCGATATTCATGATCGCGTGATGGAAGCCTATTACGGCAAGCTGGGGGATCAGTTCATGCGCGAAACGCAGTCCCGCATCCACTGGATCTGCGCCCAGGTCAAAGGGCGTCGGATCCTGGATGTGGGCTGCTCGCAGGGCATCGTGCCCCTGCTACTGGCACGTGAGGGTTGCCAGGTCACCGGTGTGGACACCAGCCCGCAGGCCATCGAAGAGGCCAAGGGTTACCTGTCTGCGGAGCCTGCCCACATCCAGCAAAACGTCACGTATATCAATTCAGACTTCCTCGCGCTGGATACGCTCGAGGTTGAACCGGACACCGTTGTCATCAGCGAAGTGCTCGAACACCTGGTACGCCCGGAGCTGTTCGTCGAAAAGGCCTACGACCTGCTCAAGCAGGGTGGCCGGCTGGTGATCACCGTACCGTTCGGGGTCAATGACTTCATTGACCACAAGCACACGTTCTACCTGATGGAACCGTTCCGGCTGCTGGCCGAGCATTTGCAGATCATCGAAATCAAGATGCTCGGTAAATGGCTGGGTATTGTTGCTGTGAAAAACGAGTCACATAAGCCGGGGGTCATCGAGTCACTGACTGTCGAGCGTGTGCGTGAGCTGGAAAAGGCCTTTGAAGCTATTGAGCGCGCCCTGCGCGAAAATCTTGGCGCAATTGGCAAGCGCCTGGAAGAGGCGAACAAAAAGTACCGCAGTGCAACTGAGCAAATCACCCTGCTCAAGCCAGAAGCCCAAAAAGTTGAAGCGCTTTCCAAGCGGTTGCAGGCGTGCGACGCGGATATCGCGATGCTGCAAGAATCCAACCGCGGACTTCTTGAAGCCAACGCGCAGCATGTCCAGGAGCTGGATGAGATCACGCAGCAGCTGACGGAAGCCAACGAAAAGGAGCGTGTAGCGACTGAGCAATATGGCCTACTGGAACAGCAATTCGCGGCGTCTAGGGAGGCTTACGCACAAAGCCTCGCAGACTCAGAGCAACGACTCGATCAGCTGCAGAACCAGCACGCCGAAGTGGAAATGCAGTTGATTAAGGCAACCGACGAGTTGCGTGGCTCCAAAGAGAAACAACTGGCGCAGGAAGAACAGCTCAAGACCTTAGCCGCCCAGCTGTCCCAAGCACAGGAAGTAACCGATAGCCATATCGCCACCATCACCGACTTGCGAGCCCATCAAGCCGCACTGATAGCCGAACAGGAAAGCCAACACCAACAAGCTACTGAACTACTGATCGATGCACAGCAGAAAAACGCCGAGCATATCGACGCGATCACCGCGTTACATGCACAGCGGGCGGCATTGCAGGCCGAACTGGTGAGCAGGGTGCAGGCAATGAGCGACCATCAAGCTCAGGCTCAACGCGCAGAAGCGACCGCTCTGCAGAACTTCGCGGAGTTGCAGGCCCAGAAAGCGGCACTGGAATCGGACCTTGAGCGCCATTTGCAGGTAACGAGCAAGCTTCAGGCCCAAACTGACCAAGCCAACGCTACCCACCTCGAAACCATCGCAGGATTGCGCGAACAGTTGGCGACGATGGGTATCGAGTTACAAGACCAGATTGAGGCAACGACCCACCTGCAGTCCCAAAGCAAGCAGGATATTGCTGAGAAAGAGCAAACGATTACCACGCTGCGCCTGCGCCAAGCGGCACTGGAATCCGACCTTGAGCGCCACTTGCAGGTAACGAGCAAGCTTCAGGCCCAATCTGACCAAGCCAACGCTACCCACCTCGAAACCATCGCAGGATTGCGCGAACAGTTAGAGACGATGGGTATCAAGTTGCAAGACCAGATTGAGGTAACGACCCGCCTACAGTCCCAAAGCAAGCAGGATATTGCTGAGAAAGAGAACACGATTACCACGCTGCGCCTGCGCCAAGCGGAACTGGAAGCCGAACTTGAAAGCGAGTTGGAGTATATGAACGAATTGCAGGCCCAAACCCAACGGGCCGACGCTGCTCAAGCAGAGACCATTGCCCTGTTGAAGGCACGTCAAGCTGAACTGGATGCTGAGTTGACCAAGCAGCGGCAAGCCATGAACGAGATGCAGCGTCAAAGCGAGCAGGCCTATACAGCTCAAGCCGAGACGGTCGTTGTGCTGCAAAATCGGCAAGCTGAACTGGAAGCTGAATTGCAGCGGATGAATGACGCTCAGGCTCAAAGCCAGCGTGAACATGCTGCCCAGGTAAACTCAATCAATGCCTTGGTTGAACAACGCTGCCAATTGGAAGACCAGCTGCACAAGCTGACCATTGCCAATACTGAATCTGAAGAAGCGCGGGCGGCCCTCGAAGAAAGCATTGCGTCACTCAATCAAGCCAAAGAGATGCTGGAAGAGCAACTGGTGCTTGAAAGCGCCAGCCGTCAGGCAGCCGAAGCCAGCCTCGCTGCCACCAATAAAGAATGGCAAGGTCTGCGCCAGCAACTTGAAACCGAGCTCAACTCGTCCAAGGCAGGCTTGGGTGCGGCAAACATGAAGTACCGCACACTGACCGGCGAACAAATCCCACAGCTAAAGGCCAGCCTCAATCAATTGCTTGAACGCAGTGCCGCACAGCAGCGTAAGATCGACGAGCTCAATGAAAACCTCGGGCGTGCCAATACCCAGCGCCACCTGGCAGAGCAGCGCTTGGTCAAAACCCGTGCAAGCATGACCTATCAACTTGGTTACCAGATAAAGAACAGCGCCACTTCACTGGGCGGCTTGGTCAAGCTACCAGTGCGCCTGCTACGCCTGTACCGAAAAGCCAGCCAGCAACGCCAGCATAACGAGCAGAAGCTGCTGGCCAGCGAACCACACAAGGCGCTGCTGCCAGCACCTGCCGTACAGGACGAGAACTACCTGAAGCTGCCGGTGGCCCTTCCGACCAGCGAGCAGAGCCGCACCACCCTGCTGCGGCAGGCCGATCAACCCGTCAGCCGCCTGAAAGTGGCGTGCGTAATGGATGAGTTTACCTTCGGCTCCTATCGCTACGAATGTGACTTGATGCCGCTCACTCCAACCAACTGGAAAGCGGAAATCGAAGGTTTTGGCCCAGAACTGCTGTTCATCGAATCCGCGTGGCGCGGCAAGGACGATCTGTGGGGCAGCAAAGTTGGCCACAACGGGCAAGAGCTGCAAGACATCCTGGCCTGGTGCCGTCAGAACAAGGTACCGACGGTATTCTGGAACAAGGAAGACCCGGTTCACTTCGAAACCTTCCTGACCACTGCAAAGCAGTTCGACCACGTGTTCACCACTGACATCGACTGCATTCACCGCTATAAAGGTGCGCTCGGTCACGACCGCGTCTACTTGCTGCCGTTCGCCTGCCAGCCAGCGCTGCACAACCCGATCGAGCTGTACGAGCGCAAAGACGCATTCTGCTTCGCCGGCGCCTACTACGCCCGCTACCCAGAGCGTACCCGCGACCTGGGCAACTTCGTATGCGAACTGCCTAAGTTCCGTCCGCTGGAAATTTTCGACCGCAACTTCGGTAAGAACGACGCCAACTACCAGTTCCCCGAGGAATACCAGCCGTACATCGTTGGCACTCTGCCCTTCGAAAAAATCGACACGGCTTACAAAGGCTATCGCTACGCGATCAACCTGAACTCGATCAAGCAGTCGCAATCGATGTTCGCACGTCGAGTGTTCGAGCTGCTGGGCTGCAACACCATCACCGTCAGCAACTTCTCCCGAGGTGTACGCCTGTTGTTCGGCGACCTGGTAGTCACCACCGACAATGGCGAAGAAATGCTGCGCCGCCTCCAACTGCTAGCCGAAGACCCGCTCAACAGTGACAAGCTCAAGCTCGCAGCCCTGCGTAAAGTGATGCAAGAGCACACCTACACCCAGCGTCTGGAGTACGTGCTGAGCAAGGTGACCGGTACTGCGAAAGCCCAGCGCCTGCCGGAAATCGTGGTGATCGGTGAAGCCCAGGACCGCGAGCAGTTCGACACGCTGCGCGCCCACCTGAACCGCCAGACCTACAGCCAGGTGCGCATGGTCATCATCAGCGATGCCTACCAGAGCAGCATCGTCAGCGATGACCCACGCATCCTGGTACTCAAACCAGCACAACTGAAAAAAACCTCGCTGGGTGAACTGGTTGGCAATACACCTTGGGTAGCCGCCTTTATGCCCGGCGACTACTATGGCCCGAACTACCTGCTCGACCTGGCACTGGCAACCCGCTACAGCCGTGCCCAGGTAGTCGGTAAAGCAGCCCACTTCACCTGCAAGGGCCAAAATGCCGAACTGCTGTCGAGCGAACAGGCCTACCGCCCGATCCAGACTCTGAGCGCCCGCCGTTCGCTGGTTGCTACCGAAATTGTTGCTGAACAGCCGCTGCGCAGCTGGCTGAAGAATCTGCCGTCACTGCAATACCCCCATGCCCAAGGCTTGGCAATTGATCCGTTCAACTATTGCGAGAACGGCGCTGCACAGCATGAAAGCATCAGCGCCAAGGTCAACGACCTCGTGCTTAACCTCGGTATGACCATCGATCAGCTGCAGGCGCGAGCGCAGTCCATTGAGCCACTGAAAGCTAGCCGCGATGCTCCTGAGATCAGTGGCCGAGGCTTGGCCGAAATGTTTGGCGTAGCCCACAACAAGTTCCTTGAACTCTCGGTTGATGGCGATAACTGGCGCGTGTACTCCAAGCTGGCAGACGGTAAGCACGAGTACATCTACTCGAAGCAGGAGTCCAGCCTGGAAGAGCTCGGTTGCGTTGACGGTAAACTCAAACTGTTCCTCGACAGCACCCCTGGCCTCAACTTGCAACTGGTAGTGCTGTTCCTCGACGCTGAAAAACAGCGGATCAGCCATGTCATGCAACATGCCAACCGCAACCAGACAGCCGAAGTACCACCAGAAGCAGCGTATGTTCGTTTTGGCCTTCGCGCCTATGCATCGGGTAGCACAGAGTTGAGGGCGCTAGTCCTTGGCCATCGCAACTTGCAACCTTCCGAAATGATGGGGCGCGGCGAGCATTTGCTGCTGACCAACCATTACCCGGCTTATGCAGACCTGTATCGCAACAAGTTTGTGCATAGCCGAGTGTCAGCGTATAAGCAGCAAGGCGTTGAAGTAGATGTCTTCCGCCTGCGCGACAATGAGACCGTCAGCTACCACGAGTTCCAGAACATTGATGTGGTTACGGGTTGCCGCTCTACCTTGGCAAAAATGCTTGAGAAAAACCGCTACAAGTCAATTCTCGTTCATTTCCTGGACGAGAATATGTGGAATGTACTGCGCTCGTACCTGAATACCACCCAAATCACTGTATGGGTACATGGTGCAGAGATCCAACCATGGTGGCGCCGCGAGTACAATTTCAACACCGACGAACAACTGCAGTTGGGCAAGCTCGCCAGCGACAAACGCATGAGTTTCTGGCGTGCCATACTGCAGCCGATGCACAAGAACCTGAAGCTGGTTTTTGTTTCCCGCTATTTTGCAGAAGAAGTCATGGAAGACCTTGGCTTCCGCCTGCCAGAAGGCCAGTACGAGATTATCCACAACCCCATCAATACCGAAAATTTCAGCTACGTTCAGAAAGCAGCAGAACAGCGAAAAAAGGTATTATCTATCCGCCCGTACACCTCGCGAACATACGCGAATGATCTGACTGTCAAAGCCATTGAACTTTTGGCCGAAAAGCCATGGTTCAAGGACATGACGTTCCGAATCGTGGGCGACGGGCCATTGTTTGAGGATACTCTCGCACCGCTGCGTTCTTACTCAAACGTGCACATCGAGCGCCGCTTCCTCAACCACGGGGAGATCGCCGCGCTGCACAAGGAGCACGGAGTATTCCTGTGCCCGAGCCGTATGGATACCCAAGGCGTATCGCGAGACGAAGCCATGGCCTCCGGGCTTGTCCCTGTCACAACCGGTGTGGCGGCGATTCCGGAATTCGTGGACAAGGAAAGTGGTTTTGTCGTCGAACCGGAAAGCGCCGTACAACTGGCCGAGGCCCTTGAACGCATGTACTTGGATCAAGCGCTGTTCTCCACCCTGTCCCGCCAAGCTGCAGAACGCGTGCGCGGCCAAAGCGACTGGAAGAAGATGGCCACCCTTGAACTGAACACATTCCGAGACGTTTGAAGTAGATATGAGCAAGTCTTTGAAACATTACGTTTTCACCAACTTTGGCATCGGAATCAAGGATGAGCTGTGGTTGTCGTATCGGCTGGAAATTTTCACCAATACGGTCTTCCCATCCCTCGCCAACCAGCGCAACAGAGACTTTGAGTGGACGATCTTCATCGACGAAGCTCTCCCTATCCTGCACCAGGCACGCCTGGAGGCGGCAATCACCGCATCCGGCCTGAACGCCAAGACACAGAAAGTAAGCGACTATTCGCTGACCAGCAAAGAGGTGACCAAGCTCTTGGCACAAACGCGCGAGGATATCGTCCTCACGTCGAGAATTGATGATGACGATTGCATTCATGAGGAAGTAATCGACACGATTCAGCAGCACGCACGATCAAACGAGCATGCTGAAGAGATGTTGCTGATTTCTCTGCACAACGGCCTGGAGTTCCTGCCGTCTGATGACTGCTACCGTCCCGTCACCTATGACACGCTGGCCTTGGCGTTGACCCTCGTTGACAAGACTCGCGGAACCAAGAGCCGGAGCATCACTCAGTATGCCCACCATTTGGTGGTGGAGACGCTGAGAAAGCAGGAGATTAACGCCAAACACATCCTGCTGAAATCAAAGCAACCGCTTTACACCTACACCAAGCATCCTTTGAGTGACTCGTATTTCTTCGGTGCACGCGCACGAATTCTCGGCGACACAAGCAAAACCAAAGGTTTGAAAGAATCACAACTGCGCGCATTCGGTTTGAGCCAGCAGCGCTTGGACTTCCTGTCCTCGCTCCTCAAACAATCGCCGATAGGTATGCCGCATAAGTATCTTGAAAAGCTTGGCAATGTGCGCAACCAGATCAAAATCGAGCTCAACAAGGGCACTGATCAACCCAGTGAATGCCTGAACGCCCTGATAACGCGCAAAGCAAAACTCGAACGCACGGCTGTTCGTCCAAATCCAGCGGGGCCACTCAAAGAAAAAATCCGAGTAGCCATCTTGGGTTCCTGTGTAACTCGGGATTTGTTCGAGTTTCAAAAGAGCACGCTTGAAGCATTCGAAATCTGTTTCTATATGGCTCGTTCATCCGTCGTTTCCTGGATGGCCCCGCCTTGCTTCGATCCAAAGCTTGGCATAGACGCAAGCTCATTTGAAGGCAAGCGCTCTCACTGGGACCAGCACAAGCTGCATTGGCAGCTTCTCGAACAGTCCCGTCCTGATATCGTGATCATTGATTTCATTGATGAGCGAATTGGGATTGTTCAACACCAGAGCTCTCTCATGTCTGCCAGCGGACCACTGCTCAAAGCGCTGGAACGCAAAAGCATCCCTCATGAGATCAAGCGCCCTTGGAGTCCGGAGGTAAAACAACTGCGAGAGTGGGCATTGCCTGCGTTCCTGGAGCGAGTCTCTAATATTTGCCCGAATATCTTCGTTCACCGAGCAGTATGGGCGGAGCAATACAAAAAGGACTCAAGCCTTGAAAGTTTCAAAGGTAGTGAGTTTGAGAAGCTGATCGAGTTGAACAACTCTGTCATCGACCCTATGCTCGCCACGCTTGAAGACTCGGCAACCGCTGTCGAACAGATCGGCGGCCTGGAAGCCGGGCTGGTCGCAGGCGGTGACCACAAGTGGGCTTTCTGCCCCTACCATTATGACAGCACTTACTACAAAACTGTTGCCAAACAATTGCTTGCACGAATCATGAGTTGATCCAAAGGAATAATGGAAAACATGAAAATCAAAACCGCTGCTTTGCTCTCCCTGTTCGCTATCGCAATATCCGGTTGTGATCAGCAAGCGGCTGAATCCCAAAAAACTGACAATCAGGCAGCAGAGGCAGTACAACCTGCACAGCCGAAAGCTGAACTGAATCTTGCTGACGGCTCGATCCTGCTGCTGAGTGCAGAGCACATGAAATCCTACGCAAAGCCCAATAGCGCAGGAAAACTGAGCATGCATGAGTACAGCTACGCTTCCGCGGATAAGCTGGCCGAAAACGACGTGTACATGCAGTTGCAAAATGCGGGTTTCACCCGCAAGGTAATCAGCAACGACAGCAACCAATTCAAAGTTCAGTACTACAAGAAAGATCTTCCTGTAATTGGCGGAATTTACACCACCGTCAACAACGATAAAAACACTGTTACCATCGCAACTCTTTACTGGCAAGAAAAATGACCCAGCAAGCGTCGATTAAATCCATTGAACGAATCATCCGCCGATGAAGCTTCAGCAGCATATTAAGTCGACGCTAGGCTGGTGCCTCTCGATAGGCATCAAGCTGCTTCGGGTTGTGCCCTTCACGACTATTACTGTGCAGGTCACAACCCTGGCGAGTCAGATTTTTCTTCTGCTCGCCTTTTTCCTGCCTCTTAAGGTGATCATCTTATTAGGCTCCGAAAAAATACCGAATTACTTCCCCAGCGCCTTTCAGGCATTGAAAAAAAATCACCTGATCGTGTCACTTAGTGTGGCAGCAGCGGCGTGCTATGTGCTCTACCTGCTCAGCGAATTGCTAATCGCCTACTGCTGCCGTCAAGGTGCGCGAACGCTCCTATTACGTAGCGCCAAATTAAACATTATTGAAAATCAGGAGAAGATCGCGGCTTACGCATACTCGAAATTTACTCGAGCCATGGCAGCCGCTCTCTTCTTCGCCATTAGCGCTGTTGTTCTCCTGATAATTTATCCAAAACTGCTCGCTATCGTGCTTGGATACACGATTCTGGCTACGCTCCTATGTGTAACGGCTTATAACTTCAGCCCTCACATTCGAGTGCAATTCCAGCAAAATCACGGGAACATCCTGAATGCGTTGTCAGCCACTGGTTTTCTGCTGAGTTTTTTCTGTCTGGTTGCCGACTTTCTATATTTCCCGCACCAACGTATATTTCATGCAGTCATTGCGGTACTCGTCATGCGCCAGGCCTTACAACGCTTGACCAGCATGGTGCAGGACATAATTAGTCTTCGTATGCAACATCGTCAGATCAATGCCATGTTCTTCCAATCCCAGCCATTACTCGAACAACGGCAGAATAATCATCAACTCGAATGTATGCTAAGCCCATCCAGCCGAGAAGCCTGGATAGAAAAGCTAATGGACCAAGCGGGTATCGACACCCACAATGGCATGGAGATCAGCTGGCACCAAATTGATGCAGTTGATGTCTACGCATTTCACATTACGGTCCTGAACCACGACGAACCTCAAGAATATTTGGCCAAGCTGTTCGGCAATAACATCACCACTTTGGCCGTGCAGGAGCGCTTGCTCTTTGAGCACCAGTCGCGCTTGCCATCCATTGAGTGGCTAGGACATTACGTACTGCAGGGGATCGATTGCCACCTCTTCCGACTGGATGGCCACAAGAAGCTGATCCGTCGACAGATTGGCGATGGTGTTGTTGCAATCAACGAGGCGCTTCTCTGCTGCGAACCAGCCAGCGAATTGATATCGCGCTTCAGCCGTTCCCGTCCCTACTTGGAGCAACGGCTAGAGAGGGGGATGATAGAACCTCTGCGTTTCGTATGCTCGACACCAGAGGATGCAGAAAAGGTAGAGCGTCTTCTCGACTCTTTCGAACTCATTATCAAAAGGCTCAGCGCCCTACCTCGGCAAATCGTGTCGCTGGACATCACTTCAGAGGCGTTACTTATCTCCGCCTCAAAGCAATACCACCTTAGTCACTGGAGCAGTTGGCGGATCGAGGCGGTAGGAAGTAACTGGCCCGTCATTGAGAAAGAGCGCCTTTTCAAGGCAATCGAAATCGCGCGCAGCAACCGCCCGACGTTATTAAATACAACTACCCACGACATCTTACTGTCCGCGCTCATGTACACCTTTGAAAGATTCCTGCTAAGAAAGGATTATCCAGCTGCACTTAGGTTGCTGGATGAAATTCTTGCCGCAACTGAGGCACAAAAATCACCAGTTCTCAGGCAGGAGTCCACTCAATGAAGAAAATCGCAATGATCGTCTGGAATGAGTTCCTTAATGACGCCCGAGTGCTCAAAGAGGCCCAGACATTACAACATGCAGGATATCAAGTCCGTGTTTTTGCCTTGCACACGCCTGGTATCACACCGCAGCAAGAGCGCCTCGAAGACGGAGTTGAAGTCTTTCGTGTGGCGCGCAGCCCGCTATGGCGATTGCGTAAACGCAAAATTACTTCCACGTTGCCCCCTCAAGCCGGTAAAAATCAGGGACCTATTGGCAAACTGGGTATCAAGCATCAAGTGTTGCGTCTCATCGCACGTGCCTGGACTCACACAGCCCTGCTCGTGCACATGGTCCGCTATGGCGCAAGTGTGGTGCACTCTCACGACGTAAACACACTACCAACTGCTTGGTTGGCTTCTCGCATCAGCCGCGCTCGCTTGGTCTATGACGCACATGAAATCAGCACCAGCCGAGAAGGTTACGATAGCTTCCGCCGGTTGGTGGGTATGGTTGAGAAAAGACTGATGCCGGCGGCAGATGGCACTATCACTACTACGGATGCTCGCGCCAAGTATTTTGCCAGGGCATATCACGTCACACGCCCGACAGTATTACAGAACCGGCCACGGTTAACACGCTGCGCCCCCACAAACAGGATTCGTGAGGAACTTGGGCTTACTGAGCAATGGCCCATCGTTATTTACCAAGGAGGTCTGCAACAAGGTCGTGGGCTCGAGAAGCTTATTCGTACCACTGCAAAGGTACCAGATGCCTATTTCGTGCTCATCGGGGGGGGCCGCCTTGCCCACAATCTGAACCAACTTATTGAAGAACTTGAGCTACAAGACCGAGTGCGCATCATACCGACGGTCCCGCTGTCAGAACTCCCGAGCTATACGGCTTCCGCAGATATCGGTGTACAACCTATCGAGAATACGTGCCTTAACCACTACACCACAGACTCGAATAAATTGTTCGAATATATAATTGCCGGCTTGCCTGTGGTGGCAACAGATTTCCCGGAAATCCGCCGGATCGTGCGCAGACATGATGTAGGTCTACTTGTTCCATCTGATGACCCAACAAGCCTTGCACATGCCCTTAACGTTTTGGTCTCGGATGCCAACTTGCGTGAGGCTTATGCGCAAAATGCAAGCTCGACTGCTGTCACATTGAACTGGGAGCAGCAGGAGTCGCGGCTGCTAGATTTGTACCAACAGGTTCTCTCTTCTGCACCGCACTCATCGCAGGCAAGATCATGACGACGCGGATCCTCCTGCTGAGTTTTTACTATCCACCGGACCTTTCTGCAGGTTCATTCCGTGCCGAAGCGCTTGTCAATGCACTTCGTTCCGAACTTGGCGACCAAGTGGAAATTGAGCTTGTTACCACTCAACCGAACCGCTACCACTCTTTCACTGCAAACGCGGTAAGCATTGAGCGGTTGCCATTGCTGACAATCAGACGGATTGATGTGCCTGCACATCGCAGTGGTATCAGGGACCAAGCGCAGGCATTCGCCAGCTTCGCGTTGAATGCCCTTAAGATTACCCGCAAAAAAAAGTATGACCTTGTTTTTGCTACATCATCAAGGCTGATGACAGCTTCTCTGGGTGCGCTGATCGCAAAACGCAACGGTTGTGGGCTCTATCTCGACATTCGCGATATCTTGGTCGACACTTTGCGCGAACTATTACCTTCACGCTGGGGCCAGTTGGCGGCATCAATCTTTTCTCCAATAGAACGATGGACTGTCAATCAAGCGACCAAGGTCAACCTGATTTCTCCAGGCTTCTTACCCTACTTTACGACCCGCTATCCTGGACGTGAGTTCACGCTTTATACCAATGGCGTTGATGATTTATTCATAGAGCACTCGCAGGCTCCCCAGCTGCCAGTTCCTCAAAGGCGCACACAGCGGTTGCAGGTGGTCTACGCCGGAAATATAGGTACAGGGCAAGGGCTCCATCAGATTCTTCCAGAGTTGGCCAAACGTTTGGCCGATAAAGTTGAATTTCATCTGATAGGCGCCGGCAGTGCCCTAGAAGCCTTGAAAGAATCACTAGAGCATGCCAAGGTGGAAAACGTGCGCATATCGCCACCGATGAGGCGCGATCAGTTGCTGCGTATTTATTACCAAGCTGATGTTCTATTTCTACATCTAAACAACCTCAAGGCATTTCGCCGGGTATTACCCTCCAAGCTTTTCGAGTATGCCGCGACTGACAAGCCAATCTGGGGTGGTTTGTCAGGCTACGCTGGCCGATTCGCGCAGAAACGAATCAAGAACGTAGCATTGTTCCCGCCATGCGATATCGAGGCGGCCATTCAGGCATTCCAGCGGTTGGAGATTCAGAAGACATCCCGCCTTGAATTTGTGCAACAATTCTCACGCCGTTCTATCAAGAAGAAAATGGCGCAGGATATCCTGCAAATTTCCCCAAAATACCTTGCCCGCTCATCACGCCGAAGCCTGAGTACGTTGCCCGAGAGTCACTGACTTCTGGCAGACGCCAACAAAAGGGTATCACCTTTGATTTCGTCCCCAAGGCATCCAAACTGATCGCTACCTGAGCATAACCACAGGATTGATATAAGAAAATGATAAGCGGACTTCATAAAATGAGTCTGTCCAAGCTGGATGGGATTCGCGGCATTGCCGCCGTGATAGTGATTTTTTCTCATGCGCTGTTCTGGTACTACCCGGCGATGCACTTGGGTCTACGGACTAACGGCCGCCCACTAGACGGAATCGAATGGTTTGACAGCCCATTCTCTTTCTTCTACCGCGGCGGCTTCTCTGTATCAATGTTTTTTATTTTAAGCGGCCTGGTGCTTACCTATAGCATTTCACGGCACGTCGATGTGCTTGGCTCTATTCGCAAAGCCTCAATTAAACGCTATATCCGCCTAGGCGTACCGGTCGCCGCGTCTGTGCTTATCGGATGCACCCTGATGAAGCTTGGCGTTTACGAGGCTCCGGATGTCAGTCCGTCTCCAGTACTTTCAACACCCTATCTGTTCAACGCAACATGGGACGGTGCTATTCGCGACGCTACTTATGGCGCATTAGCTTTAGGGGACAGCCGCTACAACTATGTACTCTGGACCATCCAGATAGAACTCATTGGGTCCTTCGCCATCTTTGCAGCAGTCGCACTCTTTGGCGGAAACTCCTTTGTATACCGTATTTTTTGCATCGCAGCGTTCCTAGCACTTTCTGCGTCAACGAACAAAACGGCCATGTATACGTCGCTATTTTTCCTCGGTTCAATGCTAATCACATTCCGATTCAGTGAGGAAAAAACCAGCCGCATGAGAACTGCGACCTGTTTGATCGGCCTGCTCGTTGGGCTGTACTTGGCGGGTTTTCACTCTGCAAGCGCTTCTTATGCATTGCTCAGCAATATGACTCGTTCGCTGTCCAGCGTTACAGGCTATCAGCCTTCATGGCTGTTGATTATGCCTGCATTCGGAGGCTTGATCATTCTACTCAGCGTATTGAACGCACAACGCGCATTCGCAGTTTTGGACTGCACGCCTATGAAGTGGCTCGGTAAGCTCTCATTCTCTCTCTACCTGCTGCACACCTTCATCCTGGTTGTTGTCGCTCAGTTTTTCACCAAGCATTTCGGCATGAATTTTTCTGCCATGATATTGACATTGAGCACAACAATAGCCCTGACCCTTATCGCCTCCTATTTCTTCCATTTGAAAATTGACTTACCTGCTATTACTTTAGCAAATAAGCTCTCCTCTCTTTTACTGGATAGCAAATCTAAATCCCTAAAAAAGGAAGCCGATCAACAGCACCCAGCGCAAGCCTAAATCCGACGGTGAAGGCAAGTGTATTTTAAGCGCTCCATGAACCCCACCTGACTAGCAGGTTACGGAGCGCTTAGATCTGTAATTGAGTGTACTGTTCCACGGCAGGGGCGCTCGTAATCCTCCGCAGAGGACGGCTGCGAACAGGCGCACAGTACGTGGCGCATCCACGCACATGGCTCTTTGAAAGCACCAGATAAACTTGAGGGAACTTATCGACACAAACTAACAAATACCCGACCTTTATCTCCATAAAAATCGAAAATTAACGACAGTAAATTAGCCCCACCACCAGTCGCAACCTTCTACTTAACACACTAAAGCACTGAAACAATCTACCTTGTCTTACTGCTCCATATAGTGCTTCAAGCGGGTCTCGCACCACAGCCGCCTTTAATGTGATGAACCTCACATTTTTGCGCAGACTCACACCTCGATCAGACGATCGATCCCGGATCAATATTGCAAAAAGCGACAATTTCGATACAAATTGGTTCAAATCATCCAGCATTGGATCCAATACTCATTGCAGCTGGATGTCTGCGCAGAAAAATGGGTAGCTGATCGCAGGACCTGCGTTGCATTCCTATGCCTTCTATGGATAATGGGATTCCGCTGCCGCTATTCGACACCTTGGATACTGCCAAGCTTTCCTCCACAGCGGGCGCGGAGCGAACTGAAGGCCTGAGGGAACAGGACCCACACCCATTTATGTGAAGCAAGAATAAAAAGGCTGAAGAAGATAGTGACCAAGAACTTAACTATTTACGGCAGTTGTGTATCTAGAGACATATTCAACCTAGAGAACAGCCGAACATTTAAGTTAACGGATTACTTTGCAAGATCTTCAATGGCTTCGCTAAGCAGTGCCCCATACGAAAATGAAGACGCACTTAACCGTATACCTTCTGCGTTCAGGCGGCGAATGGTTGCATGCGATTTCTCCAAACAAATTCTTACACAGCCAGACGTATTTCAGAACGCCGACATAATACTGATCGATCTAATCGATGAAAGGTTTGATCTTGTAGCTCTACCGTCAGGGCAAATTATTACAAATTCTAGTGAATTAGCCGAGAGCGGCTTACTGACCGACAGCAGCGTCCATGGTTTCAAATTAATCAAACCAGGGTCATCTGAGCGGCGAGCTCTGTGGGTTGAAGGGATGCACAAATTTCTTTCAGTCCTGGAGCTCCATAATAAACTTGACCGCCTGATTGTCAATAAAGTCTATTGGGCTTCACGCTTTGAAAATTCAAGCGATACGATTTTTCCAGTTTCTTTAGCTACGGTTGAGAAGGCCAACCAAGAGCTGGACTGGATGTACAAGGAACTGGAAAAGAAACTCTCCAAACATCAGTTCCTACATTTCCCAGTACAACTCTTAACATCAGATGAACATCACCGCTGGGGCGCCTCCCCTTTCCACTATAGCGAGCAATATTATAAAGCAGCTCTCGCACAATTGGACTCCATAGAACCTGGACACAGCACCAAGGGTTTACTACGCGAAGACTCCACACCGAAGAAATCGCTGCTTATCTCTGAAGGTGCAACTATTACCGTCGCCGCATGTAAGTCTGAGAGTGGTATTTTTGCGCACTGCTCATTGGTAGTAGATGGAAGAATACACGAGAGTGGCGAATTCGCATTTTACCTACTAGTCAATGGCGAACGACATGACGTTCGTTGGTATGAAGGCTTGCCAGATGCTCGCTTCCCTATTCCTGAAACACCTGGAGAGTTGACCGTAATGGCTTTCTATCAGGACGCTTTAGGTGAAAAAGCTTCTTGCAAATGTACCGTGAGGCCGTTGAGTTTCTAAGCGAGCAATAGTCGAATGGACGGCATAAAATTTCAGCGTTCAAAACTGAACTCTAACCAGCGACACATTATGCGAACACCGATCCAGTGAACCGACAACCGGTAATGACTAGCCTCCTGCCCCAGAACAGTTCGACTTTCAGCCGCTGACGGGTTTGAGAACCAGGGCGAAAGCGGGTTTTACATAATCGAACTGACGCTTGATCACCCTAAGCAGGTGCTCGAACTTTGCCCGTACCTGAGTTTTTCGATCTTGCGCCGTGCCTTGTAAAGCGCACTGTGTTTTCTTAACCATGCAACAGTTGAGAGACTTCCATCACATCGGCCACGTTCGCGGCAGTGCCATGAACGCCAGCTGGTATTTCTCCAGCGGGTGCCGGAATTTCATGATCGTCGTGTATTTTGGGGATTGTGGCGCTGAGCGTCGCGCAAGCTGGCGTATCGAGATGATCTCGTACGGCGCTTCCTCCATGACCGGATTGCTCAGCGAAAACCAGCTATGCAGTCGATGGATGCGCAACATAGTTTCGATGGATAGGGTTTACGACTGCCACCTGCCTTAGCCCAATCAACGCCAATCCGCTCCACGAAACGACCGCTCCATCCCCGCGATGAAACGCTCACGGCAGCTTTTCTTGCTCATACCAGTGTACCCGGAATCGGAAAAACTCATCTGAGTTCTGGGTGGGGCTAGCTGGAGGTGGTCGAGTGGGAGTATTTCAGCACAGGTCGGCCAACCTGTACGACTTGATCGGAGTTTCTCTAGGCTAAGAACAAGGCAAAACGGTATCATCGCCCCCTTTCGAGAGGTTCTAGGGATTTAGCAAATGCATGGCAAGCAATTGGCCTATCGTCCAGACATAGACGGACTGAGGGCCCTGGCCGTTTTGGCCGTTACAATCTTCCACTTCAACAAGCAGTGGCTACCCGGCGGTTTTGTCGGTGTCGACGTGTTCTTTGTCATCTCAGGATTCCTGATTACTGGAATCATCTATGGCAAAGGTGCCAGCTTCTCATTTGCTGACTTCTATGGTCGCCGCGTCCGACGGATCCTCCCTGCTGCGATTTTCGTGACAGCAGTGACCCTGCTGGCAGGGTCGATACTACTCATGCCGGCAGACGTCAAAGACCTATCGGGTTCCGCGATCGCGGCGGCTCTTTCGGCTGCAAACGTATACTTCTGGCTATTCCTGGATACCAGCTATTTCGCGCCATCCTCTGAGACCGTGCCTCTGCTGCACATGTGGTCGCTGGGTGTAGAAGAACAGTTCTACATGATCTGGCCAGCCCTGATGATCATCGCCATGAAGCTGGGCGGCAAACGTCTGCTTACGGCCACTGCAGTGATCATCGCCATTACCTCATTCGCAGTAAGTGAATACTACGTAACCCGCGACCCGTCGTTCGCCTACTACATGCTGCCGTCCCGTGCGGGTGAATTGCTGATCGGCGCATTGCTGTTCCTGTGGCTGGACTCTCGCCGTGTCAGTGCTGTAGCGGCGAATGCTGCAGGCGTTGCAGGCTTGGTCTTAATCGGCGGTGCTCTCGCTGTACTCGATGAGAAAGGTGGGTTCCCTGGCATCCGCTCCATCATCCCATCGGTAGGCGCGGCGCTTTTGATTCTTGGTGGATCCAACCAAACTGGTCGACTTACCAAAATTTTGGCGCAACCCATCGCTCGGGCGATTGGCTTTCGCTCGTTCTCACTCTACCTTTGGCACTGGCCAGTGCTGGCGTTCTATCGCTATGCCTACGGAGAGCCAACCCTCGAAGGAGGCATCGCATGTGCCCTGCTCATGTGGACTTTAACCGAGCTCTCGTACCGCCTGATCGAAACGCCTTTCCGTTCATATTCGCCTCGCTGGCTGATTACCAAGGCAACCCCGATCTTCGCAACGAGCCTGGCGGTTGTGGCTATTAGCTACGTACTCGTTCAGAACAAAGGGGTCTGGCCTTCCGCGTCCGGGAAAGCCTACCTCACCCAGTTGAATCAGCACGACTTCAATACCAAGGCAGCGAGCAAATTCCCGTTCAACTGCCAGATGTTCAAGAATGACCCCAAGCTGTGGACCCAGGAACGATGCCTGATCGGTGATAAGTCGCAGGCGGCAGAAACGTTGCTGTGGGGCGATTCCAACGCTGCTCACTACGTGGGCTATATGAAGGTGGTGGCAGAGAATACTCACTTCACCGTGCGTAATATCTCGCACTCTTCCTGCCCACCAGTTCGTGAACTAAAAGGACTGGTACCACCAGCACAGCAGCAATCCTGTCAGGAATTCAATGACAGAGCCTTCGCTGAATCGAAGAACTATCGTACCGTAATCATTGGCGCAGCTTGGGAAAACTATGCCAGAGCAAATGGCAAAACTCAGTTCGAGAAGACTGTCGCCGAATTGGCCAGTAATGGCAATCAAGTGATAATCGCCTTGAACGTACCTGTTTTTGAAGAGCTGGATCGCATGTGCAGCGCTAAGTCCATTCGCTTCCCAGGAATGGATTGCGCTTCAAAGTCGACATTTGCATCAACGTCAGATAGCGAGACAAATACCTACCTGATGGAGCTGGCAAGCCGATATCCAAACGTCAGCACATTTGGCGTGCGGGATCAGGTGTGTAAAAACGGGGTTTGCTCTGCTTATCAAGGTGATGCGCTGCTTTACTACGATCGCGGCCACCTGAGCATGGTTGGATCAGAGCTGATCGGACGTGAAGTAATTAAAACTGAAACGTTGCCACAACCGATTGCAGCACTCTCTTCGAAAGCACAGCAGCTTGGCATCAATAGCGCTCAATAGCGCCTTCAACTCTGCCTGATCACTTGAGCGTTTCCGACCCACTTGCTTATCAGCGGTGGGTCAGAAACCGAGCTCTGATTATGATCTAGCCATCATCTCTTAGCTACCATTAGCAACGCCACTGACCTAGCGCTACTTCTGAATCCTTCGTAAGTGCTCCAGAACCCCACTTTCAAGGCACTCGACTGATCCCCGATGCTGTGCTCCCGATTTTGTCGCGGAGTCGAAAACGCAACGTAGGTAAACTTCGTTACGCGATCAATCGCCACGATCAAGGGCTGCTTGCCGCTCTCAAGACGTAACTCCGAGCTATCGATGTGCAGATAGCCCATCTCCATTTTTTCGAACTTGCCACGTTTGGCTGCGGTTCCGCTTTTGGGCGCTTGGTTGACCCCGTGACGCACCAGACAGTGCTATAAGGCGCTGCGGCTCGATTGTGGAAAGTAGGTGACCCAGCATGTTGTCCAGGGGCATCATTGTCCGCTATCGGAACTCGACCAACATCGACTCCTCACCGGCTGTCAGCTTGGCACTACATGGTTTGGCTGGCCCCATCCGAGAATCCTGCGTGGTGGCTCGTGATCGCCATTTGATGACGGTCTTCACGCTCAGTCGATAGCGGGCGGCGAGCTTTCGATTGGACTCTTGCGACGTCTGGAGCTCGGCTCGGATACTCGGCGTCGTGCGGGCTGAGCCATGGATACGTCCTTCCAAAATGCATCCTCCTCATGAGGCGCTAAGGATGTACCATGACTCTCTGGAACTGAACACCTAGGTGCGCCCTCCACCCCGGCCACTTCTCATCGACCGGCAGCAGCATTCCGGTAAAACGGCTACGCACCACACGATCAGAACGCAAGCTGCATTGCGTTGGGTGATCATTCTTTCTATAAAATGAATCACACAGAAAGTCATCCAGGATGGAAAATGAAGAGAATTCAAAAGGTCCAAGCAGAGTTAATTAATGGGAAGATAAATTGCTTAATCCTGTTAAATGAAAGCTTAGAGAATGCCCAGTTTGCATACTACATTTTCAGAAATAATGAGAGGATTCATACCTCCCGCTATTCACCAAGCCCCTCATTTAACTTTGACACAAAAAAAATTACAGGCAACTACCAAGTCGCTGGGTTTTTGAAGATCGCGAAAGAGCCCGTCGAATTTGAAAAATCCAATTGGATTTTCGTGAACTCATACAAATCACACCACAATAAACTTCCGCAAGAAAGCCCACAGGACTTAACCACTAAATCCAACCATTCCTTTTCTCAGACTTTCACTAAAATTCCGCAAGATTTTGCCCCTCTAACCAATCAAAATTTCAACGAAAACGGATTTCTACGCTTCCCCCTGGCTAAATATTGCGAAGAAATTGAACTGGGAGAATTGACGCGGATCGATTGGAGACGCAAATTTAAAAGCAACAATAACTCTAATGTTTTGTGGCTACTATCCCTTAACTTCGCAGGCTGCTTGCTGTCAACCTTTGAGCTGAATAGAAAGCCAATTTTTCTTTCGATAGCAACTCAAAGCATTGAGAGCTTCTTGCAGTTTGTAACCACACCAGAAAATAGGTTGTATGTTGAATCGATCCCATCTGGCGATCACTCAACAGCCACTCGCGTTAATGTCCTTATCAAATACCTACAAATCACACACAACTCTAAAACCGAACACAAAGATATACGCTTCCGAGTTTATTCTGAGCTTTATCGATGTTTAGAATGGCTCTCTTCTGATGAAAATTTTCACGAATCCAATCACGGACTCATGTGCAACATAGCACTTGCCACTGCAAGTCATTTCTTCTCTTCGTCCAGCGACTTAAGAAAAAAATATTATAGTATCTCCACATCCAGAACCTTGAGCCTTGCAACGAAAGCCTTCTGCAAAGACGGCTTATGCAATGAGAACACCATAGGCTACCACAATTATAACCTTGAGCTTTATCAGATTTTTTGCAACTTACTTGATACTGAAGAATTGATATCGCCTGAATTTTCGAATTTAAGAAACATTATAAATCGTGCTGAAATTTCGTTGCGCCATTGCATACGCCAAGACGGCAGCATCCCCCCAGTGGGGGATTCTCCTGTAATCTTATTGAATAAAACATCTATCAATCAGTCAAAGATTTTCCCTGACTCCGGATTTGCAGTTGTCAAGAACGATGATTTCTATCTTTCCTTGCAGTGCGGATCTAGAGCAGAAACTCACAAGCAGATGGACGACTCCAGCATTACGCTAAGGTATAAAGGAGTAGATATTCTAATTGATGCGGGCTCTTACTCTTACGATAGAGAGGCGGGATTTGGTAGATATGTTGATTCAGCGACTGCGCACTCAGGTATATATCCAGTAGCTTTCGATCATCAGCGTCGAATAGAAATCATCAAGACCTTCGGCCGGATTTTGGGATCAATTGATTATTTCTGCGAGACCGATTCAGGCTTTGAGGTGAAGTGCCACTACACAACGCAGGATGGCACTGTTTCAGCTACGAGGACCATAATAGTTTGTTGGCCTGATGAAATCTGGATAAACGACATTATTAAAATAGATAAAGCCTCATCCTCTTGGGAGTTTTCAGAGGCCAAAGTTCAAAGATTTCTTTTTGGACCTAGTATCATGATCAATCAAAGCGACCCGGGCGTCTTCACTCTCCACGGAGGCGGCATCAGTGGAAGTTTGTTTTCGCTAAGCTCCGCCGGTGGTCGATTAGTCTTTGGCCAGACCGAGCCCGATATTCGCGGCTGGCACTCCATTAAATTCGGAAAAATTCTTGAAAATTCTTGTTTAGAATTTATCTCCACCGACCCTGTCGCTAGTTTCACCGTCGCCTTGAAGTTGTCAGAGGGCGCAACAATGAGCCAGCTTTCTAGCCATGCATTCGAGCGCCTTTCACCGATCGCATGTAAGGTTCAGTGCCCAAGTTGAATAGACAGTTAAGGATTCTCCGACCAAATGAGCACAGGTCGCCCGACCTGTGCTGAAATAGCCCCCGTTCAACCAATCTCGCACAAGTCTGCCCATTAGTCAGATGAGCTTTCCGATTTCGAGTACGCTGGTAAACGCGAGCAGCCCCGCCACGAGCGTTTTTAGCCGAAGTGAGACCGATTGGGCGTTGGAGCGGGCTGGTTGCGTTGATCGAACTGCACTACCTCAAGTCGGGGCGTACAGTTCGACCAAGACCAAGGGAGCCAAGCGTGATCCTGAAATGCATCAGACAAAGATGCAGATGATGAAGGCGAGTATGCAGCTCATACTTCATCGTCTATTTCCCATAGTCAGATAAGGCTCAAGGCCTGATTCAATAAACCCTATCCCCCACCAACCGCTTCAAATACTGCCCATACCCATTCTTGGCCAACGGCTCAGCCAGCTTCAACAGCTGCTCCGCCCCAATCCACCCCTGCCTGTACGCCACCTCTTCCGGGCAAGCCACCTTCAGCCCCTGCCGCCGCTCAATCGTGGCGATGTACCCGCTAGCCTCCAGCAACGAATCGTGCGTCCCGGTATCCAGCCAGGCATACCCGCGCCCCATGATCTCCACCGACAGCCGGTTCTGCTCCAGGTACACCCGGTTCAGATCGGTAATCTCCAGTTCACCCCGCGCAGACGGCTTGATGCCTTTGGCAATCTCGACCACGTCCTTGTCGTAGAAATACAACCCGGTCACGGCATAGCTGGACTTCGGCTTGGCAGGCTTTTCTTCCAGGCTGATTGCCTTGCCCTTGTCATCGAACTCAACCACGCCATAACGCTCGGGGTCATGCACATGGTAGGCAAACACGCTGGCGCCTTCGTCGCGGCCCATGGCATTGCGCAGCAACTGCTGGAAGTCGTGGCCGTAATAGATGTTGTCGCCCAACACCAGCGCCGACAGGTCGTTGCCGATGAAGTCTTCACCAATCAGGAAGGCTTGTGCCAAACCGTCTGGCGAGGCCTGCACGGCGTAGGTGATATTGATGCCCCACTGATGGCCGTCGCCCAGCAGTTGCTCGAAGCGGGGGGTGTCTTGCGGGGTGGAGATGATCAGAATGTCCTGGATGCCCGCCAGCATCAATGTGGTCAGCGGGTAGTAGATCATCGGTTTGTCGTACACCGGCAACAGCTGCTTGGAAATTGCCAGGGTCGCTGGGTGCAGGCGGGTACCCGACCCGCCCGCCAGAATGATGCCTTTACGCTTCATAGTGGTCATTTCTCGTGAATTTCCTTGAGCATGCGGGCCACTCCCTGGCGCCAGTCTGGCAGAGTCAGGGCAAAAGCCTTCTGCAGTTTGTTGGTATCGAGACGCGAGTTAGCCGGTCGCTTGGCCGGGGTCGGATAGGCATCCGTGGTCAACGGGTTGACCTGTTCGGCGTGGGCTTTCAATGCCACGCCTTGGGCTGCTGACTGTTCCAGCACGTAGCGGGCGTAGCCGCACCAGGTGGTCTCGCCACCGGCCGCCAGGTGATACAGGCCAGCCAAAGCCGGATTGGCTCGGGTGGCGGTGATGGCGTGTGCGGTAATGTCGGCGATCAGTTCGGCGCCAGTGGGGGCGCCGAACTGATCGTCGATCACACCCAGGCTGTCGCGTTCGGCAGCCAGGCGTAGCATGGTCTTGGCAAAGTTGTTGCCGCGGGCGGCATACACCCAGCAGGTACGGAAGATCAGGTGCTGGCAGGCGGCAGCCTGGATGGCTTGCTCGCCCGCCAGCTTGCTTGCGCCGTAGGTATTCAGCGGGCCGACACTGTCGTCTTCGCGCCAGGCCTGGGCGCCCTGCCCCGGGAATACGTAGTCGGTGGAGTAATGCACCAGCAGTGCGCCGCAGTCGGCGGCAGCACGGGCGAGCACACCCACGGCCTCGGCGTTTACCTTGAAGGCCAGCTCGCGCTCGCTTTCTGCCTTGTCGACGGCGGTGTAGGCAGCGGCGTTAACGATCACATCGGGGGCATAGGCGCGTACCGTTTCGGCCAGGCCTGAAAGGTTGGCCAGGTCGCCGCAGTGCGACTGGCTGCGGCTGTTCAGCGCCAGCACCTGGCCCAGCGGGGCCAGGCTGCGTTGCAGCTCCCAACCTACCTGGCCGTCCTTGCCCAGTAGCAGAATTTTCATGCCGAGCGCCCTGCGTAGTTCTTTTCAACCCACTCGCGGTAGCTGCCAGACTGTACGTTCTGCACCCATTCCTGGTTGTCGAGGTACCAGGCAACGGTTTTGCGAATGCCGGTTTCGAAGGTTTCAGCAGGTTTCCAGCCCAGCTCGCGTTCCAGCTTGCGGGCGTCGATGGCATAGCGGCGGTCGTGCCCGGGGCGATCGGTCACGTAGGTGATCTGCTCGGCGTAAGGCTTGCCGTCGGCGCGCGGGCGCAGTTCGTCCAGCAAGGCGCACACGCGGTTGACGATTTCCAGGTTGGGCTTTTCGTTCCAGCCGCCTACGTTGTACACCTCACCGGTGGTGCCGGCTTCCAGCACACGGCGGATGGCGCTGCAGTGGTCTTTTACATACAGCCAGTCGCGAATTTGCTGGCCGTCACCGTACACCGGCAGTGGCTTGCCGGCCAGGGCGTTGACGATCATCAGCGGGATGAGCTTTTCCGGGAAGTGATACGGGCCGTAGTTGTTCGAGCAGTTGGTGGTCAGCACCGGCAGGCCGTAGGTGTGGTGGTAGGAACGCACCAAGTGGTCACTGGCGGCTTTGCTGGCCGAGTACGGGCTGTTGGGCTGGTACTGGTGGGTTTCGGTGAAGGCCGGTTCGTCGGCAGCCAGCGAGCCGTACACCTCGTCGGTGGACACATGGAGGAAGCGGAACGCCTGGCGCGACTGTTCATCCAGGCCGCCCCAGTAGGCACGTACGGCTTCCAGCAGGCGGAAGGTGCCGACGATGTTGGTTTCGATGAAGTCTTCGGGCCCATGGATCGAGCGGTCGACGTGGGACTCGGCGGCGAAGTTGACGATCGCGCGCGGCTGGTGCTCCTTCAGCAAGCGGGTTACCAGTTCGGAGTCGCCGATATCGCCATGCACGAAGATGTGGCGCTTGTCGCCCTGCAGGCTGCTGAGGGTTTGCAGGTTGCCTGCATAGGTGAGCTTGTCGAGGTTGACCACGGGCTCGTCGCTACCGGCCAGCCAGTCCAGCACGAAATTCGCACCAATGAAACCCGCACCACCCGTTACCAGAATAGTCATTGTTCAGTTCTTCCCAATTCCTGCTTTCAAACTTCACAGCGTTTGAAGTTCATGTGGGCGCTCCTGTGCCGGCAACGCCTGTTCTATTTGTCAGTACAGCGTTCAGGGCTCCAGCCGCCGGCGCTGGTACAGCCAGTCCACAATTTCCCCGCCGGGCACGTAGCCGCTCACGGTGTCGCGCAGCAACTGGCGCACAGTGGCAAAGTCATCCGTCGAAGTTGCGGTTTTCAATGCATCCAGGCGTTGCTTCAGCACATCCCAGGGCAGGTAGTCTTCGTTGGCGCTCATGATCATGGGGTGGCGTGTGGCAATCACGTTGTCGCCAATCAACAATTCTTCGTACAGTTTTTCGCCTGGGCGCAGGCCGGTAAAGTTGATGGCGATATCGCCCAGCGGGTTTCGCTCGGAGCGGATGCTGAAGCCCGACAGGTGAATCATTTTTTCGGCCAGTTCCACAATTTTCACCGGCTCGCCCATGTCCAGCACGAACACATCGCCGCCCTGCCCCATGGAGCCGGCCTGGATCACCAACTGCGCAGCCTCGGGGATTGTCATGAAGTAGCGGGTGATTTTCGGGTGGGTCACGGTCAGTGGCCCGCCGTTCTTGATCTGTTTGTGAAACAACGGGATGACCGAGCCCGACGAACCCAGCACATTGCCGAAGCGCACCATGGTGAAACGGGTTTTGTTCACCTGCGATACATTGCCGGTGTCCCCCATCAGCACCGGCGCCAGCTCGTTGCTGAGGGCCTGCAGCACCATTTCGGCCAGGCGCTTGGTGCTGCCCATGACGTTGGTGGGGCGCACGGCCTTGTCGGTGGAAATCAGCACGAAGTTGGACACGCCAGCCTGCAGCGCCGCCTGGGCGGTGTACAGCGTGCCGAACACGTTGTTCGACAGGCCCTCGGCAATGTTGTGCTCGACGATGGGCACGTGCTTGTAGGCGGCGGCGTGGTACACGGTATCTACCTGCCAGGCACGCATCACGTCCAGCATCTTGGCCTGGTCGCGGACCGAGCCCAGTATCGGGATCAGTTGCACGGCCAGGCCTTCGCGCAGGATACGTTGCTCCAGTTCGCCAGCAATGGTGTACAGGTTGAATTCACTGTGCTCGAACAGCAGCAGCGTACGCGGTGTTTGCCCCAGGATCTGGCGACACAGCTCGGAACCGATCGAGCCGCCGGCCCCCGTCACCATCACGGTCTGGTCGATGATGCAGTGCTGCAGCAGGTCATCTTGTGCCGGTACCGCGTCACGGCCCAGCAGGTCGGCGATGTCCACTTCCTGGATATCGTCCACCTTCACCCGGCCGCTGGCCAGGTCCATGAAGCCGGGCACACTGCGCACGTGCAGCGGGTAGCCTTCAAGCAGGTTGAGAATTTCGCGGCGGCGGCTGCGGCTGACCGAGGGCAGCGCCAGCAGGATTTCTTCGGCGCCGGTGTCATCGATCATGCGTTGCAGCTGTTCTGGCTGGTACACCTGCAGGCCGGCGATCACCCGGTCGGTGATGCTGGCATCGTCGTCGATGAACGCCACAGGACGCATGGCCTTGCCCATGCGCAGGGCCGCCACCAGTTGGTTGCCGGCAGAACCGGCGCCATAGACGGCAACCCGTGGCAGCCCGTCGTCGCGGTTGGCGAAAGGCACATGTTGCACGGCGGTGGCGAACCAGTCACCGAGGAAGTACTGGCGCATGGCCAGGCGCAGGCCGCCGACCATGATCAGGCTCAGCCACCAGTAGTTGAAGGTGATCGAGCGAGGCACCACGTTCTGGTGGTTGCTGGCCCAGTAAATGATGAAGCCGAGAATCAGCGCTGACAGGGTCACGGCCTTGATGATGGCGATCAGCGCATCATTGCCGAAATAGCGCATCACCGCCCGGTACAAGCCGAAGCGGATGAATAACGGGATGGAGATGATCGGCGCCGTGATGAACAGCCAAGTGTGGTCACGAACAGGATTGGCCAGGTCGTCGATACCCAGGCGCACGACAAACGCCAGCCACAGCGCGAACCAGACCAGAATCACATCAGTCGCTACCTGAATCAGCCGTTTGTGGCGCCGAGGTAGTCCAAGCAGTCTTGAGCGCAGCTTATCCATAGAACCTCTGAGGGCTTTCCAAAGTGACATGTCTACTGTCTTCGTCCTATCACTTTAGCTAGTGTTCGAGCTCACCGGCGCGCCAGCGCACGGCCAAATACGCCAATGGCAGGTAGGCGATAACAACGCCCCACACACCGTCCAGGCCCAGCAACAGCACGCACAAGGCCACTGGCAGCAGCCAGAACAGGTTGAGCGCGGCCACCGCCAAGGTCACTGGCAGGTGCTTGCCAAAGTGACGAGAGGCAAACTGGTAGGCGTGGCTGCGGTGCGCTTCGTACACCTTGTCACCGCGCAGCAAGCGGCGGATGAGGGTAAATGTGGCATCTACCACGAACACGCCCAGCAGAATCAGCCAGCACCAGAACAGTTGAGGTGAGGCCCAGGCAGCCTGCAGCGACAAACCCGCCAGCACGATGCCAAGGAAGCCGCTGCCGGCGTCGCCCATGAAGATCTTGGCGGGCGGGAAGTTCCAGAACAGAAAGCCCAGCGTCGCCGCCGCCAGCAACAGTGGCAGCACCATCAACTGCGGCGCACCGGCCAGGGCCGATAGCAGCACCATGCCCAAGCAGGCGGTGACCGCTTCGATGCTGGCAATGCCATCGATGCCGTCCATGAAATTATAGAGATTGAGCATCCATACGGTGTAGAACGCCGCCAGAATGTAGCCGAACCACTGCAGGTCGAGGGTAAAGCCAAACACCTGCAGCGGCGCCAGGCCACCCAGCCAGTACAGCATCCACACGGCTGCGGCGAAGTGGCCGAGCAGGCGCCAGCGAGCGGCGATGTGGCCGTGGTCGTCCATGAAGCCGATGACCGCAATCAGCGCCCCCGCACCACCAATGGCCACCAGCGCCGCCAACGGCACGGCATCGGCCATGCCCAGCACCAGCAAGCTGGCCAGAAAGCTCAGCACAATGGCCACGCCGCCACCCCGTGGGGTAGGCACAGTGTGCGAACTACGCGCATTGGGCACATCGATGATCTGCTTGTTCAGTGCGTAGCGCCGCAGCGCTGCGGTCAGAAGCAGAGATGCCCCTGCTACCAGGGGAATAAGCCACCATGCCATCATTTGTCTTGCTCTTTCAAAAAGTTGAGTGCCGTGGCCCGCAGTGCCTGGTCCACATCCAGCGGGGGCTGCCAGCCCAGCAGCGTACGGGCTTTGCCACTGTCCACCTGCAGCGACCCGCACAGCCGCTGCGCCAGGCCACCCTTGCCGGCTAGCGTTGCCGCCCCCTTCAACCAGGCGGCGGGCACCGGCAGCAACCTGGCGGGTTTGCCCAGTGCCTTGCCCAACCGTTGCAGCAACTCGGTGGTGGACAGGTCGTGGCCGTCGCTGGCCAGGAAGGTCTGGTTGGCCGCCGCCGGGTGGTCGATGCACGTCACCAGCAGGTCCACCAGGTTGTCCAGTGCCACCAGGCTACGCTTGTTGTGTATGGCGCCAAACGGCAGCGGCACACCTTTACTCAGCCAGTTCATCATGCTGCGGAAGTTGGCTTTCACACCTGGGCCGTACACCAGCACCGGGCGCACGATCACCACTTCCAGGCCGGTTTGGGCCGCCAGTTGGCGCAGACCTTCTTCGGCTTCACGTTTGGAAATGCCGTAGGGGTCCGATGGCGCAGGGGTTTCGTCAGCGGTGAAAGGCAGGCGGCCGTCGGTGGTTTCGCCATTCACCTTCACCGAGCTGACAAAAATGAAGCGCCGAACACCGGCCTGGGCCGCAGCACGGGCAAGGCTAAGGGTGCCCTCCACGTTTACCCGGCGGAACTCGGCCAGGGGGTCGGCGGCGGTTTCGTGCATGACATGCACGCGGGACGCCAGGTGGATGACGGTATCCACCTGCTCGAAGTGCCCGGATGCCGCGTCCACCGCCGTCAGTTCGCTAAACGACCGGTAGTCGACACCTGCCAGCTGCCGGGCAGGCAATTGCCGCACCAGCGCGCGCGGTGCCCAGCGCGCACCTTCAGCGAGCCGCTGCAGCAACACCTTGCCGACAAAACCGCTACCGCCGGTGGTCAGGACGGCTGGGCGTTGGGCGTTGTCTTGCCCGGCCATCAAGCTCTCCCCTCCTGGCCCAGCAGGCGGGTGAACACGCTGCGGTACTGGTCTGCGACCACCGACCAGCGGTAACGGCGGTTGGCAATTTCATGCAGGCGCGCCGACAGTTGCGCCCGCGCGGGCTCATCACCCAGCAGTGCCTGCACATGCTTGCGTAGCGAGGCGCTGTCGGCAAAGTACAACGCTTGGTCCTCGGTGGTGGCGCGGTTGAACGACACATCGAAGGCCACCACCGGCAGGCCCAGCCACATGGCTTCGACCAGCGACGGGTTGGTGCCGCCAGCGCTGTGGCCATGCAGGTACACCGTGGCATTGCTGCGCAGCGGGCTTAACTGCTCCACATCGTAGATCGGGTCCAGCAGGTGAATGTTGCTCACCCCTTCATATTGCTTGCGCAGTTGTACGCCGTACTCGCTGTGGTTCCAGTTGCCGATGATCGCCAACGGCATGCCAGACCCGGCAAAAGCCTCGAGAATGACGTGGATGTTGTTCTCCGGTTCGATGCGACACACCGTGAAAGCGTATGGCGCCCCCAGGAACGGGTAAGCCTGCCGCGCTTGCTCGGTTGGCTCACCCGCACGGGCCTGATCACCACCATAGGCAATCAGTTCGCTGGGCTTGTTGTATTCGGCGGTCACGTACTCCTGCAGCACCTTGTTGTCGGTGATGACCGCATGGGCAAAGCGCACGGCCACGGCTTCAGAGAGCTTCAGGAACCAGCGAGCGAAGTTGGACCATTTGGCGCGTTTCCACTCATAGCCGTCGATGTTCACCACGATCGGCTTACGCGTAAGCAGACGCATGAATGGCAAGGCGATACAGCCGGAAACACCCAGGATCAGCATCAGATCGTGCTTGCGGTAGGCGTGCAGCATGCTCAGCACGTCGTACGGAATGCTTTGCACGCCATTGGCCTTGAGGTTCAGGTAAACCAGGCGGGCACGCTCGAAAAACTGCGGGCGCTCGGGGTAATGCGGTGCGCTGCAATAGACGGTGAGCTCGCAGTCACCTGGCAGGTTGCGCACCAATTGTTCGGTCAACGTTTCCCAACCACCGTATTGGGCGGGCAAACCTACCGTACCAATTACTGCAATCTTATAGGTCATCAAACACCATCACGATATTTTTCTGGAAGTTGGCGGTGGAAAACTCACTCGCTTTCATGCGTGCGCGCTCGGACATTGCCTGGCACAGCTGTGGGTCCTGCGACAGGTGCGCAACCGTACGCACCAGTTGTTGATGGTTTTTCGAGTCGATCTGGTAGCCCTCTACCCCATCACTGACCAGCTCCACCGGGCCGCCTACCGGGGGCACGATAGTCGGAATGCCAAAAGCCATCGCCTCAAGTATGGTCAGGCCAAAGGTTTCTACCCACCCGTCCACATGGGACAGGTTCAGCACCAGGCTCGCCTCACGGTAAAACTTCGCCACGTCGGCACTGGCGGGGCTGAGCGTGAGATTTTTCGGCAGCGCCTTGCTGGCGAAATAGACGTCCACTTCCTCCGGGCTGGCATTGAGCACCAGCGTGAACGTCAGGGCCGGGTCCCCAGCCAATGCCGTGGCCAGCGCAACAAACTCGTCCACCCCCTTGTAGCCCTTCAGTGACGCCAGCATCAGTACATTGAAACGGCCACCATGCAGGTGCTGGTACGGCGTGGCCATTGCCTGCTGCTGAAACGCCTCGGCAAGGCCGTTGTAAACAGTCACCGCCGGCACCCCGGCTACACCTTCCTGTACCTGCAAGTACTTCGACACATAGACCACCTTGCTGGCGCAGCCGGCGATCACCCGGCGCAAAAACACCTTGAGCACCGCAGGCCGTATGGAGGTTTCATGCACGTGGTAAACCACCTTGGCACCACGCAAGCGGGCAGCGAGGGCAGCGCCAAACGGCAGCATGGTATTGACCAGCACAACCTGCCCCGGCCGCACTTTGTGTAGCAGGCTGAAGAACAGCGCCACTTGCGAACACGCGTAGGCCAGCAGGGTCACCCAGCGGTTGTCGAAGCGTTTGTAAGCGAACTTGCAAGTGCGCACCTGCAGTTCGTCAAGCACACCGTGGCCGCTGCTGCCCACATGCAGGGTGCAGTCAGCACCGCTTTGCTGCAGCGCATTGATGGTCTGGTTCAGTACCCGGGGGCTCCCGCTGTAGTCATTCAGCAGATGAACAAAGTGCAACGTTTTCATGCCACCCCTTCTTCAGCGACGCGCGCCTTGATGAACTTGGCCGGCACGCCACCGTAAATCGAGTTCTTGCGGTACACGCCCGCAGCTACCACCGCCCCTGCGGCAAACACGCAACCCTCCTCGATCACCGCGCCATCGAGCACGGTCACCTTGGCGCCGATCCAGCAGTTGCGGCCAACCTTGATGCCTTGGCGGGTTACGCCCTGCAGCCGAATGGGTTGCAGCGGGTCTTCGAAATTGTGGTTTTCCGAATGGAAGCTGACAAAGTTGCCGATGATGGTGTCGCTGCCAATCTCGATGCCACCGGCACAACCCAGGAAGCAACCGGCGCCCAGGCCGACGTTGTCACCTATCACCAGGCCCTTGCCGATGTTGGCCAGGCTGCCGGTGCATTCGATGATGATGTGCTTGTTCAACGACACGGCTGTGCCAAAGCGGATGCCGTCATTGGACAAGGCATCGACGAAGCAGCCCTGGTCGATCACCAGCCCCGGGCCATATTCGATCTTGCCCACTTCTTTCAGCGTCACCCCCGAGCCAATGAATGCCAGCCGCCCCCGGCGCAGGCGAATCACCCCGCGGCAGGCCATTATCAGCTTGCTCATCATCAGCCCCAGCAGATAGCCCGAAGAGATACGCCGGTCGATGACCATGGGGCGTTTCTTGATCAGCAACACCAGTTTTTCGAGCAAGGCATGCATCATTTCACAGCCCTCCCCTGGGTAAACAAGGCTTTGACAAAGGCCGGGCTGCGGTAGGCCACGGCCTTGCGGATGGCGGCATAGACCAGGTACAGGTCAAGCAGGCCGCGCTGCAGCAAGCTGTGGGAATGGAAGCTGATACGCAGGCCGTGGATCATTTCCTCGAAGCGGAACAAGGCCCGCGCTGGGGTATCGGCACTGTGCTCGGACAGGTCGTGGTCTATTTCCACATCCAGCACGCAGGCTTTGGGGAAATACCCCTCGTAGCGAATGAAAAAGTCGGTATCGGTGGCGTAGAAGCGCAGCCGTTCGTCATAGAACGGTCTCATGCGCTGAAAGCACTCGCGGGTGAAGATCAGCCCGCTGTTGATGCCCAGCAGGTTTTTCGACGCCACAAGGCCGGGGGCCACATCGGGCGTAAGGCGGCCCATGAACAACCAGCGCTGGCCGGGGCTGACCAATTGCCCATGGCTGACCAGCCGGGGCATGAACACCCCCACCTGCTCGCCCTCCGGTGCGCTGCGCACCTGGCCAATCTGCGCCAGGCAACTGGACAGGCGTATGGTCGAGTAGTTGGTGTCGTCATCCGAGATCATGAACAGCTCGACCCCGGAGGCGAATGCCTCCTTGGCCACCTGGTTGTAGATCACCGAAAGCCGCTGGTTGTCCGCCTCGAACCAGCGTACGCCCGGGCACGGCTGCGCCACGCCGGGCGAGTTGTTCCAGACGTACAGTTGCAAGTCGATACCCTCATCATGCAGCAATGCCTGTTGTGCGAGCAGCGACTGCAGGGCAATCGAGTCCTGACTAGTTTTCCGATACAGAACGATCAGTACTGCCAAGCTCAACTTTTGTTCTTCTGTTTTCACCAATGATCACCATCACCACGATCGCGAAAATGTAAAGGACCACGCTGTTCGTATAGGACTGGAAAAAGAACGAGCTCAGGAAGAACGGGTAACTGGCAATCACGAAGTTGCCCAAACCGTTTTTCCACGCACTCACATGTCGCCTGTCCCGGACGATGATCACCACCAGCTTGTGATACCAAAGAATCAACCCCGCCATGATCAACGCACCGACCCATCCGCAGGTGGCCAACAGGTTGAGCCAGAACGAATCGAACCAGTAAGGCTGGCCTGGGCCCACCGAGCCGAAGCCGTAGCCCATGGGGTGCGCGTTCAGCACCTGGTACATGTGAAGCCACTGGCGTTCACGGTCCAACGCGGACAAATCCTGGGTGTAGCCCATCGACAGGTAGGCGAAGATGGCAACGGTCAGGCCAACGAACTGCAGGTAGCCCACCAGCGAAATCAGCCAGGCCGTACGCAGCACACGGGCTACCACCAACATCGCGCAAATGCACACCAGGCCGATCATGGCCGTGCGCACCGAACCGATCACAATCAACCCACACAGCAGCACAAACGCAGTGCCCAGCAACAGGCGCCGGGTAAGCGGCCAGTTTCGCCCGCTGAGCAGCACGGCGAGCGTCATGGCGGCGGTGTTGAGAATGACTGCGGAAAACTCCAGGGTGCCGGTGAAAAAGCCGGAAATCCGCGGCAATCCATCACGCATCGAGTTGTAGGGCTGCAACTCGTAGCCTTTGGCGGAAAGCAACGGCCAGTACCAGAACTGCTCGGCCGTAGAGATCGTCAGGTACTGGTACAACGCATACATGCCGGTCAGCACGCTCATGGCCAGCACCGACCAGTACACATGGCGCAGCTTTTTCTCGGTCGACACCGCCTGCGCCCAGATGGCCACTGCCATACCGACGAACACTGGCACTGCCAATGCCCGGAACATACGTACCGAACCTGCGCTCAAGTCGCCGAACAGCAGGTACAGGAAGGCGAAGAACAAGACGATCAGCAACGACCGCCCCACCTCGAGGTTGACCGTACCGCGCGCCGTGATGCTGGCCAAGGCACGCAGCAGCAGCCACATGACCAGCAACAGGCTGATCATTTCGCGCCAGCCGGCAAAGACGCTGCCCAGCCCCAATGTCAGCACGATGTAATCGCTCAAGAAAAGCAGGCAGAACAGCACGCCGATAAAGATCTTGATCACACTCACCCTCGCGCTCTGGCAAACCTGGCCAGCCGCAACAGCGTGACCTTGATCAAAATCTTGATGCGCGGCACCCAGGCGTAGGAAAGCAGCGCTCGCAACGCCAGGTTTGTGTCCGTACGGCACAGGGCGTCGAAGACATCCGCAGGGACCATGCTAGTCACCTTACCTGTCGGTTTCATGAAATCGAGGTTGCCCGACCACGGCAGCATGGTCGCCAGCTGGTTTTCGCTGTATTCACCCCGTTCGATGCAGGCCAGGTACCGCGCCTTCACCGCTTCTACCGAGTTCACCTGCTGCACGGCTTCGACCACCGATGCACTGGGCTGCGGCTGCTCGATGCTGGCCAGCAACTGATCGACGCTGGCCACCTTCAGGCTGTCGGCGGGAGAATAGCCCTGGATCGGCGCAACCAGCCCAACACAACGCCGGCCCTTGAGCAATTGCTCGGCGAACGCCGTGCCGCCGGGTATAGGGTAGCTGTCCAGGTAGAAGTCAGCTTTTTCGGCGAAAGCCAGGTAGTCCTTGTACGGCAGGTGCCGGCGGATGAAAAAGCGCGTGGGGTAACGCAGTTTCACTGTCCACCACCAGGTGTTGGTCAGCGGGTTGGCACCAATGATCCAGCATTCGGCGTTCGGAAACCTGTCGAGAATAGCCGTGATCGACGGGCGCATGTCCAGGCCGCCATGGGGCTTGTACTTGGCAGCAGAAGCTGCGCTGAACACCTTGATCCGCTCATGCGTGGGCATTGCATCCGGTACTTTTGCGCCGCTGGTCTCGATCGGGATCGCCAGGAAGCTCTTCTGGCAGGTGAGGTGCTTTTTCTTGTCCAGATGGTGGCCGTATGCGCTGATCTCGAAATACACATCGGCCACCGAAGCGCCGAAGCTGAAGACGTGGTCTGCGTGGTTGACGAAATACACCGTCACCGCAGCGCCACGCTGCAGTTTCAGCAGGCCACACGCCACAGTGGTGATGATGTCGTCCGGGTGGATGTGCAGCACCACCTTGTCGTATTGGGCAAGGGTGTCGACGATGGATTGCAGACGGGCACACGGGTCATCGCCACGCGCCTGTTCGATATGGGCAAAAAAGCCGGCCAGCCGTTCGAGCACCTGAGGTTTGGCGCTGCGTGTAACCAACAGGTCCACGGGCCCCTCGTGCATGTGCGCCAGGCGCTCCATCAACCGGGTGTGCCCGCCTTGCAGGTAGGGCTCGCTGACCACATGCAGGCAGCCCCGCGACAGGCCATTGGTGGCCGGCACCGTGACCAGGCTGGCGCACTGGGCGGTCAGGTGGCGCTCCAGTGACGCTGCCTCATAGATGTTCAAGTCCACGGCCCAGAGCAGCGCACCATAAATTTGCGCCTGAGCCAATGCCGGCCCGGGTGCTGCGTTCAGTATGCGTGCCTGCAGCTGCTCCACCACTTGTTTCATTGCTCAGCTCCGTGCCGAATCAGCGACAATCGACGGCAACCGGCGAAAGACCGCGAAATACATGACGATCGCGTACAACAGGTAATTGACGGCGTAGGCAAGTGTGACCTTGTCATAACCCCAGAGTTGCGTGAGGTACACCGTCAAGGCGTAAAGCGAGAGCGTAGCGAGGATTTCCGTCACCAGGTACAGCCGCGTCAAAGCCTTGCCCAGCATCAGGTAGGCCATCAGCCAACTGGCAATCTTCAGGCTGTCGCCCACCATCTGCCAGGCGAACAGTTCGCGCATTGGCAGAAACGAATCGGAAAACAGCACCTGGATGATGAAGTCGCGCAGCAGGTAGATAACCAGCCCGGCCAGGATGGTCATGGGCAGAATCAGTTTATAACCCTGCAAAATCTCCTTGCGCAGCTCGCCGGCATCCTTGATTTCGGACAACCGTGGCAGGTAATAAACCGCCAGGGTGGTGGTAATCAACATCAGGTATGCCGAGCTCAGTCGCCACATGGCTTCCCAATAGCCCGCTTGTGCCCAGCCGAAGGTGTTACCCAGGTAGTCGCGCAGGAACACATGGCACACCGGCAGGGAGCAGGCCGTGACCACCGCCATCAACGCAAACCTCGATAACCGCGCCAACGCCTGGCGATCCAGCCGTCCAAAGAAATCGGCAAACTGGAACCAGGGCGTACGCATGCAGATCAGCAAGGTAGCCACGAAACTCAGCGACTGGTACACCGCCAAGGCCACCAGCGCACCGTACAACCCAAGCTGAATGGTCAGTACACAGGTGACTACCAGCGAAATCAGGCTACCGAAGATATTGGCCAGCACATAACGCGGCACATCCTTCTTGCCGTTGAGCACGCCAAGCAACAACGAGTTGAAGGCAAAAAACACCAGCGTGGCGGCAAACCACAGCAGCACTGTCGCCAACGATTCATCGTTGAAGAACCAACCGGCCAGGGGCTTGCGCAGCACGATAATCAGCACCGCGAGCAGCAGCGAAACCAGTACCGACAGTGTACCGGCGGTTCTCCAGACCTTGCGTTGCTCTTCGGGCTGTTCGGCGAACTCCGCCGTGTACTTGGTTACGCCAGTGCTGACGGCACCGCTGGCCAAGGTGGTGAACATGGTCACCGCATTCTGCAGTTGGCCAATGGCCGCGTAACCGGCTGGCCCTACGTACAGGGCCAGCACTTTGTTCAGGCCAAGCAAGGTGGCCATCTTTACCGCAACCGCTATGGCATTGAGCAGGCTAGTTCTGATCAGGGTCATACCTGGCACTCAAGGACGCGGAAAGCTGTTGCAAGCGTCAATGACGTGCTGGATAGCGTCCACAGTCAGGGTCGGGTCCATGGGCAGGCTCAGTACTTGCTCATGCAAACGTTCGGTCAGCGGTAGCGAAAGGTCGGCCAACTGCGGGTAGGCCTGTTGCCGGTGCGGCGGTATCGGGTAATGCACCAGGGTTTGTACCCCCTGTTGTGCCAGGTGCTGCTGCAACTGGTCACGGCACTCGCTGCGCACCACGAACAGGTGCCAGGCGTGCTGGCCGGCAACGCCCGGGTCAGGCAACTGGATGGCCGGGTTGTCGATGCCGGCCAGGTACTGCTGTGCAACCTGCTGGCGCAGGCGGGTCTCGCTGTCCAGGTACGCAAGCTTCACGCTCAACAGCGCCGCCTGTAGCTCGTCCAGACGGCTGTTCACCCCCTGGTAAATGTTCATGTATTTCACATGCGAACCGTAGTTGCGCAGCGACTTCAAGGTCTCTGCCAACGCATCGTCGTTGGTGGTGACTGCGCCGGCGTCCCCGAGCGCCCCGAGGTTCTTGCCCGGGTAGAAGCTGAAGCCCGAGGCATCACCCCAGGCACCTGCCCGCCGCCCGTCCAGCTCGGCACCGTGCGATTGAGCAGAATCTTCCAGCACCAGCAGGCCATGTTGCTTCGCGAACGCGTTGATCGCCGGCATGTCGGCAAGCCGGCCATACAGATGCACCGGCATGATCACGCGGGTGCGTGGGGTCAGTGCTTGTGCAAGGTTGTGCGCCCCCAGGTTGAAGCTGCCTTCATCAGGCTCAACCAGCACGGGCACCAGCTTGTTCTCGGTGATAGCCAGAATGGTGGCAATGTAAGTATTGGCGGGTACCAGCACCTCGTCGCCTTCGGCGATACGCCCCAACTGCTTCCAGGCACGCAAGGTCAGAATCAGCGCGTCAAGGCCGTTGGCTACACCAATGCAGTGCTTTACCCCACAGTAGCTGGCGAACTGGGCTTCGAACTGCTTGAGCTTCTCACCCATGATGTACCAACCCGAGTCGATGACCTCGGTGCAGGCATCGATCAATGCCTGACGGTATTGTGCGTTCACACCTTGCAGATCGAGAAACTTAACCATTGCGGTCTATCACCCTGATAATTTTTGCTGGATTCCCTACGACAACGGCATAAGGCGGGACGTCTTTGGTCACCACTGCTCCTGCCCCCACCATGGCGTACTCGCCAATGACGATGCCTGGCAACAACGTTGCATTGGCGCCAATGCTGGCGCCACGCTCCAGGGTAATGCCATTGAACTGCTCCGGATAAACCTTGGAGCGCGGCATCGCGTCGTTGGTAAACGTGGCATTGGGGCCGATGAACACGTCATCGGCAATGCGGGTACCGTCCCACAGATAAACGCCGGACTTGACCGTCACGTTATCCCCAAGCACCACATCACCTTCAATCAGGGTATGGGCGCAGATGTTGCAATTACGCCCGATTTTCGCACCGTTCATGATCACCACGAATTGCCAGACCCGGGTGCCTTCGCCGATAGCGTCGCTTTTCACATCGGCCAGTTGATGAATGCTAGGCATTGCGCTTCAGCTCCGTGAACGTGGTGTAGTCACGAATGTAGTCGCCCTCGTCGTAATGTGCGTCGGCCAACACCAACAGCACGCAGTCGGGGCTGAAATCATGCATTTCGTGCCAGACCATGGGCGGAATCAGGATGCCCTTGTTGAAAGCGTCCAGCCAGTGGTCTGTGCGGGTGGTACCGTCATCCATGAGCATCCGGCAACGCCCGGACACGCAGATGGCCAGCTGGTTGAGAGCCTTGTGCGCGTGAAAGCCACGGGAAACCCCTGGCAGCGTTTCGGTAAGGTAATACACGCGCTGTATGGCGAATGGCACATTGTCCAGGGCTTGCAGGGCAACCAACTGGCCACGGTGATCACCCAGCACCTTGAACAGTTCGATCTGGGCCAGGGCCCCTTCTTCGGCGGAGTTCAGGTGGTGCCGGAATGACGGGGCCTGGTTGTCCTTTTCACTGACGATGAGGCCATCGCGCATTGGCCAGTCAATGGCCAGGTCAGGGTCATCCCAGTGAATACTGCCTTCGGCGTCCTTGTTGTACACATCCGTGGTTTTGTACAGAAAGTGCGTTTCGTCCTCCAGAGCGATAAAACCGTGCGCGAAACCCTCGGGAATCCACAGCATACGGTTGTTGCGCTCGGTCAACTCCACCCCCACCCACTGCCCGAATGTTGCCGAGCCTGGGCGGATGTCGACGGCGACGTCATAGGCCGCACCGCGCACTACCCTGACCAGCTTGCCCTGCGCATGCGGTGCGCGCTGAAAATGCAGCCCGCGCAACACGCCACGATGGGACATCGAGTGGTTGTCCTGGACGAACGCACGGGGCTTGCTCAAGCCAAGCTCCAGCAGTGCGCCATGAAAGCGGGTTTCATTGAAGGTTTCCGTGAACCACCCGCGATCATCCTCGTACACGGCGGGTTCCACTATGACAACATCGGGAATGTTCGTTTGAACAAGCTTCATCGGTAAACCTTTGGCATGATTTTTTTGTGAGGGCCCGTCGCGCCGCCCCCTTTATTCCTGCAGTTTCACCGTTTACACGGCAAATGTCTCTCGCTAAATGCGACCTGCGCGTTGCTATTCATTTTTGGGGCAGGCCCGGCGCCTTTGCAAATTTTGCATGGCGTATTTCAGGGTTGCGATCAGGCAACCGAGGGCCAACCCAGCAATTACACCCAGGGCAATGATCAAGTTCCGTTTTGGTTTAATCGGTACATCAGGCTGCTCTATGGTGCCGTCAAGCTGATAAACACTCACATGGCGCTGCGCCCCTACCATCCCTTGATAAAACTGCTGTTTGGTTTGTACTTCCCTGAGTTCAGGAATGAATGCATCTTCACTTTTACGCTGCTGCAAACTGGCAATCTCGGCGGCCAGCGCCTTGCTGCCGCGCATGTAAGTCAGCTCGCCGTCCATTTTGCCAGACAGCGCCCTGGAAACTTCACCGCTTATCAGCGGCGGGTTTTGCAGGCCAATGGCCGTTGCAATCTGCAGCGCCTCTTGTAAACGGATGATCTTGTCCTCACGTTGCTGCTGGCCGCTTTCACGCAGGTTGTCGAGTTCCAGTTGCAGTGCATTGGCACGGACCTGAGCCTCCCTGGTGGCATCGTGCAGGACTTCGGCCTTGGCGGCTGCGCCGGCCTTCTCGACATAAGCGGTTGCCCACCGGGACACCACGGCAGGGTCACGCCCACGGAAGGCAACATAGGCGCGCGGCGGCTCACCCGCCAGTTGCACGACATCAAAGGAGCCATTGAACGCAGCATACAATGCCCCTTGCGCCCCTTGCCCCGCCACTACCGAGGGCATGTAAAATTCTTTAAAGAACTGACGTCGCAGTGTTTCACCGTTCAGATGTTCAACGAAGATGTCAAAAACCTTACGCGACGTGAATGGCTCCAACCCAGTCTGCTGGGTGCGGCCATAGTTGAGATCTGCTATATCACTTGTCGCCGGTGCCGCCAAAAATATTTTGGCCTCATAAACAGGCTTGGCCAACAGTGCATAAGCCAGTGCAACTGCCGTGACGGCTACCGTGACCAGAAAGATGAGTAGCTTTTGCCGCCACACCCCTTCCAGAAACTCCAACAGGTCAACTTCTTCACTATCGCTACTGCGGCGCTCAAGGTCATTGCGCATTTCTTGTGTTTTTCCTTGGGTCTGACTGCGTACACGGTTTCTGGCATACCAAAACATCACGAGCGACTGCATCGAACTCGGCAAGGCGCACGCCCTCATGAGGGTAGCGGCATTATGCCAACATCTTACACACCCAGCGCCAGGGTTAGTCGCAGTAGATGAACGCTGCCGGGATTAGTTCCCGCCTTGCGTCGGCCAGCTCACCGTTGTCAGACCAAGGGTTCAGGGGACGAAGACCTCCAGAGGTTCACCCGCCCGCTCTGCATGTTGCATCAAGGCCTTGTGCAAAGCGGCCTTTGCCCCCCTCTCACCATGCACCAACAGCACCTTGCCTGGCTGCGCCTGACCACCCAGCGCAAACTGCACCAAACCTGCCTGATCAGCATGTGCGGAATACCCCGATAGCGTCATGACTTTCGCCCGCACCTCGTACATTCTTCCGTCCAGATCAATCTGCACGAACCCTTCCGCCCCCTCGCCAGCCTGAATCACCGCCCCCGGCGTGCCCTTGGCTTGATAGCCCACAAACATCACCTCATGCCGCGAATCCCCCAACATGGCCTTGAGATAATTGACGATGCGCCCACCCGAGCACATGCCATTGCCGGCGATCACGATCGCCGGGCGCCCGGTGCTCTTGAGGTAGTTGACCACCTGCTGGTGGCGCGCATGGGTGTCTACATTGATCAGCTGGCTGAAACCCAGCGGGTCGCGCCCCTCGGCCAGGCGCGCCCTGGCTTCGGCATTCCAGTAGTCATGCAAGTTCCGATATACGCTGGTAATGCGCTGAGCCAAAGGCGAGTCGAGGATAATGGGCAGTTGCGACCAGTCAATCGGGTCGCCATCGGGGCCCGGGCCGGCGCTACCCAGCAATGCCTTGCGATGAAGTATGCCTTCCAGCTCGTACAGCAGTTCTTGGGTGCGACCCAGACTGAACGCCGGAATGAGGAGGGTGCCCTTGTCAGCCAAGGCCCGATCGATGGCATCTTCCAGCCGCTGCCTGCGGTCGCCGACATGCGGATGCAAGCGGTCACCATAGGTACTTTCCAGCACCAGCACGTCGGCGCGCTCTGGCGGCTGTAGCGGGCGCAACAAGGGATTGCCACACGCCCCCAGGTCACCAGAAAACACGTAGCGGCTATTGGACTGCCCATGCTGCATGTCGCACTCGATATACGCCGAGCCCAGCAGATGACCCGCGCGCTGCAAGCGAATGCGACAGCCAAGGCCTGGGCGCTCGACCAGCGTGTGCCACTGCTCGAACGGCAGGGGCACGATAAGGTCGCAGACGAATTCGAGGTACCGCGCCACCTGGGCAGGGTCACTGCTGACGCTCAGCTTGTAGGCGTCTTCCAGCACCAGTGGTAGCAGCTGTGCGGAAGGCTCACTGCACAGAATGGGGCCGCGGTAACCGGCGGCCAGCAGCGCAGGAATACGGCCAACGTGATCCAGATGCACATGCGTGATGATCAGGGCCTCGATGCCATGCACGTCAAAGCCGAGCGACGCAGCGCCTGCGCCTTGCGCTGCCTCGGCGCCCTGCTCCAGGCCGCAGTCGACCAGCAGGCTGGTGAATGGGGCGAGATGCAGTTGGTGACAAGACCCGGTAACGCTGCGGGCACCACCGTGATGGGAAAGGCTGGGATAGTCCATGCTGCGCACACTCACCTGGGCCGAAAATGAAGTGCGCTATTACTCCACGACGACCAGAGCATGCATAGGTGACGCTTTCCTAAGCGAGCGTAGGAAATTTCCCTAGTTACCGCTCAGTGCCGCCTGCCGGGCAGACGCCCTGATCTTGCGCTTGCTGCGCTGCACGCCGTAGGCACCCAACAATGGCCCGACTGCCAGGCCAATCACCAACGCGGCCAACACCAGCACGGCAACCGGCATTGCCGGAGCAGCCCAGCCGAACAGGACCAACGACACGGTTTGCTGGTTTTCCAGCACGAAGAACAGCACCACGGCCGCCAACAGCAGCACGAATACCGCCGCCAGGGCGCGCTTGAGGTTACGCATCAGATTGCTCCTTGAGGGATCAGGTATGAACCTCATCATGCTCGTCTTCATTGACCCGATCGCGCAACTCTTTGCCGGGCTTGAAGTGCGGCACGAACTTGCCTTCGAGGCTGACCGACTGACCGGTCTTCGGGTTACGGCCCACGCGGGGGGCACGATAGTGCAGCGAGAAGCTGCCAAAACCGCGGATCTCGATGCGATCGCCGGTAGCAAGGCATTGTGACATCTGCTCAAGCATGGTCTTGATGGCCAGCTCCACGTCCTTGGACGAGAGCAGCCCTTGATGGGTGACAATACGTTCGATCAGCTCCGACTTCGTCATATTTTTCCCTTCGTTATCAAGCAGCTAGATCATTGCTCAACCAGTTTGTAGCACGCCGGGAAGGATTTGAACAGGGTGGTTCTTGACTTAATAAAAAAATTCAAGATTGAAGTTTTGCAAGAATGGTCTAGCCGGCGGGAGCTTTTAGGTGTCCGGCGATACATTTGTGTTGGAGCGGCAATCGAGCGCCGCCCGCGCGGGCGGCGCTCGATTTGCGCAACACCGCAAAGCCAACGGCGAACACCACAAAACAAAACCAACTCCAAAAAAAGGGCGACCCGAGGGTCGCCCTTTTTTACCGATCAAACAGAACTCAGTTCTGCTTGGCCATTGCTTCGCGCAGCAGCGCAGCCATGGTGGTGTCGGCAGCCGCTTCCGGAGCGTTTTTCAGGCTCTGGATGGCTTCGCGCTCTTCAGCGTCGTCTTTCGATTTGATCGACAGGCTGATAACGCGGGACTTGCGGTCAACGCTGATGATCTTGGCTTCGATCTCTTCGCCTTCCTTCAGAACGTTACGCGCGTCTTCAACGCGGTCACGGCTGATTTCGGAAGCTTTCAGAGTGGCTTCGATGTCGTCGGCCAGAGTGACGATGGCGCCTTTGGCGTCAACTTCTTTCACGATGCCCTTGACGATAGCGCCCTTGTCATTGACAGCAACGAAGTTGGAGAACGGATCGTCTTCCAGCTGCTTGATGCCCAGGGAGATGCGCTCGCGCTCTGGGTCGACCGACAGGATGACGGTTTCCAGCTCGTCGCCCTTCTTGAAACGACGTACGGCTTCTTCGCCGGTTTCGTTCCAGGAGATGTCGGACAGGTGAACCAGGCCGTCAATGCCGCCGTCCAGGCCGATGAAGATACCGAAGTCGGTGATCGACTTGATGGTACCGGTGATCTTGTCACCCTTGTTGAACTGGCCGGAGAAGTCTTCCCATGGGTTGGACTTGCACTGCTTGATACCCAGGGAGATACGACGACGCTCTTCGTCGATGTCCAGAACCATGACTTCCACTTCGTCGCCAACCTGAACGACTTTCGACGGGTGGATGTTCTTGTTGGTCCAGTCCATTTCGGAAACGTGTACCAGACCTTCAACGCCTTCTTCCAGCTCAGCGAAGCAGCCGTAGTCGGTCAGGTTGGTAACGCGAGCTTGTACGCGAGTACCTTCTGGGTAACGGGCAGTGATAGCTACCCACGGATCTTCGCCCATTTGCTTCAGACCCAGCGAAACGCGGTTGCGCTCGCGGTCGAACTTCAGAACGCGTACGTCGACTTCGTCGCCAACGTTAACGATTTCCGATGGGTGCTTGATGCGCTTCCAGGCCATGTCGGTGATGTGCAGCAGGCCGTCGATACCGCCCAGGTCCACGAATGCGCCGTAGTCGGTGAGGTTCTTGACGATACCTTTGACTTGCTGGCCTTCCTGCAGGGTTTCCAGCAGGGCTTCGCGCTCGGCGGAGTTCTCGGCTTCCAGCACGCTGCGACGGGAAACGACAACGTTGTTGCGCTTCTGGTCCAGCTTGATGACCTTGAATTCCAGCTCTTTGCCTTCCAGGTGGGTGGTGTCGCGCACTGGGCGGACATCAACCAGGGAGCCCGGCAGGAACGCACGGATGCCGTTAACGTCGACAGTGAAGCCGCCCTTAACCTTACCGTTGATAACGCCCTTGACCACTTCTTCGGCGGCGAAAGCTGCTTCCAGAACAATCCAGCACTCGGCGCGCTTGGCTTTTTCACGGGACAGTTTGGTTTCGCCAAAGCCGTCTTCGACCGCGTCCAGCGCAACGTGCACTTCGTCACCGACCTTGATGGTCAGCTCGCCAGCTTCGTTGTAGAACTGCTCGAGCGGGATGACGCCCTCGGACTTCAGGCCAGCGTGTACGGTAACCCAGTCGCCGTCGATGTCGACAACGATACCGGTGATGATCGCACCCGGCTGAAGATTGAGGGTTTTCAGGCTTTCTTCAAAGAGTTCTGCAAAGCTTTCGCTCATTTTAATTCCTGTAAATTCGGGCGAAACAAACGCCCTCGCCACATTCCAGACAATGTGGGTCTGTTTTAAGTAAAGGAAAGCCGGCAGGACGTTGACTGGTGCCCCTGCCTGCTCTCCTGGCTATCAGAGGAGGTCGCGCTGGGCGATCTCGCTCCTGATACGTTGCAACACCTGCTCGATGGACAACTCGGTAGAGTCCAACTGAATGGCATCGACCGCTGGTTTCAGCGGGGCCACTGCACGTTGGGTGTCGCGTTCATCACGCGCACGAATCTCATCCAGCAGACTCGACAGACTAACATCTTCACCCTTGCCCTTCAACTGCAGGTAGCGACGACGTGCGCGCTCCTCCGCGCTGGCGGTAAGGAAGACCTTCAACGGCGCGTCGGGGAACACCACGGTGCCCATGTCGCGACCGTCGGCGATCAGGCCCGGCGCCTCGCGGAACTCACGCTGACGCACCAGCAGGGCATCACGCACCGCCGGCAGCGAAGCCACCATCGACGCACCCGCACCTACCGTTTCGGTACGGATGACGTTACTGACGTCTTCACCCTCAAGGATGATCTGTTGCAGCTTACCGGGCTCGGCGGCGATGAACTGCACATCCAGATGGGCGGCAAGCTTGGTAAGCAGCTCTTCGTTGGTGAGGTCGACACCGTGATTACTGGCGTTGAACGCCAGCAAGCGGTACAGCGCACCCGAATCCAGCAGCTTCCAGCCCAGCTCGCGAGCCAGCAGGCCGGCGACCGTGCCCTTGCCCGAGCCGCTAGGCCCGTCGATGGTGATAACCGGCGCCAGCGAATTCACGACTTGCCCTCTTCCGCCACGCGGATACCCACTTCGGCACACAGCGCCAGGAAGTTGGGGAACGAGGTGGCGACGTTGGCGCAGTCATGGATGCGGATGGGCGCGCTGGCGCGCAGCGAGGCCACGCTGAAAGCCATGGCAATGCGGTGGTCACCGTGGCCATGCACTTCGCCACCGCCCAACTGGCCACCGTCGATGATGATGCCATCCGGGGTCGGTTCACACTGGATGCCCAGGGTGATCAGGCCGTCAGCCATCACCTGGATACGGTCGGATTCCTTCACCCGCAGCTCTTCGGCGCCACGCAGCACGGTACGCCCTTCGGCGCAGGCGGCGGCCACGAACAGCACCGGGAACTCGTCGATGGCCAGCGGTACCAGTTCTTCCGGGATATCAATGCCCTTGAGCTTGGCACCACGCACACGCAGATCAGCCACCGGCTCGCCGCCGACTTCACGCTGGTTTTCCAGGGTAATGTCGCCGCCCATCAGGCGCAGGATGTCGATCACGCCGGTACGGGTCGGGTTGATGCCTACGTGCTCCAGCACCAGCTCGGAGCCTTCAGCGATCGAAGCTGCCACCAGGAAGAACGCTGCCGAGGAAATGTCCGCCGGCACTTCGATGCGGGTAGCGGTGAGTTTGCCACCGGACTGCAGCGAGGCAACCGGGCCGTTCGACTCGACCGCATAGCCAAAGCCGCGCAGCATCCGCTCAGTGTGGTCACGGGTTGGCGCAGGCTCGGTGACGGTGGTCTTGCCTTCGGCGTACAGGCCGGCCAGCAACAGGCACGATTTGACCTGGGCGCTGGCCATCGGCAGCGTGTAGGTCAATGCCTTGAGCTTGCTACCACCGCGAATGGTCAGCGGTGGGCGGCCTTCCGGACCTGTCTCGACCACGGCGCCCATTTCGCGCAGCGGGTTGGCCACACGGTTCATCGGGCGCTTGGACAGCGAAGCGTCGCCTGTCATGGTGACGTCGAACGGCTGGCCGGCCAGCAGGCCCGACAGCAGGCGCATCGAGGTGCCGGAGTTACCTACATAGAGCGGCCCGGGTGGTGGCTTGAGGCCGTGCAGGCCAACGCCGTGAATGGTCACGCGACCGTGGTTGGGGCCCTCGATGACCACACCCATGTCACGGAATGCCTGCAGGGTCGCCAGCGCGTCTTCACCTTCGAGGAAGCCTTCGACTTCGGTGGTGCCTTCGGCCAGCGAGCCGAGCATGATCGAGCGATGGGAAATCGACTTGTCGCCCGGTACACGAATACGCCCGTTCAGGCGGCCACCCGGTTGGGCCAGGAAAATCAGATCGTTGGCGTTCATAGCGTCCACATAGGCCCGGCGGGCCAGGATTTTACTGAAATGCTCGCGGGCAACCCGTGCGCGGGTGAATACACCCAGCAGCTGGTGCCCGTCCCCTTCAGCGATCGCGTCGCGCAAGGCGTCGAGATCGCTGCGATATGTATCTAGCGTGCGCAAGACAGCGTCGCGGTTGGCGAGGAAGATGTCGTGCCACATGGTCGGGTCGCTGCCAGCGATTCTTGTGAAATCGCGGAAACCTCCCGCAGCGTACCGGAAGATCTCGAGGTTTTCATTGCGTTTGGCCAACGAGTCGACCAAGCCAAAGGCCAGCAAGTGCGGCAAGTGACTGGTGGCTGCCAGCACTTCATCATGGCGCTCGACCGACATGTGCTCCACATCAGCATCCAGCGCACGCCACAGGCGGTCGACCAGCGCTAGCGCGGCAGGATCGGTTTCGGCCAGCGGCGTGAGGATGACCTTGTGACGGCGGAACAGGGCAGCGTTGGAGGCCTCTACCCCGCTCTGCTCGGAACCGGCGATGGGGTGGCCGGGGACGAAGCGCGGCAAGCGCTGCCCGAAGACGACGCGCGCCTCACGGACGACATTGCCCTTGGCGCTACCGACATCGGTGATGATCGCGTCACCCAGGTCGAGCCGGGCCAGGCGGGCCAGCACTTTTTCCATGGCCAGGATCGGCACGGCCAGCTGGATCACATCGGCACCCACGCAAGCGGCAGCGAGGTCTTCTTCGCAGCGATCGACCACGCCCAGGGCCACAGCCTGCTTGCGCGAAGGGGCATCCAGGTCGACACCGACCACTTCGCGGCACAGGCCGCTTTCACGCAGGCCCTTGGCGAAAGAGCCGCCGATCAGGCCGAGACCGACCACGACCAGGCGGTTGATGATGGGTGCGGGTTTGGTTTTTGCTGCATTTACCACTGGTGCGAACCCTGTTCAGAAATCAAGACAGCCTGCTGGACCCTATGGGGCCTTGAATCAAAGCACCGCCTTCGGATAAGAGCCCAGCACCTTCAGCGCCACAGCCTCCTGGCTGATCTGCTCCAGCACCGCTTTGATCAGCGGGTCGCGGTGGTGGCCAACGAAGTCGATGAAGAACACGTAGGTCCACTTGCCGCTGCGCGACGGGCGGGTCTCGATGCGGGTCAGGTCGATGCCGTTCTGGTGGAACGGCACCAGCAGCTCGTGCAAGGCACCGGGCTTGTTGCTCATCGAAACGATGATCGAAGTCTTGTCGTCGCCCGTCGGCGGCACTTCCTGGTTACCGATCATCAGGAAGCGCGTGGAGTTGTCCGGGCGGTCTTCGATCTTCTCGGCCAGGCGAGTCAGACCATACAGGTTGGCTGCCATATCACCGGCGATCGCCGCCGAATTCCACTCACCCTTGACGCGCTTGGCGGCCTCGGCATTGCTCGATACAGCGACGCGCTCCACGTTCGGGTAGTGCGCGTCCAGCCACTTGCGGCACTGGGCCAGCGACTGAGCGTGGGAGTAGATACGGGTGATGCTGTCGGTCTTGGTATTTTCGCCCACCAGCAGGTGGTGGTGGATACGCAGCTCGACCTCGCCGCAAATCACCATGTCGTGCTCAAGGAAGCTGTCCAGGGTATGGCTGACAGCGCCTTCGGTGGAGTTTTCCACCGGCACCACGCCGAAATTGACAGCACCGGCCGCCACTTCACGGAACACTTCGTCGATGGCTGCCATCGGGCGGCTGATCACCGCGTGACCAAAGTGCTTCATGGCCGCCGCCTGGGTGAAAGTACCCTCAGGGCCGAGATAGGCGATTTTCAGCGGTTCTTCCAGGGCCAGGCACGAGGACATGATTTCGCGGAACAGCCGCGCCATCTCTTCGTTGCCCAGCGGGCCTTTGTTGCGCTCCATCACGCGCTTGAGCACCGCAGCCTCACGCTCAGGGCGGTAGAACACCGGCTTCTCGCCTTCTTTCAGCGAGGCGGTCTTGACCCGGGCCACTTCTTCGGCGCAACGGGCGCGGTCGCTGATCAGCTCGAGGATTTTCTCGTCGAGGCTGTCGATGCGTACGCGCAGCGCCTTGAGCTCCTGTTCGGACATCAGCCGTGCTCCTTCTCGAATTCAGCCATGTAGCCCACCAGCGCTTCCACTGCTTCCAGGCCCAGGGCGTTGTAGATGGAAGCGCGCATGCCGCCCACCGAGCGGTGGCCTTTGAGGTTGAGCAGGCCACGGGCATCGGCACCGGCAAGGAAGGCCTTGTCCAGGCGCTCGTCAGCCAAGCGGAACGGCACGTTCATCCACGAACGGGCGTTGTGGCTGATCGGGTTGGTGTAGAAATCGCTGTTGTCGATGAAGCCATACAGACGCTCTTTCTTGGCGCGGTTGCGCTGCTCCATGGCGTCGACGCCCCCCTGCTCTTTCAGCCACTCGAAGACCAGGCCCGAGAGGTACCAGGAGTAAGTGGCCGGGGTGTTGTACATCGAGCCGTTGTCAGCTGAAACCTTGTAGTCGAGCATGGTCGGGCAGCTGCTGCGGGCATGCCCCAGCAGGTCTTCACGCACGATCACCACCACCAGGCCACTCGGGCCGATGTTCTTCTGCGCACCGGCGTAGATCAGGCCGTACTGGGACACGTCGATGGGGCGCGAGAGGATGTCGGACGACATATCGACCACCAGCGGGACGTCACCGGTTTCCGGCACCCAGTCAAACTGCAGGCCACCGATGGTCTCGTTGGATGCATAGTGCACGTAGGCGGCGTTTTTGGTCAGGTTCCACTCGTTCTGGCCCGGGATCGCCAGGTAGTCGTAAGGCTTGGCGCTGGCGGCGACGTTGACATTGCCGAAGCGGCGCGCTTCTTCGATGGCTTTTTTCGACCAGATGCCGGTTTCGATGTAGTCGGCAGTGCCGTTTTCCGGCAACAGGTTCAGCGGGATTTCAGCGAACTGCTGGCTGGCGCCGCCCTGCAGGAACAGCACCTTGTAGTTGGAGGGGACGGACAGCAGGTCACGCAGGTCCTGCTCGGCCTTTTCGGCGATGGCCACGTAGTCGTCGCTGCGATGGCTCATTTCCATCACCGACAAGCCCTTGCCGTTCCAGTCCAGCATTTCGGCCTGGGCGCGCTGCAAAACAGCGTCAGGAAGCGCGGCAGGGCCTGCGCAGAAGTTAAAGGCTCGTTTGCTCACATCCACTCTCGCTCTAATAGATCTAAACAGCTAGTTCTGCGGGAACCCTGTGGGAGCGGGCTTGCCCGCGAACACCGGCGAAGCCGGTGCCATACAACGCGGCGCCTCATTCGCGGGCAAGCCCGCTCCCACAGGGCCAGGCAATGCCCGGCCTATTCAGTCAAACGGGGCGACCTTGGTCGCCCCGCTCGGGTTTACGCTTGCTTACTCCTGCGGGGCCTCTTCGGCGCCAGCAGCTTCTTCGTTGTCTGGCGCCTCAGCCTCGACGCCCTCTTCGTCCGTCTCGATCACATCATCGAGTTCGTCCTCGGAAGGCTCCTGGATACGCTCCAGGCCCACCAACGTCTCGTCGGTAGCCAGCTTGATCAAGGTCACGCCCTGGGTGTTACGGCCCAGGCTGGACACCTCACCTACCCGTGTACGCACCAGCGTACCCTGGTCGGAGATCAGCATGATCTCTTCGCCTTCCTGCACCTGGATGGCGCCGATCAGCAGACCGTTGCGCCCTTTGGTACCCATGGCGATCACGCCCTGGCCACCGCGGCCGCGACGCGGGAACTTGGACAGCGGGGTGCGTTTGCCGAAGCCACGCTCGGAGGCAGTCAGGATCTGCGCACCCGATTCCGGGATCAGCATGGAAATGATCTGCTGCCCCTTGCCCAGCTTCATGCCGCGTACGCCACGGGCGTTACGGCCCATTTCGCGCACCACGCTTTCAGCGAAGCGGATCACCTTGCCGGCGTCGGAGAACATCATGACTTCCTTGGCGCCGTCAGTAATGGCGGCAGCGATCAGGGTGTCACCTTCTTTCAGCTTGAGGGCAATCAGGCCGTTGGAGCGCGGACGGGCGAACTGCACCAGTGGGGTCTTCTTCACGGTACCCGAAGCGGTGGCCATGAAGATGTAGGCGCCAGTCGGCTCGGCCACCCACTCAGGGGTATCGCCGTCTTCTTCGTCGACTTCCTCGGCCTCGACCACTTCGCCTTCGAGTACGGCATCTTCCGCCTCGTCCAGCTCTTCTTCGGCGCCAGCGCTCTGCTGCAGGGCCTCGAGGTCGATCTGCAGCATGGCGGTGATGCGCTCACCCTCCTCCAGCGGCAGCAGGTTGACGAGCGGGCGACCACGGGCAGCGCGGGACGCTTCAGGGATGTCGTAGGTTTTCAGCCAGTACACCTTGCCCTTGCTGGAGAACAGCAACAAGGTAGCGTGGCTGTTGGCGACCAGCAGGTGCTCGATGTAGTCCTCGTCCTTCACCCCGGTAGCCGACTTGCCTTTGCCGCCACGGCGCTGGGCCTGGTAGGCGGACAGCGGCTGGGTCTTGGCGTAGCCGCCGTGGGAGATGGTGACCACACGCTCTTCTTCCGGGATCATGTCGCCGTAGCTGAGGTCGTGGCGCGCATCGAGAATTTCGGTACGCCGGGCATCGCCGTATTCGGCACGGATGGCTTCCAGCTCTTCGCGGATCACTTCCATCAGGCGCTCGGCGCTGCTGAGGATGCGGATCAGCTCGCCGATCTGCTCGAGGATTTCCTGGTACTCGGCCAGCAGCTTCTCGTGCTCAAGGCCGGTCAGGCGGTGCAGGCGCAGGTCGAGAATGGCCTGGGCCTGCTCTGGCGACAGGAAGTACTTGCCGTCATGCAGGCCGTATTGCTCTGGCAGGTCTTCAGGGCGGCAGGAATCGGCGCCGGCGCGCTCGACCATGACCTGCACGGCACTGGATTCCCACGGCGTGGAAACCAGGGCTTCCTTGGCTTCGGACGGCGTCGGCGAGGCCTTGATCAGGGCGATGACCGGGTCGATGTTGGACAGCGCGACCGCCTGGCCTTCAAGGATGTGGCCGCGTTCGCGGGCCTTGCGCAGCTCGAACACGGTACGCCGGGTCACCACTTCACGGCGGTGACGGACGAACGCTTCGAGCAGGTCCTTGAGGTTGAGCAGGCGCGGACGGCCGTCGACCAGGGCCACCACGTTGATACCGAACACACTCTGCAGCTGGGTTTGCTGATAGAGGTTGTTGAGCACCACCTCCGGCACCTCGCCGCGACGCAGCTCGATGACGATGCGCATGCCGTCCTTGTCGGACTCGTCGCGCAGCTCGGTGATGCCTTCGATCTTCTTCTCTTTTACCAGCTCGGCGATCTTTTCGATCAGGCGCGCCTTGTTCAGCTGGTACGGCAACTCGGTCACGACGATCTGCTGGCGGCCGCCGACCTTGTCGATGTCTTCGATTTCGGAACGGGCACGCATGTAGATGCGGCCACGGCCGGTACGATAGGCCTCGATGATGCCTTGGCGACCATTGATGATGCCGGCAGTCGGGAAATCCGGGCCCGGGATGTGCTGCATCAGCTCATCGATGGTGACTTCCGGGTTGTCGATCAGCGCCAGGCAGCCGTCGATGACTTCACCGAGGTTGTGCGGCGGGATGTTGGTCGCCATGCCCACGGCGATACCGCTGGAGCCGTTGACCAGCAGGTTGGGAATACGGGTCGGCATGACCGCCGGGATCTGCTCGGTGCCGTCGTAGTTGGGCACCCAGTCGACGGTTTCTTTGTGCAGGTCGGCCAGCAGCTCGTGGGCCAGCTTGGTCATGCGCACTTCGGTGTATCGCATGGCTGCGGCGTTGTCGCCGTCCACCGAACCGAAGTTGCCCTGGCCGTCGACCAGCAGGTAGCGCAGCGAGAACGGCTGGGCCATACGCACGATGGTGTCGTAGACCGCAGTGTCGCCGTGCGGGTGGTACTTACCGATCACGTCACCGACCACACGGGCGGATTTCTTGTACGGCTTGTTCCAGTCGTTGCCCAGTTCGCTCATCGCATAGAGAACGCGACGATGCACGGGCTTCAAGCCGTCACGCGCATCGGGCAGCGCTCGCCCGACAATCACGCTCATCGCGTAGTCGAGGTAAGACTGTCTCAGTTCGTCTTCGATATTGACCGGGAGGATTTCTTTGGCCAGTTCGCCCATGAGAAGCCTGATTCCTTTTTCTGGTGAAACTTCGCAGCTCCATCAAGGGCCGAACGAAGCTCGCCGCCGCAGCGCATAAGGGTGCGACGACTTACGACAAATCAATGAGTTGTGCCATGGATCTGCGCAATGAAGGCCGCCGTGATGGGCGGTCCTGGAAACTGCCGGATGTTATCACAAAGGCGGGGGCGGTGGGGAGATGTGGCACGGGGGTGCTTGCCTTTAGTTTTTCGGTGTTTGAGAGATCGAGCGCCGCCCGCGCGGCGCTCGATCTCCAGCTCAATGCAACCGCTTGCGGCACATCAACTGCGCCAGTTTGGCGGTATCAGGGCGTTCGACAATGCCTCGCTCGGTCACGATCACATCGATCAGGTCGGCCGGGGTCACGTCGAACACCGGATTGAACACCTCCACATCCGGCGCCACCCGGGTACCGGCAATGTCCAGCAGTTCGTCGGACGCGCGCTCTTCCAGCGGAATATCCTCGCCAGTGGCCAGGTTCAGGTCGATGCTGGTGCTCGGCGCCACCACCATGAAGCGCACACCGTGGTGCATGGCGCTGACCGCCAGCTGGTAGGTGCCGATCTTGCTGGCCACGTCGCCGTTGGCAGCGATGCAGTCCGCGCCCACCACCACCCAGGTGATGTCTTTGGTCTTCATCAGGTGCGCCAGCGCCGAGTCGGCGCACAGGGTGACCGGGATGCCTTCGTTGGCCAGCTCCCAGGCGGTCAGGCGCGAGCCTTGCAGCCAGGGGCGGGTTTCGCCGGCATACACCCGCTCGACCATGCCTTCGAGGTAGCCGGCGCGGATCACCCCCAACGCGGTACCAAAGCCGCCGCTGGCCAGCGCACCGGCATTGCCATAGGTGAGCAGGGTCTGGGCATTGCCCTGGTGACGGCGAATCAGTTCGATGCCTTGCTGAGCCATGGTCAGGTTGGCTTCACGGTCGCTTTCATGGATGGCCACGGCTTCGGCCTCCAGTGCTGCCAGCACATCTTCATACGGGCGCAGACGCTGCAGGCGCTCGCGCATGCGGTTCAGCGCCCAGAACAGGTTGGCGGCGGTGGGACGCGCCTCGGCGAGGCAGAGGAAGTCCTCTTCAAGGTCCATTTCCCAATCGCCACCTTCGGCCAGCCGCTCCTCAAGGGCCAGCACCAGGCCGTAAGCGGCGGCAATGCCGATGGCCGAAGCGCCGCGCACCGCCATGTCACGGATCGCCGCCGCCACCTGCGCGACATTGTCGCAGGCCAGCCAGCGTTCATCCGAGGGCAGCAGGCGCTGGTCGAGCAGGTGCAAGACGCCGCCCTGCCAGCGGATCCCGGTCACCTTCTCCGCCGCCAAAAGTCGCTCGCGCATCGCCTCTCCCCGTCGTTCGGATATCAAAAGCCGGCGATTATAGCGACCCTCGGGGCCGAGCGCTCGGGTATACTCCGGCGCAATTTTGCGAAGTTTCAGAGGACTGTTCAATGAGCAACGTCGACCGCGCCGAAATCGCCAAGTTCGAAGCGCTGGCCCACCGCTGGTGGGACCGCGAAAGCGAGTTCAAGCCGCTGCACGAAATCAACCCGCTGCGCGTCAACTGGATCGACGAACGCGCCAGCCTGGCCGGCAAGAAGGTGCTGGACGTCGGCTGCGGCGGCGGCATCCTCAGCGAAGCCATGGCCCTGCGCGGTGCCACGGTAACCGGTATCGACATGGGCGAAGCCCCCTTGGCCGTGGCCCAACTGCACCAGCTGGAGTCCGGCGTGCAGGTGGAATACCGGCAGATTACCGCCGAAGCCCTGGCCGAAGAAATGCCCGAACAGTTCGACGTGGTCACCTGCCTGGAAATGCTCGAGCACGTGCCCGACCCGTCTTCGGTGATTCGCGCCTGCTACCGCATGGTCAAGCCGGGTGGCCAGGTGTTCTTCTCCACCATCAACCGCAACCCCAAGGCCTACCTGCTGGCCATCGTCGGCGCCGAGTACATCCTTAAGATGCTGCCGCGCGGCACCCACGACTTCAAGAAGTTCATCCGCCCATCCGAACTGGGCGCGTGGAGCCGCGCTGCCGGCCTCGAAGTCAAAGACATCATCGGCCTGACCTACAACCCGCTGACCAAGCACTACAAGCTCAACAGCGACGTCGACGTCAACTACATGATCCAGACCCTGCGCGAGGAATGAGCATGCGTTTGCGAGCAGTACTCTTCGACATGGACGGCACCTTGCTGGACACGGCGCCAGACTTCATCGCCATCTGCCAGGCCATGCTCGCCGAGCGCGGCCTGCCGGCCGTTGACGACAACCTGATCCGTGGCGTGATCTCGGGCGGTGCCCGCGCCATGGTAGCCGCCACGTTTACCATGGACCCGGATGCCGAAGGCTTCGAGGCCCTGCGCCTGGAGTTCCTGGAGCGCTACCAGCGCGACTGCGCGGTGCACAGCAAGCTGTTCGACGGCATGGCCGAGTTGCTGGCCGACATCGAGAAAGGCAACCTGGTGTGGGGCGTGGTCACCAACAAGCCGGTGCGTTTCGCCGAGCCGATCATGCAGCAGCTGGGCCTGGCCGAGCGTTCGGCCTTGCTGATCTGCCCGGACCATGTAAAAAACAGCAAGCCCGACCCCGAGCCGCTGATCCTGGCCTGCAAGACCCTGGACCTGGACCCGGCCAGCGTGCTGTTCGTCGGTGACGACCTGCGCGACATCGAGTCTGGCCGCGACGCCGGCACCCGCACGGCGGCGGTGCGTTACGGCTATATTCATCCAGAGGACAACCCTAACAACTGGGGTGCCGACGTGGTGGTGGACCACCCGCTGGAACTGCGCAAAGTGATCGACAGCGCGCTGTGCGGCTGCTGACCCCCGCCAACGAACACGAAGGACCTACCATGTTCGACTACACCGCCCGCCCCGACCTGCTGCAAGGCCGGGTCATCCTGGTTACCGGTGCCGGCCGCGGCATCGGTGCCGCGGCCGCCAAGGCCTACGCCGCACTGGGCGCCACCGTGCTGCTGCTGGGCAAGACCGAGGCCAACCTGAACGAGGTCTACGACCAGATCGAAGCCGCCGGGCACCCGCAACCGGTGGTCATCCCGTTCAACCTGGAAACCGCCCTGCCCCACCAGTACGACGAGCTGGCGGTGATGATCGAGGATCAGTTCGGCCGCCTGGACGGCCTGCTGAACAATGCCTCGATCATCGGCCCGCGCACGCCGCTGGAGCAGTTGTCGGGCGACAACTTCATGCGCGTGATGCACATCAACGTCGATGCCACCTTCATGCTCACCAGCACCCTGCTGCCGCTATTGAAACTGTCGCAAGACGCCTCGGTGGTGTTCACCAGCAGCAGCGTCGGGCGCAAGGGCCGGGCCTACTGGGGTGCCTATGGCGTGTCGAAGTTCGCCACAGAGGGCCTGATGCAGACCTTGGCCGACGAGCTGGAAGGCGTGGCGCCGGTACGCTCCAACAGCATCAACCCGGGCGCCACGCGCACGGCGATGCGCGCCCAGGCCTACCCCAGCGAGAACCCGCAGAACAACCCGCTGCCCGAAGAGATCATGCCGGTGTACCTGTACCTGATGGGGCCGGACAGCACCGGGGTGAATGGGCAGGCGTTCAACGCCCAATAAACCTGTACCGGCCTCTCGCGGGCTTGCCCGCGAAGAGGCCGGTACAGGAAAGCAGATCAGCCCGCTGCCAACGCCGGGCGCAGGCGGCCCTGCTGGCGCCCTTCCAGTTGCATGCACCTTTCCAGGAACAGGAACATGCAGTCGTAACTCTTGCAAATCGCCCTGCGCAGCTCGGTGCGCAGCCCCAGCGTCGGGTTCTCGCCCGCCAGGGTACAGATGATCTCCAGCGCCTCCCACGGGTGCGCATCGTCATACTGGGCATGCATCTTCAGCCACTTCATCGCCCGCTTGCGCTGGTCCTCCGGGAAGCCCAGTGCATAGGTGTCGGTCGAGCACACCACCGCAGACCACTCCCCGGTAGCCCCCTCGATGGCGTAGTTGGTCGCCGCCATGGAAATGGCCAGGTTCTCGGTAGCGCACACGCGCCAGCACCAGTCGTTCAACCCGTTCAGCTCGGGCGGCACTTCCTGGGCCTGCAACTCATGCAGGTGCACGCCATGCGCCTGACACCAGTTCACCCAGTAGTCGGCGTGGTTCAGCTCAACCCGGATATTGCGCATCAACCAGCGCCGCGCCATGTCTTCGCCCTGGTGCCGCCCATAACGGGTCTTGGTCAGGTTGTGGGCCATGTACAGCGAAAACTGCTCCACCACCGGCCAGCCACCGATCAGGTACTGGCGAATGGTCGACTGCTTGAGCTGGCCATCGCGCAGGCGCGCATAGAACTCGTGCTCGACCACTCGGCGCTTGCTTTCGCGACAGTCTTCAATCAGTTGCTGGGCCCACTGTGGGTAGCTGGCGGGGTCCATCAAAGGCCCGATACGAACGAATGCATCAATCACTTTCAGCTCCTTGATCCTTGTGATTTCTAGCTAGCGAAACGTGCCAGGTGCGCGCTGCAACAGAGGCCGGGCGGCGATCCGTTGGCGCTGCAGACTGTCACAGGTGAACACCTGCGGGCGTTCGATCAGGTAACCCTGGGCGTAATCCACGCCTATTTCCTGTAGGGCCTGCTCGATCAAGGGTGTTTCGACGAACTCGGCGATGGTGCGTTTCCCCATGACATGGCCGATATGGTTGATGACCTCGACCATGGCCCGGTTGACCGGGTCGTCGAGCATGTCCTTGACGAAACTGCCGTCAATTTTCAGGAAATCCACGGGTAAATGCTTGAGGTAGGCGAACGAAGACATGCCAGCGCAAAAATCATCGAGCGAGAAGCGGCAGCCCAGCCCCTTCAACTCGTTGATGAAGCGGATGGCGCTACCCAGGTTGGCAATGGCGCTGGTTTCGGTGATTTCGAAACAGATCATCCGTGGCGGGATGGCGTATTCGACAAAGAGCCGCTGCAGGTACTCGAGAAACTTGTCATCGCCGATGCTCGACCCTGACAGGTTGATCGCGCAGATCGACAGCGGCCCTTCACGCCGTTCGTCCAGGCATTGGCGGATGACCTGGAACACATTGCGCACCACCCAGCGGTCCAGCGCGGTCATCAGGCCATAGCGCTCGGCTGCCGGAATGAAGCTGCTGGGCAGAATGGTACGGCCACTTTCGTCGTGCAGGCGCAGCAGGATTTCGATATGGCCCGGGCCTTCGAACGTTTTCAGCGGGGCAATTTCCTGGGCGTACAGGCAGAAGCGGTTTTCTTCCAGGGCCACATGCAAGCGCTGGATCCAGGCCATTTCACCAAAGCGCATGGACAGCTCACTGTCATCGGCGTGGTACACCTGCACGCGGTTGCGCCCCTTTTCCTTGGCCATGTAGCAGGCCATGTCGGCAGCGCGCAGCGAGGTTTCGAGGGTACCGGGGGCCTGGGCCATGTGCACCAGGCCAACACTGACCGTGGTGACGAACGGCCGTCCCTTCCACACGAAATGCAGGCTCTGCACCATCTGGCGTAACTGTTCGGCAATGCGCTCGGCCTGGTCGGGCGGGCAGTTTTCCAGGAGCACGCCAAATTCGTCACCCCCCAGCCGCGCCAGGGTATCGCCTTCACGCAGGCCGGATTGCAGCACGGCGCAGATGTGCCGCAGCAGCTCGTCACCGGCGGCGTGGCCGCAGGTGTCGTTCACCAGCTTGAACTGGTCGAGGTCAAGGAACATCAGCGAATGCCGCCCAGCCTGGCGCGCCAGGTCATTGAGCGCCTGCTCCAGGCGGTACTCGAACTCGCGGCGGTTGGCCAGGCCGGTCAGGGCATCGTGGGTGGCCTGCCAGGACAGGTTGGCGATGTACTGGCGTTCCTGGGTCATGTCATGCAGTACCAGTACGATGCCGCTGACCTGGCCATCGCTGACGATGGGCGAGCCTACCAGGTTGATCGACACGGTGCTGCCATCCAGGCGCTGAATCAGCCGGGCATGCTCCGCGCCGCCCTTGAGGCTACCGCTAAGCACCTGCTCGACCAGGCTGCTGCCATCTTCTTCAGCCTGCTCGTCTACCAAGCTGAACAGCGCTGACAACGGCAGGCCCTGGGCCTGACCAGACTGCCAGTGGGTCAGTTGCTCGGCGGCCGGGTTCATGTAGCCGATACTGCCCTCCACATCCGTGGTGATCACCGCATCACCAATGGCCTGCAGGGTGATCTGTGCCCGCTCCTTTTCCTCCTGCAGGGCACTGGCGAAGGCTTGGCGCTGGGCCAGCAGCTTGCTGGAGCGGCGCCACGCGATAGCAATGAGAAACATGGCCGTCAGCAGGTTGGTGATCAGCAGCACCCGCAACAGCATGCGCGAGCCTTCACCCAGCGCATCACTGAACGCCTTGGCGGCGGGTGTGACACCCTCGTTGATGGTGACGATACGGGCCTTCCAGGCACTCACTGCCTGGGCGTCTACCGGGCCGGTGGCAAAGCTCTGGCGCATCTCGCCAGCCAGCACATCGAGCTTGGCCAGGTAATCGTCGCCAATGTCCCAGTAGTCGATGGCTGTCTGCATATAGCTGATGTTGCGGAAATTGCGGTAGAACCAGATGATCCGCTCGACATCGTCGGGGTGGTTGCCACCCTGCAGCACCGCCCGGCGCGCCGCATCCAGATCAGGGCTGGGCTGGTCGAGCACCTCGCGCAACTGGTGGTCACCCTGCGGCACGGTAATGGCTTGGCGATAGCGCTGATAGGTGCTGTCGTCGCGGGTTTCGGCGTACAGGTTAAGGTAGTAAATGGCGTCTTTCTGGGCCTTGGACCACAGGCTTTCGCCCGCGACATAGGCGCGCACGGCCGACAGCGTATAAAGGCTGAGGCTGCCCAACGCTACCTGGAAGACCACAACGGCGATGAAGGGCCAGGTGATGCCGAGCAACTTTGGCGCTTCTAGAGTGCGATGTCCCTTCATGGATTCCCTGTCACAGAGCAGATAAGGCGCAAATCAACCCAGACAAGCACAGCGTAGGCCATTTGCCATCGTTGTGGAGGGGATTTTTATGACAGGGAATCGGGGGATTTGTACAGTTTGAACGTCAGCTTTGCTGCAGGTGCCCATAAAGCTTGGCGTATAACCCACCCTCGGCAATCAGTTGCTGGTGGCCACCCTCTTCGGCGACATGCCCACCATCGAATACCAGCACCCGGTCGGCCTGTTTCACGGCCGACAGGCGGTGGGCGATGATCAGCGTGGTACGGCCGCTGAGGAAGCGCGCCAATGCCTGATGCAGGTTGTACTCGGTGGCAGCGTCCAGCGCCGAGGTGGCCTCGTCGAGGATCACCACCTTGGGCTCGGCCAACACCATGCGGGCGATGGCCAGGCGCTGACGCTGGCCGCCGGACAAGCGCACGCCGGAACGCCCCACCACACTGTCCAGGCCCTGCGGCAAGGCCGCAACGGTGGCATCCAGCTGAGCGATGCGCAGCGCTTGCCAGCAGGCGTCGTCGCTGCAGTCGCGGCCCATGTTCAGGTTGGCGCGTACGGTGTCGTTGAACAGTGACGGGTGCTGCAACACCACCGCCACGTTTTCACGCAGGGTTTCCAGGCCGATTTCCTGCAGGCTGGCCCCCCCAAAGCGGATGGTACCGGCCTGGGCGCTATAGAGGCCCAGCAACAGTTGCACCAAGGTGCTTTTGCCGCCGCCACTGGCACCGACAATCGCTACCTTTTCACCCGGGGCGATGGACAGGTCCAGGTTATCCAGCACTGGCTCGTCGGCATAGGCAAAACGCAAGTCGCGCACCTCTATACCCACCGTGTCACGCCCGACGAACGGGTCGCAGGCGGCAGGGTACTGCGGCTCGTCAGCACGCGCCAGCAGCTCGTTGAGGCGGCTCAGCGCACCGCCAGCGGCATAGTAGGCGTATTGCAGGTTGAGCAGCTGTTCGACCGGGCCGATCATGAACCACAGGTAGCTGAACACCGCCAGCATCTGGCCGATCGACAAGTCGGAGAACAGCACGGTGAGCATGGCGGCTGCCCGGAAAATGTCGATGCCGAACTGGAACAGCAGGCCACTGGCACGGCCACTGGCATCGCTTTTCCACTGCGAATCCACAGCGTAGTCGCGCACTTCGCGGGCACGCAGGCCAAGGCGGCCCAGGAAGTAGCCCTGGCGGTTGCCGGCACGGATTTCCTGGATGGCATCGAGCGTTTCCGCCAGCGCCTGGGTAAAACGCGCGGTGCTGTCGTTTTCGAGCTTTTTCAGGTGTTTGACGCGCTTGCCCAGCTGCACGGTGAAGTAGATCACCAGCGGGTTGAACAGCAAGATCAGCAACGCCAGCTGCCAGTGCATCCAGATCAGGATTGCCGCCGTGCCGGTCAACGTCAGCATGGCCACCAGGAAACGGCTGAGGGTTTCGCCCACGAACTTGTCGAGGGTGTCCAGGTCGGTGACCAGGTGAGTGGTTACCGTGCCGCTGCCCAGGCTTTCGTATTCTTTCAGCGAAATGCGCTTGAGCCGCTCTATAAGGCGAATTCGCAGGCGGTAGACGATGTCCTTGGCCAAGCCGGCAAACAGCTTGGCCTGGATCACGTTGAACGCCAGCGCCGCCAGGCGCAGGCACAGGGTGAGCACCAGCATCAGGCCGATGTAGCCGGCTGCCACCTGCCAGCTGGACGGCAGCAGGTGGTTCATCCACTTCAGCGCGGCATCGCCATGGCCCAGCAGCACTTCATCCACCAGCAGCGGCAGCAGCAGCGGAATGGGCACGCTGCAACACGCCGCCAGCACAGCGATGAGGTTGGCGGACCAGAGGTTTTGCTTGTGGTGCAGGGCCAGACGGCGGATTTCCGCCCAGCTCAGTCGATCGGCCGCAGTGTATGGCTTGCCCGGTACCGGGTCGGGTGACCCAGGCGCATCAAGCACAGGCGGCCTGCTGCAGCCAACGGCCGAGCAAGGGTTGCAGGCGCTCCAGCGGCTGGTAGCCGTTGGTCAGCAGGGCCAGTTGGCCGTTGCGCTCGGCCAGCAAGGTCGGGAAACCGGCGATACCCAGGTCCTGTGCCCAGCTGAAGTCGGCCGCAGTGGCCGCACGGGTATCGGCACGGGCGAAGGTTTCGGCGAACACGGCACGGTCGAAGCCCGCCTGCTCGGCCAGCTCGACCAGCTGCGGCGCGGTGGTCACATCCACGCCCTGCTCGTAGAACGAACGCTGAATCAGCGCCAGCAGCGGCCAGACGCGCTCGGCGTCCAGCTCGCGGGCCGTGACCAGGGCACGGCAGGCCGGTTCGGTGTCGTAGACGAAGCCGTCGGGCATGGCCCCCTCGAAGCGGAACGGCTGGCCGGTGGCGTCGGCCACCGCCTGCCAGTGTTCGAGGATGTACTTGCGGGTAGAGCTGTCCAGCGCACTGCCACCCGTGCGCAGCCCGCCCACCACCAGACGGGTGGCGATACCGGCCTCACGCGCCTGGGCGATCAGGGCCGCCGCCACTGGCGCGAAACCCCAGCACCAGGAGCACATCGGGTCCATCACATAGATCAGGCGTGCAGACATGCCTCAAGCCTCGGCTTTGTAGTTGTAACCGATCGGGTGCGGCAGGTTGCGGGCCTTGGCCAGCTCGATCTGCTTCTGCCGATCGATGGCACTGCGCCGGGTCTTTTCGCTCAAGGTGTCCCAGCAATGCGGGCAGCTGACCCCTGGCGAATAGTGCTCGGACGCGCGCTCCTCTGCATTGATCGGGTGGCGGCAGGCGTGGCACTGGTCGTACTCGCCTTCGCTCAGGTCATGGCGCACCGTGACGCGGTTGTCGAAGACGAAGCAGTCGCCGTCCCACAGGCTTTCTTCCTGAGGCACTTCCTCGAAGTATTTCAGGATACCGCCCTTAAGATGATAGACCGCCTCGAAGCCTTCACCGAGCATGTAGCTGGAGGCTTTTTCGCAACGGATGCCGCCGGTGCAGAACATGGCCACCTTCTTGTGCTTGCTCGGGTCGAAGTTGGCCTTGATGTACTCCGGGAACTCGCGGAAGGTCTCGGTCTTGGGGTCGATGGCACCTTTGAAGGTACCAATGGCCACTTCGTAGTCGTTGCGGGTGTCGATCAGCAGCACTTCCGGGTCGCTGATCAGGGCGTTCCAGTCCTTGGGCTCGACATAGGTGCCGACCGCCTGGTTGGGGTCTACGCCTGGCACGCCGAGGGTGACGATTTCTTTCTTGAGCTTGACCTTGGTGCGGTAGAACGGCTGTTCGTCGCAGTACGACTCTTTGTGGTCGACATCGACCAGGCGCGGGTCGTTGCGCAGCCAGGCCAGCAGGCCATCGATGCCTTCGCGGGTGGCCGACACGGTGCCGTTGATGCCCTCGTGGGCCAGCAGCAGGGTGCCTTTGACGTTGTTGTCGAGCATGGCCTTGAGCAGCGGCTCACGCAGCTCGACGTAGTCTTCCAGGGTGACGAACTTGTACAGCGCCGCGACGACGATGGCTTGAGACATGAAGCAGGTTCTCCAGGTGGTTGCCCTCGTAAGGGGCGGACCGGGTTGACAAATAAAAACGCGCCGACAAGCGGCGCGTTGCGAATTCTACCAGAACGACAGAAAGGTTTCAGTGCCCGCCGCCCGCACACACCGGCGAGGCCGGTGCAACGCCGACCTTGGCCCACTCTTCGGCGGTGTAGGTATGGATGGCCAGGGCGTGAATTTCGCCCATCAGCTCACCCATGGTGGCGTACACCTTCTGGTGGCGCTTGACGCTGTTCAACCCGGCAAACTGCTCGCTGACGATCACTGCCTTGTAGTGGGTCTCCTGACCACGACTGTGCATGTGGCTTTCGTTGAGCACTTGCAGGTGTTCCGGCGCCAGGGCCGCCAGTTGCTGTTCAATGCGCTGCTGCATGGTCATTGCGGCGTACTCACTTCTTCGCCGGAGCGGCGGCCTTGCCCGCGTTCGGGTCCAGCTCTTTGGTCATGTCTTCCAGCAGCTTGTTCACCACCGGTACTGCGGGTTCCAGGCTCTGCTGGGTCAGCTGGGCCGACTGCTGGGTGACCTTGGGCATTTCACGCAGCACTTTCTTGCCGAGCGGCGATTCGTAGAACTTGACCAGGTCTTTCAGTTCCTGCTCGGTGAACGTCTGGGTGTACAGGTCGACCATCTTCGGCTTCAGCTTGTTCCAGCCGATGGCGTTGTCCAGTGCGGCGTTGGCCTTGGCCTGATAGCTTTCCAGTACCGGCTGCTTGGCGGCCGGGGCCTTGGTCTGGGCGAAGCGCTGGGCGAACATCTGCTGCACTTGCATATAAACCGGGGTGCCCAGCTTGTCGGCGTTGGCCAGGGTCAGGAACTTCTCGGCAGCAGCGTTATGGCTGGCGGTGGCAGCGAGCACCTGGCCGCTGGCGCAAACCAGGGCAACGGCGGCACAAAGGACACGGAGACGGGTCATTGCATTTCCTTCAAAGAGAGGGAGGCGGGTACCTCAGAGTAGAGCATTCTGCGCCGTGGTGGCGATGTGCTCAAGTGGCACGACGAGCGACGGAACCGCTCTGTCGATTCAGGGCCTAAACTGCGAATTCGAACTACACAGGAGTGCGTACAGAATGAGCCGTATCGAGACAGACAGCCTGGGCCCGGTCGAAGTTCCGGAGGACGCCTATTGGGGTGCGCAGACCCAGCGTTCGCTGATCAACTTCGCCATTGGCAAGGAACGCATGCCCCTTGCGGTGCTGCACGCCCTGGCGCTGATCAAGAAGGCCGCTGCACGCGTCAACGACCGCAATGGCGCCCTGCCGGCCGACATCGCCCGGCTGATCGAACAGGCCGCCGACGAAGTGCTGGATGGCCAGCATGACGACCAGTTTCCGTTGGTCGTCTGGCAAACCGGCAGCGGCACCCAGAGCAACATGAACGTCAACGAAGTGATTGCCGGGCGCGCCAACGAACTGGCCGGCAAGGGCCGTGGCGGCAAGGCACCGGTGCACCCCAACGACCACGTCAACCGCTCGCAAAGCTCCAACGACTGCTTCCCCACCGCCATGCACATTGCTGCCGCCCAGGCAGTGCATGAAAAACTGCTGCCGGCCATCGCCGAACTGTCGTCGGGCCTGGCCGAGTTGTCGGCGCGCCACCAAAAGCTGGTGAAGACCGGCCGCACGCACATGATGGATGCCACGCCAATCACCTTCGGCCAGGAAGTCTCGGCCTTCGTTGCCCAGCTCGATTACGCCCAGCGAGCCATCCGCGCCACCCTGCCGGCGGTCTGTGAGCTGGCCCAGGGCGGCACCGCCGTGGGTACCGGCCTTAATGCACCGCATGGTTTTGCCGAGGCCATCGCTGCCGAACTGGCGGCGGAGTCCGGCCTGCCGTTCGTCACTGCGCCAAACAAGTTTGCCGCCCTCGCCGGCCACGAACCGCTGACCAGCCTGGCGGGCGCCCTGAAGACCCTGGCCGTGGCCCTGATGAAAATTGCCAACGACCTGCGCCTGCTCGGTTCCGGCCCTCGCGCCGGGCTGGCCGAAGTGCGCCTGCCAGCCAACGAACCCGGCAGCTCGATCATGCCGGGCAAAGTCAACCCTACCCAGTGCGAGGCACTGTCGATGCTGGCCTGCCAGGTGCTGGGCAACGACGCGGCCATCGGCTTTGCCGCCAGCCAAGGGCACTTGCAACTGAACGTGTTCAAGCCGGTGATCATCCATAACCTGTTGCAGTCGATCGAGTTGCTGGCGGATGGCTGTCGCAACTTTCAGGAGCACTGCGTGGCGGGTATCGAGCCGGATGCCGGGCAGATGGCTGAGCACCTGGAGCGCGGGTTGATGCTGGTGACGGCGCTTAACCCGCATATTGGCTATGACAAGTCGGCGGAGATTGCCAAGAAGGCTTATAGCGAGGGCAAGACCTTGCGCGAGGCGGCGCTGGAGTTGAAGTACCTGACCAATGAGCAGTTCGACCAGTGGGTAAGGCCGGAGAACATGCTGGCACCGGGTGGTAAAGGCTGAACCACCTATAACCTGTACCGGCCTCTTCGCGGGCTTGCCCGCTAAGAGGCCGGTACAGGCAGCCGAGCACTTCAGCTATTTTTTGTCCTTGGCAAACGCCGCCTCGAGCGCCTGGTTGATGGTGCGCAACACCTTAACCCGCGCCCAGCGCTTGTCGTTGGCCTCTACCAACGTCCACGGCGCAATCTCGCTGCTGGTGCGGTCGACCATGTCGCCTACGGCCTGGACGTAGTCGTCCCACTTGTCGCGGTTGCGCCAGTCGTCCTCGGTGATCTTGTAACGCTTGAACGGGATCTGCTCACGCTCCTCGAAACGTTCCAGCTGGGTCTGCTGATCAATCGCCAGCCAGAACTTGACCAACACCACGCCGGCATTCACCAACTGCTCTTCAAAGTCGTTGATCTCGCTGTAGGCGCGCATCCAGTCGGCCGGGCTGCAGAAGCCCTCCACCCGCTCGACCAGCACCCGGCCATACCAGGATCGGTCGAAAATGGTGAACTTGCCGCGTGCCGGGATATGCCGCCAGAATCGCCACAGGTAAGGCTGCGCGCGTTCTTCTTCGGTGGGTGCGGCAATCGGCACGATACGGTACTGGCGCGGGTCCAGCGCCGCCGCCACCCGGCGGATGGCGCCGCCCTTGCCGGCAGCGTCGTTGCCTTCGAACACCGCCACCAACGCGTGCCTGCGCATGTGCTTGTCGCGCAGCAGGCCGGCCAGGCGGGCCTGTTCGGTGACCAGCTGTTCCTGGTAGTCGGATTTGTCCAGCCGCAGGGTCATGTCCAGGGCGCCCAGCAGGCTGCGGCCGTCGATACTGCGGCCCAGCGGGGCCACGTTGCCCTGGTGCTTGCCCTTGGGGTTGTGGGCCAGCGCGGCTTGCAGGCTTTCCAGCAGGATGCGCCCTACCGCCAGGCTACGGTAGTTCGGGTCGACGCCCTCGATGATATGCCACGGCGCATAGTCGCGGCTGGTGCGGCGCAGCACGCGCTCGCCAAAGCGCACAAAACGGTCGTAGGTTTCGGACTGCTGCCAGTCCAGCGGGCTGATCTTCCAGCTGTGCAGCGGGTCGTCCTTGAGCGATTTCAACCGCGCCTTCATCTGCTTCTTGGACAGGTGGAACCAGAACTTGATGATCAGCGCACCTTCATCGCACAGCATCTGCTCCAGCCGCTCGGCGCCCATGATGGCCTGGTCGAGCACGGCATCCTTGAATACCCCGTGCACCCGCCCCTGCAGCATCTGGCTGTACCAGTTGCCGAAGAACACGCCCATCCGCCCCTTGGGGGGCAAGGCCCGCCAATAGCGCCAGGCCGGCGGGCGAGCCAGCTCTTCGTCGGTCTGCTGGTCGAAGGTGAGCACATCGATCATGCGCGGGTCCATCCACTCGTTGAGCAGTTTTACCGTCTCACCCTTGCCGGCACCTTCGATGCCGTTGATCAGCACGATCACCGGGAAACGCGCCTGCTGCTTGAGTTCGTACTGGGCTTCGAGCAGGGCCTCGCGTAAAGCGGGTACCTCGGCGTCGTAAGCCTCCTTGTCGATGCTGTGGCCGATTTCGGCGGATTCAAACATGCACTGGCTCCTTCAATGGATAAGCAAGACTAGCGGATTTGTGGGCCGCCTGTGCCTGTGCAAAATCACCAGATGGCATAAAATCCCGCCCATCTGCTGCAACCGAGCCAACCATGTCCACCCTCCTCCAGCATGCCCAGATCGACTGGGACGACCAGGGCCGCCCCCACTCGCGGCAATACGATGACGTCTACTTCGCGGTCAACGAAGGCATCGAAGAAACCAAGCATGTGTTCCTCGGCCAGACCCGCCTGGCCGAGCGTTTTGCCAACCTGGCCCCGCACGCCTGCCTGGTGATCGGCGAAACCGGCTTTGGCACTGGCATGAACTTTTTCTGCGCTTGGCAGCTGTTTGAAGAACATGCCCACAGCAACGCGCGGCTGCACTTCGTCAGCGTCGAGAAATACCCACTCAGCCTGGCCGACATGGCCCGCGCAGTAAACCTGTGGCCGGAGCTTGCCGCCTACACCGAGCCGCTGCTGGCGCAATACGTGGCGGTTCACCAGGGCTTCCAGCAATTCACCTTCGCCGAGGGCAGGGTCACCCTCACGCTGCTGGTCGGTGATGTACTGGAACAGCTGCCGCAGCTCGATGCGCAGATCGATGTGTGGTTCCTCGATGGTTTCGCCCCGGCGAAGAACCCCGACATGTGGACCCCGGAGCTGTTCGCGCAACTGGCGCGGCTGTCGCACGCCGGCACCGTGCTGGGCACCTTCACCACCACGGGTTGGGTACGCCGCAGCCTGGTCGAAGCCGGCTTCGCCATGAAGAAGGTGCCGGGCATCGGCAAGAAGTGGGAAGTGATGAGCGGCGCTTACGTCGGCCCCCGGCCCGGCCCCAATGCGCCTTGGTATGCGCGCCCGCCGGCCATTCCAGGACCGCGTGAAGCGCTCGTGATCGGAGCCGGGCTCGCTGGCAGCACAACCGCTGCCAGCCTGGCCCGGCGTGGCTGGCAGGTGACCGTGCTGGAACGCCACGATGCACCGGCCCGGGAAGCCTCGGGCAACCCGCAGGGGGTGCTGTACCTCAAGCTGTCTGCGCATGGCACCGCGCTGTCGCAAATGATCCTGTCCGGCTTCGGCTACACCCGTCGCCAGCTCGAGCGCTTGCAGCGTGGCCAGGACTGGGATGCCTGCGGGGTGCTGCAACTGGCCTTCGACAGCAAAGAGGCCGAACGCCAAGGCAAGCTGGCTGCCGCTTTCGACCACGCCTTGCTACACACCCTGACGCGCACCGAGGCCGAAGCCATTGCCGGTGTGGCCCTGCCTGCCGGCGGCCTGTTCTACCCCGAAGGCGGTTGGGTGCACCCGCCTGCCCTGTGCCAGCAGCAGTTGCAGCACCCGGGGATTCAGCTGATGACACACCAGGAAGTGCTTGAGCTGCGCAAGGTGGATGACCAGTGGCAAGCCTGGGCGGGTGAGCGCCTGCTGGCCAGTGCGCCTGTGGTCATCCTGGCCGGTGCCGCCGACGTTCGGCGTTTCGAGCCTTGCGCACAGTTGCCGCTCAAACGTATTCGCGGGCAGATTACCCGGCTGCCGGCCACTGCCAGCAGCCGCATGCTCAGCACGGTGGTATGCGCAGAGGGCTATGTAGCGCCACCCCGCGGGGACGAGCATACCTTGGGCGCAAGCTTCGACTTCCACAGCGAAGACCTGGCGCCAACGGTTGCCGAACACCAGGGCAACCTGGCGCTGCTGGACGAGATTTCCGTCGACCTGGCGCAGCGCTTGGGCACAGCCGAGTTGGCCCCTGAGCAGTTGCAGGGGCGCGCAGCCTTCCGTTGCACCAGCCCGGATTACCTGCCGATCGTGGGGCCGGTAGCTGATGTGCAGGCGTTTGCCCAGGCATATGCGGTGCTGAGCCGGGATGCGCGTCAGGTGCCGGATGTGGCCTGCCCTTGGCTGGAGGGGTTGTATGTGAACAGCGGGCACGGGTCGCGCGGGTTGATCACGGCGCCGCTAAGTGGCGAGCTGGTGGCGGCTTGGGTCTGCGGGGAACCGTTGCCGTTGCCGCGGGCAGTGGCGGAGGCTTGTCATCCGAACCGGTTTGCGTTGCGTAAGCTGATTCGGGGTAAGTGATTGCATCGGGGGCTTGCCGACGGATTTGCTGCGCCTGTGAGATCGAGCGCCGCCCGCGCGGCGCTCGATTCGCGCAACACCACAAAGCTCACGACAAGCACCTACCCTCTCAACCTCATATAACAAATCGTTCTAAAACTCTCAAAAATCACATAGGTCAGTTCCTTAAGGTGCCCTAATCCGGGGCACCCCCTCCCCAACGGAAAAACCGGTAAGGACTTATGTGCGGATTAGCAGGAGAGTTGCGTTTCACCCCCATCGACCAAGCCCCTCGCCCAGCCGACCTGGCTGCGGTAGAGCGCATCACCCATCACCTGGCCCCGCGTGGCCCGGATGCCTGGGGCTTCCATAGCCAGGGCCCGATCGCCCTGGGCCACCGGCGCCTGAAAATCATGGACTTGTCCGACGGTTCGGCGCAGCCGATGGTCGACAACACCCTGGGCCTGTCACTGGCCTTCAACGGTGCCATCTACAACTTCCCCGAACTGCGCCAGGAGCTACAGGACCTGGGCTATACCTTCTGGTCCGACGGCGATACCGAGGTGCTGCTGAAGGGTTACCACGCCTGGGGCGCGGCGTTGCTGCCCAAGCTTAACGGCATGTTCGCGCTGGCCATCTGGGAGCGCGACAACCAGCGCCTGTTCCTGGCCCGCGACCGCCTGGGCGTCAAACCCCTGTACCTGTCGCGCAACGGCGAGCGCCTGCGCTTCGCCTCGACCCTGCCGGCCCTGCTCAAGGGTGGCGACATCGACCCTGTGCTCGACCCGGTGGCGCTCAACCATTACCTGAACTTCCACGCTGTGGTACCGGCACCGCGCACTTTGCTGGCCAATGTGCAGAAGCTGGAGCCCGGCACCTGGATGCGCATCGACTGCCATGGTGAAGTGGAACGCCAGACCTGGTGGCAGCTGAAATACGGCTCCAACCCGGACGAGCGCGAGCTGGACCTGGAAGGCTGGACCACCCGCGTGCTCGACGCCACACGCGACGCTGTGGCCATCCGTCAGCGTGCTGCAGTGGACGTGGGTGTGCTGCTGTCCGGCGGGGTCGACTCCAGCCTGCTGGTCGGCCTACTGCGCGAAGTGGGCGTGGACGACCTGTCGACGTTCTCCATCGGCTTTGAAGACGCTGGCGGCGAACGTGGCGACGAGTTCCAGTATTCCGACCTGATCGCCAAACACTACGGCACACGCCACCACCAGCTGCGCATTGCCGAACACGAGATCATCGACCAACTGCCGGCCGCGTTCCGTGCCATGAGCGAGCCGATGGTCAGCCACGACTGCATCGCCTTCTACCTGCTGTCACGGGAAGTGGCCAAGCATTGCAAGGGCGTGCAAAGCGGCCAGGGCGCGGACGAGCTGTTCGCCGGCTACCACTGGTACCCGCAGGTGGACGGCGCCGAGGATGCCTATGCCGCCTATCGCGACGCGTTCTTCGACCGCAGCCACGCCGAGTACCGCAACACCGTGCAGGCGCCCTGGCTACTGGAAACCGACGCGGCCGGCGACTTCGTACGCGAACACTTCGCCCGCCCCGGTGCCCGGGATGCAGTGGACAAGGCCCTGCGCCTGGACAGTACGGTGATGCTGGTGGACGACCCGGTCAAGCGCGTGGACAACATGACCATGGCCTGGGGCCTGGAGGCACGCACACCGTTCCTCGACTACCGCCTGGTGGAACTGTCGGCGCGCATTCCGGCGCGCTTCAAATTGCCCGACGGCGGCAAGCAGGTGCTCAAGCAGGCAGCGCGACGGGTGATCCCGCATGAGGTGATCGACCGCAAGAAGGGCTACTTCCCGGTACCGGGCCTGAAGCACCTGGAAGGCGCCACCCTGGGTTGGGTACGCGAGCTGCTGACCGACCCCAGCCAGGACCGTGGGCTGTACAACCCGGCCATGCTCGACCGCCTGCTCAGCAATCCGCATGGCCAGCTGACACCGCTGCGCGGATCCAAGCTATGGCAACTGGCGGCGCTTAACCTGTGGCTGAGCGAACAAGGAATCTGACCGATGAAAGCCCATGAAATCGCTTACGGTCAGCGCCTGCTGCGCGGCCAGGCGCCATCCTACGAGCGCCTGCAGGCACGCCTGGCCGGCGACGGCAGCCAGCCCCACGACCAGCCACGTGCCGTGCATTGTGGCTGGGGCCGGCTGCTGATCGGCCACACCTACCCCAACCCGGTCAGTCTGGCGAATGACCTGCTGGACGAACGCCCCGGCGAACGCGATATCGCCCTGTACGTGGCCGCGCCACAGCAGTTGCTGGCCCAGGCGCCGCAACAGCTGTTTCTCGACCCGTCCGACACCTTACGCCTGTGGTTCACCGACTACCGTCCGGCGCAGCGGGTGTTCCGCGGCTTTCGCGTACGCCGGGCACAGAACCCGGCCGACTGGCAGGCCATCAACACCCTGTATCAAGCACGCGGCATGTTGCCGGTGGACGCCACGCTGCTGACCCCCCGGCACCTGGGCGGCCCGGTGTTCTGGCTAGCCGAAGACGAAGACAGCGGCGCGGTGATCGGCAGCGTCATGGGCCTGAACCACGCCAAGGCCTTCGACGACCCGGAGCACGGCAGCAGCCTGTGGTGCCTGGCAGTGGACCCGCAGTGCACCCGCCCCGGCGTGGGTGAAGTGCTGGTGCGCCACCTGATCGAGCACTTCATGAGCCGGGGCCTGGCCTACCTCGACCTGTCGGTGCTGCATGACAACCGCCAGGCCAAGCGCCTGTACCAGAAACTGGGCTTTCGCAACCTGCCCACCTTTGCGGTCAAGCGCAAGAACGGCATCAATCAGCAGCTGTTTTTGGGCCCGGGCCCTGAAGCCGAGCTGAACCCCTACGCCCGCATCATCGTTGACGAAGCCCTGCGCCGGGGTATCGACGTGCAGGTAGACGATGCCGCTGGCGGCCTGTTCACCCTGAGCCTGGGCGGGCGGCGCATTCGCTGCCGCGAATCGCTCAGTGACCTGACCAGCGCCGTGACCATGACCCTGTGCCAGGACAAACGCCTGACCCGGCATGCGCTGCACAACGCCGGGCTGCAGGTGCCGGCGCAGCAGCTGGCGGGCAATGCTGACGACAACCTGGCGTTTCTCGATGAGCATGGCGCAGTGGTGGTCAAGCCGGTGGATGGCGAGCAAGGCCAGGGCGTGGCGGTAAACCTGACCTGCATCGACGACATCACCCGCGCCGTGGCGCACGCCCGCCAGTTCGACAGCCGCGTGCTGCTGGAGAGCTTTCATGCCGGGCTCGACCTGCGCATCGTGGTGATCGGCTACGAAGTGGTGGCCGCTGCCATCCGCCACCCGGCCCAGGTGCTGGGCGACGGCAGGCATAGCATCCGCCAGTTGATCGATGCCCAGAGCCGCCGTCGCCAGGCGGCAACCGCTGGTGAAAGCCGCATTCCGCTGGACGATGAAACCGAGCGCACGTTACGGGCGGCAGGCTTTGGCTATGACGACGTATTGCCCGCCGACCAGCGCCTGGCCGTGCGGCGCACCGCCAACCTGCACACCGGCGGCACCCTGGAAGACGTGACCGAACGCCTGCACCCGGTACTGGCAGACGCTGCCGTGCGCGCTGCGCGGGCACTGGAGATACCGGTGGTGGGGCTGGACTTCATGGTGCGCGATGCCGGGCAGCCGGAGTACGTGATCATCGAGGCCAACGAGCGTGCCGGGTTGGCCAACCATGAACCGCAGCCTACCGCCGAGCGTTTTATCGACCTGCTGTTTCCGCATAGCCGGCCTCTGGCGTAAAGGCTGCTGGCCTCTTCGTGGGCATGCCCGCGAAGAGGCCAGCACAGGATTAAAGGAGTCCCCGACCATGTCCGACCGACATCCCGAACCCGATCTCGAATACCTCAAACGCGTGCTGCTGGAGATGCTCGCCATCCCCAGCCCCACCGGTTTCACCGACACCATCGTGCGCTACGTGGCCGAGCGCCTGGACGAGCTGGGCATCCCCTTCGAGCTGACCCGGCGCGGCACCATCCGCGCCACGCTCAAGGGCCGGCAAACCTCCCCCGACCGTGCCGTATCCGCCCACCTGGACACCATCGGTGCCAGCGTGCGCCAGCTGCAGGACAACGGCCGCCTGGCCCTGGCACCGGTGGGTTGCTGGTCCAGCCGCTTCGCCGAAGGCAGTCGTGTCAGCGTATTCACCGATACTGGCGTATACCGTGGCAGCGTGCTGCCGCTGATGGCCAGCGGGCACGCCTTCAACACCGCCATCGACCAGATGCCGGTGAGCTGGGAGCATGTGGAAGTGCGCCTGGATGCCTATTGCGCCACCCGTGCCGATTGCGAGGCGCTGGGCGTGAGCATTGGTGACTTCGTGGCCTTCGACCCCTTGCCCGAGTTCACCGAAAGCGGCCACATCAGCGCCCGACACCTGGACGACAAGGCCGGCGTAGCCGCGCTGCTGGCGGCACTGAAGGCCGTGGTTGAAAGCGGTCAGCAACCACTGATCGACTGCCACCCACTGTTCACCATCACCGAAGAAACCGGCTCGGGAGCGGCGGGCGCCCTGCCCTGGGATGTCAGCGAGTTCGTCGGCATCGACATTGCCCCGGTAGCGCCCGGCCAAGCGTCTAGCGAGCACGCGGTGAGCGTGGCCATGCAGGATTCGTCGGGGCCTTACGACTACCACCTGTCCCGGCACCTGCTGAAACTGGCCGGCGACCACGACGTGCCGGTGCGGCGCGACCTGTTCCGCTATTACTTCAGCGACGCCCATTCAGCGGTGACCGCGGGGCACGATATTCGTACGGCGCTGGTGGCATTCGGTTGTGATGCCACCCATGGGTATGAGCGCACCCATATCGACAGCCTGGCAGCGCTGAGCCGGTTGTTGTCGGCTTACCTGCTGAGCCCACCGGTGTTCGCCAGCGACTCGCAGCCGGCCAATGCTTCGCTCGAGCGCTTCAGCCACCAGTTGGAGCATGATGCGCAAATGGAGAGCGACACGCGGGTGCCGGCGGTGGACAGCCTGGTTGGCAATAAAGGTTGAGGACGTTTGGGGCCGCTTTGCGTCCCCAAAATATCGAATGTTTCGCGTAGCATGCCCACACCTACTTCAGACAACACCTGCCATGCTGATCCCCTACGACCAACTGCAAGCCGAAACCCTGACCCGCCTGATCGAAGACTTCGTCACCCGCGACGGCACCGACAATGGCGACGATACCCCACTGGAAACCCGGGTGCTGCGGGTACGCCAGGCATTGGCCAAGGGGCAGGCGTTCATCCTGTTCGACCTTGAGAGCCAGCAGTGCCAGTTGCTGGCCAAGCATGACGTGCCCCGTGAGCTACTGGAATAGCGGGTCAGGCCTTGCCCTGCTTCGCCGCTTTGATGCGCTTGTACACCTCGGCCCGATGCACCGGCACCTCACGCGGGGCATCGACGCCAAAGCGCACGACCCCGTCCCGGGTCTCTACCACCATTATCCGGATGTCATCACCGATCACGATGATCTCGCCTACTTCGCGCCCTATTACCAGCATGTTCCGATCCTCCTGCCAACGGGAAAACCAGAGCCTGCCTCGTAGGCATTCGGCTACTCAATAGCTCCATCACTATTCAGAAGAGCCCTACATTGCCGGGTAGCTTCTCCTACAGACCATTCATCGCGATTGGGCTTTTGCGCGCATTTTCACCGCCATTTCGGCCATCTCGTCATACAGCCGCTCAGGGGCCTGGCGTTTCAGTTGCCAGGCTTGTCGCCCTGCCTCGTGCGGCAGGATGAGAAACTCGCCAGCGGCGACCTGTTGATGGATGTAGTCGGCAATGTCCGCCGCGCTGATCGGCGAGCCTTCCAGCAACTTGCCAACCTGCGCCTTCATCGCCGGGTTCGGGCCACGGAACGAGTCCAGCAGGTTGGTCTGGAAGAACGATGGGCACACCACATGCACCGCCACCTCCAGCTGGCGCAGTTCCACCAGCAGGCTTTCCGACAGGGCCAACACACCGGCCTTGGCCACGTTGTAGTTGCTCATGCCCGGCCCCTGCATCAGCGCGGCCATCGAGGCGACGTTGATGATGCGGCCCTTGCTGCGCTCCAGCAGCGGCAAAAAGGCCTTGCAGCCCTTGACCACGCCCATCAGGTTGACCGCGATCTGCCAGTCCCAGTCTTCCAGCGACAATTCGGCGAAGAACCCGCCCGAGGCAACACCGGCATTGTTGACGATCACGTCGATACCGCCGAACTGCTCGGTGCAGGCCTGGGCCAGGGCTGTCAGCTGGCTATAGTCACGCACGTCACAGCGCTGAACGAAGCCATCGCCGCCCGCTTCGCGGGCCAGCGCCAGGGTTTCGCGCAGGCCGGTTTCATTGACATCGGCCAGCGCCAGGCGCCAGCCCTCACGCGCCCAGCGCAGGGCGATCTCGCGGCCGAGGCCGGACCCGGCGCCGGTGATCATGATGCGGTTTTGCATGGTGGCTGGCCTTGTTCCAAGTGGTTGTGCAGCGAGTCTAATCAAGACCAGGCGCACAGGCAGGGTTCATCAGGGTAGTGAATGGGTGGGCATGACTCCATGGTCAGTTACGCCCGCCCGGCTGCACACAAATGGAATCTTTCCCGCGCGGCGCCGGTCCTTACTTACAAGAGGCCAGCCGTTAGAGGCCCTTGACCCTCAACCATGCAAGGATTCCGTCATGACCACGATTCTCATCATCATCCTGATCCTTCTGCTGATTGGTGGCTTACCGGTCTTCCCACACTCGCGTAGCTGGGGCTACGGCCCTTCGGGCATCGTGGGCGTGGTACTGGTGATTCTGCTGGTGCTCCTGTTACTCGGCATGATTTGACCGCAGGGCGTGTGAGGCCAGTTGGCGATCCAGATACAGCATCGCTTGGCGAAGTGCCTCCACGTCCCTTTTCAGGTCGACGGGTGCGAGCGTCTTGTCGCTACATTGGCGTTCCAGACGCTCGCACTGGTAAACCACCTCCCTGGCGCGGGCGATGCGCGCAGCCCCTTTGATGCGATGGGCGAGTAGGCCCAAGGCCTCAACGTTCTCCTGTAACTCGCTCAGTTGCTGAAAGTCTTGAGCGTTGCTGGAGCGCAACGCTTCCAGTAACGCGTGCAGTGCTGCCTTGTCATTACCCACAAGGCGCTGCACATGTTCAATGTCGAGCACTGCAGGGCAGATCGGGGCCAACGTTTGTACCAGGCGCTTCAGGCTCAGCGGCTTCAGCAGGCAGTCATCCATCCCGGCTGCGCGGCAACGCGCCCGAACCGCGGGTGTAAACGTAGCTGTCATGCCGATAACCCGGCACTGTGGCCGGCCACTGCGCCGCTCGTGCTCACGGATGGCGCGCGCCAGGGCATACCCGTCAAGCCGGGGCATGTTGCAGTCAGTGATCACCCCATCAAAATGACCACCGAGCCACAGGCGTAGCGCCTGTGCGCCGTCTTCGGCCAGTTGAACCTGATGCCCGAGATGATCGAGCTGTTGTGACAGCAACAAGCGGTTGATCAACGCATCATCTACCACCAGTACACGCAACGACATGGATCAACGCCACCGACATGGCTTCAGCGTCACGCAAAAGCACGTTCAGATCAGTTGATTGCGGCGTGCGAAATCCGCCAGGTCAACGACCGAAGTGAGCCTGAGCTTTTCCAGCAGGCGCGTTTTGTAGGTGCTGATGGTCTTGTTGCTCAACAGCATGGTTTCACCGATGGCCTTGTTGCCATAGCCACGGGCCAGGTACAGCAGCACCGTCAATTCACGGTCGGTGAGGCTGGCAATGCACTGGGCTTCACTGGTGCGCAGGTCGCGCCTGCAAACCGAGCTCATCGCCACTTCAGGGTAGTAGGTGAAGCCCGACAGCACGGCAGCGACGGCCTTGCCCAGTTCGTCCAGGTCATCGGTCTTGGCCACATAACCTGCGGCACCGGCCTGCAGGCAACGCAGTGAATAAGCTTCGGCCAGTTGCGAGGTCAGCACCACGACCTTGCACGCAAGGCCGCAGGCTTTGATCCGGGCGATCACTTCCAACCCGTCCAGGCCTGGCATCGCAATGTCGAGGATCACCAGGTCCGGCGCCAACTCGCGTACCAGGCGCACGGCGTCTATGCCATTGTCCGCCTGGCCAACCACCTGCACACGCTGCTGGCGCAACAGCATGCAGACGGTAGCGCGGATAAAGGGGTGGTCATCGACCACCAGGGCTGTGTGCATGGTGCCTCTCTCGTTGGTGATGCCTACAGTTCAGCATCGAAGACGACGGTTACCTGCCCGGTGTAAGTACTGCCGGGATGCTTCAGCATGTTTTGCACCTGGCTCCTGTCAACGTCGAAATGCAGCTGGCCGCGACGGTTGAGGGTCGGTGTCACAGCGTCGAACTGCAGCGCCGCCTGAGCGCCACTTGGCAGGGCAAGGCGTTCAACCTGCCCCCCAGCGTGCTGGATACCCCCTGGGAGGGTGAGTGCGACCAGTACTGGCACCTGATCATTGTGCTCGTTGCGAATCCCGCACTCGGGACCCACATCGTACTGGCAGAGCTTGTAAACCTTGAACGGGCCTGTTGACCAGGCCCTGAATGGCAGGTCGCGATTGAGCCGTTGGGGTGGCTTGCCGCCGGCCAGCCAGGCTTGCCAGCCACCTGGCGGCTCCAGCACCGCACGCTCGGAGCCTGGCGGGAACTCGAAGAGGAAAGCGTGCTGTACATCGAGCACGAAGTTTACGGTCAGGCTGTTGCCGCTCAGGGCTGTGACATCGTTGCCAAAGTCAAAGTCGCCGCCAGGGCCAATACTGTAAGTCACGCTGCCCCGGTAGGTGCCACTTGGCATCCGAAAAGGGGGGGTGATGTTCATTGCATAAGCAACGCTGGTTTCCAGTACCGAAGCAATTTCCACCCGTCCGTTCGGTGCAGCCCGACCAAAGCCCCAGCAAGGTGAAGGGGCCGACGGCTGGGTGATATCCCATAGGTAGCTGACCTTGGCGGGCCGTTCCTGACTAACACTCCCCACCGCTCTGCACCCGCCACTAAGGGTCAGATTGTAAAGCGGGTGATTATAAAAATGACTGGCAATCTGCACTCGCTGACTGAGGGCCGTCCACTCGAACGTAAGGCGTCGCGATTCGCCGGTTGTATCGTGATAGATATCGACCTCACGCTTCGCCGGCAAGCCGACATAGAAAAGATCGCGTGGATCGGCAGCGCCCTTGGTGGTTTTCTTATCGTAGGTAATGGGTAACGTTACCGTCGTGCGGGTCCTGCATGTAGCGAACCAGCTGCTGCACAATCCACCTGGCGGCGTGGTGTTGTCGAACCGCCCCGTTCCCCCTCCCAGATACTGCGCCGTTATCGTCACATCGAGTGCCAAAGCAACGGGTGGGGCAAGCCACAGTACGCCTCCCAACCAGGAACCTGCCAGCAGCTTCATCAACACTTTCATCGCTTCAATACCATGGCCGTGCGCTGGTCACCTTCGTGAAGCTCGAACTGGTGAACGTGCGCAACATCCCCCTCAAACTGGCGGCTACGCCCAGGTAGCAAGTGATGCTTGGTGGCCGGCTCGCAAGCCTCCTGCGGTGCGCGGCACTGACGAAAATGGTCAAGCACCACGGTGGCATTGCCCTCGTTGACCACGGTCAACAACCCGCCCTCCCGCCGGACCGGCGTCTGGTAGTGCGCCTGCGCAGGCCTGACGAACAGCAGCGAACCAAAACCGGCCAGCAAATTCACTCCCGCCCTGAGGCTGTCTCGATACTGTTGGGCCTGTTGCTCGTCCACGGCAAATCCGTCACCCAACTCTGGCAACACGGGCATGAAGCGCAGGCGGAAATAGCGTTCCTCGGCCCGCGAGCCGCGATACAGCAGGCGCACCACCTGCATGCCCTTGGCCGGCACGATCAACCGGGCGGGGCTGGCGACCAGGCCTCGTTGCTCCAGCGGCAGGCCTTCGGTGTCGATCTCCCGCGCTACACCAGCTTCGTCATACACCAGCTCGACGACACTGACCTTGACGAACGCCGTGCTGTCGCCGCCATTGCGCACCTTCTTGAGCAGGGTACTTTTGTTGCCGTCAAGGTAGTCATACAAACCACCGATATTCAGCTCGGGTGCGGCCGCTGCAGCCAGCGGCATGGCCAACAGTGCGATGGCCAGTATCTGGGGCACTCTCATTGCAAAGCTCCCTGGGTCCATTGGGTTAGGTTATTGCTCAGCGCAGCTAGCGGCCACGAGGAAAGCAGTAGGACGTTTCTGAAAACGCCTTCGGAAAAGCGGCTGCCGGTATTCATTGGGCTGGCTCCCGCGCCATGCCCACCGACGTCGCGTACTCAGGCAGGCAGCGCTGGTCGCCGGCCAACAGCACGTCGCCTTCACGAGGCAAAGTGGCCAGGTCCAGACGCAGCAGGCACAACGCCTGGCCGCGCAGGCGAACGTCCAGGGTGGGTGTGGTGTGGCTCATTTCCACGGCGAAAAAACCATCGGCCTCGCTGACACTGCGGCTGGCGTGATTGACCACCTGGGCGCCGCGCAGAGGTTGCCCTTGGCCATCGAGCAAACGCCCCAGCACGGTCACCGTGCGCAACACACGCAACTGGCGGTATTCGATGCCTCCACGGTTAAGGTGATAATCCATGCTCGACGGCTGGATTACCGCCGCCGTGGTATCGCCATTGTCGAAATCGAATTGCACATGCCCGGCCTTGTAAGGCGTCACTGGGATGATGTTGCGCCCAGGGTGCAAGTTGGCGCCCAGCGCATCGTCGGCACGCAACTTCAGGCCGTCGATGTCGCTGTCTACATCGACGATCAGCGCCGCCTGATGCGGCAGGTACTGGCCACTGACGGCAGCTTTGCCAGCACCGATGGCAACCAGGCTTTCCAGGTTAAGGCCACCGCTGAATTCACCGTTGTACGAGGAACGCTGCACGTAGGCATCGCCATGCAGCACTTGGCTCTCGAACTGGGTCTCGCCCTCCAGGCCTGCACCATAGCGATCGGCGCTGAGGGTGGCGCCAACGCTGCGCAGGGGCCCAAGTTCGACGTCCTGCTGATAGCCAAGCGACGTGTTGAGATCGCGGCCGCCATCGCGTGATGTGCGGCTGCCGACGCTGGCAGACACACGCCGCCCATTGCCACCCAGGCTCATGCTGAGGCTAAGGTTGACCCCTCGGCTGCGTGCATCACCGGTGGCGCTGTTGCCGGGGCGGTCGAACAGCGTCAGGCGCCAGTTGGCATCGGAGCCCAGCAGCCGACCGTAGTAGGACCAACCCAGATCGACACCGGTACCGGCATCACCGCCGCTGCTGTGGGACAGGCGCACACTGGCGGTGTTGCGCGGGTCCAGCCGGTGGCTCAGCGACAAGGACGATTGCGTCTGGCGCGCCTGGAATGGCCGCGCGGCTTGGTCGTCCTGTCGATCCCGTTGCGACCGGGCCAGCCAACTGCGGCTGTGGCTGGCTACCAGCGAACCACCTTCATAGGCATGGATCAGCTGCAGATCATAGCCGTTGCCATGGCCTTGGGCCTGGAACAGGTTGCCATACAACTTGAAACGGTCACGCACGTCCCAGTCCAGCGACGTTCCATACTGCAGGGCATCGTCGATGCGTTGGGCAGACAAGCCGAGGATTGCGCGCGGGTGCAGCAGGTAATTGGCCAGCACTCCGGCGGCGAGGGTATCGTCCTTGTCATGCTGCCAGTTGCTGAACTGGTGGGTCTGCTGCCCGAGGTACAGGTTATAGCGCCAAGGGGCATCCGTGCTGCGCCAGTTGCCAGGCTTGTAGATGAATGCCTGGCTGCGCGAGCTTTCCTGGCCATCCTCGACCAGGCGCACCTCGACTTCATAGATGCCGCCTGGCAGCACTTTGGTGTCGAGTGTCTGCAAACCGGGCTGCACGGGCTGGCTGTTGATCAGCACGCCGTTGCGATAGATTTCGGCGATTGCCGGGCGGTTGGGGGTGACATAGATCGGCGTGGCACTGGGCGCCGCGCTGTCGATCAGCAAGCTGTCGCTGCTGCCGAACATCACCCCCACGGTGGTGTCTGGGCTGGCTCCCATCAGCCTGGGCTGGCGCGTCAGCCCTTGGGCGCCGGGGGTGAAGTACCCCAGGCGGTAGAAATGGTCCTCTACCAGGCGTTCACCATAGAGTTGGTCGACCCGGTAGCGGGTGCCCTGGCGGTTGTCACTGCCACGGTCGAGTTGGCCTTCGGCCAAGGCGGTCCATTGCCCGACACTGCCCTGCCCCTGCAAGGCGTATCGGCCACTGGTTGCCTGGCCATCATTCAGCAGGTTGAGCTGGTTGCGCAGCAGCAGGCCATGGCTGCCCTGTTCTGGCAGGCGGTGATAGCGCTCAGCGGTGCCGGACACTTCGGCCTGGTCGGTCAGCAAAGACAACTGCGAATTGACCAGGCTGTAATGCACGGCACGCAAGCCGTCAGGGCAGTCTCCCCGGCAATCCCCCAGGTATCGAGGATTGGCCAGCCGCTCCCGCCAGCGGCGGCGCAGGCTTTCGGGCTCGCGGCTTTCGAGGGTGTCGGTGAATTCAAGTAGCTGCACACGCTGATCGCGGTCGAGGACTACCATAGCGTCGCCCAAGTAGCGGCCATCCAAGTCGACCCGAACGGCCAATGGCACGTCGAAGAAATGCGCCTCGAATTCCTTCGGCAATCCTTCGGCCGCACCCAAGTTAGCACTCACTGCCGGGCCTGTTACGGACCATAGCGCAAGGGTGGCGGCCAGCGTCAGCCAGCAGCGTGTGGCAGCGATGAAAGAGTGATCGGTCATGGGCATCGCTTGCAGGCAAGACCTGCCCGCCCCTCGCTAGAAGCGAAGGCCGGTGCAGGAAACGTTGATGAACGCTGGGGGCGGAATCAGGGCGCAGCGGTTTCGAAGATCATGCTCACCAAGCCTTGATAGTTGCCTGGCTCATACCCGGTCGAGGGGGCCGCCTGGGCCGCGACGTTGAAACCGACGGTGGCGCCCGAGGCCGCTTGCGCAGCGCTGACGACCTCAGCTGGCGTTGTCTTCAGGACGGTATCGCCCACTGTCACGTCCAGGCCGATGTTGTGGGTACCGCTGGCGATCACTGCCGGCGATACCAGGTAGGCAGTGATCGGGCCGACGGTGCTCTTGACCTGCAGTTCCTTGCGGATCGGGTCGAGTTTTTGCTGATAGGAGTTCCAGACCATTTCTTGCGGATCGTTCATCCAGTTGCCGCCGACTGGCTCGACGAAGAAGGCATCGGTCGGCACCTGCGCGACGATTTGCACTTGCTTCTCGATAGGGTCAACGGCAAAGGCGGCACCGGCAAACAGCAGGGTCAGGGGCAGGGCAAGCAGCGAACGTTTCACGGGGGGCTATCTCCTTGATAAGGTAATGCCTACCGGACTTTTCCGGTGAGCAAGGAGATTGTTCAACTTTGCAGCTCGCCGCTAACTAGGACCGTTCCGAACGGGCTTCGGAAATTTCCCAACGACTTGAAAGACGATCAGCCAGAAACGACAACGCCCCGACTGGCGGGGCGTTGTGTATCAGCGTTCAAGCGTTAGTGAGACACCGCCCCACTGGCACCCAGGCCCGTTTGCGAACGCACGAACTGCGGGTAGAACAGCGCACGTTCGTCGTCAGCCGCCTTGGACTTGTCGGTGACCGAGAAGAACCAGATGCTGACGAAGGCAATGGCCATCGAGAACAGCGCCGGGTACTCGTACGGGTAGATGGCTTTCTCGTGGCCGAGGATCTGCACCCAGATGGTCGGGCCGAGGATCATCAGCGTCACCGCACTCACCAGGCCCAGCCAGCCGCCAATCATGGCGCCGCGGGTGGTGAGCTTTTTCCAGTACATCGAAAGCAGCAGCACCGGGAAGTTGCAGCTGGCCGCGATGGAGAACGCCAGGCCCACCATGAAGGCGATGTTCTGCTTCTCGAACAGGATACCCAGGCCGATCGCCAGCACGCCCAGGGCGACGGTGGTGATCTTCGATACGCGGATCTCGTCCTTGTCGTTGGCCTTGCCCTTGCGCCATACGCTGGCGTACAGGTCGTGGGACACCGCCGAGGCACCGGCCAGGGTCAGGCCGGCAACCACCGCCAGGATGGTGGCGAAGGCGACCGCCGAAATGAAGCCCAGGAACACGCTGCCACCCACGGCATTGGCCAGGTGCACCGCCGCCATGTTGTTACCACCCAGCAGGGCGCCAGCGGCGTCCTTGAAGTCTGGGTTGGTGCTGACCAGCAGGATGGCGCCAAAGCCGATGATGAAGGTGAGGATGTAGAAGTAGCCGATGAAGCCAGTGGCGTACAGCACGCTCTTGCGGGCTTCCTTGGCGTCACTGACGGTGAAGAAGCGCATCAGGATGTGCGGCAGGCCTGCGGTACCGAACATCAGCGCCAGGCCCAGCGAGAACGCCGAGATCGGGTCTTTGACCAGGCCACCCGGGCTCATGATCGCTTCGCCCTTGGCGTGTACCTTGATGGCTTCGGAGAACAGGGTGTTGAAGTCGAAGCCCACGTGTTTCATGACCATCAGCGCCATGAAGCTGGCACCGGACAGCAGCAGCACGGCCTTGATGATCTGTACCCAGGTGGTGGCCAGCATGCCGCCGAACAGCACGTACAGGCACATCAGGATACCCACCAGGATCACCGCCACATGGTAGTCCAGGCCGAACAGCAGCTCGATCAGCTTGCCGGCACCGACCATCTGGGCGATCAGGTAGAACGCCACCACCACCAGCGAACCGGACGCCGACAGGGTGCGGATTTCCTTTTGCCCGAGGCGGTACGAGGCCACGTCGGCGAAGGTGTACTTGCCCAGGTTGCGCAGGCGTTCGGCAATCAGGAAGAGGATGATCGGCCAGCCGACCAGGAAACCGATGGAGTAGATCAGGCCATCGTAGCCAGAGGTGAACACCAGCGCGGAAATACCCAGGAACGAGGCGGCCGACATGTAGTCGCCGGCAATTGCCAGGCCGTTCTGGAAGCCAGTGATCTTGCCGCCGGCAGCGTAGTAGTCCGACGCTGACTTGTTGCGCTTGGAGGCCCAGTAGGTGATGCCGAGGGTGAAGGCGACAAAGGCCACGAACATGGCAATGGCGGAAACGTTCAGCGGTTGTTTCTGCACCTCGCCGGTCAGGGCATCGGCAGCCCACACGGCGGGTGCGAAGGCTCCGCAGGCCAGTACGGCCAGGGTTTTGGCGTGGCGAATCATTGTTGCGCCTCCTTCAGGATGGCCTTGTTCAGCTCATCGAATTCGCCGTTGGCGCGGCGTACGTAGATGGCGGTCAGGACGAATGCCGAAACGATCAGGCCGACGCCCAGGGGAATGCCCCAGGTAATCGACGACTCAGGGCTGAGCTTGGCGCCCAGTACTTGAGGACCGTAGGCAATCAGGAGGATGAAGGCGCAGTAAAGGCCGAGCATGATCGCCGAGAGAATCCAGGCGAACCGTTCGCGTTTGGTGACCAGCTCCTTGAAACGGGGGCTGTTTTGTATCGAGAGGTAAATGCTGTCGTTCATTGTTTTTGTCCTAGCAGCACAGGTAGGGGATGAAACCCACGCCCTTACTTTATGCGGCTGTTGGACGGCAACCAGACGACCTTAGTCTTAGATGCAACGGTGTTTTACCGGATTTGAAACAAAGAGCTGAATGGGTGAGGGCTGAAAGGTGCTTGCCGTTGCTCTTTCAGCGCCTGCAAGATCGAGCGCCGCCCGCGCGGCGCTCGATCTCACAGGCGCTGAAAGTACAACGCCAAGCGCATTTACTTGCCAGTCCACTCCTTCACGCGATCAGGGTGCTTGGCCACCCAATCCTTGGCCGCTGCTTCAGGCTTGGCCCCTTCCTGGATCGCCAGCATCACCTCGCCAATCTCGTCTTTGGACTGCCAGTTGAACTTCTTCAGGAACTCCGCCACTTCCGGCGCCTTGGTCGCCAGTTCCTTGCTGCCGATGCTGTTCACGGTTTCCGCCGCGCCATACACGCCTTTCGGGTCTTCGAGGAACTTCAGCTTCCACTTGGCGAACATCCAGTGCGGTACCCAGCCAGTGACCGCAATCGACTGCTGCTTGGCATAGGCACGGCCCAGCTCTGCGGTCATGGCCGCGCCGGAGCTTGCCTGCAGCTTGTAGCCAGTCAGGTCGTAGTCCTTGATGGCCTGGTCGGTCTTGAGCATTACGCCGGAGCCGGCGTCGATGCCGACAATCTTCTGCTTGAAGCTGCTGTCGGTCTTGAGGTCGGCAATGCTCACCGCCTTGACGTACTCGGGCACGATCAGGCCGATCTTGGCGTCCTTGAAGTTAGGGCCGTAGTCGACCACGTTGTCCTTGTTCTTGGCCCAGTACTCGCCATGGGTGACGGGCAACCAGGCCGACAACATGGCATCGAGCTTGCCGGTTGCCACACCCTGCCACATGATGCCCGTGGCCACGGCCTGCAACTTCACGTCGTAGCCGAGCTTCTGCTTGATCACTTCTGCAGCCACGTTGGTGGTGGCCACGCTGTCGGCCCACCCATCCACGTAACCGATGCTTACTTCTTTGGCCATTGCCTGTGCAGCGCTCATGGCCATTACCAGGGCGGTGCCCACACCCAGTAAACGTCGCATTCTTTTTATCGCAGCCATCAAAGCATCCCCTCGTCAGGTCTAGGAGATTGCATCATCTGCCTGCAACACCGGGCGACCTGATCCAGCTGCGACCTGTACCCGCCCCATATGCGACAGCACTGTGCCATTAGCGCCATCGGCTTACGCCGACCTGCGCGATCCTTGCATGCCAAAGCTTTGGCGCCGGGCTACTATCTACCCTTTTGCGCCTGACGATGGACCGCCCGATGCCCAGCTCTGCCCGCCTGCTGTTGCCGTTGTACCTGCTTGCCTGCCTGTTGGCCCTGCTCGGGCTTGCAGGGCTCTGGTACGGGCTTGGCAAGCCGGTTCACCTGCCGGATGCGGCCAGCCCGTCGCACAAGTTGCAATGCGCGTCCTACACGCCGTTCGACAAGGACCAATCGCCCTACGATCAGCCGTTTCGCCTGCGCCCGGCGCGGATGGACGCCGACCTTGCTTTGCTGGCTGAGCGATTCCAGTGCATCCGTACCTATTCCATGACCGGTCTTGAGGCAATCCCCGCGCTGGCGCGCAAGCATGGCCTGAAAGTGATGCTCGGTGCCTGGGTTAACGCCCACCCGGCCGATACCGACAGGGAAATCGACCTGCTGATTGCCACCGCCAACGCCAACCCGGATGTGGTCAGCGCGGTGATCGTCGGCAACGAAACCTTGCTGCGCAAAGAGGTGACCGGCGCACACCTGGCCACGCTAATCGCCCGTGTGAAGAGCCAGGTGAAGGTGCCGGTGACCTACGCGGATGTATGGGAGTTCTGGCTGCAGCACCCGCAGGTAGCGCCGCAGGTGGACTTCTTGACTATCCACCTCTTGCCCTACTGGGAAGACGACCCTCGCGGTATCGACGAAGCCTTGGCCCATGTGGCCGATGTGCGCAGGGTGTTCGGCACACGCTTCGCACCCAAAGACATCCTGATCGGCGAAACCGGCTGGCCCAGCGAAGGCCGCCAGCGCGAAACCGCAGTGCCCAGCCGGGTCAACGAGGCGCGTTTCATTCGCGGTTTTGTGGCCATGGCTGAGAGCAACGGCTGGCGCTACAACCTGATCGAAGCATTCGACCAACCCTGGAAACGTGCCAACGAGGGGGCCGTCGGCGGTTACTGGGGGCTTTACGATGCAGACCGGCAGGACAAGGGCGTGCTGGAGGGGCCGGTGAGCAACCTGCATTACTGGCCGCAGTGGTTGCTGGCCAGTGCATTGTCGATGCTGGCCATGCTGTTACTTGCCGGGCGCCCCGCAACGGTTCAGGCAGCCTTGCTGCTGCCATTGCTGGCGGCGTTTGGCACCGGATGCCTGGGGTTGTGGGGTGAGCTGATGCGCACCCATGCGCGCTTTGCCGGGGAGTGGGTATGGGCGGTGACGCTGGCCGGGTTGAACCTGCTGGTGCTGGCCCACGCGCTGCTGGCCTTGGCGCAGCGGGCCGGTTGGCGCGAGCGCCTGTTCGCCTGGCTGCAGGCACGGGCAGGCTGGATGTTGCTGGCGGCGGGCTTCGCCGCAGCGGTGAGCATGCTGGCGATGGTGTTCGACCCTCGCTACCGCAGCTTCCCCAGTGCGGCGCTGGCGTTGCCGGCGCTGGTGTATGTGCTGTGGCCGGTGCGGGCACGGCGGGCAGAGGTGGCGTTGCTGGCGTTCATTGTCGGGGCCGGGGTGGCGCCGCAGTTGTTCGTGGAAGGGCTGGAGAACCAGCAGGCTTGGGGTTGGGCGGTGGTGAGCGTGCTAATGACCGCGGCTTTGTGGCGCAGCTTGCGGCTGCGTCCGGCTTGATTGTTGAGATGGCGCGCAGATCGAGCGCCGCCCCACCACAGTACCCAAGGCATGCACCTTTGAGCCCCACCGCAATTACCGAACCAACCGCAACCCCGCCAGGACCAGCGCAAACACCGCAATGCTGGCGGTATACAGCACCAGCGCTGGTACCGCAAAAACCAAGGCCAGCACCGCCAGCCACCCGCCGGTGCGGCCGGTCACCACCTGCGCCAACAGCGCAAGGCCCAGCCCAGACCAGGCCATCACCTGATGGTGAATGCCCAACCCCAACAACGACCGGACCTCACACTGCCAGTACGCCGCGGGTGTCGTGCACAACCCCACCCACTGCCCGTCCTCCATCAAGCCGTAACGCACGCCATAACTGGCTGCAAGCCACAGCCCAAGAAACAGCACAAGCAGCGCAGCCGGCAGCGTACGAGACATCCCGTTCTCCAATAGCGGTAATCGAAAGCATCCATGATCGCTTATGCCCCGATGTAAGGCAAAATCACAACCCTGCAGCTATGTTGCAGATAACAGGCACACCAAAGGCCACCGCGCCAGGCAACTTTGCCCGCGTTGATGTGGTCCTAGCCTGCACACCGCTCGACCTTGCGTTCTTTTGGGGGACTACATGCTTCGATCTTTGCGCCTCGCTGCCCTGCTCGGCAGCCTGCTCATGGCTGCGGCCGCTTCGGCGCGGGATATCGACGCCGCCAGCTACGGCTTCCCTTTGACCAACCCGTTCGAGGCCACCATCGCCACCACGCCGCCGGACCAGCGCCCTACCCTGCCCAGCGACGACGAAATCAACCAGTCCGACTACAGCCTCAACCTGCGCCCGGAGCGCGAGTTCACCCTGCCCGACAACTTCTGGGCAGTGAAAAAACTCAAGTACCGCCTGGCCCGCCAGGACCGCGAGGCGCCGCTGATCTTCATCATCGCGGGCACCGGCGCACCGTACACCAGCAGCATCAACGAATACCTGAAAAAGCTGTTCTACCAGGCCGGTTTCCACGTAGTGCAATTGTCGTCGCCCACCAGCTACGACTTCATGAGCGCCGCTTCGCGCTTTGCCACCCCCGGTGTCAGCAAGGACGACGCCGAAGACATGTACCGGGTGATGCAAGCCGTGCGCGCGCAGCACCCGCGCCTGCCAGTCAGTGACTTCTACCTCACCGGCTATAGCCTGGGTGCGCTGGATGCGGCCTTCGTCAGCCACCTGGACGAAACCCGCCGCAGCTTCAACTTCAAGCGCGTGCTGCTGTTGAACCCACCGGTCAACCTGTACACCTCGATCAACAACCTGGACAAGCTGGTGCAAACCCAGGTCAAGGGCATCGACCGCAGCACCACCTTCTACGAGCTGATGTTGCAGAAGCTCACGCGCTACTTCCAGGACAAGGGCTACATCGACCTCAATGACGCCCTGCTGTACGACTTCCAGCAGTCGCGCCAGCACTTGTCCAATGAACAGATGGCCATGCTGATCGGCACCTCGTTCCGCTTCTCGGCGGCCGACATTGCCTTTACCTCCGACCTGATCAACCGCCGCGGCCTGATCATTCCGCCGAAGTTCCCGATCACCGAGGGCAGTAGCCTCACGCCGTTCTTCAAACGTGCCCTGCAGTGCGATTTCGACTGCTACATGACCGAGCAGGTGATCCCCATGTGGCGCGCCCGCACCGACGGCAACAGCATCCTGCAACTGGTCAATCAGGTAAGCCTGTATGCCCTGGAAGACTACCTGCGCAGCAGCGACAAGATTGCAGTGATGCACAACGCTGACGACGTCATCCTTGGCCCCGGCGATATCGGCTTCCTGCGCAAGGTGTTTGGTGACCGGCTGACCCTTTATCCCCATGGCGGCCATTGCGGCAACCTCAATTACCGCGTCAACAGTGACGCCATGCTGGAGTTCTTCCGTGGTTAACAAACTCCTCTTCGCCACTGCCCTGCTTGCCGCCGGCCACGCGCTGGCCGCCGAAACCGCCCCACGGGCCAGCGTGGTCGAAGCCGACCCTCAGGTGACTGCCACACCGCTGGCGCCCGAAGCAGACGGCTTTCTCGACCCGCTGCGCGAGTTGAAATTCAACCCCGGGCTGGACCAGCGCGAGTTCGAGCGCTCTACCCTGGAGGCGCTGAACGTGTACGACCCGCTGGAGTCGATCAACCGGCGCATCTACCACTTCAACTACCGCCTGGACCAATGGGTGCTGCTGCCGCTGGTGAGTGGCTACCAGTACGTCACCCCGCGCTTCGTGCGTACCGGGGTGAGCAACTTCTTCAACAACATCGGTGATGTGCCGAACCTGTTCAACAGCGTACTGCAGCTGAAAGCCAAGCGTTCGGCGGAGATCACGGCGCGGCTGATGTTCAACACCATCATTGGTGTGGGTGGGCTATGGGACCCGGCGACCAGCATGGGCCTGCCGCGCCAGAGCGAAGACTTCGGCCAGACCCTGGGGTTCTATGGTGTGCCAGACGGGCCGTACCTGATGCTGCCGGTGCTGGGGCCATCGAACCTGCGCGATACCACCGGGCTGGTGGTTGACTATGCGGGCGAGCAGGCCATCAACTACCTGAATATGGCCGAAGCCAGCACCGACCACCCGGAAATCTTTGCCTTGCAGGTGGTGGACAAGCGCTATACCACCAAATTCCGCTATGGGCAGCTGAACTCGCCGTTCGAGTATGAAAAGGTGCGGTATGTGTATACCCAGGCGCGCAAGTTGCAGATAGCCGAGTAAACCTGTGCCGGCCCTTTCGCGGGTTCACTTGCGAAAGGGCCAGTGCAGGCAACATCAAACCCCCAGGAACTGACACAACTCCCGCTTCTTGGCCAGAGCATCCCGCCGCCCCAACTCGATCAGCTCACTGCAATAGCTCGCCTCGAACAGCAAATAGCTCAACACCCCCGCCCCGCTGGTCCGCGTCGCCCCCGGCCCACGCAGGAACAAGCGCAACGCCGCCGGCAGCTCACGCCGGTGCCGCGCGGCAATCTCGTCCAGCGGCTGACTGGGCGCCACCACCAGTACGTCGATCGGCGCCAGCCCCAGGCGACGGGCGTCCAGGTGCGCCGGCAACAGCCGGCTGAGGTGGTTGAGCCGCTGCAGCAGTTCGATATCGTCTTCCAGGCTATCAATGAACGTGCTGTTGAGCATGTGCCCGCCAATCTGTGCCAGGCTCGGCTGCTGCCCGCTGAACACCCGCTGGGTCGGCAACGGTGGTGCCGGCCGCTGCGGGTTGCCGCTGACCCCGACCACCAGCACCCGGCTGGCGCCCAGGTGCAAGGCCGGGCTGATAGGCGCCGACTGGCGTACTGCGCCGTCGCCGTAAAACTCGTCGCCCAGTTGCACCGGGGCAAACAGCAGCGGAATTGCCGCGCTGGCCAGCAGGTGGTCGATGGTCAGCTGCGTGGGTAGGCCGATGCGGCGATGGCGCAGCCAGGCCTCGATGCTGCCACGGCCCTGGTAGAAGGTGACCGCCTGACCAGACTCGTAGCCAAAGGCCGTGATTGCCACGGCGCGCAACTGCCCGGCGACCAGGGAATGGCCAATGCCGTCCAGGTTCAGGTGTGCTTCCAGCAAGCCTCGCAATGGACTGCTGTCCAGCAGCGCCACGGGTGCCGGGCCTCCAATACCTAGCAGGTTGTGGCCAACGAAGCGACTGGCCTGGCGCACCACGCCGGGCCAGTCGCTGCGAATGACCTGGTGGCTGCGAAAGTTCTGCCAGAAGGTGGTAAGCCGTTGCACCGCATCGTTGAAGTGAGTGGCACCGCTGGCCAGGGTAACCGCGTTGATGGCCCCGGCAGACGTGCCGACGATGACCGGAAAGGGGTTGTGCGCACCGGCAGGCAGCAACTCGGCGATGCCGGCCAGTACGCCGACCTGATAGGCAGCGCGGGCGCCACCGCCAGAAAGGATAAGACCGGTTACCGGAGGTGGGGCCATGGCATCCTTCCTGGTTCAGCTGTTTTCAGCGCTTTTTCTTGTCATACAACCGCGGCGCACCCTCAGGCCGCGACTTGAACCGGCGGTGCGCCCACAAGTATTGCTCAGGGCACTCGCGCAACACACTTTCAACCCACTGGTTGATGCGCAGGCAATCAGCCTCTTCACTCTCGCCAGGGAAGTCTTCCAATGGCGGGTGGATCACCAGCCGATAGCCGCTGCCATCCTCCAGGCGCCTCTGGGTGAACGGAATCACCTGCGCCTTGCCCAGCCGGGCAAACTTGGTAGTGGCGGTTACCGTCGCTGCCGGGATACCGAACAGCGGCACGAAAATGCTTTGCTTGGCGCCGTAGTCCTGGTCCGGTGCGTACCAGATCGCGCGGCCCGAACGCAGCAGCTTGAGCATGCCGCGCACGTCCTCGCGCTCCACCGCCAGCGAGTCGAGGTTATGCCGCTCACGCCCACTGCGCTGGATGAAGTCGAACAGCGCATTGCCATGTTCGCGGTACATACCGTCGATGGTGTGCTGCTGGCCTAGCAGCGCCGCGCCGATTTCCAGCGTGGTGAAGTGCACCGCCATCAGAATGGCGCCCTGCCCCGCCTGCTGGGCGGCCTGCAGATGCTCCAGCCCTTCGACATGGGCCAGGCGCGCCAGCCTGGCCTTGGGCCACCACCAGCTCATGGCCATTTCGAAGAAGGCGATACCGGTGGACGCAAAATTGGCCTTGAGCAAACGCTGCCGTTCGTCGACCGACAGCTCCGGGAAACACAGCTCCAGGTTGCGTGCGGCAATGCGCCGACGCTCACCGGCAAAGTGATACATCACGGCACCCAACCCGGCACCGATTTTCAACAGCACCCGGTACGGCAACTGGACCACCAGCCACAGCAGGCCCAGGCCCAGCCACAGGCCCCAGAACTTGGGGTGAAGGTAATAGGGACGAAAACGCGGGCGTTCCATTGAAGCATCCGGAAAGACAAAGGCCGCGCATTCTACAACGGATCAGTGCATGTTGCGGGCAACCGGTGTTCTCGTTATAAGTCAGGGCACTTTTTTCGCAACAAGCCGTCTATGCAGACCATGAGCCCAAACCACACACCCGACACCGCCTCCGTGTTCCAGCTCAAGGGCAGCATGCTCGCCATTACCGTACTGGAACTGGCGCGCAATGACCTTGAAGCCCTCGACCGCCAGCTGGCGGCCAAAGTCGCCCAGGCACCGAATTTCTTCAGCAACACGCCGCTGGTGCTGGCGCTGGACAAACTGCCAGCCGACGAAGGGGCAATCGACCTGCCCGGCTTGATGCGGATCTGCCGCCACCACGGCTTGCGTACCCTGGCCATCCGCGCCAACCGCATCGAGGACATCGCCGCCGCCATCGCCATCGACCTGCCGGTACTGCCGCCTTCCGGCGCCCGCGAGCGGCCACTGGAGCCAGAGCCCGAGGTGGTCAGGAAGCCCGAGCCGGCCCCGGCACCACCACCGGCACCGGAACCCGAAGTGCGCCCGACCCGCATCATTACCTCGCCGGTACGCGGCGGCCAGCAGATCTACGCCCAAGGTGGCGATCTGATCGTTACCGCTTCGGTCAGCCCGGGTGCGGAACTTCTGGCCGATGGCAACATCCATGTGTACGGCGCCATGCGCGGCCGCGCCCTGGCCGGCATCAAAGGTAACACCAAGGCGCGTATCTTCTGCCAGCAGATGACCGCAGAAATGGTCTCGATCGCCGGCCAGTACAAGGTCTGCGAAGACCTGCGCCGCGACCCGCTGTGGGGCACCGGCGTGCAAGTCAGCCTGTCTGGTGACGTGTTGAACATCACCCGTCTTTAACGGATACTTGCCAGCATTTTTAGAGCAACTTTTTTACCGTTGCCGTTATTTAAGCTATTTCAGTTATTTGCAGGGACCCGTGTCCCGACTATTTTAGGGGTGAAACACCTTGGCCAAGATTCTCGTGGTTACTTCCGGCAAGGGGGGTGTGGGCAAGACCACCACCAGCGCCGCCATTGGTACCGGCCTCGCACTGCGTGGCCACAAGACCGTCATCGTCGACTTCGACGTGGGCCTGCGTAACCTCGACCTGATCATGGGCTGCGAGCGCCGCGTGGTGTACGACTTCGTCAACGTGGTCAACGGCGAAGCCAACCTGCAACAGGCCCTGATCAAGGACAAGCGCCTCGAGAACCTGTACGTGCTGGCCGCCAGCCAGACCCGTGACAAGGACGCGCTGACCCAGGAAGGCGTTGAAAAGGTGCTGATGGAGCTGAAGAAAGACTTCGAATTCGTCATCTGCGACTCGCCAGCCGGTATCGAAAAAGGCGCGCACCTGGCCATGTACTTCGCCGACGAAGCCATCGTGGTCACCAACCCGGAAGTGTCCTCGGTACGTGACTCCGACCGCATGCTGGGCATCCTGTCGAGCAAGTCGCGCCGCTCCGAAAACGGCGAAGAGCCGATCAAGGAACACCTGCTGATCACCCGCTACCACCCCGAGCGTGTGGAAAAGGGCGAAATGCTGAGCATCGCCGACGTCGAAGAAATCCTGGCGATCAAGCTCAAGGGCGTGATCCCCGAGTCCCAGGCCGTGCTGAAGGCTTCCAACCAGGGTATCCCGGTCATCCTCGACGACCAGAGCGATGCCGGCCAGGCCTACAGCGATACCGTCGACCGTCTGCTGGGCAAAGAGAAGCCCCTGCGGTTCATCGAAGTGCCGAAGCAAGGATTCTTCGCGCGCCTGTTTGGAGGCAAGTAAACCATGAACCTTTTTGACTTCTTTCGTGGCAGACAGAAACAGACCAGCGCGTCGGTAGCGAAAGAGCGTCTACAGATCATCGTGGCGCACGAGCGCGGCCAACGCAGCGAACCGGATTACCTGCCGGCGCTGCAGAAAGAACTGCTGGAAGTCATCCGCAAGTATGTGAACATCGGCAACGATGATGTGCATATCGAGCTGGAAAACCAGGGCAGCTGCTCGATTCTGGAGCTGAACATCACCCTGCCGGATCGCTGATCTGGCTGAAAGCCGGGGCTGCTTCGCAGCCCATTCGCGGCACAAGGCCGCTCCTACAAGGGATCGCGTTCCCCTGTAGGAGCGGCCTTGTGCCGCGAATGGGCCGCAAAGCGGCCCCGCTTTTTTCTCCCGATTTAATAGAGACCAAGCAATGCCGCTGTCCAACATCCAGATCCTGCACGAAGACGCCGCCATCCTGGTCATCAACAAACCGACCCTGCTGCTGTCGGTGCCCGGCCGCGCCGAAGACAACAAGGACTGCCTGATCACCCGCCTGCAGGAAAACGGCTACCCCGATGCACTGATCGTGCACCGCCTGGACTGGGAAACCTCCGGCATCATCCTGCTGGCCCGCGATGCCGACAGCCACCGCGAGCTGTCCCGCCAGTTTCACGACCGCGAAACCGAAAAGGCCTACACCGCGTTGTGCTGGGGCCAACCGGCGCTGGACAGCGGCAGCATCGACCTGCCACTGCGCTACGACCCGCCAACCAAGCCACGGCATGTGGTGGACCACGAGCAGGGCAAGCATGCGCTGACTTTCTGGCGCATCGTCGAGCGCTGTGGTGATTACTGCCGGGTGGAATTGACGCCGATTACCGGGCGTTCGCACCAGTTGCGCGTGCACATGCTGTCGATCGGGCATCCGCTGCTGGGTGACCGGCTGTATGCCAACCCCGAAGCACTGGCGGCACATGAGCGGCTGTGCCTGCATGCCTCGATGCTGAGCTTCACCCACCCGGTGTCCGGGGAGCGGTTGAAGTTCGAGTGCCCTGCACCTTTCTGATTTCTGCGTGGCTGCACCTGCCTCTTCGCGGGCGAGCCCGCGAGGAGGCAGACACAATTTGTCGACTTAATACGCTAAACTCGCGCCACTGCTGTCTGGAGTGAGCTATGCGCGACGCACTGAATTCTGGCCTTATCGACTTCCTCAAGGCCTCCCCCACGCCCTTCCACGCCACCGCCAGCCTGGCCCAGCGCCTGGAAGCGGCCGGCTACCAGCGCCTGGACGAGCGTGACAGCTGGGCCACCGTGCCTGGCGGCCGCTATTACGTCACCCGTAACGACTCCTCGATCATCGCCATCAAGCTGGGCAAGCAAGCCCCCCTGCTGAACGGCATCCGTATGGTCGGCGCCCACACCGACAGCCCGTGCCTGCGGGTGAAACCGCAGCCCGAGCTTCAGCGCCAGGGCTTCCTGCAACTGGGGGTCGAGGTGTATGGCGGTGCCCTGCTGGCGCCGTGGTTCGACCGCGACCTGTCGCTGGCCGGGCGCGTTACCTACCGCCGTGACGGCAAGGTTGAAAGCCAGCTGATCGACTTCAAGCTGCCGATCGCGATCATCCCCAACCTGGCCATTCACCTGAACCGCACCGCCAATGAAGGCTGGGCGATCAACCCGCAGAACGAGCTACCGCCCATCCTCGCCCAGGTGGCCGGAGACGAGCGCATCGACTTCCGCGCCCTGCTCACCGAGCAACTGGCCCGCGAGCACGAGCTGATCGCCGACGTAGTGCTGGATTACGAGCTGAGCTTCTACGACACCCAGGATGCTGCACTGGTCGGCCTGAACGGCGACTTCATCGCCGGCGCCCGCCTGGACAACCTGCTGTCGTGCTACGCCGGCCTGCAAGCCTTGCTGGCCGCCGACAGTGATGAAACCTGCGTGCTGGTGTGCAACGACCACGAAGAAGTCGGCAGCTGCTCGGCCTGCGGCGCCGATGGCCCGATGCTGGAGCAGACCCTGCAGCGCCTGCTGCCGGATGGCGACGCCTACGTGCGCACCATTCAGCGCTCGCTGATGGTGTCGGCGGACAACGCCCACGGCGTGCACCCCAACTACGCCGACAAGCACGACGGCAACCACGGGCCCAAGCTGAACGCTGGGCCTGTGATCAAGGTGAACAACAACCAGCGCTACGCCACCAACAGCGAAACCGCCGGGTTCTTCCGCCACCTGTGCATGGCCGAGGAAGTGCCGGTGCAGAGCTTTGTGGTGCGCAGCGACATGGGCTGTGGTTCGACCATCGGGCCGATTACCGCCAGCCACCTGGGTGTGCGCACGGTGGACATCGGGCTACCGACCTTTGCCATGCATTCGATTCGTGAACTGTGCGGCAGCCATGACCTGGCGCACCTGGTGAAGGTGCTGACTGCCTTCTACCGTAGCCGCGAGTTGCCTTGATGTACACAGGTCCGGCCTCTTCGCGGGTTTAGCCGCGAAAGGGCCGGACCTGCTCAAGGTCAATCCCGCCTCGCTTGCCAAGCGCTATGCTTGATACATGGCCCCACTGCAAAAGGATTGCTGTCCATGTCCCCGTTTCTGTCCCTGTTCGTGCCGGTGTTCCTGTTCCTGATGCTGCTGACCATCGGCTTCAGCATGCGCGAACGCAATATCGGCGTACTGATGATGTGGATCGGCACCTTGGGTATCTTCGGCCTCACCTGCTGGAAGATCCTTGAGAAACTGCCGTCATAAACCTCTACACTCGGTCAATCGTTTGACCTGAGGTAGATTTGCCAGTGCCTGCCCTCCTGCGTTACCTGTTCCTGCTGCTGTTGCTGTTCATCACCCCGGTACAGGCGGCGGGCCTGCCTGGCCTGCTGGGTGGCAGTGCGCCTGCGCAACCGGAGGCCACCGAGCCGCTGGGCAAGTCGCTGGACGAGGTGATCAAGAACCTCGAAAACGACCAACAGCGGGCCAAGCTGCTGGCCGACCTGAAAAAGCTGCGCGACGCGACCAGGCAGTCGCAACCCAGCGTCGAACAGGGCGTACTCGGGCTGATCGGCGGCGCCCTGCATGACTTCGAAAAACAGTTCAGCGGCGACGCCAGCCCGTTCCACCGCTGGGCGGCGGAAATCGAACAGGCCCAGGCGGAACTGACCGAACTGATGGTGCCGGTGCACCAGTGGCCAGCCATCCTGTTCGGCTTTGCCGCTGTCATTGCCGTGTGGAGTGTGCTGGCCTATGCCTTCAACTGGGTCGGCCACCGGATACGCCTGCGCTTTGGCCTGAGCGAAGAACTGCCGCAGCACCCGCGCACCTGGGACCTGGTGCGCTTTGCCTTGCGCAAGCTCGGCCCATGGCTGGTGGCGCTGGTATTCACCGTTTACCTGAGCTTCGTGCTGCCGCCGTCGCTGGGCAAATCGCTGGCCATGGTGCTGGCCTACGCGCTGGTCGTGGGCACTTGCTTCTCGGCCATCTGCGTCATCGCCTTTTCGCTGCTGGACGGCCCGCACCGCCACCGCGCCCTGCACATCCTGCGGCGCCAGGCGTTCCGCCCGTTGTGGCTGATCGGCAGCTTCGCTGCGTTTGGCGAGGCCATGAGCGACCCGCGCATGCTGGTTGCACTGGGTACCCACCTGGCCCATGCCTTGGCCACCTTGGCCAACGTCATCGCTGCGCTGTGCACCGGGCTGTTCATCCTGCGCTTTCGCCGCCCCATCGCCCATCTGATCCGCAACCAGCCGCTGTCGCGGCGCCTGACCCGGCGCACCCTGAGCGACACCATCGAGATTCTCGGCAGCTTCTGGTTCATTCCGGCACTGATTCTGGTGGCCATTTCGCTGTTCGCCACCTTCGTCTCGGCGGGCGACACCAGCACCGCCCTGCGCCAGTCACTGATGTGCACGGTACTGGTGGTGGTGTGCATGGTGCTGAACGGCCTGGTACGCCGCCATGCGGCCAACCCCAAACGTGCCAACAAGCGCCAGGCCGTGTATGCCGAGCGCCTGCGCAACTTTGGCTACCTGCTGGTACACCTGTTCATCTGGCTGGTCTTCATCGAGCTGGGCCTGCGCGTGTGGGGCCTGTCGATGATCAGCTTCGCAGAGGGCGATGGCCACGACATCAGCCTGCGCCTGCTGGGCCTTGCCGGCACACTGATCGTCGCCTGGCTGGTGTGGATCCTTGCCGACACCGCCGTGCACCATGCCCTGGTGCGCTCGCGCCGGGGCCTGGCCAACGCCCGTGCGCAAACCATGATGCCGTTGATCCGCAACGTGATGTTCGTGGTCATCTTCATCATCGCGGTGATCGTCGCCCTGGCCAACATGGGCATGAACGTCACCCCACTCCTGGCCGGTGCCGGTGTGATCGGCCTGGCCATCGGTTTTGGCGCACAGTCGCTGGTGGCGGACCTGATCACCGGGCTGTTCATCATCATCGAGGACTCGCTGGCCATCGACGACTACGTGGACGTGGGCGGGCACCTCGGCACGGTGGAGGGGCTGACCATTCGTACCGTGCGCCTGCGGGACATTGACGGCATCGTGCATACCATCCCGTTCAGCGAGATCAAGAGCATCAAGAACTACTCGCGGGAGTTTGGCTATGCGATTTTCCGCGTGGCGATTCCGCACAGCATGAACATCGACCAGGCGATCACGCTGATTCGGGAAGTGGGGCAAAAACTGCGCAATGACCCGCTGATGCGCCGCAACATCTGGTCGCCACTGGAACTGCAAGGGGTGGAGAGTTTCGAGTCGGGGTCGGCGATCTTGCGGGCGCGGTTCAAGACGGCGCCGATCAAGCAGTGGGAAGTGTCGCGGGCCTTCAACCTGGCGCTGAAGCGGCAGCTGGATGAGGCAGGGCTGGACTTGGCGACACCACGGTTGTCGGTGCAGGTGGTGACTGCGGGTGGTGGTGGAATGGCGCAATCAGGCGCCTCCAGCTAGGGCCTACCCCACCACGGCACGAATGCGGATGGCATCATGCCGCCAATACTCCAGGTCACAGTCGATCAGATGCCCATGCTGGTCGCTGTTGACGCGGGTGATGTGCAGCCCCGGGCTGCCCGTCGACACCTTCAACGCCCCCGCCGCCTCCACCGGCAACGCCGTCGGCAGGATCTCGAAGCACACCTGCCCGTACCGGATGCCATACACCCGCCCATATATCTCGGTAAGCGATTGCGCCAGGTCCTGTTCGAGAATCCCCGGAAAGTAACGGGGGTTGAGGTAATGCTCGGCATACAGCACCGCCCGCCCATCGATCCGCCGTAACCGGCAGATACGCACCACACTGGACAAGGCCGGAAGCTGCAAGCGGGCACAGATGGCCGCCGAGGCTGGCTGCAAGCGCGCCGACAGCAGCTCGGTACTGGCCACCCGCCCCTGGTCGCGCACCATGGCATGGAAGTGACTGCGTTCGATCAGGTCGTAGGTCAGCCGCTCGGGCGCAACGAACCAGCCGCGGCGTTCTTCACGGTAGATCAGGCCTTGGGCCTCCAGCTGCGCCAGTGCCTCACGCAGGGTGATCCGCGTCGTGTCGAACACCTCACTGAGTTTGCGCTCGGCCGGCAGCTTGCCCCCCGGGGCCAGCAGGCCGTGCTCGATCTGCTCCTGCAGGGCATGGCAGATGGCTGTTACCGCACGCGGTGGCATCGACTGCATCAAAGGTTACCTATCTGGACTAGTCCAGCCCCAGAACAGGGCACTTGGAGAATAGTGCAAGCCTAGGCAGGGCTGATGAACATCCCGTGACAACGCTGCAACCGTGCTGTTGCCAGAATCGGGCCAGCCCAGCAAAACCGGGGGGTCACCATGGTCTACGCTGTAGAGCCAAGGGCCTTTGACACGCTGAGCGCGCCCTTCCCTACATCAAACTGTCACGCAAGCGGCCTACCTTGGCTCAAGGTTTGCTGACCTAGACCAAAGGTTCCAGGCAACGGCTTCACTCATAACAACGATCGTAAAAAGGCACCCACCCAAGGAGCTACGGATGAAAAAGTTGTTCATGGCGTCACTGCTCGGTTCGGCCATCGCGTTCTGCACCTCGGCCATGGCCGCGGACCTCAAGGCCCTGGAAGACGCCGCCCGCAAGGAAGGCACCGTCAACAGCGTGGGCATGCCCGATGCCTGGGCCAACTGGAAAGGCACCTGGGAAGACCTGGCCAGCAAGTACGGCCTCAAGCACAGCGACACCGACATGAGCTCGGCGCAGGAAATCGCCAAGTTCGAAGCCGAGAAGGACAACGCCAGCGCCGACATCGGCGACGTGGGTGCCGCCTTCGGCCCCATCGCCGTGACCAAGGGCGTCAGCCAGCCGTACAAGCCCAGCACCTGGGACCAGGTACCGGAGTGGGCCAAAGACAAGGACGGCCACTGGGCGCTGGCCTATACCGGCACCATTGCGTTCATCATCAACAAGGACCTGGTGAAGGAAGGCGAACGCCCAACCTCCTGGCATGACCTGGAAAAAGGCAAGTACAAGGTGGCCATCGGTGACGTCGGCACCGCCGCACAGGCTGCCAACGGTGTACTGGCGGCGGCCATTGCCTATAAGGGCGACGAAACCAACGTGGCCCCGGGCCTGCAGCTGTTCACCAAACTGGCCCAGCAGAAGCGCCTGTCGCTGGCCAACCCGACCATCCAGACCATCGAGAAGGGCGAGGTCGAGGTCGGCGTGGTGTGGGACTTCAACGGCCTGAGCTACCGCGAGCAGATCGACCCCAAGCGTTTCGAAGTGCTGATCCCGTCGGACGGTACGGTGATCTCCGGCTATACCACCATCATCAACAAGTACGCCAAGCACCCCAATGCAGCCAAGCTGACGCGTGAATACATCTTCAGCGATGCCGGGCAGATCAACCTGGCCAAGGGGCATGCCCGGCCGATCCGTGCCGAGCACCTGACGCTGCCGGCGGATGTGCAAGCCAAGTTGCTGCCGAACGAGCAGTACAAGGCGGCTCAGCCAATCAAGAATGCCGAAGCCTGGGAAGCCACCTCGAAGAAACTGCCGCAGATGTGGCAGGAGCAAGTGATCATCGAGATGGAGTAAAAGGCCAGCTTTTGTAGTGCCTGATCCGGCTTCTTCGCGGGTAAATCCGCGAAGAAGCCAACGCGGTTTATGACTGGAGCCACCATGCAACACAATGTCATCCTGGTCCTGCTGGACGGTCTCAACTACCAGGTCGCCCACCATGCCATGGGCCACTTGCACGCCTACGTCGAGGCCGACCGCGCCGCGCTGTACCGCGTGGAATGCGAACTGCCGTCGCTGTCGCGGCCGCTGTACGAGTGCATCCTCACCGGCGTGCCCCCCATCGACAGCGGCATCGTGCACAACAACGTCAACCGCCTGTCCAACCAGCGCAGTGTGTTCCACTACGCCCGCGAGGCCAATCTGGGCACCGCAGCAGCGGCCTATCACTGGATGAGCGAGCTGTATAACCGCTCACCCTTCGACCCGCAGCGCGACCGCCACACCCACGCGCCGAAACTGCCGATCCAGCATGGGTTGTTCTACTGGGACGACCGCTACCCCGATTCGCACCTACTGGCCGACGGTGAATACCTGCGCCGCCGCCACGCCCCCAACTTCCTGTTGGTGCACCCGATGAGCATCGACGACGTCGGCCACCGCCACGGCCTGGACAGCAGCCAGTACCGCAACGCCGCACGCAGTGCTGACATCCTGCTGGCCGACTACCTGCCAGGCTGGCTGGAAGAGGGTTACCAGGTGCTGGTCACCGCCGACCACGGCATGAACAATGACCGCTCGCACAATGGGCTGCTGACCGAAGAGCGCGAAGTGCCGCTGTTCGTCTTTGGCGAGGCCTTCAGCCTGGACCCGGCGGCCAAGCCGCTGCAGACCGAGCTGTGCGGGACCATCTGTGAACTGCTGGGTGCCGCGCACGACAAAACGGTGTGCCGGGAGTTGCTCAAGTGAACCGTGGCCGCTATCTGGCCCTGCTCTGCCTGCTGCCGTTCGCCGTGTTCTTCGTCATCTTCCAGGTCGCCCCGCTGGTCTGGGTGGCGATCAACAGCGTGCAATCGGAAGCCGGCTGGGGCGTCGAAAACTTCAGCAAGGTCTTCAGCTCGAAGTTCTACCTGCAAGCCCTGCAACGCAGCCTGGAGATCAGCTTCTGGTCGAGCCTGTTCGGCATCGTCATCGCCACCCTCGGCGCCTACTCGCTGCGCCAGGTGGACTCGAAACTGCGCGACTTCGTCAGCGCCTTCGCCAACATGACCAGCAACTTTGCCGGGGTGCCGCTGGCGTTCGCCTTCATCATCCTGCTCGGTTTCAATGGCGCACTGACCCTGCTGCTGAAGCAAGTCGGCCTGCTGGAAGACTTCAGCATCTATTCCAAAAGCGGGCTGATCCTGGTGTACACCTACTTCCAGATCCCGCTGGGTGTGTTGCTGCTGTACCCCGCCTTCGACGCCCTGCGTGAAGACTGGCGCGAGTCGGCCGCGCTGCTGGGCGCCAGCCACTGGCAATACTGGCGGCACATCGGCCTGCCAGTACTCACCCCGGCACTGCTGGGCACCTTCGTCATCCTGCTGGCCAACGCCCTGGGGGCCTATGCCACCGTGTACGCGTTGACCACCGGCAATTTCAACGTACTGCCGATCCGCATCGCCGGCCTGGTGGCCGGCGACATCAGCCTCGACCCCAACCTGGCCAGCGCCCTGGCGATGGTGCTGGTGGGGCTGATGACGCTGGTCACGGTGGTACACCAATGGCTGTTGAAGAGGAGCTACCATGCGCGCTGACGCCCGTTCCGGCGGCTGGTACCACCGCGCCGTGGTCTACCTGCTGTTCCTGATCCTGCTGCTGCCACTGGCCGGCACCCTGCTCTACTCGCTGGCCACCAGCTGGTCTGCCAGCCTGCTGCCCAGCGGCCTGACCCTGAAATGGTATGCGGCGCTGTGGAGCGAGCCACGCTTCCTGGCCGCTTTCGGCCAGTCGTTGCTGGTGTGCGTGGGCGCACTGCTGCTGTCGGTGGTGCTGATTCTGCCGCTGCTGTTCGTGGTGCATTACCACTTTCCCAGGCTGGACGCGCTGATGAACATTCTCATCCTGCTGCCCTTCGCGGTGCCACCGGTAGTGTCGTCGGTGGGGCTGCTGCAGCTGTACGGCAGCGGGCCGATGGCCATGGTCGGCACGCCGTGGATCCTGATCGGCTGCTACTTCACCATCGCCCTGCCGTTCATGTACCGGGCCATCACCAACAACCTGCAAGCCATCAACCTGCGCGACCTGATGGACGCTGCCCAACTGCTGGGCGCCAGCACCTGGCAGGCCGCGCTGCTGGTGGTGCTGCCGAACCTGCGCAAGGGCCTGATGGTGGCGTTGCTGCTGTCGTTTTCGTTCCTGTTTGGCGAGTTCGTGTTCGCCAACCTGCTGGTCGGCACCCGTTACGAGACCCTGCAGGTGTACCTGAACAACATGCGCAACAGCAGCGGCCATTTCAACAGCGCGCTGGTGATCTCCTACTTCGCCTTTGTGCTGGTACTGACCTGGGTCGCCAACCGCCTGAACAAGGACAAGACCTGACATGAGCTTCGTCAGCGTACAGAAACTGCAAAAAAGCTACGCCGGCAGCCCGGTGTTCGAGAACATCGACTGCCACATCGAACGCGGCGAGTTCGTCACCCTGCTGGGCCCATCCGGTTGCGGCAAGTCCACCTTGCTGCGCTGCATCGCCGGGCTGACCCCGGTGGACAGCGGGCAGATCCTGCTCGACGGCCACGACATCGTGCCCGTGAGCCCGCAAAAGCGCGGCATCGGCATGGTGTTCCAGAGCTATGCGCTGTTCCCCAACATGACCGTGGAGCAGAACGTGGCCTTTGGCCTGCGCATGCAGAAGGTCAAGGCCGACGAAAGCCAGGTAAGGGTGCGCGAGGCACTGGACCTGGTGGAGCTGGGCAGCTTTGCCGGGCGTTACCCGCACCAGTTGTCTGGCGGCCAATGCCAGCGCGTGGCCCTGGCCCGTTCGCTGGTCACCCGCCCTCGCCTGCTGCTGCTGGACGAGCCGCTGTCGGCACTGGATGCACGTATTCGCAAGCACCTGCGTGAGCAGATCCGGGCCATCCAGCGCGAGCTGGGGCTGACCACCATCTTCGTCACCCACGACCAGGAAGAAGCGCTGACGATGTCCGACCGCATCTTCCTGATGAACCAGGGACGCATCGTCCAGAGCGGTGATGCCGAAACCCTCTATACCGCGCCGGTGGACCTGTTTGCCGCCGGCTTTATCGGCAACTACAACCTGCTCGATGCCGACAGCGCCAGCCGCCTGCTGCAACGCCCGGTGGCCAGCCGCCTGGCGATCCGCCCGGAGTCGATCACACTGGGCATACACGGCGAACTGGACGCTCAGGTACGCAGCCACAGCTTGCTGGGCAACGTGATCCGCTACCGCGTGCAAGTGCGCGACGTGGAGCTGGTGGTCGACGTGCTCAACCGCTCGCCGGCCGACCTGCACGCGGATGGAAAACGGGTAAGCTTGTCGATCGACCCCACGGCGCTGCGGGAAGTGGCCTAAGGAGATTCAACACAATGGCACTGGCAATTTTCGATCTGGACGAAACCCTGATCCACGGCGACTGTGCATCGCTGTGGAGCGAGCAGATGGCCCGGCTGGGCTGGGTCGACGGCAAGGACTTCCTGCGCCGCGACCGTGAACTGATGGAAGCCTACGGCAAGGGCCACCTGCAGATGGAGGACTACATGGCCTTCAGCCTGGAGCCGATGGCCGGGCGTACCCTGGAAGAAGTCGAGCACCTGGTTGAGCCGTGGGTTGAAGAGGTGATCGAGCCGATCATCTATGGCGACGCCTGCCGCTGCATTGCCGAACACCGCAAGCGCGGGGACCGCATCCTGATCATTTCCGCTTCGGGTACGCACCTGGTCGGGCCGATTGCGGCTCGCCTGGGGGTGGACGAATATCTGGCGATCGAGCTGGAGGCGGTGAACGGGGTGTATACCGGCAAGACCCATGGGGTGCTGACGTATCGCGAAGGCAAGATTACGCGGCTGCTGGAGTGGCTGGATCAGGAACAGGAGAACCTGGAGGGGGCGAGTTTCTATTCCGATTCACGCAATGATTTGCCATTGCTGCTGAAGGTGGACCATCCGCATGTGGTGAACCCGGATGCGGTGTTGCGGGAGCATGCCCAGACCAATCGCTGGCCGATTCTGAGCTGGACTTGAGGGCCATGGGGGCTGCTTAGCAGCCCCGACAATATCAAGCCATGCTTGGATCTATGACCATCACCAACTTGCCCGAGACCTGGTTGCTCTCAAGCTCCGCATACGCCGCCTGGGCAAACTCCACCGGGTAGGTATCAACCAGTTGCGGCGACAGGCGCCCTTCGGCAAACAGCGGCCACACCTGCTGTTGCAGTTCGCGCAGCAACTCGGCCTTGAAGCCGTCATCGCGGTTGCGCAGCGTGGAGCCGGTAATCTCCAGGCGCTTGCCCAGCACCAGCGCAAGGTCCAGCTCGAACTTGCGCCCCCCCATCAACCCGATGATCACCCAGCGCCCGTCGCGGGCCAGCAGTTTGAGGTTGAGCTCACCGTAACTGGCGCCCACCGGGTCGAGAATCACGTCGAACGGGCCAAAGCCTTCCAGCGCGTCCAGGTTTTCGTTACGTACCACGCCCCCTGTCGCGCCCAGCGCTTCGCAATAAGCCAGGCGGTCCTGCGAACCGACACTGACCCACACCGGGCTGCCAAACGCCTTGCACAGCTGGATGGCGGCCGAGCCAACGCCACTGGCGCCGGCATGCACCAGCACTTTCTCGCCAGCCTTCACGGCACCGAGCTGGAAGATGTTCAACCAGGCGGTGGCATACACCTCCGGCAACGCCGCGGCTTCATGCAGGCTCAGGCCCTCGGGCACGGGCAGCACGTGACGCGCATCGACCACCACTTCCTCGGCCATGGCGCCACTGGCCAACAGCGCGCACACACGGTCGCCCACGCGCCAGTCGGCACCGGCGCCCACTTCCTCAACCACCCCGGCACACTCCAGGCCCATGTACGGGCTGGCACCTGGCGGTGGCGGGTACAAACCTTTCATCTGCAGCAGATCGGCGCGGTTCAGGCCCGCAGCAGCCACGCGAATGCGCACTTGGCCCGCGTCACAGGCCGGGCGTTCGGCCTCGACCCACTCCACATGTCCGTCAACGCCTTGCAATGCCTTCACAGTGCCTCCATAGTTGAATCATGACTGGGCCTGGGGTTGCTTACCTCAGGCTTTTTGCAGTATTTGCCCGGCTCCATGGAACCGGCAACGGAAAAGACGGCCTACTATGCGTGATCAATTGCCTCCACGTCGAATCAGCATGAAGCATTTCCTACCAAGCACCGCCCTCGCCGTCATGATCGGCCTTGGCAGCCTCACGCTCGGCGGCAATGCGGCGGCCGCCAACAAATGGGACAGCCTGCAGCCGGACCGCGACGAGATCGTCGCCAGCCTCAACGTGGTGGAATTGCTCAAGCGCCACCACTACAGCAAGCCACCGCTGGACGATGCCCGTTCGGTCATCATCTACGACAGCTACATCAAGCTGCTGGACCCGGCGCGCAGCTACTTCACCGCCGCCGACATTGCCGAGTTCGACAAGTGGAAAACGCAATTCGACGATTTCCTCAAGAGCGGTAACCTGGACCCGGGCTTCACCATCTACAAACGCTACCTCGACCGCGTCAAGCAACGCCTGGACTTCGCCCTGGCCGAGCTGAATAAAGGCGTGGACAAGATCGACTTCACCACCAAGGAAACCTTGCTGATCGACCGCAAGGACGCACCGTGGATGAAGGACCAGGCCGAGCTCGACGACCTGTGGCGCAAACGTGTGAAAGACGAAGTGCTGCGCCAGAAGATCGCCGGCAAGGAACCCAAGCAGATCCAGGAAACCCTGACCAAGCGCTACAAGAACCAGCTGGCGCGCCTGGACCAGACCCGTGCCGAGGATATCTTCCAGGCCTACATCAACACCTTCGCCCAGTCCTACGACCCGCACACCAACTACCTCTCGCCGGACAACGCCGAAAACTTCGACATCAACATGAGCCTGTCGCTCGAAGGCATCGGTGCGGTGCTGCAAAGCGACAACGACCAGGTCAAGATCGTGCGCCTGGTACCGGCAGGCCCGGCAGCCAAGACCAAGCAGGTGGCCCCGGCCGACAAGATCATCGGCGTGGCCCAGGGCAACAAGGAAATGGTCGACGTGGTCGGCTGGCGCCTTGACGAAGTGGTCAAGCTGATCCGCGGCCCGAAAGGCTCGGTGGTGCGCCTGGAGATCATCCCGGCCAGCAATGCACCTAGCGACCAGACCAGCAAGATCGTGTCGATCACCCGTGAAGCGGTGAAGCTTGAAGAGCAGGCAGCCAAGAAGTCGGTGCTCAAGCTGAAGCAGGACGGGCGTGACTACAAGCTGGGCATCATCGAGATCCCGGCCTTCTACCTGGACTTCAAGGCCTACCGCGCCGGTGACCCTGAGTACAAGAGCACCACGCGTGACGTGAAAAAGCTGCTCACCGAACTGCAGAAAGAGAAAGTCGACGGCGTGGTCATCGACCTGCGCAACAACGGTGGCGGCTCGCTGCAGGAAGCCACCGAGCTGACCAGCCTGTTCATCGAAAAAGGCCCGACCGTGCTGGTGCGCAACAGCGACGGCCGCGTCGACGTGCTGGAAGACGAAAACCCGGGCGCCTTCTACAAAGGCCCGCTGGCATTGCTGGTGAACCGCCTGTCGGCCTCGGCTTCGGAGATTTTCGCCGGTGCCATGCAGGACTACCACCGCGCGCTGATCATCGGCGGCCAGACCTTCGGCAAAGGCACCGTGCAGACCATCCAGCCGCTCAACCATGGCGAGCTTAAGCTGACCCTGGCCAAGTTCTACCGGGTTTCCGGGCAGAGCACCCAGCACCAGGGCGTGCTGCCGGATATCGACTACCCGTCGATCATCGACACCAAGGAAATCGGCGAGAGCGCCCTGCCCGAGGCCATGCCATGGGACACCATCCGCCCGGTGGTCAAGCCTGCTGCCGACCCGTTCAAGCCGTTCCTGGCCCAGCTCAAGGCGCAGCATGAAGCGCGTAGCGACCAGGATGCCGAGTTCACCTACATCCGCGACCGCCTGGCCCTGACCCAGAAGCTGATGAATGAAAAAACCGTCAGCCTCAACGAGCAGGAGCGCCGTGCGCGCCACGATGACATCGAGGCCAAACAGCTGGCCCTGGAAAACATCCGCCGCAAGGCCAAGGGTGAAGAGCCGCTCAAAGAGCTGAAGAAAGAAGACGAGGACGCGCTGCCGACCGAGGATGAAAACACCAAGCCGGAAGACGACGCCTACCTGTCGGAAACCGGTCGCATCCTGATCGACTACCTCAGTGCCAGCACCAAGGTGGCCAAGAAGTAAAGCGCTGCAACGATGATGGCAGAATAATGTGACCTGTCATCAAACAGTCATCGCGCTGTCGTGAAATATGGGGGCCGGGCATGCAGATGCCCGGCCCTTTCATTTTCAGGAATACGTCATGACCGTTGCCGAACAGCTCAGTGCCTTGAGTGCCATCCTGGCTCAACGCAGTATTCACAGCCTGTTGCAGCCGATCATGTGCCTGAGCGAACAGCGGGTGTTCGGCCATGAAGCACTGAGCCGTGGTCCGTCCAACAGCCCGCTGCACGCGCCGTTGAACCTGTTTACCATTGCCCGCCAGGCTGGCCGCTTGACCGAACTGGAAGCCGTCTGCCGGGAAAGCGCCTGCCGTCGCTTCAGCGAGCAGCAATTGCAGGGCAAGCTATTTCTCAACATCTCGCCAGAATCACTGCTGGAGCCACACTACCCGTCCGGCCTGACCCTGAAACTGCTGGAGCAGGTCGGTCTGCCGCCCAGCCGGGTAGTGATCGAGCTGACCGAGCACACCCCCACCGACGACTTCCAGCTCTTGTCCAATGCCCTGCACCACTACCGCGACATGGGCTTTTCGATTGCCATCGACGACCTGGGGGCGGGCTATTCCAGCCTGCGGCTGTGGTCGGAGCTGCGCCCTGAGTACGTGAAGATCGACCGGCACTTCATCGACGGCATCCACCGCGACCCGCTCAAGCGCGAGTTCGTTGGCTCGATCCTGCAGATTGCCCGGGCCTCGAAGGCGCAGGTGATTGCCGAAGGGATCGAATTGGCAGAGGAACTGGTGGTGCTTAGGGAGATGGGGGTGGACCTGGTGCAGGGGTACCTGCTGGGGCGGCCGCAGGAGTTGGGGGTGCGCGAGCTACCGGTGCTGGCGAGTATGCCGCAGGCCGAGCAGCCGACAGTGCGGTTGAATGCCACCATCGGGCAGTTGCAGGCGCTGTTTGGGCGGCATCAGCACCTGGATGTATTGGAGGTGGTTGATGCCGATGACAGGCCTTGTGGTTTGATCCACAGACATTCTTTGCCTGTTCTGCCGGCGATAGGGCCGGAGCAGGCAATCAATCAGGCGGTTTCGGGGTAGCTGTACTCGAACACCCGAACCACCTCGGAAGCATGCCACGACGCCGCCTCCATGCCATCCACCGGCCCGGCAAACCGCCCTAGCCGTTCGACACATTCAAAAAAGCCGGTACGCGGCAAGCGGCTGGCGCCTTGGCTGATCACCAGCGAACTGCGCAGCGGCTGCTCGGCACGGGCATCCAGCACCGCCAGGTATTCCAGCGCGGCGGTCAGCGTCTGCATGGCCGGGCTGGGCAGTTGCAAGCGCTCGATCAGCGCTCGGTAGGTCAGCAAGTGACGTTGACGGCGGGCCAGGTCAAGCTCGCCCAGCAGGTTGTCCCAGTGCTGACGGCTGATCCTGACCTGGCTCATGACGGCTCGCTCCAGCCAGCGACCCCCAGATGCCAGGCCAAGGCGCGGCGGATGGCTGCATCCGGCTGGCGTTCGCCCGATTCGATCATGGCCAGGTAGGCCGGGCTTACCCCGACATTGCGCGCCAGCTGCTCAGGGGCGATGCCCTTGGCCTGGCGAATCTGTGCAACTTCACTGAACGCCGGCAACGGCGCAACGGCGGCGGCCTGTTCGCTGACAACTGCCTCGGCAGGTGCCTGCCCTGCAGCCTTGAGCAGCGCCTGGTACTGCTCCCAGGGAACCACGGCGTACTCGGGCTGACCGTCCCGGCTGATGACCTGAATACCCATTACAAACCCCTTTAAAAAGGATTACAGCATGTAATCCGTAGGCATAACCCTTATGCCAATTATATTACCAACTCTGGGGTCTGTCCGGTTGAGGTGCAGTTCAAGCGGTTTTCACTGCGTATTGCGCTCCAGCTGCAGCGTTTCCTGGCTTGCCGGAAGGCGCTCGACCACGCGCAGCCGCTCAGGTGCCTGGCTTTCACGCCAGGCCTTGAAGCGCGCCAACTCGTCGGCCACGGTCTTCAGCACCCAGCCCAGTACCGCAATGTCATCAAGGAAGCCCACGCCCAGCAGCCAGTCGGGGATGGCATCGATAGGGCTGACGAAATACAGCAGGCCGGCCACGATGGTGACCAGGGCCTTAGGGCTGATGGCACGGTACTCGCCGCGCCACCATGCCAGGCACAGTGACTGCAGCAGTTTCACATCCTCGCGCAGTTGGCCGAGGCGTGGCCCTTTGCGGGCCACGGCGAACAGCAGGGCCGGCAACCGGCCACGGCTGAGCAAGCGCTCGGCCAAGGGCAGAAAACGGGCGAAATTCCAAGGTGCGCTCATGGAGCCTCCACGCAGAGCAGGTTATCCACATTTATTGTGGATAACCTTGTGAACAGGGCCACGTTTCTGACCCCGGGTGCCTGCCAGGCAAGGGCCCCGGTCAGATCGGGCGTTTTTTACACAGCCGTTTCAATACGTGGGTAGCTGGCCGCAAACGATTTGCGCCAGAAACATCCTACAGCAACAAGCTGCATTTCCTCGGACAGTATCAGCAGTTACAGGTTCGCCCAATCGTTGTAAACGAAAACGCCCCGTCAGGACGGGGCGTTTTGCAAGAACCTGCCAGTGTTACTTGGCGGGTGCTTCAGCGGGCGCTTCTGCAGGGGCTTCGGCCGGGGCCTCGGCTTCCGGCTCGGCGCCTTGCAGCTGGGCCGGGTCCTTGATGGCGATCAGTTCCAGATCGAACACCAGTACCGAGTTGGCCGGGATCAGCGGGCTTGGGCTTTGTGCACCGTAGGCCAGTTCAGCCGGGATGAACAGCTTGTACTTCTCGCCAACGTGCATCAGTTGCAGGCCTTCGACCCAACCCGGGATCACGCCGCTGACTGGCAGGTCGATCGGGCTGCCGCGCTCGACGGAGCTGTCGAACACCTTACCATCGATCAGCTTGCCTTCGTAGTGGACGGTAACCACGTCAGTAGGCTTGGGCTGTGGGCCATCGGCCTTCTTGACCACTTCGTACTGCAGGCCCGAGGCGGTAGTGACCACGCCTGGTTTCTTGGCGTTTTCTTCGAGGAACTTCTTGCCAGCAGAGGCCGCTTCTTCGCTGGCCTTGGCCAGGCGCTCTTCAGCGCGCTTCTGCAGCGCCGTGAAGGCTTCTACCAGCTCTTCATCCTTGATGCGCTGTTCTTTCTTGCCAACAGCGTCTTCGATACCGAGTGCCACTGCTTTCGAATCAAGGTCTTCCATGCCTTCCTGAGCCAGGCTCTTGCCCATGTTCAGGCCGATACCGTAGGAGGCTTTCTCTGCCGGAGTCTTCAGCTCGGGGCTGCTAGCTTGTTGGTCGCAGCCAGCCAGTACCAAGCCTACCAGGGCAACCGCAGCCGCCAAACGATGCTGTTTCATGCTATTTCCTTGTTCATGCGCCATAAGGGCAATCAGGGTAAAGCCGCGAGCTTAGCAGGCGGCCATGACCAATGGCTACCGGCATAGGAGCGGGATTTGGTAAGGAAGTTCAGTAGTTAAAGGGTTATTCATGCAAGACACTGCAGCCACTGGCCAGTATTGACGCTTGACGCAGAAACCGCCTGGGGTTTGTCGCAATTTTTTGTCGCACTGCCCTCCATTCCAGGGGCAAGAGACCTGTCATTTATGCCAGTAGATCGGATGAGGGCCTGCGCTTTCAATAGTGCGGGTAGTCACAGATCGTGACCAGCCAGAGGCTTACTCAATGAAACGACCGATCATTTCAGCTTTTCTTCAACAATCCACGCCTGACCGCAACCGTTTGAAGGCAAGTGCCGCCCTTAGTGACGCCCCTGTAGACCGGAGCTTCGGTAACGAAGGCTACGCTTACCTGCTGGCACAGGAGCCAAAATCAGCTGGAGTGTGCACTGACATCCTCAAAAGCCACGTTCGACAAGATCGCTACTACGCGTGCGCATTTCAATCGCATAAAGAAACCCAGGTATTCAACAGCGCCGTCTGGCTGCTGGATGGCGACGGCGAGCGAGATCACAGCTTCACCGTCGACTTTGGATCGCTCATGGAAAAGGACAAGACGTTTATTCCCTACAGCCTTATGGAAGATCGCAAGGGCAACCTGCTCTGCCTGGGTGAAGTGTCCAAAAACCCCCACCGGCTATGGAAATTCAAGAACACGGGAGAGCTAGACAAGAGTTTCGCCAGCACTGGATTTATCGATAGCGACCGACTGACCGCTGAGCGGCTGAATTTCCGCTTCGCCGCCGCACTCTCTGATGGCTACGTCATTGCCTGCCACACCCCCGACTTCAAGACCGTCCTCGTCGCCCTGTCGCCGGACGGCACCCTGAAGCCAACCTTCGGTAATGAGGGGGTGCTGGACCTTGAGTCGCAGTTGCCTGGGTACGGTGCCGGCATAACCGGCCTTATCGCTACAACGCATGCTGATGGAAGCAATCGCGTTCTGTTGCTGAGTTTGAGAGGCGTAGGCGACGACCTGTTCTCGGTATTGAGCGCCATCGACAGTAAAGGCCGCCTGGACACTTCCTTTGGCAACAATGGCCATTTCAAATCAGAAAACGCCACCTTTTATCGAGGCCTGTCGTGCAGCAGCGTGTCGTCACTTGTCACGCTATGCGGAGGGCATATGCTCGCGGATGAAAGCATGCAACCAGACATTATCCGGTTGACCAGCAACGGAGCCCCCGACCAGGACTTCAACAAGGGGGCGCCTGTCCGCTTCGACGCCAACGCCGGGATGTGGCACCACATGATCGAGTACGAAGGGCGCCTGGTGGGGGTAGGCAGCTTCTATAACCATAACCGGGCGGTCCGCTATCAGGCCGACGGCACACTCGACGTCACTTTCGTTTCGCCCTGGGGGCATGGTGCGTTTGGGGCCGTCCCACCGAACCCTGGGTTTTACATGGATGGCAACTCATCGATTGCCTTCGTTCCCGCCAGTAAACGCCTGCTGATTTGTGGTGATGTGAATGTCACAGCGCAAAATCAGGTGGCTGCGGCAGTGCTCGCTTTAGCATTGGGTTGAAAGGCACTCAGGGGTAGTTACCCTCGCGGTACTGCCCCGCTACCTCGCGCAGCACTTCGCACACCCACTGCCCCGGCAGGCTCTGCGGCAAGGCGGCATTGCGACAAATGCCCACAGAGCCACCCGGTTCACGCACGCCCAGGTCTAGCTCGACCAGCTCGCCACGGCGCAGGTCGAGCAACACCGCATCGCGTGGCGCTACCCACAGCCCATCGCTACCCAGCAGGTAGCGCCGGCTCAGCGCCAGCGACAGGGTTTCCAGGCGCTGCGCCGGCATCTGGATGCCGCATTGCACGAACAGGCTGTCGGCATGCTGGCGGATGGTGGTGCCCGCCGGCGGCAACACCAGCGGGTAACACCCCACCTGGCCCCGCTCGACAGGCGAGGTGGCCAGCAGCGGATGGCCCGGGCGTACCACCAGGCTCATCGACTCGCTGTACAGGTGCTCGAACAACAGGCCCTGGATCTGCGGGCTGTCGGTCATGCGCCCGACCACCAGCTCCAGCTCGCCCAGCCGCAGTTGGCCAAGCAGCTGCGCGCTGACCCCGGTGACCACACTGATCACCAGCGCTTCATGGCGCTGGTGCAGGCGGCACAGCACTTCGGGCATAAGCAGGCCCTCGACCGTCGACAGCACGCCGATGCGCACCTGCGACGGCGCCCGCGCCTCACCACGCAGGCTGCTGACGCCATCGCGCAGGGCCTGCACACTGGGCCCGGCATAACGCATGAAGCGCGTGCCGGCGGGGGTCAGTTCGACACCCTGTCGGCTGCGCGCAAACAGGCGCGTTTCCAGCAGGTCTTCAAGTTCCTTGAGGGTTTTGGAAATGGCCGGCTGGCTGATGGCGAGCACGTCGGCAGCCCTGGCCAGGCTGCCCTGCCGGGCAATCTCCAGAAAGCACAGCAGGTGGCGGTATTTGATGCGGGTGTCGAGGTTCATGCCGCAAGCTTAACGCATCGCCACCTGCGGCGTATCCGGGTCGCGCTGTTGGCGGCGGAACTGCCCTGGCGGCAAACCGTGAATCTGGCGGAAGCGCCGAGAGAAATAAGCTTCATCGGCAAACCCGCACAAGCGCGCCACTTCACCCACCGGCCGACTGCCATTGAGCAGGTAGTTACGTGCGGTGTGCATGCGCCGCTCCAATACCAACTCGCTGAACGTCTTGCCAATTTCCTTGCGCAGCCAGTGGGTCAGGTAAGTCGGGGAAAGGTACGTGGCAGCGGCCACTTTCTGCAGGTTCAGGTCCGGGTCGTCAATGTGGCGGCGCAGGTACTCGCTCATGCGATTCAACGCGGCCCGACGGCTCAGTTGCGCTGCGTTGCTATCCGCCAGAATACGCAAGGGTTCAGCATACAGCCCGCACACCTGGCCAATCAGTTGCAACAGCAGGCCCTTGAGCACCTCACGGCTGCCAAAGCGGCGGTTGGCATCCAGCGCACGCATGCGCTCAAGCAGCTGCAACACCTCGGCGAAATCGGCGTCTTCCAGGCAAAAATCCAGGTGCTCCTGGAAGCGAAACGGTGACAGCTCCGGGGCTTGCAGGATCGAGACTTCTTCCAGATCCATCGGGTCGCAATCCAGGTGTGGCAACAGGAAGGTCTGGGAAAAATTGATCACCACGAAATCACTGTCCGCAGGATGCGGGATCACATGCACCCGGTGCGGCAGGATGAAGGCCAGTGTGTTGCGCTTGAACGGGCGTTGCACGCTGCCGATGTGCTGCACCGTATCTCCCCCCAGGTTGATCTGGACCTGGAAATATTCATGACGGTGCGGCGCGGTTTCGGCCGGGCGCCCACGTCGATCGCGAATGTGGAAATCCATCAGCTCGCTGCGCTGCTGCATGACGTAGGTGGGGACCTCGCGCTTTGGTGGCATGGGCAAACTCCGTTAAGCAAACAACCAGTTGTACGACGTCAACATTTAAACGTGACTACAAAAAACGACGCAACCGCATTTCGTCACAACCCCCTTAAAACGCGACACACAGCAATTAACCAGCTCAAAACCCTGTGCCCGGATTCTTTTGGACACCGCACGCTTCCCCCTCCTTCCATGGCAAAAACGGTCTAACCCTGCCGTTGCATTCAAAGCGTTGTACGACCACCTTAGAAAAGGGACTGCAGCCCAACCTCAACCAACAACAACAAACGAGGTCGACTCATGTCGAGCACGCCTACCCCCCGCGCAGCGTCGTCGTACACGCTGGACGCGGCCCCCGCCCAGCGCCTGCCCACCCGCCGCCGCTGGTTCATGCTGTCGCTGCTGCTGGTGGCGACCATCATCAACTATGTCGACCGGGTAAATATCTCGATCGCAGCCCCGTTCATGGCCAAGGACCTAGGCTTGGACAAGGTGGAGATGGGACTGATTTTCTCCGCTTTCGCCTGGACCTACGCCCTGGCCCTGGTGCCCGCCGGCTTCATCGCCGACCGCTTTGGCTCGCGCCTGACCTATGGTGTGTCGCTGATCAGTTGGTCGGCGGTTACCGTCGCCCAAGGCTTGGCCAGCGGCTTCTCCTCGCTGTTCGGCCTGCGCCTTGCGGTCGGGGCCATGGAAGCCCCGGCTTTTCCCGCCAACAGCCGCGCGGTGACGGTGTGGTTCCCTGCCCGCGAACGCGGCATGGCCAGCAGCATCTACGTGTGCGGCCAGTACCTCGGCACTGCGCTGTTCACCGGTGCCCTGCTCTGGCTGGCAACCACCTACGACTGGCGCCACGTGTTCTACAGCACCGGCCTGGTCGGCATCGTGTTCGGCGTGGTGTGGCTGTTCCTTTACCGTGACCCGTTGAACTGCAAGAAGGTCAGCAAAGAAGAACTGGCCTACATCGAGGGCGGCGGCGGCCTGGTCAAAAGCAGCCAAGAGCGTACCCGCTTCGACTGGCGCCAGGTGGCCGAGCTGTTCCGCTACCGCCAGGTATGGGCCATCTGCCTGGGCAAGTTCGCTAGTACCTCGGCACTGTACTTCTTCCTCACCTGGTTCCCCACCTACCTGATCGAAGAGCGCCAGCTCACCTTGATCAAGGTCGGTATCTTTGCCGTGATGCCGTTCATTGGCGCCACCGTCGGCATCCTGCTGGCAGGCATCGTCTCTGACTTGCTTATCCGCAAGGGTTACTCGCTGTCGTTCGCACGCAAGCTACCGCTGGTGGTGGGCTCGATGCTGGGCATGTCGATCGTGCTGGTGAACTTCACCGACTCCAACGTGTTGTGCATCGCCATTCTCACCTTGGCGTTCTTTGCCCAGGGTATCGCCTCGTCATCGTGGGCTGCGGTTTCAGAAGTGGCACCCAAGCAACTGATCGGCCTGACCGGCGGCATCACCAGCCTGGCAGCGAACATCGGCGGCATCGTCACACCGATCGTGATTGGTGCGGTCGTGCATGCCAGTGGCTCGTTTGCCATGGCCTTCTGGTTCATCGGTGGCGTGGCCCTGATGGGCACCCTGTCGTATTCGCTGCTGCTCGGCAAGCTGTATCGCATCGAGCTGAAGACAGCGGCATGAGCACGGAAAAGTCCAATCCTTCCCCGCTTTCGTCCAACTTTGCCAGCCAGGCACTGGCTACGCTGGCCACTCCAGCACGGAGGATTCACCCCATGAGTTACCTGTTCAACCCGCCGGCCATCATCAGCCTGTCCATTCGCGGCAGCGATACGCGTTTCCCGGTTGGCCGCGTGTTCTGCCTGGGCCGCAACTATCCCTGGCCGGAGTCCTACGGGCCAGCACCGCAGGAGCCTGTGTTCTTCATGAAGCCGGCGAGCAACGTGGTCGAGGCACAAGGTGAGCTGCCGTTCCCCCCACAGACCGAGGAGTTCTGCCACGAGATCGAGCTCGTGGTGGCCATTGCCAAAGGGGGGGCGGATATCGCCCCGCAGGAGGCGATGGAACATGTATTCGGGTTTGCTGCCGGGCTTGACCTGACCCGCCGTGATCATCAGCGCAAGGCCAAGGCCGAAGGCCTGCCGTGGGAAAGCGCCAAGGTTTTCGAGGCCTCGGCCCCCATGACCGCTATCGCGCCTGCCAGCGAACTCCCTTGGCCCCTGCCAGCCTCGCTGTGGCTACAGGTGAACGGCCAGGAACGCCAACGCGCACACCTTAGCCAGCAGACCTGGCCGGTGGCCGAGGTCATCAGCCGACTGTCCCGCCAGCTGCCGTTGCGCCCAGGTGACCTGATCATGACCGGTAGCCCGCCCGGCGTAGCACCTTTAAACCCGGGTGACACCCTGCATGCCGGCATCGATGGCATCGGCGAACTGCACATGCGCGTAGGCCCCCGCCCTGCCGGGCAAGCCGCTGACGCGGCCTGAAACCCCAGGAGTATTCACATGAGCCAACATAAGAAAATTGCACTGGTCACTGGCGCAGGCAGCGGCATCGGCCGCGCCGTCGCCCTCGCCCTGCTGGAAGATGGCTTCGGCCTGGTCCTTGCCGGGCGCCGTATAGAGCCACTGCAAGCGGTGGTCGAACAAATACAGGCAGCGGGCGGTGAAGCCCTGGCCGTAGCCACTGACGTGCGTGACGAACAGAGCGTCGCGCAACTGTTCGCCACCATCGAGGAGGTGCATGGCCGCCTCGACGTCATCTTCAACAACGCCGGCATCAACGCCCCCGCCGTGCCGGTCGACGAGCTGCCGCTGGAGAACTGGCGCAACGTCATCGCCACCAACGTGGATGGCGTGTTTCTCTGTGCCCGCGCAGCGTTCGGCCTGATGCGCCGCCAGCAGCCGCAAGGCGGGCGGATCATCAACAACGGCTCGATCTCGGCACACACCCCGCGCCCGTTCACCGCGCCCTACACGGCCAGCAAGCATGCGGTGCTGGGCCTGACCAAAGCCCTCGCGCTGGATGGCCGGCCTTACAACATCGTGTGCAGCCAGGTGGACATCGGCAATGCCCTGACCGAGCTGTCCGAGCGCATGTCCCGTGGCGTGCGCCAGGCCAATGGCGAAATCGCCGCCGAACCGATGCTCGATGTGCGCCATATAGCCGACGCGGTGCGCTACATCGCCGCGCTACCGCTGGACGCCAACGTACTGAACATGACCGTGATGGCCAGCAACATGCCGTTCGTTGGCCGTGGCTGATCCTTGTTCCTGATGGAGTGACCGATGAAACCCGAAGTCCTGCAACTTAGCCCGATCCTCATCCCGCAAATCCGTGAGCGCCTGGAACAGCTGTTCACCGTACACCGTTACTACGAACAGGCCGACAAGGATGCCTATGTCAGCCAGCATGCCAACAACATTCGCGGCGTGATCACCGGTGGCCACACCGGTATCAGCCAGGCACTGATGGCGCGCTTGCCCAACGTCGAAGTGATCGCGGTCAATGGCGTCGGCACCGACGCGATAGACCTGGCCTATGCCCGAGATCGCGGCATCCAGGTAACGGCGACCATCGGCGCCCTCACCGAGGACGTCGCCGACCTCGCCATCGGCCTGCTGATCGGCTTGTGCCGGGGTATCTGCACCGGTGACCGTTTCGTACGCGCCGGCCATTGGGCCACCAGTGCCACGCCGCTGGCACCGTTGCCACTGGCCCGGCAGGTGTCGGGCATGCGTGTGGGCATCGTCGGTATGGGCAGGGTCGGTCGCGCAGTGGCGCAGCGGGCGGCGGCGTTTGGTTGCCCGATTCGCTACACCGACCTGCAGGCGCTGGATGTGCCTTACGGGTTCGAGGCAGATTTGCTGCAGTTGGCCAGGGACAGCGATGCACTGATTCTCGCGGCGGCGGCCGACAAGGGCGAGGCGCTAATCAATCGTGAAGTGCTGCAGGCGTTGGGCGCCGAGGGGTATCTGATCAACATCGCGCGCGGCAAGCTGGTGGATGAGCCCGCGTTGATCGCAGCGCTGGAGGCCGGTGAAATCGCTGGCGCGGCGCTGGATGTGTTTGCCGATGAGCCCCGCGCGCCCGAGGCGTTGTTCGGCCGTGAAGATGTGGTGCTGCAGCCACATCGGGCCAGCGCCACGGTGCAGACGCGCACGCGCATGGGCGAGATGGTGGTGGCCAGCCTGGTAGATGTGTTTGCCGGGCGCACGCCGCAGGGGTTGGTTATCTGAGCCGCCTGTTCCGGCCTCTTCGCGGGCACGCCCGCGAAAGGGCCCGAACAGGCAGCAGATGATTATCAGGCTACAGCCAACTCCACAGCCCCATCCTTCAACCGCACCGGCCACACCCGCAGCTGCTGCCCGGCATCCTCCAGGCACACCCCGCTCTGCAAGCTGAAATGCTGCTTGTACAACGGCGCCGCCACCACCAGTTCGCCCTGCACACTGCCCACCAGCCCGCGGCCAATGATGTTGGCGCCAGAACGCGGGTCACGGTTGTCTACCGCATATAGCGGCTGGGCCTGCCCCGGCAGGTAGAACAGCGCCACCTGCGCCCCGTCCAGCCATACCACTACCCCGGAATCGGCCACCAGGTCTTGCGCCTGGCACACCGCCTGCCAGTGCTCGCAGGTTTTTACAGCAACATTGGACAGGTTCATCAGACAGCCTCCTCGACAGTAGGGATCAGGTGCAGCGGCGCAGCCGGCCGGCGTTGTTCGCGTTCGCGTACGAAGTGCACGTCCGGGTCGGCGCGCTGGTCGTTGACAAAGGTGCGGAAGCGCTTGAGCTTTTCCGGGTCGTTGAGGGCGTTGGCCCATTCGCATTCGTACTGGTCCACCACATGCTGCATCTGCGCTTCCAGTTCGCCAGCCAAGCCCAGGCTGTCTTCGATGACCACCTGTTTCAGGTAATCCAGCCCGCCCTCCAGGTTCTCGCGCCACACCGAAGTGCGCTGCAGCTTGTCGGCCGTGCGGATGTAGAACATCAGCACGCGGTCGATCAGGCGTACCAGGGTTTCGTCGTCCAGGTCGGTAGCGAACAGCTCGGCATGCCGTGGGCGCATGCCGCCGTTGCCGCACACGTACAGGTTCCAGCCTTTGTCGGTGGCGATCACGCCGATGTCCTTGCTTTGCGCCTCGGCGCATTCGCGGGTGCAGCCCGATACCGCGAACTTGAGCTTGTGCGGGCTGCGCAACCCCTTGTAGCGGTCTTCCAGGCGCAGGGCCATGCCGACACTGTCCTGCACACCGTAGCGGCACCAGGTGCTGCCGACGCACGACTTCACCGTGCGGGTCGACTTGCCATAGGCGTGGCCGGTTTCGAAGCCGGCCTCGATCAGCTCCCCCCAGATCAGCGGCAGTTCGTGCAGCTGGGCGCCGAACAGGTCGATGCGCTGGCCGCCGGTGATCTTGGTGTACAGGTCGTACTTCTTGGCCACCTGGCCAATGACGATGAGCTTGTCAGGGGTGATTTCACCGCCAGGGATACGTGGCACTACCGAGTAGGTGCCGTTCTTCTGCATATTGGCCATGAAGGTGTCGTTGGTGTCCTGCAGTGGCACCAGCGCCGGGTCCATGATCGGCTGGTTCCAGCACGACGCGAGGATGTTGCCCACTGCCGGCTTGCAGATGTCGCAACCCACATGGCCCTTGCCATGGCGTTCGAGCAGTTCGCTGAAGGTGCGGATGCCCTCCACCCGCACCAGCCCGTACAGCTCCTGCCGGGTGTAGGCAAAGTGCTCGCACAGGCTCTTGTCCACCGCGACGCCACGGGCCGTCAGTTCATGCTCGAACACCTGCTTGAGCAAGGCTGCACACCCCCCGCAGCCCGTGGCAGCCTTGGTGCACCCCTTGACTGCGGCAAGGTCGCTGCAACCGCTGTCGATGGCGGCGCACACCGCCCCCTTGCTGACGTTGTGGCAGGAGCAAATGGTCGCGCTGTCCGGCAGTGCATCGGCGCCCAAGGCCGGCGCGCCACCGCCTTGCGGCAGAATCAGCGCGGCCGGGTCGGCCGGCAGGGCGATGCCGTTCTGGGCATATTGCAGCAGGGTGTCGTAGTAACTGTTGTCACCCACCAGCACCGCGCCGAGCACGCGCTTGCCGCTGGCATCCACCACCAGCCGGCGGTAGGCACTGTTGGCTTCGTCGATGAAGCGGTAGCTGCGTGCCCCTGGCGTGGCGCCGTGGGCATCGCCGATCGAGCCGACATCCACGCCCAGCAACTTGAGCTTGGTCGACATGTCGGCACCGGTGAACGCGACCGCCGCCTCCCCCGTCAGCAACGCGGCCAGGTTGCGCGCCATGCTGTAGCCCGGGGCGACCAGGCCGAACACGCTGCCGTTCCACGATGCGCACTCGCCGATGGCAAAGATACGCGGGTCACTGCTGCGGCAGTGGTTGTCGATCACTACCCCGCCACGCGCGGCGATGTCCAGCCCGCTGGCGCGGGCCAGGGCATCCTGCGGACGAATACCGGCAGAGAACACGATCAGGTCGGTTTCCAGGTGCTCGCCACCCTCGAAGTTCATGCGGTAGCGATAGGCTTCACCGTCGCTGATCGACTGGGTGGCGCGGGACAGGTGCACGCCCACGCCCAGCGCTTCGATCTGTGCCTTGAGCGCGGCACCGCCCTCGCCGTCCAGTTGCACCGGCATCAAGCGTGGGGCGAACTCAACCACGTGGGCTTCCAGGCCCAACGATTTGAGCGCGTTGGCGGCCTCCAGGCCAAGCAGGCCACCACCAACCACCACGCCACGACGGGCACTGGCGGCGGCGGCCCGGATGCCATCGAGGTCGTCGAGGGTGCGGTAGACCAGGCGGGCGTTGCCGCTGGAGCCTTCGATCGGCGGTACGAAGGGGTACGAACCGGTGGCCAGCACCAGTTGGTCGTAGCTGTACCGGCCTTCGGCGGTAACCACTTCGCAGCGCTCGCGGTCGATTTCCAGCACGCATTCGCCAAGGTGCAGGTGCACGCCGTTGGCGGTGTAGAAATCGGGCTCGCACAGGGCCAGGGTTTCGGCACAGCTGCCGCCGAAGTATTCGGACAGGTGTACGCGGTCGTAGGCGCGTTGGCGCTCTTCGCCGAACACATGCAGTTCGAAGCGCTCGTGGGCGCCGCGGCTGACCAGTTGCTCGACGCAATGGTGGCCGACCATGCCATTGCCGACGATGACCAGTCGCTCTCGTTGCCCGCTGCTCGCTGTTGCCTTCATAAGCCGATCCTCGATCAAAAAAAAAGCGCCTGGAGCCGAAGCTCCAGGCGCCTTTGCCTGTATTCATCACGGTAGGTGGCCCGGGTTGATCGCCGTTGATCAGTGGGCTTTGTTGTAGCTTGGGTAAAGCAGGGAGTGTGCCAATTGCGTTACCTGTACCGGCCTCTTCGCGGGCAAGCCTGCTGCCACAGGGATCTCCACAGGTCTGCAGACTTGCACCTTACCTGTGGGGTGGGTTTACTCGCGAAGCGGCCGCCACAGGCAATGCACATTCAAGGTGCAACGCTCCCCATCCTGGAGCACTTCAGTAAACATCCCGCCGATACCGCTTAGCCTTGCTCAAGACCTCCATGTAGGTATCCGCATCCACGCCACCATGCTCGGCAATGATTTCACGCAACGCCGCATCTACATCCTTGGCCATGCGCTGGGCATCACCACACACGTAGAAGTACGCCCCCGCCTCCAACCATTGCCACAGCTGCGCGCCCTGTTCGAGCATGCGCTGCTGCACATAGATTTTCTCGGCCTGGTCACGGGAAAACGCGGTATCCAGCCGCAGATGGCCGCTTGCCTGCCAAGCCTGCAACTGCTCCTGATAATAGAAATCGGTCGCCGCATACTGCTCACCAAAGAACAGCCAGTTGCCCCCTTTCGCGCCCCGCACTTCTCGCTCTTCCAGAAACGCACGAAACGGTGCAATGCCAGTCCCAGGGCCAACCATGATCACCGGCACGCTGTCATCCTCGGGCAGCCGGAAGTGCTTCGACACCTGTGGGAAGATGGCCACTTTCAGCGCCTGGGCACGGTCGGCCAGAAAGCTGGAACACACGCCTTTACGCTCGCCATAGCGCACGGTGGAAACGGTCAGATGCACCTGATCCGGATGCGCCAATGGGCTGGAGCTGATCGAGTAAAGCCGTGGCTGCAACGGTTTGAGCAGGTCGAGCCAACTGGCCAGCGGCATTTTTTGAGGGAAAGCACGCAGCACATCGACCAGCTGTCGGCCCCACAGCCAGTCCTGCAGCTCGGCTTTGCACTCGGGCTGTAACAGGCGCTGCAGGTCCGGGGCACTGCCGGCAAAGGCCTGCAGTTGTTGCGGGGTCACCTTGGCAATCTCCAGATGCGCTTGCAGGGCTTCGGCCAGTGGCATGGCAGGCTGGCCTTTCAACTCGACCATGGCCTTGCCATCGAGCTGCGTCAGCGCCAGCAGTTCATCGACCAGCGTCGGGCAATTGCGCGGCCATACGCCCAGGGCATCACCAGCTGCATAGCTGAAGCCGCTGCCGCTCAGGTCGAACACCAGTTGCCGGGTTTCCTTGCTTGCACCGGGCCCATTGAGCAGGCGGTTTTCCACCAAGGCGGCGGCCCAGGGTTGCTGCTTGCCATAGATCGTGACCGGCGCAGGCTCATTGACCGGTTGTGGTGTGGCAGCAGTGCCCAGCGAGGGCAGCAGCGCTTCGAGCCAGCCGCAGAACGCTTCGTCAAAGTCGGGCTCGCAGTCCACCCGCTGCAACAAGCGCCGCCCACCCAGCTCAGCCAGGCGCTGGTCGAGTTTGCGGCCAAAACCGCAGAACTGGTCGTAACTTGAGTCACCCAAGGCCAGCACGGCATAGGGGAGCTCGGCGCAGAGGGTGCCCTCTTCGCCCTGCAATGCCTGCCAGAATGCCCTGGCGCTGTCTGGCGCGTCGCCATCGCCAAAGGTGCTGGCGATCAGCAGCACGCTGGCGGCGCCTTGTAGCTGGCGCGGGCTGACGGCCTCCATGCAACTGAGCTGCACCTCCAGACCGGCACCGCGCAAGCGTTGGGCACAGCGCTCGGCCAACAGTTCGCCGTTACCGGTCTGCGAGGCCCACAGCACTTGATGCCGTGGCGCCGGCAACGCCGTAGCGGGCAATGCCGCAGGCTGGGCAAACAGACCGGCCAGCAAGCCGTCGACGAACAACCGACGGCTGGCGGCCAGCGGTGCATTGGCCGGCAGGCTGGGTACGCCTTCGGCACGGCTTTGGTCCAGGCCCAGCAGAAAGCCTTGCAGGTAATGGCGCTCTTCTTCTGCCAACACCGGGGCTGGCAGGGTGTCCAGGCCAAGCAGACGAGACAGGGTGGCAGTTGGCATTCGGGCTGACTCCGCAATGGCAGTGTTCAGTTCAAGGGTATCGATGCGTTCGCCTGCGACCCGCTCCAGGGCCACGGCGCAGTGTTTGAACGCGGGTTGCAGCGACAGCGGGTCAACCGCATCGCAGGTGACGGCATTGATTGCCAGTTGCTCACCGACCACATCGTTCCAGTGGAACGGTGCGAAGCAGTTGCCTGGCATGACCCGGTCGCTGATGCGTGCGGGTAGCACGGCCTGGCCACGGCGCGAACGAATGGCCACCTGGTCTTTCTCGGTAACGCCCAGCCTGGCGGCATCTTCGGGGTGAATTTCGACGAAAGGGCCGGGCTCCAGCTTGCTCAATGCCGGCACCTTGCCGGTCTTGGTCAGGGTGTGCCACTGGTGCTGCACACGGCCGGTATTCAGCACCATGGGGTAGTCGTCATTCGGCAACTCCGGTGCCGGCAACCAAGGCCGGGCGAAGAAACGGGCTTTGCCACTGGCGGTCGGGAAGGCCAACGCCGGGCGCTGGCCCTGGGCATCGTGCAGCAGCACCTGGCTGCTGCCGTCATTCAGGTAGCGCAACGGGCTGCGGTCGCTGTCACGGCCAGGCGCGCAAGGCCACTGGCGAGGTTGCCCACGCAGTTCGGCATAACCGATGCCGCGCAGATCGTACCCGGTGGCAGGGTTATGGAAGCGACGGATTTCCTCGTACACCGCTTCGGCATCGGCGTAATCGAAGGCGTCGGCATAACCCATGGCGCAAGCCACACGGGCAATGATCTGCCAGTCCGGCAAGCTCTGCCCTGGCGGCTCGACGGCGCGCGGCATCAGGGTAAGGTTGCGCTCGCTGTTGATCATCACACCCTCGCCTTCGGCCCACAGCGCGGCCGGTAGCAGAATGTCGGCGTAGCGATTGGTTTCGGTGTCGAGGAAAGCGTCCTGAGTAATCACCAGCTCGGCCTGATGCAGGCCGTCGATCACTTGCTGGCGGTTGGCGACACTGGCCACGGGGTTGCTGCAGATGATCCAGCAAGCCTTCACTTCACCGGCTTTCATCTGTTCGAACAGCGCCACCGTGCCCTCGCCGCCTTCGCGGCGCAGGCTGCCAGGTGCCAGTTGCCATTGCTGTTCGACAAAGGCACGGTCGGCTTCCACCAGCGCCGAGCGCTGGCCTGGCAAGCCGTGCCCCATGTAGCCCATCTCACGGCCGCCCATGGCGTTGGGCTGACCGGTCAGCGAGAACGGCCCGCTGCCGGGGCGGCAGATGGCGCCGGTGGCCAGGTGCAGGTTGCAGATCGCATTGGTGTGCCAGGTGCCGTGGATGCTCTGGTTCAGGCCCATGGTCCAGCAGCTCATCCAGTTGCTGGCACCGCCGATCCATTCGGCGGCCTTGATGATGTCGGCCTCGGCCAACCCGGTGATGGCGGCCACCCGCTCAGGGCTGTAGTCATCGAGGAAGGCTGGCAGTTCGTCCCAACCTTCGGTGAAGCGGGCGATGAAGCCAGGGTTGGTGTGGCCGTTACGGTGTAGCAGATGCAACAGGCCGTTGAGCAAGGCCATATCGCTGCCGGGGCGTACCTGCAGGAACAGGTCGGCCTTGTCGGCGGTGGCGCTGCGCCGTGGGTCGACCACAATCAGCTTCGCACCGGCCTTGATCCGGTCGAGCAAACGCAGGAACAGGATCGGGTGGCAGTCGGCCATGTTGGCGCCAATCACCAGGAATACGTCGGCGTGCTCGAAATCCTGGTAACTGCCGGGTGGGCCATCGGCGCCAAGCGACAGCTTGTAGCCACTGCCGGCGCTGGCCATGCACAAGCGCGAGTTGGACTCGATGTGGCGGGTGCGGATAAAGCCCTTGGCCAGTTTGTTGGCCAGGTACTGGGCTTCCAGCGACATCTGCCCGGACACATACAGCGCGACGGCATCGGGGCCGTGCTGGTCGACGATGCCACGCAGGCGTGCGGCTGTTTCGGCGATGGCCTGATCGATACCGGTGCGCGCCGGCTGCTGGTTTCGCTGCTGCCGTACATAGGCGTCTTCCATGCGCCCGGCGGCGGTCAGCGGCAGGTGCGCAGTGAGACCCTTGGTGCACAGACGGCCGAAGTTGCCGGGGTGTTGCTTGTCGCCGCTGACCTTGCTGACCTTGCCGTCGGCAACGCTCATGACGATGCCGCAGCCGACGCCACAATAGGGGCAAACGCTGCGTACTGCGGTGTTGGCCATGGGCGGGCTCCTGTAGGGAACGCAAAAAGGCGCCGGCTGCCCCGGCTTGCTGATGCAAGCGAGGGGCAACACGGCGCCTTTGTCGTGAGGTTTTGTGGGCTGTCGACGTTGATGGCCCTGGATGAGGAGTAAGTCAGCAATTAATGGGCCAGATGTACCGGCCCTTTCGCGGGCACGCCCGCCCCACAGGGATATCGCAAAGCCTGAGGGCGGTGCCGCACCTGTGGGAGCGGGCGTGCCCGCGAAGAAGCCGCCACAGGTTTCGCACCACACGGTGGCAACCCGAGGTCCCCTGGCGCTATGCTGGGGCACATTCCAGCATGAGCAACCGCCCTCCCCCCCATGTCCCAAGTGATCCTCAAGACCCCCGCCCAACTCGACCTGATGCGCCGCGCCGGCCAATTGCTGGCCCAGGTGTTCGCCGAACTCGACAGCTTCATCCGCCCCGGCATCACGACGATGCAAATCAACGACCGCGCCGAGGCGTTCATCGTCGACACACTCAAGGCCCGGCCTGCGAGCAAAGGCCAGTACGGCTTCCCCTATTCGCTGAATACCTCGGTGGACCACGTGGTGTGCCACGGCATACCCAAGGTCGATGAAGTGTTGAAGGAAGGCTCGATCGTCAACGTCGACATCACCCTGGAGCAAGGCGGCTACATCGCCGACTCGTCGAAGATGTACTGCATCGGGAAAATCAGCGATGAAGCCCGGCGCCTGGTCGACACTACCTACGATGCGCTGTGGAAAGGCATCGAACAGGTGCGCCCCGGAGCCACGCTGGGCGATATCGGCCATGCCATCCAGGCCCATGCCGAGGCCGCGGGCTACAGCGTGGTGCGCGAATATTGCGGGCACGGTATTGGCCAGCAGATGCATGAAGCGCCGGAAGTGCTGCACATCGGACAGCGTGGCATGGGCATGCAGCTCAAGCCGGGAATGGTGTTTACCATCGAGCCGATGATCAATCAGGGTGGACGTGGCACCCGGGCGCTAAAGGATGGCTGGACGGTAATTACGCGTGACCACAGCCTGTCAGCGCAGTGGGAGCATACGGTAGCGGTGACTGAAGAAGGGTTTGAGGTGCTGACGCTGCGGGAGGAAGAACACTGACACCTGAAATTCAGACACAAAAAAAGCGACCCTAAGGTCGCTTTCTTTGTTACTTCCGGGTGTTCAGTGGGCCCTGGAAGTGGAATATGGCGCAGCGGACGGGACTCGAACCCGCGACCCCCGGCGTGACAGGCCGGTATTCTAACCGACTGAACTACCGCTGCGCTATACATCGAGTGGTGGGTGATGACGGGATCGAACCGCCGACCCTCTGCTTGTAAGGCAGATGCTCTCCCGGCTGAGCTAATCACCCATGTCTCTCGGTGTGGCGCGCATTCTACGGGCGACTTGCAGCTCTGGCAAGCACTTATCGCAGTTTTTTTAAACTTTGATCAAACATCAAATTCCAGGCACAAAAAAAGCGACCTTAAGGTCGCTTTCTCTGTTACTTCCGGGTGTTCAGTGGGCCCTGGAAGTGGAATATGGCGCAGCGGACGGGACTCGAACCCGCGACCCCCGGCGTGACAGGCCGGTATTCTAACCGACTGAACTACCGCTGCGCTATACATCGAGTGGTGGGTGATGACGGGATCGAACCGCCGACCCTCTGCTTGTAAGGCAGATGCTCTCCCGGCTGAGCTAATCACCCTTCGTCTCGGTGTGGCGCGCATTCTACGGACGGCCCTGCTCCCTGGCAAGCACTTTTTAAACTTTCTTCAAAAAAAACTTCATGCCTTTCAAAGACCTAGCGTTGCCGGGTGTTTCTTTGAGGCAGAAGCGGCTGCTGGCCCTGTGACAGGGCTGGCCTCAGATCACCACACGGAGAATAATGCCCGCCTTATGCATTAAGGAGAGTTGCCCCTCATGTGGTTCAAGAACCTGCTGACCTACCGCCTGACCCAGGAAGTCCCGTTCGAGCCTGAAGCGCTGGAAGCCGCCCTGGCCAGCAAGCCGGCCCGCCCCTGCGCCAGCCAGGAGCTGACCACCTATGGTTTCGTCGCGCCGTTCGGCAAAGGCGAAGACGCTCCCCTGGTGCATGTCAGCGGCGAGTACCTGCTGATTGCCGCGCGCAAGGAAGAACGCATCCTGCCGAGCAGCGTGGTCAACGACGCGGTCAAGGAAAAGGTCGAAGAGATCGAGACCGAGCAGATGCGCAAGGTCTATAAAAAGGAGCGCGACCAGATCAAGGACGAGATCATCCAGGCCTTCCTGCCGCGCGCGTTCATCCGCCGTTCGATGATCTTCGCTGCCATCGCCCCGCGCCAGGGCGTGATCCTGGTGAACTCGGCCAGCGCCAAACGTGCCGAAGACCTGCTGTCGACCCTGCGTGAAGTGATGGGCTCGCTGCCGGTACGCCCGGCCACCGTAAAAATTGCACCGGTTGCCACCATGACCGACTGGGTCAAGTCGCAGCAGGCCGCCGAAGGCTTCTATGTGCTGGACGAGTGCGAACTGCGCGACACCGCCGAAGACGGCGGTATCGTGCGCTGCAAACGCCAGGACCTGACCGGCGAGGAAATCCAGCTGCACCTGAGCACCGGCAAAGTGGTGACCCAGCTGGCCTTGGCCTGGCAGGACAAGCTGTCGTTCATCCTGGACGACAAGATGGTGATCAAGCGCCTGAAGTTCGAAGAGCTGCTGCAGGAGCAGGCCGAGCAGGATGGTGGTGATGAGGCAGCGCAGCAGTTCGATGCCAGCTTCCAGCTGATGATGATGACCTTTGCCGAGTTCCTGCCGGTGCTGTTCGAGGCGCTGGGTGGGGAGGAGATTCCGCAAGGCGTCTGATGTGTCTTGAAATGCCGGTGCTGGCCTGAATGACATGTTTCTGCCCGCACCCGCCTTTCGGCATACGGAGGTTGCCTGACCTTCCGACAACTTGAGCATTCCAGGAAAAGCTTCTGTCTGCGTATCGTTCTGCCATGTAGATACGTTCGGTGTGCGGTGGCGGGCGCCGTTGCCTGCCGTTTAAATCACATGACTGAATGATAGAGATGACAATGGATGACTCCAGGCTAGACACCTCGAAAACTTTCACTGGCGATATTTGCCTGGAAGAGGATGGAAAAAGACGCCCCATACGCATCGACGACAGTGGCTGGTTACGCATCATGGATGCGCAGGTGCTGCCGGTGACATTATGGTTCGGTTGCTATCAAGAGGATGATGGCGACATCTATATCATCAAAGAGTTTACCAACGGCGGGAGCAAGTCTGATCGCGTCCTGAGTCTGAACGATGATGGCCGGTTGGGACTTTACTCCGGATCGAGCCGCCCTTGGCGAATCCGTAGGCAGGACGGGGAAGTTCTGGTACCGCGCTCTACACCTGAAGCGGCTATAACAGTGTCAACCAAGGGTGGTCGGGTGTGGACAGCGAACAACAGCCAGTGCAAGGCCGCCAAAGGTGCCGGTAGCCACTTTGTTGTGCATATCCATAAAGTGGGCGTGTACCGATTCTGATCGGCTAGCGCTTACGCTTAACTGGAACTTGCCTGGCGGGGAACGGTTGGGCACCATGGCGTCACGGTGAGGACGACCTCACGACGCACCGCGTGACCATTCCGGGGACGGCCCCATCATTCAAACGATGGAGACACACCTATGTCCTGGATCATCCTGTTCTTCGCCGGCCTGTTCGAGGTCGGCTGGGCCGTCGGCCTGAAGTACACCGACGGCTTCAGCAAGCCGATTCCCACCGTGCTTACTGTTGGCGCCATGGTCATCAGCCTGGGCCTGCTGGGCCTGGCCATGAAAGAGCTGCCGCTTGGCACCGCCTATGCCATCTGGACCGGCGTGGGTGCCGTCGGCACGGTGATCGCCGGCATCATCCTGTTCGGCGAATCCATGGCCCTGGTACGGCTGGTCAGCGTGGCGCTGATCGTCTGCGGCCTGGTCGGCCTCAAAGTCAGCGCCAGCTAACCCTCCCCCCTAACGCAGGTTGCCGCGCAAGCGGCTGACCTGCTCGCGCAAGGTTTCTGGCCGCGCTGCCTCCACCGGGATGGCGGCGCCGGCCACGATGGTCACCCGCGACCAGAGGCGCTTGAAAAAGCCCTTGGCCGGGTCGCGGCTGAAGAAGCTGCCCCACAGCCCCTGCAAGGCCAGCGGAATCACCGGCACCGGCGTTTCTTCCAAAATGCGGTTCACGCCGCCCTTGAACACATCGATCTCACCATCGCCGGTCAGCTTGCCTTCCGGGAAGATGCACACCAGCTCGCCGTCGGCCAGGTACTCGGCAATGCGCGCGAAGGCCCGCTCATAGGTGGCCAGGTCTTCGTTACGCCCGGCGATCGGGATGGCGCCAGCGGTGCGGAACACGAAGTTGAGCACCGGCAGGTTGTAGATCTTGTAGTACATGACAAAGCGGATCGGCCGGCGGATCGCCCCGCCCAGCAGCAGCGCATCGACGAACGACACGTGGTTGCACACCAGCAGCGCCGCACCTTCATCGGGGATGCGCTCCAGGTCGCGATGCTGCACGCGGTACATCGAATGGCTGAGCAGCCAGATCAGGAAACGCATGGTGAACTCGGGCACGATCCTGAAGATATAGGCGTTGACCGCGATGTTGAGCAGCGACACCACCAGGAACAGCTGCGGGATGGTGAAGCCCGCCAGCCCCAGCAGGATGATGGTGAGCACCGCCGACACCACCATGAACAATGCATTGAGGATGTTGTTGGCCGCGATCACCCGCGCGCGCTGATCCTCGGCCGTGCGGGCCTGGATCAAGGCATACAGCGGCACGATGTAGAAGCCGCCGAACACGCCCAGGCCAACGATCGACAGCAGGATCCACCAGGCCTGCCCCATGCCCAGCAGCGTCAGCCAGTCGTGCGGGACCGCTGCAGCAGGCACATCGCCGGAATGCCACCACCACAGCAGGCCGAACAGGGTCAGGCCGAACGAGCCGAACGGCACCAGGCCGATTTCCACTTTGCGCCCGCTCAGCCGCTCACACAGCAGCGAGCCCAGGGCAATGCCCACCGAGAACAGTGTCAGCACCAGGGTGACCACCGTGCCGTCACCGTGCAGCCAGTCCTTGGCGTAGGCCGGAATCTGCGTAAGGTAGATGGCCCCGACGAACCAGAACCACGAGTTGCCGACGATCGAGCGCGACACGGCCGGCGGCTGGCCCAGGCCCATGCGCAGGATCGCCCACGACTGCTTGAAGATGTTCCAGTCCAGCGGCATGCTCGGCGAAGCGGCAGCGGCCCGCGGGATCCAGCGGCTGGCCAGGTAACCGAGCACTGCGGTGCCGACCACGCCACCCGCCACCACCGTGGCGTAGCTGTCGGCCGACATCATCACCCCGGCGCCGATAGTGCCGGCGAGAATGGCCAGAAAGGTGCCGGTTTCCACCAGCCCGTTGCCGCCGACCAACTCTTCTTCGCGCAGGGCCTGCGGCAGAATCGAGTACTTCACCGGGCCGAACAGCGCCGAGTGAGTGCCCATGCCAAACAGGGCCACCAGCATCAGCGTCAGGTGGTTGGTGATAAAGCCCAGCGCACCGATCGCCATGATCACGATCTCGGCCAGCTTGATCGCACGGATCAACGCGTCCTTGGCGAATTTCTCACCAAACTGCCCACCCAGTGCCGAGAACAGGAAGAACGGCAGGATGAACAGCAAGGCGCACAGGTTGACCCAGATCGAACGGTCACCGTCGCCCAGGCTGAGCTTGAACAGGATCGCCAGGATCAGCGACTGCTTGAACAGGTTGTCGTTGAATGCACCCAGTGACTGAGTGATGAAAAACGGCAGGAAGCGCCGCTTGCCGAGCAAGGTGAATTGCGAGGAGTGACTCATCGTCCTTGGTCCTGAGGGCTTTTCAATTGGAGGCGCGCCGGGCGCGTCAGGCCACAAATCTGCATGGGAAATGCGTGCACTGGCAAGCACCTTCACGCCCACAATGACCAGGTCGCCTCAGAAACAGCCCATCATTCGAAGCCGAACAACGCTCGCGCTGTATCCACCAACAGCGCCCGACGCAACTCCGCCGAACACCCCAAGGCCTCAAACTGTTCCAAAGCCGTACTGAAACCCACCGCCGACTCATGCTGGGTATGTGGCCAGTCACTGCCCCACATCAGCCGCTCGGCGCCGTAATGCGCTTCCAGCGCACACAGCGCCTGCCGGGCGAAGGCGAGGTTCTGTTCCGGCGAGCCTTCCAACCGATAAATACCCGATACCTTCACCCATACCTTGCCCCGCCCACCCAGGGTCAGTAACTCGGCAAAACCCGGTTGGCCCAGGCCACGGCGGGCATCAGGCCGGCCGAAATGATCGACCACGATGTCCAGCCCATAAGGCTCAAGCGCCCGCACCAGTGCCGGAATGTCCGCCACGTGGCGATGCAGCTCCAGGTGCCAGCCCTGCTCGCCAATGCGTTCAAGCAAGGGCCGCCACTGGGCACCGGTGAGGTCGGGCAACGCCTGGCCCATGAGGTTCAGCCGCACGCCCTTCACGCCTAGCCGGGCCATCTCATCCAGCCTCTCACGCTCGACGTCCTGCTCCAGCATCACCACCCCGCGCAACTGCCCCGGCACCGTTTGCAGGGCGCTGAGCAGGTAGCGGTTGTCGGTGCCCAGGAAACTGGGCTGAACCAGCACGCCATGGCTGAAACCATGGGCCAGCAGTTGGCCCAGGTAGTCGCCCAGCGGCGCATCGTAGCTGGGCGCGTAACGCCGCTCGCTGGCCAGGTTCAGCCCGCGGCTGAATACGTGGGCGTGGGTGTCGATGGCGGTCAGGTGCAAAGCAGGAGCGTCGGGCATGGTTCTCATACAAACAAGGTGAAGTTACTTGGTGGCAGCGCCAGCCATTTCCGGCGCAGGTGCAGATTCAAGGTTGCGACCACGGGTTTCCGGCAGGCAGAGGGCGGCGATCATCGCCACGCCATAGGCAATGCCGGCGTCGATGCCGATGGCACTGCCCAGCGACATCGACTCACTCATGTGGCCGACCAGGAACGGAAACACCGCTGATAACACACGGCCGAAGTTGTAGCAGAAGCCCACCCCGGCACCGCGCACATCGGCCGGGTACAGTTCGTTGAAGAACGCGCCCAGGCTGGCCGGGATGCCGGCGGCGAAAAAGCCCAAGGGGAAGCCGAGGAACAGCATTTGCGTGTTGGTCAGCGGGAAGAACACATAAGCCTGTACGGTCAGCACACAGCACAGGGCGAACAGCAGAATGTTCTTGCGCCGACCGATGCGGTCGATCAACAGGCCGCTGACCACGCAACCGCACCAGAACGCCAGGATGATCACCGCCAGATAGCCGCCCGAGTTCAGCACCGAGAGGTTGCGTTCGGTCTTGAGGAAGGTCGGCAGCCAGGTCATGACTGCGTGGTAGCCACCGTGGGCACCGAGGCCGAGCAAACCGCCGAGCAGGGTCACGCGCAGCAGTTCCGGGCGGAAGATGCCAGCCATCGATTGCAGGAAGCTGGCGGGGATGGCCTTTTCTTTTTGCAGGCGCTGGAAGCTGTCCGGCTCTGGCACGTTGCGGCGTACCCAGATGATCAGCAGCGCTGGCAAAAGGCCGACGAAGAACATCACCCGCCAGGCGAATTCCTGCGGCACCAGCGAGTAGATCAGCGTGAACAGCGCCACCGCCAGGCCCCAACCCACGGCCCAGGCGCTTTGCACCGTGCCCATGACCTTGCCACGGTATTTCGGGTTGATGGTTTCGGCCATCAGCACCGCGCCAGCCGCCCATTCACCGCCAATGCCGAAGCCTTGCATGGCCTTGACGAACAGCAGCGGGTAGAAGCCGGTGACGAACGCCGAAAGGAAGGTGAAGAAGGAGAACCAGAGAATCATCCATTGCAAGGTACGCACGCGGCCGTAGCGGTCGGACAAGGTGCCACCCAGCCAGCCGCCGATCGCCGAGGTCACCAGGGTCAGGCCGCTGATCAGGCCGGCATCGCCCTTGGTCAGGGAGAAGGCAGCGATCAGCGCGGGGATGGCCAGGCCGAACATCTGCACTTCCAGCGCATCGAGCGACCAACCGCCGAAGCAGGCCCAGAACGTCTTGCGTTCCCGTGAGGTGATCTGGCGATACCAGCTGAACATGATTGTTATCCTTCTTGGTCGTGTGTGTGTTACGGGCAGGCGAAGCCACTGCGCCGTGGCAACGCGGCGCAGACAGGTAAAACGGGTGAAGCGGCCGGCTTAGCGGATATCGATGCGGTAGCGGAAGTGCTGCGCATGGCCGCGCGAGCGGCGCCATTCCAGGGGCTTGCCGGCGTAGTCACGGGCCAGACGCTCGATCACCACCACCGGGCTGTCGGCCGGCAGTTGCAGCAAGCGGCCATGCACTGCGTCGACCGCTTCGGCGGTCAGGGTCTCTTCGGCGTAGGCGACCACCTGGCCGCACAGAGCTTCATAGATCGGGTACAGCAGCGGCCCCTTGCTGTTCAGCTCCACGTCCAGCAATGGCTGGAAGGTCTGGCGCGGCAGCCAGATTTCTTCGGCCAGGACGGGCTGGGCACCCAGCAGACGGGTACGAATGATACGGATCACTTCGGCGCCCACCGCCAGGCCCAAGGCCTCGGCCACCGCCGATGGCGCTGCGAGCGGCTCGATGGACAGGATGCGGCTTTCTGGCACCACACGCTCGCCATTGGCAGCCTCGAAACGGAAGAAGCGGAACAGCGAAGACTGGAACTGCGGGCGGCGGATGAAGGTGCCGCGTCCCTGCTGACGTTCCAGCACGCCTTCGGCGACCAGCACATCGACGGCCTTGCGCACGGTGCCGACCGACATCTCGAATTCGGTGGCCAGGGCCGCTTCGGTCGGGATCGCCTCGCCCGGGCGCCAGCGGTTATTGGCAATCTGCTCGACCATGTGGTCGCGCAATTGTTGGTAGCGGGGCAGTCGAGCATCACCGGTCAATGGGTGCATGGGTCTCGCTCTCGTCTTGTTATCTAAACATATATATGAATTTTGCGAGAGTATTCCCCGCGGGTGGCGTGCTGTCAATCCTCCGCCTGTCGCCAGACACAGTGCCTGGCTTATGCTTGTGGCCGGGAAACCAGAACAACAAGGACGTGGCAATGCTCGCCGCCATCAAACGCTACCCGCACACCGTACGCCTGTTGCTGTTGACCACCTTCACCCTCACCGTCGCCCGTGCCCTCACCCTGCCCTACCTGGTGGTGTACCTGGCCGACAACTTCCAGCTGCCGATCAGCCAGATCGGCTTGCTGATCGGTGGCGCGCTGATCATCGCCTCGCTGCTGAGCCTGTATGGCGGCCACTTGGTCGACACCTTGCGCAACCACACCCTGGTCAGCGCGAGCACCCTGTCGTTCGCCCTGGCCTTCGTCGGTGCGGTCGCCAGCCGTTCGGCGCTGTTGTTTTTCCTGTGCCTGGTTCTGATCAACCTGGCCCTTGCGGTGGTCGACATCGCCGCCAAGGCCGGCTTCTGCGCCCTGCTGCCGGTAGAGCAACGGGCCGAGGTGTTCGCCATCAAGTACACCCTGAGCAACGTTGGTTACGCCGCCGGCCCTTTACTGGGTGTGGCCATGCTGGAACTGAACGACCACATGCCATTCATCGCCTCTGCCCTGCTTGGCCTGGCCATGTGCCTGGCCTATTGGTGCCTGGGCGACCGCAGCCTGCTGGCAAGTGCCGACAAGCCTGCGGCCGGTTTCGGCCAAGTGGCGCTGGGGCTGGCGCGTGACCGCCGGCTGGTGTGTTTCACGTTGGGCGGGGTGTTGAGTGCGGTGGTGTTTGGCCAGTTCACGGCCTACCTCTCGCAGTACCTGGTCGTCACCAGCAGCCCGACCGAGGCGGCGCGCCTGGTCGGCTATCTGGTGACCACCAACGCAATAACGGTGATTGCCCTGCAGTACCTGATTGGCCGGCGTATCAGCCGCCAGCGTCTGATGCCCTGGTTGCTGGCCGGCATGGCCCTGTTCATCGCCGGGCTGCTGGGCTTTGCATCGGCAGGTTCGGTGCTGGCCTGGTGCCTGGCGATGCTGGTGTTCACCCTGGGCGAAATCATCGTGATCCCCGCCGAGTACATGTTCATCGACCTGATTGCGCCGGAGCACTTGCGCGGGGTGTATTACGGCGCACAGAACCTGTCCAACCTGGGGGCGGCACTGGGGCCGGTGATGGTGGGGTTCGCCCTGGTACACCTGTGGCCGGGGGCGATCTTCTACCTGTTGATATTGTCGGTGATACTGGCGGGGGTGTTTTACGGGTTGGGTACCCGAAAAGATTGATGTGTTGTTTCAGGTCAATCGCAAGCAAGCTCACGCCTACAACCATCGTCTGCGCTGACGAAGCGGCACCTGCGTGCCAGACTGATTGATCGGGACCGCGTTATCTTTTTTGCTTCGGAGTCTTCATGTCGTTGTCCAGCGGGCTGATCGCCGTGGTCGCCCTGGCCTATATGGCCGTCATGTTCGCCATCGCCTTCTATGGCGACCGCCGCAGCACGCCGTTGCCGCCGAAACTGCGTGCCTGGGTGTACAGCCTGTCGCTGGCCGTGTATTGCACCAGCTGGACCTTCTTCGGTGCGGTCGGCCAGGCCGCCGAACAGCTCTGGGCGTTCCTGCCGATCTATCTGGGCCCGGTGCTGCTGCTGATCTTCGCGCCCTGGGTGCTGCAAAAGATGGTGCTGATCAGCAAGCAGCAGAACATCACCTCGATCGCCGACTTCATCGCCGCCCGCTACGGCAAGTCGCAGACGCTGGCGGTCGTGGTGGCGCTGATTTGCCTGGTCGGTGTGCTGCCGTACATCGCCTTGCAGCTCAAAGGCATCGTGCTGGGCGTGAACCTGCTGATCGGCGCCAACGCCGATGCCACCGGCACCCGCGTGCAGGACACCGCACTGGTGGTGTCGCTGGTGCTGGCGCTGTTCGCCATTGTGTTCGGTACACGCAGCCTGGATGTGACCGAACACCACCGCGGCATGGTGCTGGCAATTGCCTTCGAATCGCTGATCAAGCTACTGGCCTTCCTCGCGGTGGGCATCTTTATCGTCTTCAACCTGTATGACGGCTTCGACGACCTGTTCAGCCAGGCTCGCCAGTCGATCCACTTGCAGGACTATTGGCAGGAGACCATCAACTGGCCATCAATGGTGGTGCAAACCGCCGTGGCGATGATGGCGATCATCTGCCTGCCGCGGCAGTTCCATGTCACCGTGGTAGAGAACATCGAACCCCAGGACATGCGCCTGGCGCGCTGGGTGTTCCCGATGTACCTGGCACTGGCCGCGCTGTTCGTGGTGCCGATTGCCCTGGCCGGGCAGATGTTGCTGCCGGGCACGGTGATTTCCGACTCGTTCGTCATCAGCCTGCCGCTGGCCGAGGCACACCCGAGCCTTGCCCTGTTGGCGTTCATTGGCGGCGCTTCGGCGGCCACCGGCATGGTCATCGTCGAAGCCGTGGCGCTGTCGACCATGGTGTCCAACGACATGCTGCTGCCCTGGCTGCTGCGCCGCAACAACGCCGAGCGGCCGTTCGAGGCGTTCCGCCACTGGATGCTCTCGGTGCGCCGGGTAACCATCGTGGTGATCCTGTTGCTGGCCTACGTCAGCTACCGCTTGCTGGGGTCCACCGCGAGCCTTGCGACCATCGGCCAGATCGCCTTCGCCGCCGTGACCCAGCTAACCCCGGCCATGCTTGGCGCGCTGTACTGGAAGCAGGCCAACCGGCGCGGCGTGTTCGCCGGCCTTGCCGCGGGTATCTTCCTGTGGTTCTACACCCTGGTGCTGCCGATCACCGCGCACAGCCTTGGCTGGTCACTGCAACTGTTCCCGGGGCTGGCGTGGCTGCACGGCAACCCGCTGGGCCTGCCTATCAGCCCGCTGACCCAGGGCGTGGTGTTGTCACTGGCGGGCAACTTCACCCTGTTTGCCTGGGTCTCGGTGCTTTCGCGCACGCGGGTGTCCGAGCACTGGCAGGCCGGCCGCTTCATTGGCCAGCAAACCGCGCGGCCCAGCAGCAAGCCGCTGCTGGCGGTACAGATCGACGACCTGCTGACCCTCGCCTCGCGCTTTGTGGGTGAAGAGCGTGCACGTCAGAGTTTCATCCGCTTCGCCTACCGCCAGGGCAAGGGCTTCAACCCCAACCAGAACGCCGACGGCGACTGGATCGAGCACACTGAACGCCTGCTGGCCGGGGTACTGGGCACCTCGTCGACCCGCGCCGTGGTCAAGGCCGCCATCGAAGGCCGCGACATGCAGCTGGAAGATGTGGTGCGCATCGCCGACGAAGCCAGCGAAGTGCTGCAGTTCAACCGCGCCCTGCTGCAAGGCGCCATCGAGAACATCAACCAGGGCATCAGCGTGGTCGACCAGAACCTGCACCTGGTGGCCTGGAACCGGCGCTACCTGGAGCTGTTCAACTACCCCGACGGCCTGATCAGCGTGGGCCGGCCCATTGCCGACATCATCCGCTACAACGCCGAGCGCGGTCTGTGCGGCCCGGGCGAAGCGCAGGTGCATGTGGCGCGGCGCCTGCACTGGATGCGCCAGGGCCGTGCGCACTCCTCCGAACGGCTGTTCCCCAATGGCCGGGTGATCGAGCTGATCGGCAACCCGATGCCAGGCGGCGGCTTCGTCATGAGCTTCACCGACATCACCCCGTTCCGCGAGGCCGAGCAGGCCCTGCGCGACGCCAACGAAGGCCTGGAACAACGGGTGGCAGAGCGCACCCAAGAGCTGTCGCAGCTCAATCAGGCACTGTCGGAAGCCAAGAGCCATGCCGAAGCAGTGAGCCAGTCCAAGACCCGCTTCCTGGCAGCGGTCAGCCATGACTTGATGCAGCCGCTGAACGCCGCCCGGCTGTTCTCCGCCGCCTTGTCGCAGCAGGCCGAGGGCATGAACGAAGAGGCCCAGCAGTTGGTGCAGCACATGGACAGCTCGCTGCGCTCGGCCGAAGAGCTGATCAGCGACCTGCTGGACATCTCGCGCCTGGAAAACGGCAAGATCACTCCGGACGCCAAGCCCTTTGCCCTCAACGAACTGTTTGACACCCTGGGGGCAGAATTCAAGGTACTGGCGGCCGAGAAAGGCCTGGAGTTCCGCTTGCGTGGCAGCCGCCTGCGGGTGGACAGCGACATGAAGCTGCTGCGGCGGGTACTGCAGAACTTCCTCACCAATGCCCTGCGTTATGGCAAGAGCCCGATCCTGCTGGGTGCTCGCCGCCAGGGCGAACGCCTGTGGCTGGAAGTGTGGGACCGGGGGCCGGGCATTGCCGACGACAAGCTGCAGGTGATCTTCCAGGAGTTCAAACGCCTGGACAGCCACCAGACCCGCGCCGAAAAAGGCCTGGGCCTGGGCCTGGCAATTGCCGACGGCTTGTGCCGGGTGCTGGGGCACCCGCTGGAAGTACGCTCATGGCCGGGCAAAGGCACGGTGTTCCGGGTCTGCGTGCCGATTGCCCGCCAGCCCGCACCGGCGCCGAGCGCCCCGGTGGAACAGGGTGGCCAACCGCTGGCCGGGCTGCAGGTGCTGTGCGTGGACAACGAAGACAGCATCCTGATCGGCATGAACAGCCTGCTCAGCCGATGGGGTTGCCAGGTATGGACCGCGCGTAACCAGGCCGAATGTGAGGCCCTGCTGGCCAAGGGCATGCGCCCGCACCTGGCATTGGTGGACTACCACCTGGATGACGGCGAGACCGGCATCGGGCTGATGGGCTGGCTACGCGCGCGCCTGGGTGAACCGGTGCCAGGGGTGGTGATCAGTGCCGACGGCAGCAAGGAAACCATCGCCATGGTGCATGCATCTGGCCTGGACTACCTGGCCAAGCCGGTCAAGCCGGCGGCTCTGCGCGCCATGCTCAACCGCCATCTGAGCCTGGTTCAGTAACCGCTGCATCGGGCACCTCGTCGGACAGCGCCCGTTCCAGCAAGTCTGCCGGCAGGCTCTTGCTGGCACGGGCGCCCAGCAGTTTCAGCTGTTCGCTGCGGCTGACCAGATTGCCGCGCCCTTCGCACAATTTGTTGCGGGCTGCGGCATAGGCCTTGTCCACCTGCTGCAGGCGGCTGCCCAGCTCGTCCAGGTCCTGGATGAACAGCACGAACTTGTCGTACAGCCAACCGGCGCGCTCGGCAATTTCGCGGGCGTTCTGGCCTTGACGCTCCTGTTTCCACAGGCTGTCGATCACCCGCAGGGTCGCCAGCAAGGTGGTGGGGCTGACAATCACGATCTGCCGGTCGAAGGCTTCCTGGAACAGGTTGGGCTCAGCCTGCAAGGCTGCCGAGAAGGCCGCCTCGATAGGCACGAACAGCAGCACGAAATCCAGGCTGTGCAGGCCTTCGAGGCGATTGTAATCCTTGCTCGACAGGCCTTTGACGTGGCTGCGCAATGACTGCACGTGCTGCTTGAGCGCGGCCTCGTCGTTGCCGGCGACGAACTGCTGGTACGCCGTGAGGCTGACTTTGGCGTCCACCACCACCTGCTTGTCGCCGGGCAGCATGATCAGCACATCGGGCTGGAAACGCTCGCCGTCGGCACTTTTCAGGCTGACCTGGGTCTGGTACTCGCGGCCCTTTTCCAGGCCTGCATGCTCCAGCACCCGCTCAAGAATCAGCTCACCCCAGTTGCCTTGGGTTTTCTGGCCCTTCAAGGCCTGAGTGAGGTTGGTGGCCTCGTCCGACAAGCGCAGGTTGAGCTGCTGCAGGCGCTCCAGCTCCTTGCCTAGCGAAAAGCGTTCGCGGGCCTCTTGCTGGTAGCTTTCTTCCACGCGCTTTTCGAAGGCATGAATACGCTCCTTGAGCGGGTCGAGCAACTGGCCCAGATGCTGCTGGCTGGTCTGGGCGAAGCGCTGCTCACGCTCGTCGAAGATCTTGGTGGCCATGTCGGCGAACTGGGCGCGCAGGGTATCGCGAGCTTCCTGCAGGTCTTCGAGGCGTTGCTGATGGCTTTCCTGCTGCTCGCGCAGCTCGGCCTCCAGGCGTGCGGTCTGGGCCTCCAGGCGGCGCAGTTCAGCCTCCCGGCTGGCGCGCTCCAGGCTCCAGGCGTGGGCGGCATCGCGGGCATTGTCGCGGTCGACTTGCAGCAGTTCCAGCTCACGGCCCTGGGCGGCCAACTGAGTCTGTTTGACGGTGTTGGCTTCGCTGAGGTCGCTGACTTCATCGCGGCTGGCCTCCAACTGCGCTTGCAGGCCAGCCTGGGCCAGCTGGGCGGCATTGAGGCGTTCTTCAAGCAACGCCTGCTCACCTTGTCGCGCGCCCTGGCGGCGCTGCACCTGCATGACCCACCCCAGGCAGGGTAACGCGCCTGCCACCAAGCCCAGCAGAATGCTGGCAAGATCCACTGTCATGCTTACCCCGAACGATCCTGGATGATTGATGCGCAGCTTATCAGCCCGGCGGGCGTGTTGCCTGTTGCAGCCCGAGTGCTCAGCCCGAGAACCACTGGCGCAGCAACCGCCGCGCTTCCTGCGACCCCTGCCCCGCCGCCAGCTCCAGCCAGTACCGTGCCTGCTCAGGCTCCGTGTGCTGGCACAACCGTGCATATTCCAGTTGCGCCCGCCGATCACCGGCGCGGGCGGCCTGACGCAGCAGTTCATGGCCAATCCGCCGGTCACGGGCATTGCCGCAATCACGGCACAGCATCTGCCCCAGGCGGCTTTGTGCGACCACAACGCCTTGGCGCGCCGGCTGTTTCAACAGGCGCCCAGCCAAGTGCTTGACCTGGGGCTTGTCACCCAGGCGCGGGCTGTCGAGCAACCACAAGGCAACTTTCAGTGAAAAGCGTTTGGGGGGAGGCGTCGATGGCGCAGGGCTGGCGAGGTGTTTGCTACGGAACTTCATGAGTAACAGGTTTGGCAACTCGAAAGGCGCGCCACTCTACTCTTTTTTTTCCGCCGCGGCCTGTCGATTTCTGGAGAATTGAAAAAAATTTAAATGATCTTTTCTTGACGTTTTCGAGGGGATGACCAATCGGTCTGTCGAGGCATGTCGATTGTCGGACAGTTCACTGCTTTGCTAGCACGCCCGTCCTAGAGCAAGCGCTCGGGACAATCCACAGTTCCTGTGGATAACTCGGTGGACAACCCTCTCACACACCCCGCAAAGCCCCGTGGATTGGGGCTTTGCGTCAAACTGACGATTTTTTCACCAGCTAAAAATAGTGTTTTTTTTCATTGACTTAACCGCGCAGTCAAGGCATTGGCGAGGCTGTCGATGCGTGTTGCCGGGCTGTTACAACCGTTGCCCCGAATGTGAACAAGTGCACCATAAACCGCCATTCGAGTGCACGAAATGGGCACATCAACCTGGATACGGTCCATTTGCCCCCTCTTCACAGCAATGCCAATACACGCCATACTGCGCGGCTAACCCGAACGAACGTAGTGCTTGCCAAGCGCCTGCATTTCCAGTAAGGTGCGCCTCGTTAGTACCAAGCTGAAAGTCAATTCTGGCCGCAAGCGTCCTTGCAACCCCTCCTCCCAAGAGTGGCGCTGCTGAAAGCAGGACCGGCCTAATCGATGATTCCCTCGCCAGCCTCAGGCTGCTCAAGCACGAATCACGTGACAGATTGATCAGGATTCCACCCCGACGGCCTAGAACCTTGGCCCCGGCGTGCTGCCTGCCTTCCGAAGTACCTACCAGTCAGCCCAAGCGCCCACCTTTGATTGCGCTCCCTCTGGCTGCCCTGTTCCAGTCAGGTTCGTTCGTCCCTTAATAAAGGCGTCACTGGAACGTTTCTATCATGCACGGATCATAATCCCCGTGTTTAAAGCAGGAACCTCCAACAATATGCATACCCATCATCAAATTCAGGCTGCCATTGGCACCCTCTCCCAGGCCTTCTCGCCGTTGAAGTGCCTTATCGTTGCCCCTCGCAAGGGCAGCTTCAGCTTCACCCTGGTAGACGAACACGGCGTCGCTTGCCACACCGAGCGCCTGTACCCTGAACAGTACAGCCGTAGCGAGCCGCTGCAGGCGGTCATCGCCCGTACTCGCCAATCGCTTACCGCGTGAGCCGCGAATACTGCAGTATTCAAGCGCTGAATCACCCCATCGCCAGTCTGCCTGAACGTACCCGGCGTAATTGCCTGAGGGCATATAGCCCGGTACGTCAGGCAGCAAACGATTTAAAAACAGCCCTTTACACCACGATTATCACACTACACTTCAACTCGAGCGGTCCTTGCCGCTTCCGGCGGGCCTGATCATTCACCAGCTGCCAAGCTCCAGCGCCCGTCCGGCCCTTATCTGCTCGAGGGCATCATGGGTATCGCGGCGAATGAATTGTGTCAGTATGTGATCCGACCCACCCTGGTCTACCTGAACCGTCACTGCGCCAGCGCCGAGGCCTTGTTGCTGGGCATCGCCGCCAGCCAATCGGCACTCGGGTCAGCGTTGCACGACCGACGTGGGCACGGCCTTTACCGCATTGGCGAACACCGCCATCAGGCACTCTGGGACGACTACCTGGCCCGTGATCCCGACCTGGCCAGTCTGGTCCGCGGCCTGGCCAGCCAGCACGCCTTCCTTGGCGGGCCGCACCTGGAGCTCACCGTCAACCTGCGCTACTCCACCGCCATTGCCTGGATGCTCGTCGAAGAACAGGCCACGCCGCTGCCAGCTGCCGACGATTTACTGGCACTGGCGCGCATCTGGCGACAGATTTTCAACCCCCAAGGTCGCCTGCGCGACTTCACTCACGCCTGGCATACCTGCATAGATCGGAGCTTGCCACAGGCATCTTGAGACGCGTCCTACAAAAATACCGGAAAAAAGGGAATTTTGGTCGGATTGTCCTACAAAACCGCTCTAACTCCTGCGATTGAGGCTATAGCGCAGCGCGTGATTTGTTGGTAGCTTTTCGCCCCGGAGATCCCAAGGAGTTTTCTAATAATGAAAAAAGTCATGCTCAAAACCTCCCTCGGCGTAGCCGTTGCTCTTGCTTCCAGCCAACTGCTCGCCAGCGGCTTCGCGCTCAACGAACAGAGCATCAGCAGCATGGGGACAGGTTTCGCGGGACGTTCCTCTTCTGCCGAAGATGCCAGCACCGTGTTTGGCAACCCGGCAGGCATGTCCCGCCTCAAACGCGAACAATTCACCGTGGGCGGCGCTGCCGTCATCGCCAAGTCCGACATCTCGGGCCGGGGCAGCAACCTCGGGGGGGAAACCGATGGTGACATGGTGCCTTTGGTTGGCGTACCGATGGGTTACTACGTCAAGCCGATCGACGACCACTGGAGCGTCGGTTTCGGCGTCTACGTACCATTCGGCCTGGTAACCGACTACGGCAGCGATGACGCCGCACGCTACTGGGGCAAGAAGAGCCACGTCGAGGTTGTCACCTTCCAGCCGACTGTCAGCTATGCCTTCAACGACAAGGTCTCGATCGGCTTCGGCCCGACCATTAACCGCATCAAGGGTGAGCTGGGCTCAAACCTGATCAACCCGTTCACGCCTGGCCGTAACGATGGCGAAGTGAAGATCAAGGGCGACGATACCGCCGTTGGCTACAACATCGGTATCCTGGTACAAGCCACCGACCGCACCCGTGTCGGCCTTACCTACCACTCGATGGTCGACTACAAGCTCGAAGGCAAGACCCGCGTCAGCACGCCGCTGATCGGGCCATTCAACGGCAACAAGTTCGACGCCAGCCTGAAGATCAAGACGCCCGAGTCTGTCGACCTTTCGGTTACCCATGAGCTGGACGACCAGTGGACCCTGTACGCAGGTAGCACCTGGACCCGCTGGAGCCGCCTGAAAGACATCACCGTGCAGAACGATGTGCCGGCCCCACTGGCAGGTTCGGCGTTCCAGACCATCACCGAAGAACAGAACTGGCATGACACCTGGGCCCACGCGATTGGTGCGTCGTACAAGGTCAACAAGGAGTGGGTACTGCGTACCGGCTTCACCGTCGACCAGTCGCCGACCAACAACCACGACCGCTCGCCACGCATCCCGACCGGCGACCGCAAAGTGTTCAGCCTGGGTGCCGGCTGGAGCCCGAACGACGACATGACCATCGACGTGGCCTATTCCTATCTGTGGGAAGAAGACACCAAGGTCAATCAGGTAAGCGCAACCAAAGGCAGCTACCAGGCCAAGTACGAAAACAGCGCCCACGGTATCGGTGCTTCGCTCACCTACCGCTTCTGATTCGTACCCGCCACACAAAAAACCGCCCCCGTGGCGGTTTTTTCATGCCTGCACCTGCCAACTGTCACCCAGGCACTCGCGCAGATAATCCATGAACACGCGTACCTTGGTGGTCATGGCAAAACGGTCGGCCAGGCACAGGTAGATATCCATCGGCTCGGTCTGGGCGTAGGCTTGCCCGCGGTCGCTGTATTCGAACAAGGGCACCAGCGCACCGGAGGCCAGGTGTGGCCGCACGATGAACTCGGCCAGGCGGGTGATGCCACCATCGTGCAGGGCCATCTGGGTCAGGGCATCGATGTCATCGCTGATCAATACGCTGCCGAATTCCGCCTCGAAGCGCAGGCCGTCGCGCATGAAGCCCCAACGCAGAAAGCGCCCATCCACCGGATAGCGAAACACCAGGCAGCGGTGGTCGCGCAGGGCCTCAGGCGTGGCGGGTACGCCGGCGCTTTGCAGGTAACCGGGTGAGGCGCAGCAGATGAACGGGATACGGGCAATGTGCCGGGCCATTAGCTGGTCTTCCAGCTGAGGGGCAATACGCAGGCTCACGTCGACGTCTTCTCGGGCATGGTTCACTCGGCGATCAGTCGTTACCAACTCTATCGAAAGCAATGGGTAGCGGGCACTGAAGGCAGGTATCAGCGGCGCCAGCACGTGACGACCGAACGCTGAAGTCGAGGCAATACATAACCGCCCCTGGGGTTCGCTGTCGGGGGTGGTGACCGCCTGTTCGGCCAGCGCCAGGTCACGCTCGATATGCTTCACACGCTCGTAATACTGGGCGCCAGCGGGGGTCACAGCCATGCTGCGTGTGGTACGGCTGAGCAGTCGCACCTGCAAGTGGCCCTCTAGCCGAGCCAGGTTCTGGCTGACCGCGGCCGGGCTGAGCCCCAGACTGCGGGCGCCAGCGGCAATGCTGCCGGCTTCGACAACCTTGATGAAACTGCGGATGGCGTTGAGCAGGTCCATTTGAGCCCTTGGATTCGTAAGAATCTCTTTATAAAGAACTCAATCCTGCGGGTCTACAGGTGCAGGAGGATGCGTTGCTAACCTGCGCCTCCACTCACGTTTCAGGAGTTCGCATGAGGAACCTGTCCCAGTCGCGCAGCCGACGCAAGTTACGCCCGGGCGCCACACCTTACGTTTTTGCCTTTTACATGTCGTCGATCATGGCACTGCTGATGTGCTTCGTGATCACAGCGGCCAATGCCGGGGTTAACCCGGAGTACCTCAGCAATGTGCTGAAGGCCTATCAATTGGCAATGCCGGTGGCGTTTGTCTGTGTGTTGATGGTCAGGCCGGTGGTGGTGCGGCTGGTGGCGATGACGGTGCATGCGAACTGAAGTAACAACAGCGGACGCATCTCCCGCTCCCGCTCCCGCTCTCGCTCTCGCTCTCGCTCTCGTTCTTGATCTTGATCTTGATCTTGATCTTGATCTTGATCTTGATCTTGATCTTCGCGACTTCAGGAGGCCGAACGCAGGCCTTGCGGAGTGAGGTGACGGGCATGGATGCCCGTCAAGCGCTGGGCCCCAGGATGGGGCCTGCAGCGCGGTCCTCCCGGGAGCAAGGCCGGAGTGAGGGAACCCCGGAGCGCAGCGTAGGGGCCGGATGATGGGAGCGCAGCGTTTTTTGGTTACTTTTTGTCGCGTTTGACAAAAAGTGACTCGCCGTAAGGGCGAAAAGGTGAGTCGGCGTCGCCAAAGCAAATGGACTTTGCGCCACATAAGAACCAGCACTTTTTTGCTTTTCGCTTTTCGCTTTTCGCTTTTCGCTTTTCGCTTTTCGCTTTTCGCTTTTCGCTTTTCGCTATCAGTCCTCAGCATCAAACACAGTCAGAAAACCGCCTCACTGCTGCGAAGCGATGGCCTTTTCGATAGCAGCCCTGAACGCCGGGTCATCCGGTTTGGTCAGGCTGGAGAAATTCCCAATCACCTTACCCTTACGGTCCACCACGTATTTGTAGAAATTCCACTTCGGCGCACTGCTCTGGCTGGCCAATTCAGCGAACAGTGGTATCGCATCCTTACCCCGTACCGGCTGCGTCTTGGTCATGGTGAAGGTGACACCGTAGTTGGCATAGCAAACCTTGGCGGTCTTCTCACTGTCGGCATCTTCCTGCTTGAAGTCATTGGACGGCACGCCCAGCATTTCCAGGCCTTGCTCGTGATACTCCTTGTACGTCGCCTCAAGCCCCTCGAACTGCGGCGCAAAACCGCAATAGCTGGCGGTGTTGACCACCACCAGCGGTTTGCCGGCAAAGCGCTGGCACAGGTCGACCTGACCCTTCCCACGCAATTCCGGCAGGCTACCCTGCAACACGGCCGGGCAATCGGCAGCCCAGCTCGATGTGCTGGCTAGCAGGGCCAGCACCGGCACCATCAACCAATGTGCACGCATGATTCGTTTCTCCCGCATGACGATCCTTGAGCTTGCAGGGTAGCGCCTAACAAACACCCATGCCCAGTTGCATCAATGCCATCCCCCCCTGATGCCAGCCCCACCACACCAGCGCCAACAGCGCCAAAGCAGCAAGGGCCAGCAGCCCACGGGCCAGGTAGCGGTTCATGCGGCCTGGGCCTGCAAGCGGGCAACCGGACGCTCGCGCACCGGCCAATTAAGGGCGGCAGCCAGCAGGCTGAGCAGGATGGAAATCTGCCAGACCAGGTCGTAGCTGCCAGTGCGGTCATACACCACCCCACCCAACCAGCCACCGAGGAAGGCCCCAAGCTGGTGGAACAGGAAGACGATACCGCCGAGCATGGACAGGTTGCGCACCCCGAACACCGTCGCCACGGTGCCATTGGTCAACGGCACTGTGGACAGCCAAAGCAGGCCCATGGCGATACCGAACAGGTAAGCACTGAACTCGCTCACCGGCGCCCACAGGAACAGCAGGATTACCACCGCACGTAGCAAGTAAAGCCCGGTCAGCAGACGCGGCTTGGACATGCGACCACCCAGCCAGCCAGCAGTGAAAGTACCTACGATATTGAACAGGCCGACCAAGGCCAGCACCGTGGTACCGGTGGTTGCAGCCAGGTGCTGGTCTACCAGATAGGCCGGCAGGTGCACACCAATGAACACCACCTGGAAGCCGCAGACGAAAAAGCCCAGCGCCAGCAACCAGAAGCCGGAATGCGAGCACGCCTCGCGCAGTGCCTGGCCCAGGGTCTGTTCGGCGCCATGGCTGGGCAGCGGGCGGTCGCGCAGCAGGCCGACGAAGGGCACGATAAACGCCACCATCAGGCCCAACACCAGCAACGCCGCCGACCACCCCAACCACTGGATCAGACCCAAGGTACCGGGCAGCATGGCGAACTGGCCAAACGAACCGGCAGCGCTGGCAATCCCCATCGCCATACTGCGCTTCTCGGCAGGCACAGCACGCCCGACCACGCCAAGGATGACCGAGAACGACGTGCCGGACAGGCCGATGCCGATCAGCAAGCCGGCACTGAGCGACAACGACAAGGCCGAATCGGCCATGCCCATCAGGATCAAACCGACGGCATAGAGAATGCCACCGATGATCACCACCCGCGCGGCACCCAGGCGGTCGGCCAAGGCTCCGGCGAAGGGTTGGGCCAGCCCCCAGATCAGGTTCTGCAAGGCGATGGCAAAGGCGAACACCTCACGCCCCCAGCCAAAATCGGCGCTCATCGGCGCCAGGAACAGGCCAAAGCCATGTCGCACACCCAAGGAAAGCGCCAGGATCAACGCCGCCCCCACCAATACCCAACCGCTGGTTCGCCACACCGAAGTCATTGTCGTTATCTCCAGCACATCGCAAGGTTTTTGCGGGTATATACCCGCTTATAGTCGTATCGATTCAGGCCAGTTGGCCCAGCAAACGCACCAGCTCATCCCGCTGCCCTGCCCCCAGTCGCTCCACCAGCTCCGTTTGAGCCTGCTCCCAGGCGGGATGGGCGTCACACAATAGCTGCTTACCCGCTTCGGTCAGCAGCACCACGCGATTGCGTTGGTCATCGCCATCCACCAGGGCCAACAGCCCCTCGGCCTCAAGCACCCGCAGGTTGCGGCCCAAGGTGCTGCGCTCCAGGCCCATCGCTTCGGCCAGGGTCGTGATGCTAGGGCGATCAAGCCGCTGCAGATGGCGTAACAGGGAAAACTGGGCGACATTGACCCCAAAGCCGGCAAGCGCTTCGTCGTAATGTCGGCTCACCCCACGGGCAGCGCGACGTAGATGGGTACAGATGCATTCACTGGGCAGCATGGATACGTGTATATACCCGCGTCATAGGTGTTGCAAGAAATTTCGCCTTGGAGGTAACAGCAACCGATCGCTCAGAGCCCCACGGCCAAACCCAGCACCACAGCAAGCTCAAGCAACTCCACCATCGCGCCAGCGGTATCCCCGGTGGTCCCGCCAAGGCGCCGGCACATCAGTTGCCGCAACCCTGCAAATACAGCGACTGTCAGCAACAGTATCCAGCATGCGCCCCAGCCACCTGCGACCAGGCACATGACCGCGCTGCCCAGCAAAGCCCAATAGGCCTCACGGCGCGGCAGATGATCGGCCAGGGCTTGGCCCAGGCCACCCGAGCGCACGTAGGGGGTACCCAGGAACAGGGCCAACATTGCCGCCCGACCAATCAAGGGCGCCAGCAGCAATTGCGCTCCGATGCCCTGCTCCACCAGCACCCACAAGGCGCAGAACTTCAGCAACAGCACCAATACCAGGGTGACCACGGCAATCGGCCCGCTGCGCGGGTCTTTCATGATCTGCAAGGTGCGTTCACGGTCGCCGAAGCCACCCAGCCAGGCATCAGCACTGTCGGCCAGGCCATCCAGGTGCAAGGCACCACTGAGCAACACCCACACTGTCAGAAGCAAAGCGGCATGCAGCGGTGCTGGCGTACCTTGCAGCAGATGGCTAGCCAGCCACAGCAGTAAGCCGAACAGCAACCCGACCAGCGGGTAGAACAGCAGCGAACGCCCCATTTCACGTGGTGCCGGCATGCCAGGCAGGCTTACGGGCAGGCTGCTGAGAAACTGCAAGGCAATCCAGAATGGCAACATTTCAGCACGCCTCGACCCACTGGCCATCGACACCCGGTACCAGCCGCACCAGCGCACCATGCCCCACCTCAACCTGCAGCAGCTGCGCCCTCGGCAAGCCACGGGCTCGGGCCAGCAATAGCCGCATCACACCGCCATGGGTGACCAGCAGCACGCGCTTGCCAGCATGTTGACGGCCCAGCCGCTCGACAGCAGCCAGCACACGTTCGGCAAACGCCTCGACTGGCTCGCCATTGGGTGGCGTAAAGGCGTAAGGGTTCTCCCAGAACCGACCCAGAGCATCCGCCTGGTCTTCCATGATCTGCGCAGCGCTTCGGCCCTCCCAGTCGCCAAAATGCAGCTCCTGAAGGCCGGGTTCTCGTTGCACCGGCAAATTCAACTGCGCCCCCAGTTCATCGGCAAAGCGGGCGCAGCGCTGCAGCGGCGAGCTGACCAGCACCTCCCAGGGCCCTGCCTCGGCCACGGCACCACGCATCTGCGCCCAGCCCTTGTCAGTCAACGCATCGTCAAGGCTGCCGCGCAGGCCGCCCTGTTCGGTTTCGCCATGGCGCAACAAGTCGAGGATCATGCCGGGCGGTCCGCCACCGCAGCTTCGGCGAACGTCGCCATCTGCCCGTGCAGCGCGCAGGCGAGGCGCAGCAGCGGCACGGCGAGCGCAGCACCACTGCCCTCACCCAAACGAAGGCCCAGCGCCAGGAGCGGTTCGGCCTGCAAGGCCTCGAGCAATGCTTTGTGCCCGGGTTCCGCCCCTTGGTGAGCGAACAGCAACCACGCCCGGCACTGCGGATTAAGGCGCACCGCCGCCAGCGCGGCAACGCTACAGATGAAGCCGTCGACCAGTACGGCGATACCCGCCTGCGCACAAGCGATGTAGGCGCCCGCCAACGCAGCGATCTCAAAGCCACCGACGCAACCCAAGGCTTGCAGCGGGTCCGCAGCCTGCAACTTGTGCAAGCGCAGGGCGTGCTCAATGACTTCGGCCTTGTGCCTCACACCCGCGCTGTCCAGGCCCGTGCCCGGGCCGCTCAGTTCAGCAGGCGGGCAGCCCAGCAGGACGCTGGCCAAGGCGGCGGCGGCTGTGGTGTTGCCTATCCCCATCTCGCCACCGATGAACAGCTGCGCACCCCGTTCGGCAGCACGCAGCGCGCTGTCGCGGCCCGCCTGCAAAGCAGCTTGCAGTTGGCCTTCAGTCATTGCCGGCTGGCGAGCGAAGTTGGCCGTACCGGCCCCAAGGCGCAAGTGGTGCACGCCCGGCAAGGCCAGATCAGGGTCGATGGTGCCCAGGTCGACCACTTCGAGGCTGGCCTGCAGCTCGCGCGCCAGCACGCTGATCGCTGCACCACCCCCTAGGAAGTTGCGCAGCATCTGCCCGGTCACCGCCTGCGGGTAAGCTGAGATACCCTCCTCGACCACCCCGTGGTCACCGGCAAAAACAGTGATGGCGGCCTGATCCAGCACCGGCCTTTCCCGCCCCTGCAGGCCGGCAAGCTGAATGGCCAGGCCTTCAAGCTGGCCAAGCGAACCGGCAGGCTTGGTCAGTTGCTGCTGACGGGCGCGGGCCTGGTCCATGGCGGCGTTATCGAGGGGTTGGCAGGCATCACGCCACCAGGCTTGTGTCATAGTGCAGGTCCTTTAAGCATTAAGGGCAGGCCGGCCACGGTCAGCACAACGCGCTGACAACGTTCGGCCACGGCCTGGTGAAGCCAGCCGGCCAGGTCGACATAACGCCGGGTCAGCTCGCCCATGGGCACGACGCCCAGGCCGGTTTCGTTACTGACCAGGATCAGGGTGCCAGGCAACTGCTCAAGGCAGACCAGCAGGGCATCTCGTTCCTCAGCCAGGCGCTGGTCATTTTCAAGCATCAGCAGGTTGGTCAACCACAGGGTCAGGCAGTCCACCAGCAGGCAACGGCCTTCGGCCGCTTCGGCGCGCAGCACAGCGGCCAGGGCCAGCGGTTCTTCGATCAGCCCCCAGTCGTCCGGACGGCGTTGGCGGTGCAGCAACACACGTTCGTTCATTTCACCGTCCAGCGGCTGGCTGGTGGCAATGTAGGTCACCGGCAGGCCACTGGCACTGGCCAACTGTTCGGCGAGGCGGCTCTTGCCAGAGCGGGCGCCACCGAGGATCAGGCTGCGCATGTCAGGCTACCCCACAGAGTTGGCGCAAGCGCGTGGTGTCCAGGTGTTTTTCCACCAGGTCGGCCAGGCGCTCGATGTCGCGCTCGCGCAGGGCTTCGTAATCGATGGTCTGGACATCTTCCAGGCCGGCCCAGCGCAGCAGCGCGGCGCACGAGTGGCTGCCCTCGAACAGGCCGTGCAGGTAGGTGGCAAGGATCTGCCCATCATCGCTCACCGCGCCATCACAACGACCATCAGCCAGTTGCGCGGCAGGCTGTTCCAAACCAGGGCCGGTGGTGACGCCTGCGTGAATCTCATAACCGGCAACCGGGGCCGCTTCAAGGTTCAGTACCCCGGCAACGTTGCGCAACTGCTTCTGGGCCTCAAGCACCGTGGCGTAATCCAGCAGGCCAAGCCCCGGGCTCGATCCGGCAGGGCCCTCGAGGCCTAGCGGGTCATGCACTTCACGGCCCAGCATCTGCAGGCCACCACAAATGCCGATCAGCTTGCCGCCGTAGCGCAGGTGCCGCTCGATGGCTTTGTCCCAACCGCGCTCGCGCAGTTGCGCCAGGTCGCCACGCACGCTCTTGGAGCCCGGCAGGATGATCAGGTCGGCAGCCGGAATCGGCTGGCCCGGGCCAATGAACTGCAGGTCCACCTGCGGGTGCAGGCGCAGCGGGTCGAAGTCGGTGTGGTTACTGATGCGCGGCAGTACCGGCACGATCACCTTGAGCACACGCTCGCTTTTGGCGCCTTGGCGCACATCGATGCCGTCTTCGGCTTCCAGGTGCAAATCGGTGACGTAGGGCAACACGCCCAGCACCGGCTTGCCGGTGCGTTGCTCCAGCCAGTCCAGCCCCGGCTGCAACAGGGCGATGTCGCCACGGAAGCGGTTGATGACAAAGCCCTTGACCCGCGCCTGCTCACTGGGCGAAAGCAGCTCCAGCGTGCCGACAAGGTGCGCGAACACGCCGCCACGGTTGATGTCGGCGACCAGGATCACCGGGCAATCGACGGCTTCGGCAAAGCCCATGTTGGCGATGTCGCCGGCCCGCAGGTTGATCTCTGCCGGTGACCCGGCGCCCTCGACCATGACCACCGGCCAGGCGGCACTCAGGCGCTGGTGCGAAGCAAGCACCGCCTGCATGGCGATGGCCTTGTAGTCGTGGTAGGCCACCGCATTCATGCTGGTGACCGCACGGCCATGAATGATCACCTGGGCACCGGTGTCGCTGTTGGGCTTGAGCAGTACCGGGTTCATGTCGGTATGCGGCGCCAGCCGGCACGCCTGGGCCTGCACTGCCTGAGCGCGGCCAATTTCGCCGCCGTCGGCGGTTACCGCGCTGTTCAGCGCCATGTTCTGCGGTTTGAACGGCACCACAGCGACGCCCTGGCGCAACAGCCAGCGGCACAATGCGGTCACCAGCGTGCTCTTGCCGGCATCGGAGGTGGTGCCTTGCACCATGAGGGTGGTCATGCCGATTCCTTTTGATAGTCGGTCAGCGCCTGGGCCAGGCGCTGTTCGTCGGCCGCACTCTCGGGCAGCCCCAGGCGCACGGCCGGAGGGTTTTCGAACAGGCGCACCAGGATGCCGCGACGGGCAAGAAAGTCATGCAACGGCGCGGCACGCTCGCTGCGCACGTACTGGAACAAGTCACAACCGCCGCTTGGCGCCAGGCCTGTGCCAGCCAACAAGGTGGCAAGGCGCTTGCTGGCAGCAGCGCAACGTTCAGTCTGCAAACGCTGCGCAGCTTCGTCGGCCAAGCTTGCCTGGGCCAGCACCCGGGTCGGGCCGTTGACGGTCCAAGGGCCAAGCAACTCGGCCAGACGCAACAGCAGGCTGCGCTCAGCGGCGACGAAGCCCAGCCGCACTCCGGCCAAACCGAAGAATTTACCGAATGAACGCAGCACGATCAGGCCCTCGCGACCCGCGCAGTCCACCACGCTGTCTGCCGGGGTGTTGTCCATGAACGCTTCATCGACCAGCAGCCAGCCACCGCGCGCAGCCAGGCGCGCATGCCAAGCCAACAGCTTCTCACGCGGGACCCGCCGCCCGGTCGGGTTGTTGGGGTTGACCAGCACCAGCACGTCGAGGCTATCGAGCGCTGCGTCAACCTGTGCCTCGTCCAGCTCAACCAACTGATGTCCCGCCCGCTGCCAGGCGTACGGGTGTTCGGCATAACATGGCGTCAGCACCCCTGTCCGGCCTGCGGCGCGCAGCAGCGGCAAAGCCTGGATTGCGGCCTGAGAGCCCGCTACCGGCAGCAGCTGGCTGGCACCGTAGTACGCGCGTGCAGCGTCTTCCAGGCCGTCCTCGACCTCCGGTAGACGCGCCCACGCATCCATAGGAATCGGTGGGATCGGGAATGGCCAGGGCGCGATGCCGCTGGACAGGTCGAGCCACTGCTCGCGAGGAATGCCATACTGCTGCACTGCGCGCAGCAGGCGGCCACCGTGTTCAAGCATTGATGTAAGCCCCCAGGCAGATCAACAACAGCCACAACCACACCCCCCGCTGCACCAGGGCCCAACCACGCTCGATGGCATCGGCATCGGCCACTGGCCCCTCGCCCAGGCGCGGCCGCTCATGAAGCTCGCCGTGGTACACCGCCGGGCCACCGAGCTCCACGCCCAGTGCACCGGCACCTGCAGCCATCACCGGGCCGGCGTTAGGGCTGTCCCACAGGGGGCCCTGCTTGCGCCAGCAGGCCAGGGCCAGGCGGGTCTTGCCCAGCAGCGCATAAGTCAGCGCCACCAGCCTTGCGGGAAGGTAGTTGAGCACGTCGTCGATACGCGCCGCGCACCAGCCGAAACGTTCGAAGCGCTCGTTACGGTAGCCCCACATGGCATCCAGCGTGTTGCTCAGGCGATACAGCACCACACCCGGCGCGCCAGCTACCACGAACCAGAACAGCGCGGCGAACACCGCATCGCTGCCGTTCTCCAGCACCGACTCGGTGGCCGCCCGGGCCACTGCCGGCTCGTCCAGTTCGCGGGTTTCGCGGCTGACCAGGTAGCCGACGCGCCGACGCGCCTCTTCAAGGTTGCCTTGGCGCAACGCGTTGGCCACCGGCAGCACATGCTCACCCAGGCTGCGCAGCCCCACGGCGCAGTACAGCGCCAGCACATCCACCAGCCAGCCGATGTAAGGCAGCCACGACAAGACCAGCGCCACCAGGGTCAGCGGCACCACCGCCAGAAACCACGCACTCACCCCATGGCTGCGCCAGCCGCGCCCGCCGGCATTCAGGCGGCGCTCAAGGTTACTGGCCATGTTGCCAAAAGCCACCAACGGGTGACGCCGCTGCGGTTCGCCCAGCAAAGCGTCCAGGGCTACCCCGGCCACGGTCAGCAAGGCCACGCTCATTGACGCTCTCCCCATTGGTTCTCGTAAAGCATTTCGCTCAAGGGCCGCTCTTCGGCCCAGTTTTCCTGCACCAGCATCGGCACCGGGTAGAACTCGGTGACCGGCCCCAGGCACAGCACCGCCACCGGTTTGGCGCCCGCAGGCATGCCCAGCAAAGCGGCCAAAGCCTGCGGCTCGAACAGCGACACCCAGCCCATGCCCAGCCCTTCGCCACGCGCAGCCAGCCACAGGTTCTGGATGGCACAGGCCAGCGAGGCCAGGTCCATTTCCGGCAGCGTGCGGCGGCCGAAGATGTGCGGTTCCCGGTTATCCATCAAGGCCGCCACCAGCAGCTCGGCGCAGTCGTTGATGCCTTCAACCTTCAGCTTCATGAAGGCATCGGAACGCTCGCCCAACGCCTCGGCGGTGCGCACCCGCTCCGCCTCCACCAAGGCCTGGATGCCCCCACGCAGGTCACGCCGGGTAATGCGGATAAAGCGCCACGGCTGCATCAGCCCGACACTGGGCGCCTGATGCGCGGCGGCCAGCAAACGGGCAAGCAGCTCTGGCGCCACCTGGCCACCGGCAAAATGGCGCATGTCGCGACGCTCGCCAATGGCCCGGTAGATCGCGGCGCGCTCGACGTCGCTGAAGGCATGTTCGCTCATGGCCGCAACAGCGCCGCCGACGCATCCGGGTTGGAGGGGAAGTAGAAATGCACGTATGAGGCCGTCAACCGGCCCGAGCGATACACCGCTTCGTTGCCACGCCCGCCATTAGGGCTAAGGCCACGGGCGATCGGTTCCAGCTCGGTGCTGGTCAGCGAGTGATGGTAGGTATGGCCACGCAAGGTGCCCTCCGGCAGTTCTACCGCCTGCAGCGCCAGGGCCGCCAGGCGCTTCTGCATGGTCGCCTCGCCCCGCAGCAGGCCCAGCAGTTCGGCACGCTCGCCTGCCACGTCGGTCAAGGCATCGAGCAGGTACAGCATGCCGCCGCACTCGGCCAGCAAGGGTTTGCCCTGAGCATGATGGGCGCGGATTGCCTCGCACATCGGCGCATTGGCGGCCAGGGCATGGTGATGCAGCTCGGGGTAGCCGCCCGGCAGGTACAGGCTATCCACCGCCGGTAGTTCGCGGTCGTGCAGCGGCGAGAAGAATTCCAGCTGCGCCCCGAGGTTGCGCAGCAGATCGAGGTTGGCCCCGTAGGTAAAGGCAAACGCTTCGTCGCGTGCCACGCCGATGCGCACCCCTGCCAGCGAAGCAGCACACGCTTGTGTTTCGGGCTCGGCAAAGCTCACCGGCGGTGGCAAGGCTGCGTCGCAGCTGGCGCCAAGCGCCTCGGCGGCGGCATCCAGGCGGGCATCCAGGTCGTTCAGCTCGCTGGCCTGAACCAGCCCGAGATGGCGGCTGGGCAACTCGATGCCGCGCTCGCGCGACAAGCCGCCATACCAGCGCAAGCCCTGGGTCAGGCTACCTTCCAGCAGTTGCGCGTGGCGCAGGCTGCCCACCCGGTTGGCCAACACCCCGGCAAACGGCAAGTCGGCCTGGTAGCGCGCCAGGCCCAGGGCCAATGCGCCGAACGTCTGGGCCATGGCCGTGCCGTCGATCACCGCCAGCACCGGCACGCCGAAGTGGCGCGCCAGGTCGGCGCTGGACGGGGTGCCATCAAACAGCCCCATCACCCCTTCGATCAGGATCAGGTCGGCCTCGCCCGCGGCGTCCCACAGCAGGCGACGGCTTTCTTCGGCACCGATCATCCACAGGTCCAGTTGGTACACCGGCGCGCCGCTGGCGCGCTCCAGGATCATCGGGTCAAGGAAATCCGGGCCACACTTGAACACGCGCACCTTGCGCCCGAGGTTACGGTGCAAGCGGGCCAGCGCGGCGGTGACGGTAGTCTTGCCCTGGCCAGAGGCTGGTGCCGCGATCAACACGGCGGGGCAATGGCGCGATTGACTCACAGTTCAACGCCCTTCTGTGCGCGAATGCCCGCCTGGAAGGCGTGCTTGAGCATACCCATCTCGGTCACGGTATCGGCCAGTTCGATCATTTCAGGCTTGGCCGCGCGACCCGTGACAATCACATGCTGCATCGGCGGGCGGGCCTGGATGTCTGAAAGCACCTGGTCCAGGTCGAGGTAGCCGTGCTTGAGGGCGATGTTCAGCTCATCCAGCACCACAAACTGCACATCTGGGTCTTGCAGCAGCTGGCGCGACACCGCCCAGGCGGCTTCGGCGGCGGCGATGTCACGCTGGCGGTCCTGGGTTTCCCAGGTGAAGCCCTCCCCCATCACGTGGTAGCGCACCTGCTCAGGGAAGCGGCGGAAGAACAGCTCTTCCCCGGTGCTGTTGCGGCCCTTGATGAACTGCACAACACCGCACTGCATGCCATGGCCCAGCGCGCGCGCGAGCATGCCGAAGGCCGAGCTGCTCTTGCCCTTGCCATTGCCGGTCAGCACCAGCAACAGGCCGCATTCGTTGGGGGAATTGGCGATACGTTCGTCGATGACCGCCTTCTTGCGCTGCATGCGCGCCAGGTGGCGTTCGTCACGTTCGGTGGATTCGCTCATCAGGGTTCTCCGCTGGCTGGCACCGTGGCAACGCACGCTGACAGGTAATAGGCAGGCAAACGGAGTACGCGCAGGGGCCATGGCAGGGCGCCACGGTGCACCGCGCATCACCCTCCGTGATGCCGTTGGCAGTAACAGGCCGGTCTCCGGGCTTGTGAGCGGGCTTTGGCCCGGGCCTGCGCGCCTTCCCGGGTACCTGTACCCAGTGGCCCTGCGCGGCCGCGACTCACCTACCGTTGCGGGGGCAGCGCCGGAATCGCGCCATGCTGGCGCCCACCGGCTTCCCAGTTTCACCCTGCCCAGTCGGGGCTGGCAGGGCACCTGAAACACGCGCGAAGGTTAGAGGGTTGTACCGGGAGCGTCAATCGAAGCGGGCCGCTTTGCAGCCGAACAGGCAGCGCCTGGGTAATGGCCAATTCGCCGGGTTGTGCCACACTGAATGCAGTGATATCACATAGCCATCACTTTCAGCTGGACGCGATTACAACGATAACAGGAGAGCGCAGCATGCGAGGCCAGATCATCAACAACCCGCGCCTGGAGTTTCTCGCCCCGGTGCTGGAGCGCTGGGGGGACTGCATCGACCGCTTCAATCAATTTGCTGGCGATGCCGAAGCGCCTTATTGGCATGGCGCAGCCGCGAATACCGGGCTGCTTGCCGCAGCCGCGTGGCAGGCCGAACTCACGGCGCTGCAACAGTTTGCCGGCAAGAAGCAGCGCGACGAAGGCGAACACGAAGGGCGCTGCGACCTGTCGATCACCAGTGCCGATGAAGCGCTGTACCTCAGTGTCAGCCAGCGCTGGCCAAAAATTGCCCGAGTGGACATGGCCGAAGCGTTGCAGCAGACCGCTGCCCTCGCGCGCCAGGTGGCCTACCCCAGTCAGTTGAGAGCCGGCGCGCTGTTCATCAGCCCGTGGAAGGCTGGCCAGCACGCCAGCCCCGAGGAACTGCAGGACCTGGTCGACGATTTGCAGAACCATACCGCCTGTGCCATTGCCTGGTACTTTCCGTACCCCTATCGCAAATTGCACAACGAGCTGGGGCAGTATTTTCCGGGGGTGGCGTTGCTGCTCAAGCAGGCTTGAACCAACGCCGGCGCAGCGGGGATCTTGGTCTTGATCTTCGCGACGTCAGGAGGCCGGAGTGAGGCCTCCTGACGTCGCAATCGGCGGCGCCTGAAGTATCGCGCGCTTAAAATCAGAAGCAATGGCAACGGCCCTGGTATTCAGGGGTTTTGCGCCAGGTGCCCTTGCGGAATCACCCGCTTGGCCTGCAAGTACGCCTTGGCCCAATAGCTGTTGGAAAGGTAGTCCAGGCGCACCGTTCCGCCTGTCGAGGGCGCATGCACAAAGCGCCCTTCGCCAACATAGATACCGGCATGGCTGACCTGCGAGCCACCACTGGTAGCAAAGAACACCAGGTCACCGGACTGCAGCGACTGGGCATCCACCGTGGGTGCGCGCATGACGATCATCTCCCGCGTCGAACGCGGCAGGCTGATGCCGGCAGCATCACGGTAGACGTACTTGATCAGGCCACTGCAGTCGAAGCCGGAGTCCGGCGTATTGCCACCCCAACGGTAAGGCGTACCCACAAGGCCAATGGCACGGATCAATACGTCATCGGCAATCGGCGAGGGGCTTGGCTGGCTGTAGGAAACCTGCGGCTGAACCACAGGTGCCGGCGCTGGAGCGCGGCTGGAGCAGGCCGCCAGCAAGGCTGCCAGGGAGAGAAATGCGAAGCGCGCCATCTTTACCATGGCCAGAACATCCTGTCTGAGATTGCTGCGCTGCAGCCAAAAAGAGTTGAGAATTTAGATTAGACGCTTTCTGTAAATACGCACGGCGGCGAGCTTTTTTCAAAGCATCGCCGCCGTGGCAGGGTACAGCATTTTGCCATCAGTTGCGCGCGATGTTGGTCGGCGCCATGGCCAAGGCACGCTTGGCTTCGATGAAGGTCTTGCTCCAGTAGCGGTCACCGAGGCTGTCGATGCGCACGCCACCGCTGCGGCGGCTGCTGGAGTGGATGAACTGGTTGTCACCCAGATAGATGCCGGCATGGCTGACGCGGCCGCGACCGTTGGTGCTGAAGAACAGCAGATCGCCCGGCTTGAGCTTGTTGCGGGCCACTTTCGGGGCATCGACGTTGATCATTTCGCGCGTCGAGCGTGGCAGGGTCATACCCGCCTCTTCGCGGAACAGATAGCCGATGAAACCGCTGCAGTCGAAACCGGACTTTTCAGAGGTACCACCGAAGCGGTAGCGAGTGCCGATCAACGACATGCCGCGCTCGAGAATACTGTCCGCCAGCACGGGCAGCTGGTAGGGCTTGCTGTTGCTGGAGAAGGCCTCCAGGTCATCTTCAGTGGCCAGCTCTTCCGGCTCGCCGAACACCGACGAGGACGAAGCTTTAGCCTTGATCACCGATTGTGTGGCGACCGGGGTGTGATCCTGAGGCTGAGAAACCGGGCCTTGGGCCGCGCAGCCAAAAAGCAGGGTCACGAGTGCGAGTGGCACGAGGGGTGCGAAGCGCTTTAGCATGGGCACGACCGTGTCTGTAATCCTTTAGAAGGGTGAAACTATGCCCTCTATCATGGCCATTTGCAAATTTTATCGAAAAAGATGTGACTTTTTTGTTTTTCCGCTCTGGCCCAGCGTTTTCAGGGGGTTACCAGCCGAGGGTTTCCTTGAGGAACGGAATGGTAAGCTTGCGTTGTGCCTGCAGCGAGGCCTGGTCGAGGCGCTCCAGCAGGTCGAACAGCGCGCTCATGCTGCGCGCACCGCGGGTGAGGATGAAGTGACCGACTTCGTCGGTGAGGTGCAGGCCGCGGCGCGAAGCACGCAGTTGCAGGGCTCGCAGCTTGTCTTCGTCAGACAAACCACGCATCTGGAACACCAGGGCCAAGGTCAGCCGCGACTTCAGGTCCGGCAACTTGATGGGCAATTCGCGCGGGGATGCCGAGGCGGCCAGCAGCAAGCGCCGGCCACTGTCACGCAGGCGGTTGAACAAGTGGAACATGGCCTCTTCCCAGTCCGCCTTGCCGGCAATCACGTGCAAGTCGTCGATGCATACCAGTTCGTACTGGGCGAGGTAGTCAAGCAGTTCTACGCCGCGATCGAGCAGTTGCGCCAATGGCAGATAGACAGCAGGTTCGCCGCGTTGCTGGAAGCGGTGGGTGGCAGCCTGCAGCAGGTGGCTACGGCCAACACCCTGCTTGCCCCACAGGTAGATAAGGCTCTCGGTCCAGCCGGCGTCGGCTTCGCATAGCCGCTCGACGTAGCCCAATGCCGCAGCATTGGCGCCCGGATAGTAGTTGATGAAGGTGGCGTCATCGCGCAGGCGCACACCCAGGGGCAACTGGATCGGTGGTTTCATGCTCGCGGGCGGTCAGCAGGACCGAAGGGGCCTTTGGTGAACAATGTTGCAAAGTCTATACCCGCAAGGCGGGCCGCACAATCACGGCAACAGATAGCACAAGCAAAATCAACAAGTTGCGCTAAGTTGGGGGCTGCATCGCAGCCCCAACATCACAACTGCGGGTCGATATCCCCGGCATACATGTCCGATTCCTTGTACATGTCATGCACATGCCGCAGCAGCACCATGATCACGGCCGCCACCGGCAGTGCCAGCAACACCCCGGTAAAACCGAACAGTTCGCCACCGGCCAGGATGGCAAAGATCACCGCTACCGGGTGCAGGCCGATTCGGTCCCCTACCAGCAGCGGCGTCAACACCATGCCTTCGAGTGCCTGCCCGACCATGAATACCGCGACGATGCCCAGCATCGGATACAGGTCGCCCCCAAACTGGAACAACCCCGCCACCAAGGCCGCACCGATACCTATGATGAAGCCCATGTAGGGCACGATGGCGGCCAACCCTGCGAGCATACCGATGAGCAGGCCCAGTTCCAGCCCGACCAGCATCAACCCGGCCGAATAAATGACGCCCAAGGCCAGCATTACCATCAGTTGCCCACGCACGAACGCCCCGAGTACTTCGTGGCATTCGCCCGCCAACCCGACCACCTGCGGCTCACGCTGGCGTGGCAGCAGGCTGCGCAGCTTGGCCATCATCAGGTCCCAGTCACGCAGCAGGTAAAAGCCCACCACCGGAATAAGTACCATGTTGGCCAGCCAGGCCATCAGCGCCAGGCTCGAGGCCGTGGCATGCGACAGCAGCATGCCGACGATGTCGGTGGTCTGGCCCATGTGGCCAGCGATGGCAGCTTTGATCTTGTCGAACTTCCAGAAGCCATCAGCCAGGCCCAAGCGGCTCTGCACCCAAGGCAACGCAACATGCTCAAGCCAGTCGAGCATCTGTGGCGCCAGCTCGTACAGGCGCACCAGCTGCTTGGCAAGCATCGGCACCAGCACCAGCAGCAGGGCCAGCAACAGCAGGGTGAACAGGCCGAATACCACCACAACACCCCATGTGCGCGACAGCCCCAGACGCTCCAGGCGGTCAACCAATGGGTCGGCCAGGTAGGCCAGCAGGATGCCGACCAGAAACGGGGTAAGAATGTTGTGCAAGCTATAGAGCAGCACAGCGACCAGCAGGGCAGCGCCCAGCCAGATCCAGCGACGAACGTCGGTCACGGTATGCTCCCCTTACCAGCGAAAACGCAGGCCGTCGAACGGCTTGGGCGCAGGTTGGGCCGGCGCAGGTTGCTCACCGGCTGCCGGTGCTGGCGTGGCGGGCGCTACCGGCACCTGCTCTGCGGGCAACTCCTGCAACTTGGCCAGGCCGAGTTGGGCGCGCAGCTGTTCGCGGTTGCCGGTCACACCATAGGTCAGGGTGGTGCCTTCAGCCATTTGCAGGCGTGGGCCATAGGGTTCGAGCACACGGGCAAGCTCGGCATAGCGCTGCAGGTTCACCCCCTGCACCTGTACCTGCATCTGGCTGCTGGCACCCGGACGGGTGACATAACGCGGCGCCAGGCGACTGCTGACCGCCAACATGACCGCGTCAGCCAGGGCAGCCGGGTCGCCCCCTTCGGCCGTGCCTTGTTCACGCTGGTCGCCCAGCCACAGCTGCCACTTGCCCTGCCATTTGCCATCGGCTTCCTGTGCATGCACCGCCAGCAAGGCATCGGCGCCATAACGCTCGGCGGCCTCACGCAAAGGTGCCGGGTCGGTGGCTTCGACCTGCTTGGCATTGGCTACCAGCTGCTCCTGCAAGTCGGCCAGCGGCAAGCGCAACGGCAAGCCACGGTGCTGGGCGGCACGGCGCAGGGGCTGGGCGCTGGCCTGGCCGTCACCGACCAGGCTGATGCCCTCGGCACTGTCATTCAGCCACCAGCCGAGAATCGAAGGCCGATTGCTGCCCCACAGCGCCAGGCCGGCCTTGCGCAAGGCCCGTTCGGTGCTACCGGGGTCGAACTCGACCACCACCGACTCGGGTGGGCCGGCCTCGCTGCCAACCTGGTTGATGATTTGCTGCGGGTCTTTGCGCAACTCGGCAAGTGCCGGGCTTTGCACTGCCTTGGGGTCGCCGGTCAGGCGCAGCACCAAAGTGTCGAGGGCTTTGGCAGTGGCGGCAGTACGGGCTTCGGCGCCCTGCCCGGCCATTGGCTCGCGCACCTGATAAAGGCCAGCGACATTTTCAGCCTGGGCTGCAACCGATATCAGGGCCAGGCCGCCGACCGCCAGAATATTGAACAAACGCATGGAGGATTCCTGTCCAGTCGAGCATGAAGCTCGCTACTTGCAGCTTATACACATGCAACCGCATCAACCACCCTCAGCCCTTTTTCAACAATTTACCGCCCTGCCCGTCGGCCTGAGGATGGCCGCTGCCCGGCAACCCTGATAAAATCGCGCGCCTTCACAGACCACTGACGTTCAGGCAGCCGCCGTCTACCCGCCGGCCTTGGCCGTCTTGGTCGTTTTTAAGAATCCCTCCCTCCTAAAGGCCTGGATCAATGAGCAAGCAACCCTCCCTGAGCTACAAGGACGCCGGTGTAGACATCGACGCCGGCGAAGCACTGGTCGAACGCATCAAGGGCGTGGCAAAACGCACCGCACGCCCTGAAGTCATGGGTGGCCTGGGCGGCTTCGGCGCCCTCTGCGAGATCCCGGCCGGCTACAAGCAGCCGGTGCTGGTCTCCGGCACCGACGGCGTCGGCACCAAGCTGCGCCTGGCGCTGAACCTGAACAAGCACGACAGCATCGGCCAGGACCTGGTCGCCATGTGCGTGAACGACCTGGTGGTATGCGGCGCCGAGCCGCTGTTCTTCCTCGACTACTACGCCACCGGCAAGCTGAACGTTGACGTGGCCGCCACCGTGGTCACCGGCATTGGCGCCGGTTGCGAACTGGCCGGCTGCTCGCTGGTCGGTGGTGAAACCGCCGAAATGCCTGGCATGTACGAAGGTGAAGACTACGACCTGGCTGGCTTCTGCGTCGGCGTGGTGGAAAAAGCCGAAATCATCGACGGCTCCAAGGTTGCCACTGGCGACGCGCTGATCGCCCTGCCGTCCTCGGGCCCGCACTCCAACGGCTACTCGCTGATCCGCAAAATCCTCGAAGTGTCCGCTACCGACATCGAGAACACCCAGCTGGACGGCAAGCCGCTGACCGACCTGCTGATGGCGCCGACCCGCATCTACGTCAAGCCGCTGCTGCAACTGATCAAGAACACCGGCGCCGTCAAGGCCATGGCCCACATCACCGGTGGCGGCCTGCTGGACAACATCCCGCGCGTACTGCCGAAAAACGCCCAGGCCGTGGTTGACGTGGCCAGCTGGCAGCGCCCGGCGGTGTTCGACTTCCTGCAGGAAAAAGGCAACGTCGACGAGCACGAAATGCACCGTGTACTGAACTGCGGCGTGGGCATGGTCATCTGCGTGGCCCAGGACCAGGTTGAAGCTGCCCTGAACGAACTGCGCGCCGCCGGTGAGCAGCCATGGGTCATCGGCCACATCGCCGAAGCCGCCGAAGGCGCCGCCCAGGTCGAGCTGCAGAACCTCAAGGCACACTGATGCCGAGCAAGACCTGCAATGTAGTGGTACTGCTGTCGGGCTCCGGCAGCAACCTGCAAGCCCTGATCGACAGCTGCCAAGGCCAGGACAGCCCGGTGCGCATCCGTGCGGTGGTTTCCAACCGCGCCGATGCCTACGGCCTGCAACGTGCCGCGGCGGCCGGTATCGACAGCGTGGTGCTCGACCACACCCAGTTCGACGGCCGTGAAGCCTTCGATGCCGCGCTGGTTGCGCGCATCGACGGTTTTGCGCCGGACCTGGTGGTGCTGGCCGGCTTCATGCGCATCCTCAGTGGCGACTTCGTGCGCCACTACCAGGGTCGCCTGCTCAACATCCACCCGTCGCTGCTGCCCAGGTACAAGGGCCTGCATACCCACCGGCGGGCACTGGAGGCAGGCGACGCCGAGCACGGCTGCAGCGTACACTTCGTGACTGAGGAACTCGATGGCGGCCCACTGGTCGTACAGGCTGTGGTACCGGTGGCGTCTGACGACACCGTCGAAAGCCTGGCCCAACGGGTACACCGTCAGGAACACCTGATCTACCCGCTGGCGGTGCGCTGGTTCGCTGAAGGGCGCTTGCGCCTTGGCGAACAGGGCGCATTACTGGATGGCCAGCCCCTGGCGGCCAGCGGTCACTTGATTCGATCCTAGGAGAATTTATGCGTCGCGCCCTGCTTTTGGCTCTCGCCGTGCTCGCCCTGCCCCTCCAGGCAGCTGATCTGAAGCCTTTCTCGGCCAGCTACACCGCCGACTGGAAGCAGCTGCCCATGAGCGGCACCGCCGAGCGCAGCCTGGTCAAGAATGCCAATGGTACCTGGGACCTTAACTTCAAGGCCTCCATGATGATCGCCAGCCTGACCGAGCAAAGCACCCTGCGCATGGAAAACGACACCCTGCTGCCGCAGAAGTACCACTTCGAGCGCGGCGGCCTGGGCAAGGCCAAGAAGGTCGACCTGAACTTCGACTGGACTGGCAAGAAAGTCACCGGCAGCGACCGTGGTGATGCCGTCAGCCTGCCGCTGAACCGTGGCGTGCTGGACAAGTCGTCCTACCAGTTGGCCCTGCAGCATGACGTGGCCGCCGGCAAGAAAAGCATGACCTACCAGGTGGTTGATGGTGACGAGATCGACACCTACGACTTCCGCGTGCTGGGCACCGAAAAAGTCACCACCAAGACCGGCCAGGTCGATGCGGTGAAGGTCGAGCGCGTGCGCGACCCAAGCCAGAGCAAGCGCATCACCGAGCTGTGGTTCGCCAAGAACTGGGACTACCTGCTGGTGCAACTGCGCCAGGTAGAGACCGATGGCAAGGAGTACGTGATCGTGCTGCAGGATGGCACGGTCGATGGCAAGCCGGTGAAAGGCAACTGATCCAGCACTGCCTGCAACATCCCAAGCCCCGCCCAGTGCGGGGCTTTTTTATGCCCTTGTGCAAAGGCACTGGCCTTCATGAAACTTGTTTCATGCCTGTTTTATTTACTTAGCCTGCTAACAAACTCTATAAAGAGGGTGTGCGACACACTGTCGCAGCCAACTGAAGAAGTGGAGTTTACCGATGACTGTCCAAGTAACCGAACGCGACGAATCGAAAATGTCCCACGAAAGCCTGGCCGCCGGCATGCGGATCTGGGATGTGCACCAACAAGGTCAACTGGTGGGGATGTTCCACAACGAACACGAAGCGCACCAGTACCGCGTAGAGCTGGAAGACCTGGAAAACCAGCGCACCACGCAATGACCCAGCCTTCAAATAAAAAACCCCGCCAAGGCGGGGTTTTTCGTGTTTACCACATCAGATCATCAGGGATCTTGTAGGCGGCGTACGGGTCATCTTCGTCCGCTTCCTCGACATGGGTATTGAGCAACAGGATACGGCCAGGGTCGCGCTCCTGGATCTTCATCGCCGCTTCGCGAGGGATAACCTCGTAGCCACCGGCATGAGAAACCACGGCCAACGCGCCGTTACTCAGCTTGGTACGCATCAAGGCATTGACGGCAATGCGCTTGACCTTCTTGTCATCGACGAAGTTGTAGTAATCCTCGGTGCTCAGCTTAGGCAGACGAGTAGCTTCGATCAGTTGCTTGATCTGTGCAGCACGGGCCTTCTGCTCGGCCTTTTCCTGCTGCTGGCGATTCAGCTCCTGGTCACGCTTGACCTTTTCGGCCATGGCTTCCTTGGCCATGCGCTGCTGGCTGTCGTCGACTTCGACCTGGCCTTTGTGCTCCATGCGCTTCTGTTTCTTTTCAGCTTTGTTGGTCTGCGAGACCTGTTTCTGGTTGACCAGACCGGCTTTGAGCAATTGGTCGCGAAGGGAAAGGCTCATGAATGTTCACTCACTTATGCAACAGCTCAGCCGCAGCTGGGCAGGTTCTTTTCCTGACGCTTGGCTTCCCCCCAAAGGGCATCCAGTTCGTCAAGGTGACAATCTTCAATGGGGCGACCACTGTCGCGCAATGCCTGTTCGATAAAACGGAAACGTCGTTCGAACTTGCGGTTGGCGCGGCGCAGGGCGTTTTCCGGGTCATGCTTGAGGTGGCGGGCCAGGTTGACGGTGGCGAACAGCAGGTCGCCCACTTCATCTTCGAGGGCATCGGCATCGCCGTCGGCCATGGCCTGCAACACCTCGTCCAGTTCTTCGCGCACCTTGTCCAGCACCGGTAATGCTGCCGGCCAGTCGAAACCGACCGTGGCGGCGCGCTTTTGCAGTTTGGCTGCCCGTGACAGGGCCGGCAAGGCTGACGGCACGTCATCGAGCAGCGACAGTTGCTCGGGCGTGCTTTTCTCGGCCCGCTCCTCGGCCTTGATCTCCTCCCAACGGGACTTGACCTGGGCCTCGCTCAGGCTGGGGGTATCCAGCGGCGCATAAAGCTCGCCGGTAGGGAATACATGTGGATGGCGACGAATCAGCTTGCGGGTGATGCTGTCGACCACGCCATCGAACTCGAAACGCCCCTCCTCCCGGGCCAGCTGGCTGTAGTAGACCACCTGGAACAGCAAGTCGCCCAGCTCACCTTGCAGGTGCTCGAAATCACCGCGCTCGATGGTGTCGGCGACCTCGTAGGCTTCTTCAATCGTGTGCGGGACGATACTCGCGTAGTTCTGCTTGAGGTCCCATGGGCAACCGTACTGCGGGTCGCGCAGGCGGGCCATGAGGTGCAGCAGGTCTTCGAGGGTGTAGGTCATGTAGGCAGGTCCTTCGGTGGCGCCCTCTTCGCGGGCAAGCCCACTCCTACAGGGGTAGGAGCGGGTTTACCCTCGAAGCAGGCGCCGCAGTCTCAAGGGGTACGATTACGCCGCGTCTCGATGATGTTCGGCAACTGCGAGATACGCCCCAGCAGGCGCCCCAGCGCGTCCAGGCCTGGAATCTCGATGGTCAGCGACATCAGCGCGGTGTTGTCTTCCTTGTTCGAGCGGGTGTTCACCGCCAGCACGTTGATTTTCTCGTTCAGCAGCACCTGCGAAACGTCGCGCAGCAGGCCCGGGCGGTCGTAGGCACGAATAACGATGTCAACCGGGTAGGTCTGCACCGGGATCGGCCCCCAGCTCACCTGGATCATGCGCTCCGGCTCCTTGCCCGCCAGCTGCAGCACCGAGGCGCAGTCCTGGCGGTGGATGCTCACGCCACGGCCCTGGGTGATGTAGCCGACAATGGCATCGCCCGGCAGCGGCTGGCAGCAGCCGGCCATCTGCGTCAGCAGGTTGCCGACCCCCTGGATCTGGATATCACCGCGCTTGCCAGTACGCGGGCCGGTAGGCTTGCGCGGCACCAGCTCGATCTGCTCGACACGCTCGGGTTCCAGCAACTGCTGGGCAGCATTGACCAGATGGGCCAGGCGCAGGTCGCCCGCCCCCAGCGAGGCGAACATGTCCTCGGCGGTCTTGACGTTGGTTTTCTCGGCCAGGCGCTCGAAGTCGACCTGCGGCAGGCCCAGGCGGCTGAGTTCACGTTCGAGCAAGGTCTTGCCAGCGGCGACGTTCTGGTCGCGCGCCTGCAGCTTGAACCAGTGCACGATCTTGGCCCGTGCCCGCGAGGTGGTGACATAGCCCAGGTTGGAGTTCAACCAGTCGCGGCTGGGGTTACCGTGCTTGCTGGTGATGATCTCGACCTGCTCGCCGGTCTGCAGGCTGTAGTTCAGCGGTACGATACGGCCGTTGATCTTGGCGCCACGGCAGTTATGGCCAATCTCGGTGTGCACCCGGTAGGCGAAGTCCAGCGGCGTGGCACCCTTGGGCAGGTCGATGGCATGGCCGTCCGGTGTGAATACATAAACCCGGTCCGGCTCGATGTCGACGCGCAACTGCTCGGCCAGGCCACCGATGTCGCCCAGCTCTTCGTGCCACTCCAGCACCTGGCGCAGCCAGGAGATCTTCTCTTCGTAGTGGTTGGAGCTCGGCTTGACGTCGGTGCCCTTGTAGCGCCAGTGGGCGCATACGCCGAGCTCGGCTTCTTCGTGCATGCCGTGGGTACGGATCTGCACTTCCAGCACCTTGCCCTCCGGGCCGATCACCGCCGTGTGCAGCGAGCGATAGCCGTTCTCCTTGGGGTTGGCGATGTAGTCGTCGAACTCTTTGGGGATGTGCCGCCACAGCGTGTGCACAATGCCCAGCGCGGTGTAGCAGTCGCGGATTTCCGGCACCAGCACGCGCACCGCACGCACGTCGTAGATCTGGCTGAATTCCAGGCCTTTGCGCTGCATCTTGCGCCAGATCGAATAGATGTGTTTCGCCCGACCGCTGATATCGGCCTTCACGCCCGTGGCCAGCAACTCGTTCTGCAACTGGTTCATCACGTCGCTGATGAAGCGCTCGCGGTCCAGCCGGCGCTCGTGCAGCAGTTTGGCGATCTGCTTGTACTGGTCGGGTTCGAGGTAGCGGAAAGACAGGTCTTCCAGCTCCCACTTGATGTGGCCGATACCCAGGCGGTGCGCCAGCGGCGCATAGATGTCGAACACCTCGCGCGCGACACGCAGGCGTTTCTCGTCGTCAGCAGCCTTGACCGCACGGATCGCGCAGGTGCGCTCGGCCAGCTTGATCAGCGCCACACGCACGTCGTCGACCATGGCCACGAGCATCTTGCGCAGGTTCTCGACCTGCGCCTGCGAGCCCAGCACCAGCGACTGCCGCGGGCTGAGGCTGGCACTGATGGCGGCCATGCGCAGCACGCCGTCGATCAGCTTCGACACCACCGGGCCAAAACGTTGGCTGACTTCAGCCAGGGTGACCTTGCCTTCGCGCACCGAGCGGTAGATGACCGCTGCCACCAGGGAGTCCTGGTCGAGCTTGAGGTCGGCGAGGATTTCGGCGATCTCCAGCCCCGCCTGGAAGCTGGACGTACCGTCCGCCCAGGAATGCTTGGCCGGGTTGCCCTTTTTCTCGACCTCGTGGGCAAACTCGCAGGCCTCTTTCAGCGCTGCGCGATCCAGTGCCGAATCGACGCTTACCACATGGTCCAACCATGCTTCGAGATTGATACTGCCGTCGGTGTTGACCGGCTGGTGCACTCTCACCTGTACCATCTTTGTTTTACCTTTCCATACAGCGCACCACGCGGATGCGCTGGCGATCACCGTGCGGCTGCCATTCCATGGAAGCCGCACCAAGGGGCCAGTCTGCTAGCCCGCTTCGAATAACGCCATGGCCTCGACATGCGCCGTTTGAGGAAACATGTCGAGAATCCCGGCCCTTTTTAACCGGTACCCCTGGCCGACCAGCACCTGGGCGTCTCGCGCCAGCGTGGCCGGGTTGCACGATACGTAGACCAGCCGTTTGGCCTGGAGGCGTGCGATGCCTTGCACCACCTCGAAAGCACCGTCGCGCGGTGGATCCAAGAGTACCGCAGAAAAGCCCTCGGCGGCCCATCCGGTGCCTGCCAAAGGCTGCGATAAATCGGCCTGAAAAAACCGTGCGTTATGCACATTGTTGTTTCGGGCATTGGCCGCGGCCCGATCGACCATGGCCTGTACACCTTCCACAGCCACCACTTCGCGCGCCTGGCGGGCCAGCGGCAGGGCGAAGTTGCCCAAGCCGCAGAACAGGTCCAGCACACGTTCGTCGGCCTGCGGTGCGAGCCAGGCCAGGGCCTGCTCGATCATCGCCGTGTTGACCTGGGCATTCACCTGGACGAAGTCGCCCGGGCGCCAGGCCAGTTCCAGCTGCCACGGTGCCAAGGCAAAGCCCAGTTGTGCGGTAGCGTCCACCGGCGCAGGTTCACCTTCACCCTGCAACCACAGCTGGGCATCGGCCTGCTCGCAAAACGCCTGCAGTTTCGCCAGGTCTTCTGCCGGCAGCGGCGCAACATGACGCACCAGCACCGCCTCGGCGGTACCACTGAACAGCTCCACGTGGCCCAGCGCCTGGGGTTTGCTCAACGAACGCAGCACCGTCGGCAAGTGGCGCAGAATCGACTGCAAAGGCTGTACCAGTACCGCGCAATCGTCGATGGCGATGATGGCCTGGCTGGCTTCGGCACGGAAGCCGACCTCCAGCTGACGCGCCTTGACGTCCCAGCGAACGGCCACGCGGGCACGGCGTCGGTAGCCAAATTCCGGCCCGCTCAGCGGTGCGGCCCATTCCTCGGGCTGCACGCCAGCCACTCGCTGCAGCTGTTCGGCCAGCGTGCGCTGTTTGAGCGCCAGTTGCGCTTCGTGCGGCAGGTGCTGCAGGTTGCAGCCTCCGCAGCGGTCGTAATAACGGCACGGCGCCTCGCGGCGCTCGGGGCTGGCCTGTAGCAGGCGCTCCAGGCGGGCCTCGACCACTTTGCCACGGGCATTGAGCACGCGCGCCTCCACGGCCTCACCGGCCAGGGCGCCACTGACAAACCAGGTGCGCCCGTCAAGGAAGGCAATGCCACGGCCGTCACCGGCCAGGCGCTCGATATCCAGGCGCTGCTTCTTGCCCACGGGGACCTGGGGGCTACGGTTGCCGCCGGCCGGCTGAAAGCGCAGGCCGCTGTTGCTTTTTTTCTTGGACATTTAGCTCGGGTCGAACAGGCCGGTGGACAGGTAACGGTCGCCGCGGTCGCAAATGATCGCGACCATCACGGCATTTTCCACCTCACGGGACAGGCGCAGCATGGCTGCGACCGCACCACCGGAAGACACGCCGCAGAAAATGCCCTCTTCACGGGCAAGGCGGCGGGTGGTGTCTTCGGCTTCCTGCTGCGACATGTCGACCACGCGGTCTACGCGGGTGGCGTCGAAAATTTTCGGCAGGTATTCCTCGGGCCAGCGGCGAATGCCTGGAATGGCCGAGCCTTCCATGGGCTGCAGGCCGATGATCTGCACCGCCGGATTCTGCTCCTTGAGGTACTGCGAGCAGCCCATGATGGTGCCGGTGGTGCCCATGGAACTGACGAAATGGGTAATGGTGCCTTGGGTCTGCTGCCAGATTTCCGGGCCAGTGCTGTTGTAGTGGGCGATCGGGTTGTCGCCGTTGGCGAACTGGTCAAGCACCAGGCCGCGGCCTTCGGCCTGCAGCTTCTCGGCCAGGTCGCGGGCACCTTCCATGCCCTCTTCCTTGGTCACCAGAATCAGCTCGGCGCCGTAGGCGGTCATCGCGGCCTTACGCTCGGCGGTGGAATTGTCGGGCATGATCAGGATCATCTTGTAACCCTTGATTGCCGCCGCCATCGCCAGGGCGATGCCGGTGTTGCCGGAGGTGGCTTCGATCAAGGTGTCGCCGGGCTTGATCTGGCCACGCAGCTCGGCGCGGGTGATCATCGACAGCGCAGGGCGGTCTTTCACCGAGCCGGCAGGATTGTTACCTTCGAGCTTGAGCAGGAGGGTGTTGCTGGTTTCGCCAGCAATGCGCTGCAGGCGAACCAGTGGCGTATTGCCGACGCAATCGGCGATGGTTGGGTACTGCAAGGTCATGGCGTATTTCACAATCCGGACGGCAGGGGCGCCTATCATACCGGCAAACCCTTCGCGGCCATATCACGCAATCTGTAGAACATATAGCTACAAGCTATAAGGCGTCCTGCGCCCGCGCCGAGACCACCGCATGTGACGGCAAGCGCATCCACAGTTGCAGCCCACGCTTGCCATTCTGCGCCCACAAAGTGCCGCCCTGGCGCTGGATGGCACTGCGGGCGATGCTCAGCCCCAAGCCAAAACCACCATCCCCCGGCCGCGAACCGTCCAGCCGCGAGAACGGCGCGAAGATCCGTTCCAGGTCCTCTTCTGCCACACCCCCGCCTTCATCTTCCAGCCACAACCACCAGTAACTGCCTTCGCGCTGCCCACCCAGGCGCACCACACCCTCGGCAGGCGAGTGACGAATGGCATTGCGCAACATGTTTTCCAGTGCCTGGGCCAAGTGGTTGAGGTTGCCCTGCACCCAGCAGTCGGCCGGCACTTCACAGCGCAAGCGCTCAAGCGACCAACCGTTCTCGTAGCTGGCATTCTCGGCCAGCAGCTCCCACAACGCGTGGACTTCGATCGGCTCCAGGTTCATCGGCGCACGTTCGGCGTCCTGCCAGGCCAACTGCAGGGTGTCTTCTACCAGTTGCTGCATACCATCCACTTCACGGGTCAGGCGCTCGCGCAGGCGTTGCAAGTCGGTTTCACCGTCACAGGCCACCCGCAGCCGGCTCAACGGCGTGCGCATTTCATGCGACAAGTCGCGCAACAACTGCTGCTGCATGGCCACCGTGCCCTGCAGCCGCTCGGCCATCTGGTCGAAGGCGCGGGCCAGCTCGCCCAGCTCGTCATGCCGGGCGATGGTGCGCGAGTCCAGGCGTGCCGACAGCTGGTCGGCACGCCAGGCATTGGCCTGTTCGCGCAGCTGGTTCAAGGGCACGATCAACATGCGGTACAGCCCCACGCACAGCAGCAAGGTGAACAGGCCGGGGATGATGCCGTTGGTGACGATGCGCCACAGCAAGCGGTACTGGTCCGGATTGAACCGTTGCGGCAGTTCGATCACCAGCATGCCCTGCTCCGGCGCCGACGGGAACGGTACACGCACCCAAGGCTGGTCGACGCTGCGACGGCTCATAGGCCAATCGACCCCGCGCAGGCGCGTCAGGCGCTGCATGATCTGCGGGTTGAGGGTGGCACTGTCGAGGGGCCGCAGGTTGATATCCAGCACACCCACCCAGCCCCGTTCGCGCTGGTGCATCGCCGCCACCCACTGGTCCACCCCCGCCCGCCCACCGCTACGCCAGGCTTGCTCGGCCTCGGCGGCATAGCCACGCAGCGTTTGCCGCGCCGGCTCAGAGAGGAAAGCGTTCTGGATTTCCATGTGCCGGCCCCAGGTATAACTGAGGCCAATCATCAGCAGGCAGAAGCCCACCAGCAAGATGGCCAGCTTCCAGAACAACGAATGGCGGTCGAGCATGGCTTACTCCGCCTCGGTGGCGCTGAGCACGTAGCCCTTGCCCCACACGGTGCGGATCTGCCGCTCGTCATAGCCGATGCCCTTGAGCTTGCGGCGGATCTGGCTGACATGCATGTCCAGGCTGCGGTCATGCCGCGAATAGCCGCGTTGCAACACCTGCTGGTAAAGGAACGGCTTGCTCAGAACGTCATCGAGGTTGCGGTTGAGGATGTCGAGCAGGCGGAATTCGCTGGGTGTAAGGCCTGCCAGGCGGCCATCCAGCCGCACATCGCACAGCCCCTCGTCGAACTGCAGCTCACCGCCGCCGGCCTGCTCCTGCGGCGCCTGATGACGCCGCTCAAGGGCCACCCGACGCAGGATGGCCTCGATGCGCACCTGCAGCTCGGCCATGCTGAACGGTTTGGGCAGGTAGTCATCGGCCCCACGCTGGAAACCACTGATACGGTCGGCCTCGGCACCCAGCGCCGACATCAGGATCACTGGCGTGGCGCTGCGCTGGCGTAACTGTGCCAACGCGTCAAGGCCATTGAGCCCGGGCAACAGGATGTCCATCAGCACCACATCGAACACCTGACGCCCGGCCGTCTCCAGGCCCTCCAGGCCATTGCGGCACCAGGTCACCTGAAAGCCGCCGCGTTGCAGTTCTTCGTGCAGGTAGGCACCGAGCACCGGATCATCCTCGATGGCGAGGATAGTGGAGTTGTGAATAGCTACAGGATTCATTGGCAACTGCCATGCATTCTCAATTGCGCGATTATTGAGCATCCACCGCCTGCCAGGCAACCGCCCTGCGACCAATGCACCGGCAATGGCGCAAAACACATACTAAAGAGGTGCAATGGTGCCGCAGGCGGAGTAACTTCGCGGCTTGGCCGTCACCACTTGACGGCATCCAGGCACATCACAGGAGGCGAGTGTGCTCGATCGCTTGGGAATCCGTAGCCGGGTCCTGCTGCTGGCACTGCTGCCGGCCGGCCTGATGGCCCTGGTGCTGGGCAGTTACTTCACCTGGCTGCAACAGAACGACCTGCGCACCCAGCTGTTGCAGCGTGGCAAGATGATTGCCGAACAACTGGCGCCACTGGCCGCCCCCGCCATGGCCCGGCTCGCGCCAGCGCAACTGGAGCGTATCGCCGCGCAGACCCTGGAGCAGTCCGATGTACGGGCCGTTGCCTTCCTGGCCCCGGACCGCACACGCCTGGCCCACGCTGGCCCGAGCATGCTCAACCAGCCCCCCAGCGGTGGTACGGGCACCCAGCTGTTGCAACGCAGCGGCAACGACGCCACCCGCTACCTGATGCCTGTCTTCGGCCACCACCGTGATCTGGCCACCGATGCCGTACCGGCCGAGGCCGAGCGCCTGCTGGGATGGGTCGAGATCGAGCTGTCGCACGACGGCACACTGCTGCGCGGTTATCGCAACCTGTTCACCAGCCTGTTGCTGATCCTCGCTTGCCTGGCCCTCAGCGGCCTGCTGGCGCTGCGCATGAGCCGCACCATCAACGGCCCCATCGAGCGCATCAAGCACGCGGTCAACCAGCTCAAGGACGGCCACCTGGAAGAACGCCTGCCAACCATGGGCAGCCATGAGCTGGACGAGCTGGCACACGGTATCAACCGCATGGCCGAAACCCTGCAAAATGCCCATGAAGAACTGCAGCACAGCATCGACCAGGCCACCGAAGACGTGCGCCAGAACCTCGAAACCATCGAGATTCAGAACATCGAGCTGGACATGGCACGCAAGGAGGCGCTTGAGGCCAGCCGCATCAAGTCGGAGTTCCTGGCCAACATGAGCCACGAGATCCGCACCCCGCTCAATGGCATTCTGGGGTTTACCCACCTGCTGCAAAAAAGCGAGATGACGCCGCGCCAGCTGGACTACCTGAGCACCATCGAGAAATCCGCCGACAATTTGCTCGGGATCATCAACGAGATCCTCGATTTCTCCAAGATCGAGGCCGGCAAACTGGTGCTCGACAGCATCCCGTTCAACCTGCGTGACCTGGTTCAGGATACGCTGACCATCCTGGCACCGGCCGCCCACGCCAAGCAGTTGGAATTGCTCAGCCTGATCTATCGCGACACGCCCGTTTCGTTGATCGGCGACCCGCTGCGGCTCAAGCAGATCCTGACCAACCTGGTCAGCAACGCCATCAAGTTCACCCGCGAAGGCACCATCGTCGTACGTGCCATGCTCGAAGACGAGCACGAAGACAGCGCACAGCTGCGCATCAGTGTGCAGGACACCGGTATCGGCCTGTCGCCGCAGGATGTACGTACACTGTTCCAGGCCTTCAGCCAGGCCGACAACTCGCTGGCCCGCCAGCCCGGCGGCACCGGCCTGGGGCTGGTGATTTCCAAACGCCTGATCGAGCAGATGGGCGGCGAAATCGGCGTCGACAGCACCCCGGGCGAAGGGTCGCAGTTCTGGATCAGCCTCAACCTGCCCAAAGCCCACGACGATGTCGAGGCGTTTGCGCTACAGCCGCTGCTGGGCCGCCGCGCCGCCATCGTCGACGGCCACGAGCTGGCCCGTCAGGCGCTGGAACACCAACTGGAAGACTGCGGCCTCAGTGTCAGCCTGTTCACCTCCTACGACCAGCTGCTGCAAGCGGTGCAAGCTGCCAGCCAGGCCGGCCAGCCGTTCGAGTTCGCCGTGCTCGGGGCCAACCTGGGCACCCTGTCGCCCGAGCAACTGGGCCACTACCACCAGCAGCTTGAGCGCCACCACTGCCAATGCGTGGTGCTGTGCCCGACCACCGAGCAAGCCCTTTACCACCCGTTCCTGCCCAATGGTCATGGCCAGTTGCTGTCCAAGCCGACCTGCACCCGCAAACTGCGCCGCCTGCTGCTGGAGCTGGTGCAACCACGCCGCCCGCTGGGCGAAGCGAACAGCATCAACGGCCAGCGGCAGCCGAAAATCCTGTGCGTCGACGACAATGCCGCCAACTTGCTGTTGGTCCAGACCCTGCTAGAGGACCTTGGCGCCGAGGTGCTGGCCGTAGACAACGGTTATGCCGCGGTAAAGGCCGTACAGGACGAGCCCTTCGACCTGATACTGATGGACGTGCAGATGCCCGGCATGGATGGCCGCGCCTGCACAGAGCAGATTCGGCTTTGGGAAAATACCCAAAGTGGCAACCCGCTGCCGATCGTTGCCCTTACCGCCCACGCCATGGCCAATGAAAAACGCGCATTGCTGCACGGCGGCATGGACGACTACCTGACCAAGCCAATCAGCGAACGGCAACTGGCCCAGGTGGTGATGAAATGGACGGGGCTGAGCCTGGGCACACCGCGGCAGGCGCAAACCGATCTGTTGGCCAACAGCGATGAGCTCAAGGTACTCGACCCCGAAGAAGGCTTGCGCCTGGCGGCAGGCAAGGCGGACCTGGCAGCCGACATGCTGAGCATGCTGCTGGCCTCGCTGGAGGCAGACCGCGAAGCCATTCGTGCGGCCCGCGATGCAGACGACCGCAATGGCCTGATCGAGCAGGTACACCGCCTGAACGGCGCCTCGCGCTATTGCGGTGTGCCGCAGTTGCGCGCGGCCTGCCAGCGCAGCGAGACCTTGCTCAAGCAGGAAAGTCCGCAGGCACAGCAGGCGCTGGATGAGCTGGACGGTGCGATCAGCCGGCTGGCGGCGCAGGCCAGATTGAGCGCTTGAACAGAGCGGTCGAGTTTTGAATGAGGAGCCCCACCATGCGAGCCCTGTTGTTCAGCAGTCAGCACTACGATCAGGAAAGCTTCACCCGGGCCGCCAGTGGCAGCACCCTGGAACTGCACTTCCAGCCTGCCCGCCTGACGCTCGACACCGCCGCCCTGGCCAGCGGCTACGAAGTCGTTTGTGCCTTCATCAATGACGAACTCGACGCCCCGGTGCTGCAGCGCCTGGCCGCCGGTGGCACACGCCTGATCGCGCTGCGTTCGGCCGGCTACAACCACGTCGACCTGGCCGAAGCCCAGCGTCTGGGCCTTGAGGTGGTTCGCGTGCCAGCCTACTCGCCACACGCCGTGGCCGAGCACGCCGTGGCGTTGATCCTGGCCCTCAACCGGCGCCTGCACCGGGCCTACAACCGCACCCGCGAAGGTGATTTCACCCTGCACGGGCTCACCGGCTTCGACCTGCACGGCAAAACCGTCGGTGTGGTCGGCACCGGCCAGATCGGCGCGGCCTTTGCCCGCATCATGGCCGGTTTCGGCTGCCAACTGCTGGCCTACGACCCCTACCCCAACCCGGAACTGCTGGCCCTCGGTGCGCGTTACCTGACCATGCCCGAGTTGCTACGCGAAGCCCGCATCATCAGCCTGCACTGCCCGCTGACCGAGCACACCCGCCACTTGATCAACGCACAGAGCCTGGCCCAGCTGCAACCCGGTGCCATGCTCATAAACACGGGCCGTGGCGCGCTGGTCGACACCCCGGCACTGATCGATGCGCTGAAAAGCGGCCAACTCGGCTACCTGGGCCTGGATGTCTACGAAGAAGAAGCCCAGCTGTTCTTCGAAGACCGCTCCGACCTGCCCCTGCAAGACGATGTGCTGGCGCGCCTGCTGACCTTCCCCAACGTGATCATCACGGCTCACCAGGCCTTCCTCACCCGCGAGGCGCTGGATGCCATCGCCGCGACCACGCTGGACAACATCAACCGCTGGGCGGCGGGCAATCCACAGAATCTGGTGATGGGTTAATGCTAGGATACGCGGCATTTCTGGAGGACCCATGGTCGAGCACGATTTCCGTTACACCCTTTTCAACCCGCAACACACCCTGATCGAGTGCCGCGCACTGGTGCCAGGCCGCTACCAGGTCACTGGCAACGGCGGCTCGATGCACAAAGGCGACACCCTGCTGGTCACCCTCAAAGGCAGCAAGGACCTGTCCATGCGCCTGACCGTGGAAAGCGTGCGCCACCTGATCAACCCGCGCGGCCAGTGGGTTGCCGTGGCCAGCGGTCCGATGTTCAACGAGCTGGAAATCCTCACCTGGCAGGTCGAGTGCGACAGCTGCGATGCAGTGCTGGACTTCGAATTTGCCGTGGACGCCAAGCTGGGCAAACAAGCCCGCCAACCCGCTGCCAGCGCGCGCATTGCCGAACTGGGCTGGGCCAGCCGTGGCGACAAACACCTGTGCCCGCGTTGCCAGGAGAGCGTCGAGTGAAAAATCTGCTGACCGGCGTGCTGATTGCCACCGGCCTGCTCGGCTGCGCCGCAGAACCTTCGAAGCTGCAGCAGGAACGCAGCTATGTGCTGGAGTGGATTGGCGAACGCCCGCTGATCGACTACAGCCACCTGACCCTGACCCTGGCCAGCGACGGCCGCGCCTATGGCAATGGCGGTTGCAACCACTGGTTTGCGCCGTACACGCTGGACGGTGAGCACCTGAGCTTCGGCAAGGTCGGCAAGACCCGCAAGCTGTGCGCGCCAGCGTTGATGGAGCAGGAAAAGCGCTTCTTGCAGGCACTGGAAACGGTGCAGCGCTGGGATGTGTCGCCAGTGGAGCAGATGCGCTTCTGGCCGGCCGAAGGCAAGCCGCTGCGATTCTGGCCTGAAGAAGGCTGATATCATGGGGGGCTGCCCTGCAGCCCCACCTGGATCAAGCGCCTTTCAGGGCCTTGATCTTGGCCTGCAACCCTTCCAGGGTCTGCTCGCCCAACAGCTGCTCACGCACCTTGCCCTTGTCATCGATGATGTAGGTCACCGGCAGCGCCTCGCTGCGTGGCAGGTCGTAGCGCTCGGCCGGGTCCTGGGCCAGCACGGTAAAACCGATGCCCAGGGTGTCAGCGGCCTGTTTCAGGTCCTGACCCTGCAAGCCATCAAAATTCACCCCCACCACCTTGATGCCATCGGCCGCCCACTGCTTGGCCGCCGCGTTCAGTTCCGGGATTTCGGTACGGCACGGCCCGCACCATTCAGCCCAGTAGTTGAGCACCAGCCAGTGCCCGTCGATCTGTTCGGCCTTAACCGTATTACCGTGTTGGTCCACGCCATAATCGGCACCGCAACCACCGAGCAACAGGCTCGCGGTGATGGCCAGTACTGCTGCCAGACGCCTTGCCATGGGTCAATCCTTCTCGAGTTTTAAAGCAAATTGGTCAGTCGCTGCGGTTAGAATAGCCGCCACACCCTGCTGGATGCGACCCGACATGACCGACCTCACGCTCTATCATAACCCGCGCTGCTCGAAATCCCGCGGCGCGCTGGAACTGCTCGAAGCCCGCGGCCTGGCGCCAACCATCGTGCGCTACCTGGAAACCCCACCCGACGCCGCCACCCTCAAGGCCCTGCTCGCCAAGCTGGGCGTCACACCACGTCAACTGCTGCGCACAGGTGAAGACGCGTACAAGGACCTGAACCTGGCTGACCCGGCATTGACCGATGCACAACTGATCGACGCCATGACCCAGCACCCCAAGCTGATCGAACGCCCGATCCTGGTCGCCGGTGACAAGGCCGTGGTCGGTCGCCCGCCGGAAAAAGTGCTGGAGATCCTGCCGTGAGCGCCCCGTACATCCTGGTGCTGTATTACAGCCGCCATGGTTCGACCAGCGAAATGGCCCGGCATATCGCTCGCGGCATCGAACTGGCCGGCATGGAGGCGCGCCTGCGCACGGTGCCTGCGATCTCCACCGAGTGCGAAGCCGTCGCGCCGGATATTCCGGCCAGTGGCGCGCTGTACGCCACCCTCGACGACCTGCGCCACTGCGCCGGGCTGGTGCTGGGCAGCCCGACCCGTTTCGGCAACATGGCAGCGCCGCTGAAGTACTTCCTGGACGGCACCAGCAGCCTGTGGCTGGGTGGCGAACTGGTGGGCAAGCCGGCTGGCGTGTTCACCTCCACCGCCAGCCTGCACGGCGGCCAGGAAACCACCCTGCTGTCGATGATGCTGCCCTTGATGCACCACGGCATGCTGGTGATGGGCCTGCCCTACAGCGAATCGGCCTTGCTGGAAACCCGCGGGGGCGGCACCCCTTATGGTGCCAGCCACCATGCCGGTGCCGATGGCAAGCGCGAGCTCGACCAACACGAGATCGCCCTGTGCCGCGCCCTTGGCCAACGCCTGGCGACCACCGCCAAGGCCCTGGAGGCCGCGCGTGGCTAAAAAGCCCAAGGTGTTGCCGCCACTGGAATGGTTGGCACCGCGCCTGCGCCTGACGCGAGCGTTGAGCCTGGCGTTTTTCTTCGGCCTGATCGCTTTGCTGGTGGTCAACAACCTGTGGTTTGCCAACCTGCACGGGGCACGGGTCGAGGTGATCCTGGCGATCGAACTGGTGCCGCTGCTGTTGCTGTTGCCGGGCATGCTGACAGGCAGCGCACGGGCACATGCCTGGACCTGCTTCGTGGTGAACATCTATTTCATCAAGGGCGTGCTGGCGGCGTTCGACCCGGCGCGGGCGGTGTTCGGCTGGGTTGAAGTGCTGGTGAGCCTGGGGTTGTTCATTGCAGGGCTGCTGTATGTGCGCTGGAAGTTCCAGCATGAGCGGCGCCTGGCGGGCGAAGGTAATTAACATCTGGGGCCGCTCTGCGGCCCCAAAATCTCAATGGTTGACGGTATGCGCCAGCATCACCGACAACTGGCACAGCGGCCGCCCGCTCTCTTCGTGCCACTGGTTGAACGCCTGCTGTACCAACGCCAGGTCGCGTTGACTGGTCGGTTGCTTGTCGATCACCTTCTGTGCAATCAGCGCCGCCGCCATGTCATCGGTGGGAATGAACGTATCCTTGCCGACCATGCGCAAAAAGCGTGGCGCCGACAACCCACCCAGCTGGTTGCCGTGCTTGGCCAGGTACTTCCACAAGCCCACGATGTCGGTCACCGGCCAATCGGCGATGAAGGCGCCGAAACTGCCCTTTTCCTTCGCCACGTCGAGCACCATCTGCGCATTGCGCGGCACGCTCTTGAGCTTGCCCATGTGACGGATGATGCGCTCATCCTGCATCAGCCGCTCCAGGTGCTCGGCGCCCATCAGCACCACCTTCTCCGGGTCGAAACCGAAGAACACCTGCTCGAACGCCGGCCATTTGGCATCCACCAGGCTGTGCTTGAGCCCGGCGCGGAACACACGCAAGGCCAGGGTCGACAGGTAGCGGTCATCACTGATGCCCCGCAACTGCGCCGGCGTGCGCGGCTGCGGCAGGAATGCCTCCAGCGCCTGGGCCGAGCCAAAGCGGTTCAGGCAGTACTCATGCAGCCACTGGTAATCGCGCATAGGCCTAGATATTCACCACGTCGAGGAAGCGCGGGGTAGCGTTTTCGTCGATCTTCAGGCTGGTGAAGTCGAACAGGTTGCGGTCGGCCAGTTGCGACGGTGCCACGTTCTGCAGGGCTCGGAAAATGCTCTCGGTACGGCCCGGGTGCTTGCGCTCCCACTCCACCAGCATGTCCTTGACCACCTGGCGCTGCAGGTTTTCCTGCGAGCCGCACAGGTTGCACGGGATGATCGGGAATTCCTTCATGTCCGAGTAGGCCTGGATGTCCTTCTCGCTGCAGTAGGCCAGCGGGCGGATCACCACATTGCGGCCATCATCGGCGCGCAGCTTCGGCGGCATGCCCTTGAGCGCACCGTTGAAGAACATGTTGAGGAAGAAGGTTTCGACGATATCGTCGCGGTGGTGCCCCAGGGCCATCTTGGTCGCGCCGATTTCATCGGCGAAGGTGTACAAGGTGCCACGGCGCAGGCGCGAGCACAGCGAGCAGGTGGTCTTGCCCTCGGGTACCAGTTCCTTGACCACCGAGTAGGTGTCCTTCTCGACGATGTGGTACTCGACGCCCAGCTCCTTGAGGTAGGCCGGCAGCACGTGCTCGGGGAAGCCCGGCTGCTTCTGGTCCATGTTCACCGCAACGATCTCGAACTTGATCGGTGCCACCTTCTGCAGGTGCAACAGAACGTCGAGCATGGTGTAGCTGTCCTTGCCGCCAGACAGGCAGACCATGACCTTGTCGCCATCCTCGATCATGTTGTAGTCGGTGATGGCTTCGCCGGCGAGACGACGCAGGCGTTTTTGCAGTTTGTTCTGGTTGACCGAGAGGGTGCCCATAGCGCTTGAATCCGCGAGGTGTGACAAAAGGCGGCTATTTTACGCACAAACGCGGCGCCGCTGTAGGCATTCCGATAAAGACTTCGTTGTAATCAACAGTACGCCTGACAGCGCAATTTGCTCTAAAAAGCACGGTTTATGCCGGCAACAGCTTCCTATACTGCGACATAAGGCCACATTACCGCTTGCTTCGGTGTTCGGGCCTCGGGCCGCTTGCGCTCCATCTGGGGGGCGTTTGGCAACATTGAGAGGAGTGACGGCATGATTCATCACGTTGTGGGGCTGTTTACCCATCCCGACCAGGAATGGCGGGAAATCCGTGGCGAAGAAGAAACCATCAGCCACATGTACCTGACGCATACCCTTATCCTGGCGGCGATTCCCGCCGTTTCGGCGTTCATCGGCACCACCCAGGTCGGCTGGGTGATCGGCGACCGCCCAGCAGTGATGCTGACCATGGAAAGCGCCATCTGGATGAGCATCATGTCGTACCTGGCAATGCTCGCCGGGGTGGCGGTAATGGGCGCATTCATCCACTGGATGGCGCGCACCTACGATGCCAACCCGTCCATGGCGCAGTGCATCGCCTTTGCCACCTACACCGCCACCCCTTTGTTCATCGGCGGCCTGGCAGCGCTTTACCCGCACTTGTGGCTGGGCATGCTGATCGGCACGGCCGCCATCTGCTACACGGTGTACCTGCTGTATGTCGGCTTACCGACGTTCATGAACATACCGTCCGACGAAGGCTTCCTGTTCTCGAGCTCCGTGCTGGCGGTGGGCCTTGTGGTGCTGGTGGCGATCATGGCCGCCACGGTGATTATCTGGGGACTGGGCGTGGGGCCCGTCTACACCAACTAGAACAGATTCAACCAACACTGGGGCATCAATCAGGGGCCGCCGCAAGGCGGCCTCTGGCTGTGCGCTGACCGGTGGCTCGGCACCCCCGCTGCAGTTGCGGCATAATGCCCGGTCAGGAGAACCACCCCGCCATGCCCGAGCTGCTCAGACAACGCGTCGAAACCTGTTACCAGCAAGCCGAAACCTTCTTCAAACGCCCCTTCCCGCGCCCGGAAGTCAGCTTCAAGCTGCGCGGGCAAAAAGCCGGGGTTGCCCACCTGCACGAGAACCTGCTGCGTTTCAACCTGCAGCTCTACCGCGAAAACCAGGAAGACTTCCTGCGCCAGACCGTGGCCCATGAAGTGGCACACCTGGTGGCCCACCAGCTGTTCGGCGACCGCATCCAGGCCCATGGCGAGGAGTGGCAGCTGATCATGCGCGGGGTGTACGAGCTGCCGCCCAACCGGTGCCACAACTACGCAGTGCAACGGCGCGCGGTCACCCGCTACATTTACCGCTGCCCATGCCCGCAGGGTGACTTCCCGTTTACGGCGCAGCGGCACAAGTTGGTGCGCCAGGGGCGGCGGTACCTGTGCAAGCGATGCAGGGAGATTCTGGTGTACAGCGGCGAGACCCGCGTCGAATAGATTGTGTTCAAGCATAAGAAAGGCGACCCGAGGGTCGCCTTCTTGTACCAGCCTGCGCCTTACTTCTCGACGAAGGCACGCTCGATCAGGTAGTCACCCGGCTCACGCATGCGCGGGGAGATCTTCAGGCCGAAGCTGTCCAGCACTTCGCTGGTCTCGTCGAGCATGCTCGGGCTGCCGCAGATCATCGCACGGTCGTCCTGCGGGTTGATCGGTGGCAGGCCGATGTCGCTGAACAGCTTGCCGCTGCGCATCAGGTCGGTCAGGCGGCCCTGGTTCTCGAACGGCTCGCGGGTCACGGTCGGGTAGTAGATCAGCTTGTCGCGAACCGACTCACCGAAGAACTCGTTCTGCGGCAGGTGCTCGGTGATGAACTCGCGGTAGGCCACTTCGTTCACGTAACGCACGCCATGCACCAGGATCACTTTTTCGAAACGCTCGTAGGTTTCCGGGTCCTGGATGACGCTCATGAACGGCGCCAGGCCAGTGCCGGTGCTCAGCAGGTACAGGTGCTTGCCAGGGTTCAGGTCATCGAGTACCAGGGTGCCGGTAGGCTTCTTGCTGATGATGATCTCATCGCCTTCCTTCAGGTGCTGCAGCTGCGAGGTCAGCGGGCCGTCCGGCACCTTGATGCTGAAGAACTCCAGGTGCTCTTCCCAGTTCGGCGAAGCGATGGAATAGGCACGCATGAGCGGACGGCCGCTTTCCTGCTGCAGGCCGATCATCACGAACTGACCGTTCTCGAAGCGCAGGCCCGGGTCGCGGGTGCACTTGAAGCTGAACAGGGTGTCGTTCCAGTGGTGCACACTGAGGACACGTTCGTGGTTCATGTTGCTCATCGATGGGGCTCCTGAAGAAAAACGCGGCGCGCAAAACGCGCAGTTGCGCGATAGTTTAGGGGCAGCGACAATATCTGTTAAATGGATTATCAAGATATGTGTTATCGGTTATATCGATATGCGATTCACACTTCGTCAACTACAGGTCTTCGTCGCCGTCGCCCAGCATCAAAGCGTCTCTCGGGCCGCTAGCCTGCTGGCGTTGTCGCAGTCGGCCGCCAGCACTTCAATTACCGAACTGGAGCGGCAATCGAGCTGCCAGTTGTTCGACCGTGCCGGCAAGCGACTGGCCCTCAACGCCTTGGGCCATCAGCTACTACCGCAGGCGGTTGCCCTGCTCGACCAGGCCAAGGAAATCGAAGACCTGCTCAATGGCAAGTCCGGTTTCGGTTCGCTGGCGGTTGGCGCCACACTGACTATCGGCAACTACCTGGCCACCCTGCTGATCGGCAGCTTCATGCAGACCCACCCGGAAAGCCAGGTGAAGCTGCATGTACAGAACACAGCGCATATCGTGCAGCAGGTAGCGCACTACGAAATTGATCTGGGTCTAATCGAAGGTGACTGCAACCACCCGGACCTGGAAGTGCAGCCCTGGGTAGAGGACGAACTGGTGGTGTTCTGCGCGCCGCAGCATCCGCTGGCCACGCTGGGCCGTGCCGATATCGAAAGCTTGTCGCAAGAAGCGTGGATACTGCGCGAGCAAGGCTCAGGCACGCGCCTGACCTTCGACCAGGCCATGCGCCATCACCGCGCCAACCTCAATATCCGCCTGGAGCTGGAACACACCGAAGCCATCAAGCGCGCCGTCGAGTCGGGCCTGGGCATTGGCTGCATTTCACGCCTGGCGCTGCGGGATGCCTTCCGCCGAGGCAGCCTGGTAGCGGTAGAAACCCCCGAGCTGGACCTGATGCGCCAGTTCTACTTCATCTGGCACAAACAGAAGTACCAGACCTCGGCCATGCGTGAGTTTCTGGAACTTTGCCGCAGCTTCACCGCGGGCTTTACCCGCAGTGATGAGATCGTGCTGCCGCCAATCGCTTAAAGCAGGATCACGCCCCACACCAGCGCGACCATGGTCAGCGCCACCAGCTGTGCGGCGCTGCCCATGTCCTTGGCGTTTTTCGACAGGGGGTGACGCTCCAGCGAGATGCGGTCGATGGCCGCTTCCACGGCTGAGTTGAACAGCTCGACGATCAAGCCCAACAAGCACACCGCGATCATGATCGCCCGTTCCGCACGGCTGACCGGCAACCAGAAGGCGATCGGGATCAGCAGCACGTTGAGCAGTACCAGTTGGCGGAACGCGGCCTCCCCCTTGAAGGCGGCGCGCAGGCCGTCCAGTGAGTAGCCGGCGGCGTTGAAGATGCGTTTGAGGCCGGTCTGGCCCTTGAATGGCGATGTCATGTGAGTCACTTCACAACGGAAAGGCCAGCAGACTAGACCGGCACGGGTCAAAAAAGCGTGAAGCCACGCGCAGTCAGTTGCTGGCAACCGATTCAAGTTGTTGCAGCAGCAGTGCAGCCTGGGTGCGGGTGCGCACGCCCAGCTTGCGGAAGATCGCGGTCACGTGGGCCTTGATGGTAGCTTCCGACACGTTCAGCTCATAGGCGATCTGCTTGTTCAACAAGCCTTCGCAGACCATGGTCAGTACGCGGAATTGCTGCGGCGTAAGGCTGGCCAGGCCTTCGCTGGCGGCTTTGGCCTCAGCCGACACATCCACCTTTTCGAACGCCTGCGGCGGCCACCAGACCTCGCCATCGAGCACCTTGCGCACGGCATCCTGGATGACTTCCAGGGTGCTGGACTTGGGAATGAAGCCACTGGCGCCAAACTCGCGGGACTTGACCACCACGGCAGCCTCTTCCTGCGCCGATACCATCACCACGGGAATCTGCGGGTATTGCCCGCGCAACAGCACCAGCCCGGAAAAACCGTAAGCACCCGGCATGTTCAAGTCCAGCAGCACCAGGTCCCAGTCGGCTTTTTCGCTCAGACGGGTTTCCAGTTCGGCAATGCTCGCGACTTCGACCAAGCGTACATCCGGGCCCAGGCCGAGGGTAACGGCCTGGCGCAGGGCGCCACGGAACAGTGGGTGGTCATCGGCAATCAGGATTTCGTAAGTGGCCATCGATCTAAGGATCCTGTTCTGTGCCAGGCGCTCGAGGGTAAGGGAAGCGTCCGGCGGGGAATCGGCGCCAAGGATGCCGAGCACGGTCAAGGGTGGTCAAGCCGATCGCCCTGCCGTCTCGCCCACCCTGGCTGCCAGCTCCGTCATTATGAACCAAAGCAGGGGTTGTGCCCCTTGGACTATAGGAAGGTATGCAAACGCTGGTGGGTGTCGTCCTGCTCGTCCAGCGGCAGGCGCCGCTTGCCGCTCAGGTAATGCAGGCTGAACACATCCAGGTAGGCATCCAATGCCTGCGAGGCCTGGCTGTCGCCGGCCAGGTCCAGGCACATGGCGGCCACTTCTGCCGTGCAGAAGTGATCATCACGCTTGGAACGCCGCAGGCGGTAACGCGACATCTGCTCGGCCTGCAGGCTCAACACCGGGAAGCGGTCCAGGTACGGGCTTTTGCGGAACATCTTGCGCGCCTCGGTCCAGGTGGCATCCAGCAGGATGAACAACGGGCGCTTGCCCGGCTCGCGCACCACCTCGCTGACCACCCGCTGTTCAGCCACGAACTCGCCCGGAAAGACGATATAGGGCTGCCAGCGCGGGTCGTCGAGCAAGGCCAGCAAGCGCTCGTCGACCGAGGTGCGCAGCCAGCCAAAAGCGGAAGTGTCTTCGATCAGGTCGGCAATCAGCCAGCCGGTGTTGGTAGGCTTCAACGGCTCGGTGTCGTGCATCAGCAGGCACACGCCGGAGTCAGCCTGTACACGGGGTTTCCAGGCACACAGGCAATGGGTGGCAATCACCCGGCAATCCGGGCAACGCTCTGCACGCGAACCACGGGCGATGAATGGCTTGTTGCTGCGGGCCAGGCGTTCGGCGCGCAGGCGCGCTACCGCATGGCTCATGCCGGCAGGCCTCTGGTCGATTTGGAGATGGGCACAAGGATGACTCGGAGAACACAAGGGCGCCAGTCTACCAGAACAGGGGGCAATTGCTGTGCAGGCTGCAAGGCGGTCTTTATAATCGGGCCTTTACCGTGCCCGGATCTTGCCTTGCGCGATTTCACGGAACACCGTCGACCCGCGCATGTCAAAGCGCCAGTCATCGAACCAGGAGAGATTCATGCTGCGCCTTATCGCCCCCGCCCTGAGCCTGTTGCTCGCCCTGCCTTTGGCAGCACAGGCGGCATCCAAGCAGGACTACGACCTTAACAAGATGCTGCAGAAGGTTGCCACAGAAAGCAGCGTCGGCACCCCGCGCGCCATCAACGAGGACATCCTCGACCAGGGTTACACCGTAGAGGGCAAGGCGCTGGTCAACCACCTGAGCGTACGCCAGAGCCACGCCGAGCGCATGCAGGCCAACCCCGAGCAGGTACGCAGCCAGCTGGGCGACAGCGTTTGCCGCAACAGCGGGTTCCGTAACCTGATGTCCAAGGGCGCGGTCATGGTCTACCGTTTCACTGTCTACAAGACCAACCAGCCAATCATGGATCAGGCCTTCGACAGTGCCAGCTGCATGGCCGGCAACCAGAAGAAGTAACAGCCGCGTATCACGCTACATCTGCTCCTTCTCGCGGGCGCACCAGCGCCCTTCGGCGGCATCGGCACGCATTTCGGCCAACAACGCCTGCAGGTAGCGTGACTGGCACTCCAGCCCCTCCAACCTGCGGCAGCACTCGGCCTCAAGGCTCAGGTGATGCACCTGGGCCGCGCTCTCCAGCAGCCGGTAGAGCTGCCCGTCCACTTCGATGATCAAGCGATGCATACCGCCACCTCCTGCATCGACACGTTTCGCTTTACCAGTTAACCAAACCCGTGCCGCCATTGGGTGCATGCCGACAGGCGGCGCTGCCAAACAACCCGGCACAATCGGGCGCGACGGTCTAGATTGAGGTCATAGGCATTGGTGCAGAAGGAGACGTTGCATGCCTTACCAATCGAATGAACTGCTGTTCAGCCACTTCCGCGACAACAACATCGACCTGAGCAACATCGACGCACAACTGCAACTGGTAGCACCCGACAGCCCCAACTTGCCGCTGTACCGCGACATGATGTTGACCATCCTGCGCATGGCCCATGACGACAGCGACCGCTGGAGCGCCAAGATCACCTTGCAAGCCCTGCGCGAACTGGACCAGTCGTTCCGCACCCTGCAGCGCTACAAAGGTCGGCGAAAGGTGACCGTGTTCGGTTCGGCACGTACCCCGCTGGAACACCCGATGTATGCCTTGGCCCGCGAGCTGGGCGCCACCCTGGCACGCTCCGATCTGATGGTCATTACCGGAGCGGGTGGCGGCATCATGGCGGCAGCCCACGAAGGCGCTGGCAGCGAGCACAGCCTGGGTTTCAACATCACCCTGCCCTTCGAACAACATGCCAACCCCACGGTAGGCGGTACCGACAAGCTGCTACCGTTCCACTTTTTCTTCATCCGCAAGCTGTTTTTTGTCAAAGAGGCTGATGCCTTGGTGCTGTGCCCTGGCGGTTTCGGCACCCTGGATGAAGCGCTGGAGGTTCTGACCCTGATCCAGACCGGCAAAAGCCCATTGGTACCGGTGGTGCTGCTTGACTCGCCTGGCGGTAGCTTCTGGCGAGACTGCCTGGACTTCATCAGCCGCCAGCTGGAAGAAAACCGCTACATCCTGCCCAGCGATCTGAAGCTGGTACGCCTGGTGCACAGTGCCGACGAGGCGGTGGAGGAAATCAACCAGTTCTACAGCAACTACCACTCCAGCCGCTGGCTGAAGAGCCAGTTCGTAATCCGCATGCACCACCCGCTCAGCGAAGCAGCGCTGTATGACATCCAGGAGGGTTTTGCCGACTTGCGCCTGAGTGGCAAGTATCACCAGCAGCCAGACAGTGGCGCCGAGCATGAGGTGGGTAATTTCAGCCACCTGACCCGCTTGTCGTTCGCCTTCAATGGCCGGGATCAGGGCCGGCTGCGCGAGCTGGTGGATTTCATCAACCTGCCGGAAAACTGGGCCAAGCCGCAGCCGATGCATACCACGCAACGGGCTAGGGAGGCGTTGAAGGTCAGTTCATAAGCGTCGTCTGCTTTGGGGCCGCAGAGCGGCCCCGGCATTTCAGCAATGATCAGTAATCATCCAGATCCCGCCCACTGAGCAGGCGACCGATCAAATCCATGGGGAAGCCCCGGTAAGCGAGAAATCGGGTCTGCTGGGCACGGCTGCGCGGGTCTTGCGGGCGCTGCCCGGCGAACTTGCGCTGCCACACATCACGCATGCGCTCTGCCCAGTCCACCTCGCTCTCGCGTAGCGCCTGCTCGATATCCGCACGCGCCAAACCACGCTGGCCAAGCTCTTCGCGAATACGCGCAGGGCCATAGCCAGAACCGGAACGGTAGCGGATAAAGCTTTCAAGGTAGCGGGCTTCACTCAGCAGCCCTTCTTCGGCGAGCCGATCGAGCTCAGGCTCGATCAGCTCATCCGAAGCGCCGCGCTGACGCAGCTTGCGCGTCAGCTCAACGCGACCGTGCTCACGTCGCGCGAGCAGGTCCATGGCTGTCCGCCGAATGGCGACGGGGGTGTCGAGTACGGCGGACATGTTCAGCTATCTACCGCGCAATCAATAACCGGCGTCAGCGTCGGCCATGTCATCGGCATCTGCTTCGACAGCAGCAGCTTTGCCAGCCGCAGCGACAGCGCCAGAAGTCAGCAACTTGTCGCGAATCTGCTTCTCGATCTCGGCACCAATCGCCGGGTTCTCAGCCAGGTACTTGGCGGCGTTGGCTTTACCTTGACCAATCTTGTTGCCTTGGTAGGCATACCAGGCACCGGACTTCTCGACCAGACCTTGGGAAACACCCAGGTCGATGATTTCGCCATTGCGGTAGATACCCTTGCCGTAGAGGATCTGGAACTCGGCCTGACGGAACGGTGGCGAAACCTTGTTCTTGACGATCTTGACGCGGGTTTCGCTGCCGACCACCTCGTCGCCTTCCTTGACCGCACCCGTACGACGGATGTCCAGGCGCACCGAGGCGTAGAATTTCAGGGCGTTACCACCGGTGGTGGTTTCCGGGCTGCCGAACATTACGCCGATCTTCATACGGATCTGGTTGATGAAGATGACCAGGCAGTTGGCGTTCTTGATGTTACCGGTGATTTTGCGCAGCGCCTGGGACATCAGGCGAGCCTGCAGGCCCACGTGCATGTCACCCATTTCGCCTTCGATCTCGGCCTTCGGCACCAGGGCGGCCACGGAGTCGACGATGATCACGTCAACCGCGTTGGAACGCACCAGCATGTCGGTGATTTCCAGGGCCTGTTCGCCGGTGTCCGGCTGCGAAACCAGCAGGTCGTCGACGTTGACGCCCAGCTTGCCCGCGTATTCAGGGTCGAGGGCGTGCTCGGCGTCGACGAAGGCGCAGGTGGCGCCGTTTTTCTGGGCTTCGGCGATGACCGACAGGGTCAGCGTGGTTTTACCCGACGATTCCGGGCCGTAGATCTCGACGATACGGCCTTTTGGCAGGCCGCCAATGCCCAGTGCGATGTCCAGGCCCAGCGAACCGGTGGAGATGGCCGGGATCGCCTGGCGCTCGTGGTCGCCCATGCGCATGACTGCGCCTTTACCGAATTGGCGTTCGATCTGACCCAGGGCCGCAGCCAAGGCGCGCTTCTTGTTGTCGTCCATTGAAATCCTCACGTGTTCGACGTGGCCCTGACGGCCGGAATACCTGTATAAGTAGCCAGTATTATTCCACAGGCCGGCGCTCACGCAAACCCCTGTCGTCGATTTACTCGGTACCAAGCTGTAACAAGCCGTCTAACGCGGCGATCACCGTCTGTCGGCGCACCGCCTCGCGGTCACCGTCGAACTGCCGGCGCTCGCTGAAGACACGGCTGCCATCGCCCCAGGCCAGCCACACGGTACCCACCGGCTTGGCGGGCGAGCCACCGTCCGGCCCGGCCACTCCGCTTACCGCCACGGCAAAGCGCGCGCCACTGGCGGCCTGGGCACCTCTGACCATGGCTTCGACCACTTCCTGGCTAACCGCGCCCACCTGGCCGAACAGCACCTCTGGCACCCCCAGCTGGCGAGTTTTCTGGGCATTGGAATAAGTGACATAACCGGCCTCGAACCAGGCCGAGCTACCGGGTACACGGGTGATGGCTTCGGCGATGCCGCCGCCGGTGCAGGATTCGGCGGTGGTCACCTGTGCATTGAAGCGGCGCAGGTGTTCACCCAGGCGGGTGGCAAGCGTGGTGATCGGGTCCATACAGGGCTCCTTGAAGGCTGCCCTCTACCCTATCAGTTAGTGGCTTTCACTGATATTCGGCCAGGTCGCGAAGCGGGCAGCCACAACGGCGACAGACCTGCCGCGAAATGACGAACTCGCCAATGAACAGGCGTTCGACCTCGACCGGTTTGTGCCTGTACAGCCCGCAAATCATGCGCCTCAGCCAATGGGACATGTCAGAAGTTCAGCCGCAGTACGGTACGCCAGAAGTTCTTGATCGGTGAACGCCGGTGCTTGGCCCAGTTGCGCTCCCACCACTCATCCTCATTGCGCACTACCTGCTCCAGATCGCTACCTGCCACAGCTGCCGCATGTTGGCGATACAACATCGGGAACACGCAGTGCTGACGAATCTTGTGCTTGACCACCACATCCACGGGCGTGCCATCGTAGGGCGTCTCTGCCAGGATCCGGCAGCCTTCGCGCGACAGTACATAAGCGTGCAGTGCAACCACCCGCCCCCTGGCAATGAACGGGAACCACGTCAGCCAGGTTCGCCCCATGGAATAGCCCAGATGCAGTGCCTGGAAAGAGCGTGACTGCATGAAGCGGTTCACCCAGCTCACCCGCGAAGCCTTGAAATCATAAGCCTTGGCATCGTCCTCGAAGATCAGGATTCGATCCAGCCCGTTGTCCAGTGCGTGGCGTGCCAACTGCTGGTGCGATTCGTAGCAACCCCGCTTGGGGTCACTGTTTTTCGCCACGACATGAAAGACCACTTCATTGTCCAACTGCCGCCCGATGGTTTCACTGAACAGCTTGCGCCGGTCATCCCGCGTGTCGAGGGAAATACAAAAAACCGCATCGACATCAAAACGAATTCCACTCACTGCACTAACCAACCTGATTGCAATAACGGTTAACTTGGCACGGCCAAAAGGGCGCAATCTTCCATGGGAGCCCCATGATGTCAACAAGCCATACCCCACGCCTGCGCTGCCCGGCGTTGAAGGTTCTGCCGGTGCGGCAGCCGTGGTAACCTATGCGGCTTGAAAATTCAGGTGGGTCTCGGCGCCGCGCATGCAACACGGAACGCCTCAATTTGCCCCACAATGTTGAGACCTACACTCTAAGTCTTTGATGAATAAAGCACTCTCCGATCTTTCCGCACACACCCCGATGATGCAGCAGTAGTGTGAGAAACGGTCCTCAGGCCGCACCGCTAGCGGCCTGCGGATCGCAACTGTCTAATACGGTTCGGCCAGTTTCACCGACTTTCGCCCAGCAAAACCGAGATACATAAGCTCAGTTTTAGACAGCGCTCTACCCCCTTCCCGGCGTCCCGCCGACAGCGATCCTTCCTGGCTCGCGCTCAACCCAACCCTCATACTCGAAAAGGCCCAAGTGCCACGCTTCTTCGTGCTCGAGCAGCGCCCACGCCCGTGCCGATTCCGCCAGCTCCAGCATATCAACCAGGTCGTCGTCTCCAACCTCTCGACGACGATGGGCGGCATAGGCCATCTCGTCGAGCACGGCAGCGCGCCCATCGGGATCTGTAACCAAGGCAAATCGGTCATTCAGTTCATCCATCCATGCTTGCGGTATCCCGGCCATCATTCTGCCCTGCACCACCAGGACTGCGCGTACAGCACGCCGTCGACCTCCTCGATGCCGTTGATGTTTATGCCGAGTTGAGCCATGCCATTGACCTTTGCGTCATGCAGGCGCGGGATGATGTCGGGCCCCGGCGCAGGGCTGAACACCCAGGCCTGAGTCGATACCCGGCCCAGAGGCTCGCTGTGGTGATCGCCAATATGGATGTCGGCCCGCAGTGGCTGGACCTTCCTCAGCTGATCGGAAGGGATGGCCACGCCATTCACGCGGCGGCGAACGAGGAGGAAGTACATGCTGCACCTAATACTGTATATGTATACAGTATCGTAAGGGTGCAGTCCCTTGCGCGCAATTGCCGATCATCGGCAGCAATGGCATTCTGCTGCAACAATATGGAATCTATGGCTAATGGCCTTTAAGGAAAAGCAATGAAACCAGCGGATGATAATCCGAGACATGGCAACCTAGAAATGGCCAATGCCTTCAAACTAGTTGCTGAATCTCTTATCAATGAGACCGACCGCGGAACTGTTGTCCTGGCTACGGCATGGTTAGATGAATCGCTCACAGCTATCCTTAGGACTTACATGAAGCCTTCAGAAAAAGCTGATGATCTATTTTCCCCGGGCCGTCCTTTGGGAGATTTTGGGACTAAAATCATCCTCGCGGATCGCCTCAGGTTGGTCGCTCCTTCGATGATCAGATCTCTCGAGATAATCAGAAAGCTCCGAAATGAATTTGCTCACATCGCAAGTGATTTAACGTTTGAGACACAAAGCGTCAAAGACAGGGTGCAAAATGTCTTCCGAGAGAACGAAGACTTACTCTTGGTGATGGGTGAAACTCTAATAGAAAAAGGAATGTCTTTCGGACAAGAGGACGATCTCAGCATTGAGCATATGCTGAAGCGATTTGGAACCAGGGCACTATTCCAGTACACCTGCGCATTTTTGAACGGTGCATTAGCATTAGTAAAATTCCATCTAAAGCCTGCAGAGCCTCAATTCTCTTTTGAAGAGTTGGAGCCTTAACGACAACTGGACGCGGCCGCTTCCAGCTCCCTCTCATAGCCGATCCGCTGCCGGCGCTCGGCCAGCAACGCCCGCACCTTAATCTCCAAGCTGTCGGTCTTGCGCAGGCCGGCAGCAGCCCACGCCGGCGCCGCCACTTCAGGCGTTCGGCACGGCACCTGCACCGGCACCTCGACGCGCACGTACTGTACCTGCGGTTCTACCTTGCCGGAGCATCCGGCTAGACCCAGGGTCAGCACCAGCCCGCTCCCACATGGCAGGCCACGCAATACGCGGCTTGCGGCCTGAATAAGGCCTCTTCCGCTCCCACAGATATGCCAATTCAGCACCAGCCTCATAGACCCAGCTCCTTGTCGATGATCAAGATGGCAGCCGCACACTGGTCACCGCCCGTGCGCTCCTGCTGCAGGCGGTTTGCCGCGGCGTAGTCGACTTCCGCGCTGGCCTTGGCCTTGCCAACCGCCCGCTCAGCCCCGGCCTGGCGAGCCTTCGCCGCCAGGGTCAAGTCGCCCAAAGCCTTGCCCTGCTCCGCCGCCAGGCCACTGAGGTTGTCTCGGGCCGCCTTGCAGCTCGTGACCTGGTCCTGCTCGGCGTCGAGCAGTGGGCGGAAGTGCCGTGTGGAAGCCCAGGCTCCCATCAGTACACCAATCAATATCAGCAGGCATGCGCCAGCGACCTGCTGTACCAAGGACTTCATGCCAGCGCTCTCCGCACACCCTCGTCAATCACCTGGTCAGAGTACGGATTGGCGCCGTTCTCGTGGACGATGATGCCGACCACGGCTTCGCGCAGTACCTGCGGCTTGGAAATATCGATGGAATCCCGTACGCCTACTCCGAGGCGCTTCGCAATCGCCTGGGCGTACGCAAGGGTGTTGTTCTCGCTGGAGGGCGCCCAGCGGCTGATGAACTCCAGTGGGGTGTCGATACCTGGTCGGCCAACCCCGGGCATACCGTCTTTGCCCCGGTAGTTCAACAGCAGCTTGCCCAGGGCGCGGATGCCATTCTCCGCCTGGTCAAACCGGGCGAAGCGTGGCTTTTGAATGCCGACCTCCAAACCGAGCTGGCCCTGCCAGGCGTTGCGAGGATTGAAATCGATGTTGCCGGGGTTGTTGTTCCGGATACCTCTAGGGGTTGCCATAGGTTTTCTCCAGGCACAAAAAAAGCCCGCACTGGGCGGGCCTTGAAAGCGATTTGATGTTGGAAGATTCAGTCGAAGCGTGCTCAAATACCGCGCTCAATCGCTACGCCAAAGGACTAGCATGCTTTTCCAATTCATCCGTTTAGCCACCTATCTCCGGGGATTGTCAAAAGATGAGTATCTCTACGAGTCGGAGCGGCCGTCGTTCGAGCATCACGCTTCGCTCACTCCAGAACTACGAATGAGATCGGTTGAGAGAAAGCCTGATGGTCGGTACGTAGATGCAAGAATGCAGAGAGCCTGGCTTGAGCACGTTGAGAACGAAGCTCGCTCTGATCGGCACGTTTGATTCAAATACCGATCGAAGGGAACAGCGACTTTGAAGACAGGTATTGGGCCTGCATTTCGTCAGCAGTGAGAACCTTGTCCCACTGCGCGACTTGATAGAGCTCTGGGTACAGGCCGATCACAGCGCTAGTTCCGACGAGGTAGTTGCCACTCCGCAAGGTTGGGCAGTTGACCGCCGGTTTCAGTGAAGATCCAACGATACCAAGCTGAGCATTGGTCCGCTCCACTAAAGCACCAGTAGTCATGTTCTTGTAGGTAACTTTCAGGCCGTCGTAGGTTACGAAAAAGCAGGTCTTCACACCAAGACCAGCTGCCGCGCCGATGTTGGAAGCTGCGGAAGAGCGTATACGCGCACCCAGTGAGGTATCCACTCGGTACTGCTGTAGCACTGGCGGACAGTCGCCTGCACTCACGCCGTTGCCCATATCGACCAAATTGCAGATGTTCGCCGTTCCACCTGGCTGCCCTGCATCAAACGGGATTCCCGAGTATCCACCCACGACCATTGTGGTGAAGTGGATGCTCCCATTCAGTGGGAACTCACGGTTTGACAGCTTCAGATCCAGCATGCCATTCCGGACGATGATCCCCTGCCCCCCAGATGCGTTCTCCAGGACGGTGGCATCCTCTACCAGGGCGGCACCATTGATGTTGTTCCGATACGGTGTCGCAGTGAAGCCACGGCCAGACACATCGGTCAACCGATCACTACGCAGCCTGAAGTCGAAGCCGGCAAGAAGATTGTCATTAGCCACGAAACCGTTGGCCAATGGATATCCACGGCCAGACCAGTCAACTCCGGTTACTTCGATGATCAATCCCATTTCTGAATCTCCTGCATCAGGACTTTGCCTATCTGGATCTCTCCGTCTGGGCAAGACAGCCTGAAGTTTAAAGTTGTGCCGGTGATGTATGGCACTGCGTCGTAGTCGAACTTGATTGGCCGCCATTGCATGGCTGCGAAGTCCTGAAACTCTGCTCCACCAGCAGTCGGATAGCTTGATCCAGTCCAGATCTCACACTTGAGGGTGCGAATATCCAAGGTGTGCTGGGTTACAGGGGCTGCGGTCGGATTCAAGCCGCGGTCAATGACTTGAGCCGCATCAAGGCCTGGGTACACCTCGGGGCGAAGGAACGCCTTCGGGAAGTACCGAGCCCAGACCGTAATTCGATACCGGCGAGGGCGGCCTTCGTCCGCAGGAATGGTCACTGCTTGACCAAGCATGCGAGTGCTTGTGACTACCGAGACGCCGTCCACGGGGTTTGATGTTCCAGGCTTGCGTGGCGCGTTGTACTGATCGATCGGCACCAGAATTACCGGGCCTTGGCCGCCAGAGTCTTGGGTAACAACCCAGGATGCTTGCTGCGCAGTTGTGCCACAAAGCGGCTGGGTGACCATGTTTGCGCCAACCGGGCTGTACGGTCGCAAGTTCCGTAGGTCTGACTTTCTCTCGGTGCCCTTATATCGAATTTTGAGAGCGTTCAGACTGAATGCCCCGGTCAACATAACCACCAGAGTGTTGCCGGTCATCGACCTGGACAACTCTGCCTGCGCAATAGTGATCGCGGCTCCATAGTTCCCCAGGTTTCGCCATGCCCCACGCGGCTTGTCCCACTTCGACAGGTAGGTTGGATCTGTTGGCGACGAGCCCTGGATCTTGCCAGGCATGCTTGCAGCAACATCCAAATAGTCGCGTACCGAGAACTGAGCAGTGCCAGATACGCCCAGTGTGATCTCGACGGCCTCAAGGCTGGTAGCGTTACCGGGCAGGGTTATTTCCAGCAGCGCATAGTCCGTGAATGAAACAGCCTGTCCGCTGGCAATTTTCAGATACTCGTCCGCCTGAGCCGTATAGCCTGGAGTCTCACCGTTGTAATTCAGCTGCCCAAGCTCGTCGTACTTGCCTTCCGATGCGGTATCAAAAGAGTAATGAAAAGTCGTCAGCTCCTTCCAGCGCTTAGCCCGGTCAACCCTGTCTTTGTACAGCAGGTCTGCGGGCGTACTCACTGGCCAACCTTGACGGCGCCGATAGATCTTAATGGCGCGGTCCGGGCGAGGCATCCGGTCGATGTAATCGAGCATCGCCATCCAGAAGACTCCGCCAGTACGAGATCCTGGATGCCCCTGATGGAACGGACCTACCTGCAGGCCGCCAACCTCCCGGTTCAGCGTTGTGCAATCGATGAAAGCGCAGCCTGTCTCCTCGGCTACTCGCGACAGCAGGGCATGCTCTATGGATGTCGCGGGGAATTCGGTAGCCACAATGGGCTCGGTACCGTAAGCCCTGATGGTATCGATGAGGCGACGAAGATTCTCCGCGTAGTACGTCTGATCAACCAGTCGGAACTGGCCATCGTTGGTAAGCGATGCAATGACGAAATACCTGGCATTCATCGCCTTGAGCGTTGCCCCGGTGGCGGCAGATCCGTTGATCGCCCGGTACTGCGCATCCAAAAGGTCGTCACCGCTTACACCAAAGCTGAGGTGCCGATAGGGAGAAAGTTGGGACAGCTGCGCAAGGTAAGACTTGTCCTTCACGACGTAGTAAGAGGCTGTGTAACTGTCAACACCGTGAACAATGGTGTCATCTTGGCCCAGTCCGAACTCCTTCCAGGTATCGGCCGCAGAACCTCCGTTGATGATCTGGCCGCCAGACCACAGACGACCTTGTTTGTCGTATCCAAGAGCGATGTTTCCATTTTTATCCTTGAAGGCTATATCCCAGAAGGTTGAGGCCTCATCGTCTGACCCCATCTTCTTGGCAACAAGATCCTGAAGCAGCGTTTGCCCTTGGCTGTTTACGCCAAGCGCTACGTTTCCTTTGGGGTCTGCTACACCCCAACCAATGTCGTTCATAGGGGTAGTTTTGAGATCCTGGGTTCGCTCATCGATGTCAAAAACGACTTCTGCCGTAGCCGATCGGCCAACCAAAACGGCTGACCCGGCATCGTTCCGATAGCGGCTTTCGAATACGCCATCAGTGCCTGGAACGGTGAAGAATCGGTTGTTTGTGCCGGTTCCACTGGTGTTGCTCAGGCCTTCTGCGACGCTGTTGTACACGCCCATGCTGGCCAGAAACTCGGCATAAACTTTCTGAAGCGTAGGTTTAGCGACCCCATTGATGATCACGAAGTCTTCATCTGACAGAAAAAGCGAGTTGGCATTGGCCACAAGCTCTTGAAACTGCTGCAGAGATTCTGCGCCGGTCATGTGTTTCCTCTCATATCCCGGAACCGGGCATCGTTGAATCAGGCGGGTGGCGACTGGTCGTCGTAGGTGTAAACGCGGGCGTCGTAGGGCATGCCCTTCATGGCGACGTTGCCGTTTGCTGGGTCTGAACTGGTGATCAGGGTTGGGTATGCCCAGCGTGCTGCGGGACCGAACAGGATGTGCGGCGGCTCCAGTGGCCCATCGACCTCCGGCGTAAAGTCAAGGGCATCGACACGCGCCGTGTACGGGTCCACCTGCGTGGCGGTCCACGGCCCAGACAGCGTGCCGTCCTGTTTGCGAACACCGATCAGATGCTCGCCACCAGCGCTGAAGTCCAGCGGCTCGGACGAGGTCAGTAGAGTTCCCGCCCCGACCACCTCGAAGGCCAGAAGGATCGCGCTCTGGCACCCTTTCGGCCTGTCGTCGGCAACCGCGGCAAAACTGAGATAGCCGCTGTTGCTGCCGTCCATCTCGGTTTCCCAGGTGTAGACGTCGGTCCGGAACTTCTGGTGGCCCCGCCGGCGCATGCCGATGCGCCAAGCTCTGGTCCTGTCGCTGATGCCAGGCATCTTGATCTTCTCGACCTTGTTGCCCAGGTCTCCAGGCCAGCGGCACTCGACCGTTTCCCACGCCCAGGTGGTGCGTGAGAAGAACTCCACATCCACGCCGTCAAAGTCATTGATCGAAGGCATGGCGCCGCTGATCTTGAGCATCTTGGTCATGTTCTGCGGCGAGTAGGTCTGCGTCCTTGGGCCGTAGGTAACATCGAACGCTGCCCGGGCGCTGTCACGCACTGGCCGTAGCAAGCCCCGGAACGTAACCAGCTCGCCGAACCCGCACGCCAGGGCGTTGTTCACCATGTCCTTCACGGTGATCGTCGCGTCCAGCGTCTCGTCGTAGGTGTCGCCACGGGCCACACAGATCTCATGGAAGGCCTGCCACTCGGGCAGGTCCAGGTCGTCGTCCGTGTAGCCGCGCTGCTTCAGCTGGTGGATGCAGTACGGCACGATGTCGCGGCTTGGGCCGGTACCGCCCTCCATCAGCGGCAGAATGCGCGTTGCCTCGACGCTGACCTGGCTCTCCGACTGGGCCGAGAGCCGGTCGCCGCCGCGTATTCTGCAGGTCATCACCGTCAGGCCTGGATAGCTCGTTGGCGAGTTCTGCATCCTCCCGCGAAGGTCCGTCCAAGTTGCGTCGTCCCGGGCCTCGTCGTTGATTCGCCCCGGGCGGTCCTTGTACAGCTTTCGGACCCTGGCCTCTGCCCGCATCGGGTATGGCAGTATCACCCGGTCGGTGAAGCCTTGGGCATCCAGAGAACCGCCCGTCTTCATCAGCTCAATGACGGTCCAGGCGCCAGCCACATCCATGTCCCGATACTCGAAGGCGTAGTAGGTCGGGATCTCGTAGATCTGCCCTTCCCGGCCGATGCCGCACAGGCCATTGGCGTAGGTGACCGAGAACTCGATCTCAGTGACCTTCTCGTTCTCCGGACAGCAGGCGAAGGGGCCGCGGTAGCCGCCCTGCAGGTTCGATGCGTCCAGGGTGATCAGTCCGTTGACCGTCTGCATCGAGTTGAAGCCTGGCCAGCCGGGGTCGGTAGAGCCGGATGCAGTCAGGCGTTCCACCTCGAGCAGGCTCGTGCTGAAGGCCGTGATCCGGTACCGCAGGCCACGCGGGCCGATGGTTGCCAGGCCCTGACCCAGTGCCAGGCCTACCACCGGCGATCCGCCGTCATAGTCCAGGGTCATCTCGGCCGGCTGCTCGGGGACAGCGCTGGTGGTGGCCGTGCCAGTGACGCCAACCGGCGAAGCCCCCAGGATGGTGGAGGCACCGGTAGCGGTGATGGCCTGGCCGGCGAACGGCGTCAGCTCGACGATACGCAGCACACTGCCGCTCACTTGCGCCTGGAACGGCTTACCGCTGAACTGCGTGTTGAGCGCCGATACCAGTCCGGACAGGTTGGTGGTCGCGGTGTTCAGCGTGATCGAGTAGTTGGTCGCCCCACGGAACAGGGTGAAGCTCAGCGGGGTGACGTTGAAGTCGTACCGGGTGGGCGCCGCAGAACCGGTGAGCGTCGAAGCAGTGCCAGGGTTGGCCGGAACGGCTGGGCTGTATGGCGTGTAGCTGTGCACGACGTACAGGCCAGCATTCGCCCCGGCAACCTCGATGAGCATGCCAGGCGTTGGATTCAGCATGTCCAGCGGACCACGCACGATGTCGCGCCCGGCCCCGCCGTCAATGACGGTGTAGGTATACGGGGCGAGCACGCGGACGATGATCCCGTTCGACCAGTCAGCCGGGAACTGACCGGAGCCGGCCGGCACGCTGATCGTGTCGCCAACGAACTGGTATGCCGAGGCGGTGGCCGACCTGGTCAGGTCAGTGGCCATGGTCAACTCCAGGCCTGTCGAGCCGCTGGAACTGGCTCCAACCTCTGGAGCGTTGAAATAGTTGATGTGGGCCGGATCGCCGGATAGGTCAGCGCCTGGCGGGTAGACGGTGAAGGTGGCGTCCGCGCCCAGGGAAATCAGCGGGGTTTCCCCGACCTTGACCTTGGCCAGCGGCACGTCGTATTCGCCTTCACCGATGTACAGCAGCATTTCCACGCGCTGGTCCCGCGGCGCCAGGAATGCCCGGCGGGGCTGGGCCAGATACGACGGATAGACCCGCTGGTGACCGGCGATTTGACGCACCGGTTCGCCGAGCTTGACCTTGTTGCCCTTGGCGCTGGCATCCATCAGGGGATCGCCCTGCTGCGTGCCTGCACTGGACGGCATGCCCGGCATCTTGGGCATGAGCATTTTCGTGACAGCCTGTACGCCCTTGAACAGCGCGAAGGTGATGGAGAATGGATCGGTGCCTTTGGGTTCGCGATAGATTTGGAGCAGGTCTGACGGCTTGAACGTCACCTTGTGCCACAGGTGCTGACCGATCACCTCGTCATTCAGCACAGCGCTGATTGGCGGGCTTTCACGGCGTTCGTACGACGGGGCCATGGACTTCAGCCACGCCTCGATGGTCATACGGCGGTCTGTCTTCCAGGTGCCGAGCGGCGCCGTATCACTCAGCTTGTTCGGGTAGAACTCGATCACGGTAATAGACCACCTTGGGATGAGCGGCTTCGAACTCGCCAGTTGTCCGGAGACAGGCGCCGCCGGGGTTTGTGTCCAGCACCTTCAGGCGCCCTTCGCTTTCCACCACCACGCCAACATGCAGGCACAGCGCCCCACGGAACACGGCGGCGATGGCTCCTGGCTCCGGGACGCACTCCTCCATGCCTTGGCGAAGGTCGTGATAGGCGGCGGTATTGGCCCTGAGCTTGTCCTTGCCCACGGCGCCCAGACTGGGCAGCAGCGGCAGGTCGAACACCTGGTGGCGCACTGCGATGCAGAGCCCCCAGCAATCGAAGGCAAAAGGCCCCCGTGCACCCTCGCGATACGGGGCGCGTTTGAATTTTTCGATCATGGTCAGATGTACGCCAGGCCGGGTGCCAGGGATGTGGTCAGGATGGTGCGGAGGCCGTTGGTGTTGAGCAGGTCGAAGAAGCCGGCGGTTAGCTTCGCCACGTTGTCTTCATACTCCCGGCTGAGCAGCGTCATGCGATATCGCTCTTGCGGGAATGAAAGGTCTTCAGCCAGGTAGCGGCGGAAGGTGATGATGAAGCGCTCGTCTGCCGCCTTGGCCTCCTCAACGACCTCCTGCACCTCGCCGGTCACGTTGTCCAGGCCGAGCACTAGGTTCTGGAACGCGCTGTTGTCGTTTTTGGGCAGGGCCAGGTCCATGGCCATCGCGATGAACGTGAGCGTGCGTCCATCTTCGGTGGTGCAAACCCGGTCTTCCCATCCCGAGCAATACAGGTGGGAGACGGTGCCGCCCTCCTTCCTGGCTTCGATGGTATCTACCAGTTCGCCCTTGCCCGAGGCGTAGCACTCCTCGATCAGGCTCATCCGAAGTACCTCGTGTACCACTTGTCCAAGCTGCCAGAAAGCTGTGTGTTGAACTGATCGAGCGGCATGCCAATCGATACGCCTAGGTACTGGTCCTCGGTCAGAACCGGCCTATTCTTCAGTTGCAACACTGCCGAAAAGCGAAGCAAATTTCCCTGAACCAGTTCTGGCCCCTGGTAAATTCCCTTGAAGTGCGCCTGGTGAGTCTTCAGTCCCAACGATGTCTGAAGAGTAACCTCAAACCAGTCGAAACCGTTGTTGATCGCCCAAACGTACCAGCCTTCGAACAGCGCAGCCTGGGCTTCTCGGAAGATGAAGTTCACCTTCACCTCGGTCGGGACATAACTATGCGCTTTCCGGTAGCGGGTTCGCCCTGTCACCAGCGGCGTGGCCCGTATTGGGTCAACCGTGGTCAGCCCATAACCATCCTGCAGAGGAAGCGGCAGTTCTGCCGGATATTGAATCATTGCCAGTCCTCAACTGAGGTTATGTAAGAGGGCTGAGGCCCAGCGCCTCTTCTATTCGGGCGAGTCTCCTTTGCAGGAGCTGTTCCTTCTCATCGATTGACTCCGCGGCTTCTGGATCCGTGCTGGACTCCTGCCCCGCATTCACCTGGGCTTCTTCCGTGCTCATGGTTCACTCCGTTTAGGTCGCGTTTCGCCTGAGTCCGTACGCTGCCTCCAAGGCTTGCGCGCGCTCGCCTCCACCCCAAATGTCAGCAACAAACACATCAGTCTCCTCCTGCCCGTTGGGATTTGTACGACGCTCAACGGTGCCGGCTTTGCTTCGGTCACCGATGATGTTGACGACTGTTCCGCCACCGCTCTGCTTGGAGCGAACGTCTTCCAGGGTGCGATCGAGCTTTGCGCTGGTTTCGGCAGTGGTCACCCGCTCGCCCTTCTGGAGGAACCAGGTGCCATCCTCCGGAATGGAATCGATACCGTCGTGCGCCATACCTGCCAGAGCTGCGCTGGCCACGCCCGCGACCATTGGCGCTGTGGCCGCAGCGGCTGCGAATGCCGCGCCAGGCGCAAGCGCCGGGCCGACAATTGGGATGGCCGCCGTGCTTGCGAACGCAGCCAGCTGAGCCTGGAACGAAGTGGCCTGGGCATTCGCGATCAACTTGGGTACGGCGCTGGCCTGCGTTGCTTTACCTACCACCAGCTGAACGGCTTGATAAACCAGCCACTCCGCAGCCATTTGCGCGAGGGCATTGATTATGCTTTTGGCCATGGTCGAAGCGACATTAACGAAAGCGTCACCCAGGCTCTGCGACTCCAAGATCATCGAGGCTATGCCATCGCCAACCGAACTGGTCATGGTGTCCAGAGTACTGGCCGTGAAATCAGCAGCTTGCTGCTGATAATCTACTGCGGCATCTCGGTAGTTCTCCCAGGCAGATGAGACCCCGTCCAGCCAGTTGTTCTGCGCCTCGTCCTGGCGGGCGTAGTAGTCCTGCTGGATCTCCATGCGCTCTTCAAGCGCCTGGCGTAGCAGTTCGGTTTCCTGCTTGTACAGCTCCTCGCTGATATCGCCGCCGTTGTACTGCTTCTGCAGGTCTGCCAGCTGGCTCTGGTAATCCTGCTGGATAGCCAGGTCAGCCTTCAGCCGCTCCTTCAGCTTGTCCCCGCTCCCCGCGCCGGCAAACTCCAGGTCGAACCCTTCACGGACGGTCCTGTTCGCCTGAGACAGCGTATCGCCGAAGGCCTGGGCCTTCGCGGCGTCCTCGTTGGCCTTCTTCAGCTGTTGCAACCGGTCAAGCTCAGCCGCTAAACCGTTCAGGCGCTCTTGCTGCTTGGCATTGATCCCGACCAGCTTCCCGGATTCGATTTCGAACTGCAGCTTTGCCACCTCGGTGGCGTTTTTCCGGGCGTCAGTGCTGGTATTGATCAGCGTGATCTGCCGCTTCAGGTTCTCCTCAGCGGTCTCGAAGGACTGATTCAGCTTCTTGGCTGCTGCTTCAGCCGCCTTCTGAGCTGCCTTCTGCTCGTCCGTTTGACCGACGAATCCGGCGCCTTGCCCACCAGGCGGAACGATCTTAGGAAGCTCGGAGGCAGCCTTGCGGGCCTCCTTCACATAGGCGCGGATCGTGTCGCCAGACCAAGGCTTGTTAAACGCCTCAGCAACCTCCTCCATGACGGTGCTGGCTGTTCGAGCATGGTCAATGGCATCCGCTGTCAGTTTGTCAGCGTTGGCCTTGAAGTCCTTCGACATGTCGCCGAAGGTCACGGCGCCGAGCAAAGTATTTGCCGTTGCGCCGATGCTCTGCAGATAGGCCATGGTGGTGGAGAACCCACTCACAATACCGGCGGCCACCACCTTGAAGGTTCGCCCGATGCCGTCCGCCAAGCTGGCGGTAACAGCGGTGACCTCGATGAAATCATTGGCGAACTCGCCAACAACATTCCGAAGCCCTCCGGCCTCCTTCGTTGTCCCGGCCAAGTCTTTTGCGAGCTGGGCCAGTACCGGCATGAACTCGGCCGCCAGGGCTGTCTTCGCAGAATTGGCGTACTGGCCGATGACCGTCAGTTCTGTGCTGAATTGCTGAGCAGCGCCGATGGTCTGCTCGTCCATAATCATGCCGGCCTGCTGCGCGGCATCCCCGTACTCCTTGAACTTCTTGCCACCATCAGCCAAGAGCGGCACCAGGGCCGTGGCTTCGTCAGCGATCGCCTCCATGAAGAAGGTCATTTGCGCCTGGCTCACGTTTGCCTTCTGCAGGCTGGTCACGTACAGCTGCAGCGCATCGGCGCTGTTCAGGTTGCGGAACTGTTCAGCGGTCACGCCGACCTTTGGCGCGACGGTCTCGAAGAAGTTCTTGAGCTCGCCGCCGCCGGTAGCCAGAAAGTCGCCGATCTTGTCGTTGGTGTCCTTGAAGATGTCAGACAGCTTGTCCTGCTCTACCCCGACTGAAGCAGCGCCGGCAGCGTAGCGCTGGAACTCGGTGGTGGTGAGGCCTGCCAGGTTCGAAAGATTGGTGATTTCCTTCGCCGCCATGGCCGAACTGGTGACCAGACCAGCGACGACGGCCGGCACTGCGGCAAAGGCGGCACCGATGCCTTTACCGAGGTTTTCAGCTGACTTCTTGATCTCAGCCATGCGCTTTTGCGATTCACGGCTGGCCTGGTCAAGCGGCCCTGTAAAACCGCCAATCTTGGCGATCAAGTCCAGGGTCAGCGTACCCAGCGATTTACTTGCCATACCTTTCTCCTGCTGGTCGCTGGCTCAGAGCTCGGCTACGCCCAGATCTTCATGGCCTCCTCAAGCGTCAGCGCAGGCGCGGACTCGTGAGGCATAAAGTCGTAAACGGTATAGCCGCCGTCCTTTGTGTGGGTGTTCGCATAAAGCGTGGCCAATAGAGCCGTGCCACGCTCGAAGCGCATCCCAAGGTGCAGGGAGCCGCGGCGGCTGCGGTACTTCATCCAGGAGCGAAACTCCTGGATGCTGATCCGCTCTTTCGCCTCGGCAATGGTCCTACCCCCAACGCCGCATAGGACTAGCTCGTGCCAGAACTCGTCGAGGTCGCTGAGTTCGGTGTCTTTCCCATGTTGGTCACCTCATTGATAGCCACCATCAGGGCGACGGTGAGGTTGCCGTCCAAGGCCCCCAGGCGCTTGGTGCTTTCTGGGTCTTTGGCCAACTCCACCGGGTCCAGCGGGCCATGGGTGATGTCGAGCGCGGTGAAGACAGTGTTGCCATCCTCGTCGCAGATGGCCGCGGCGATACGGCCAGCAATGTTGTCTTGCTTGCCGCCAGCCGCCAGAACATCGCTCACCGCCGCCTGGTAGCCCAACGGGCGCACATACACCGTGGCGGTAAAGGTCTCGTCGCCTTGACGCCAAGTGATTTCCTTTGCCACGGGCCGGCCAGTGAACGAGCCGGTTTTCTTCAACGATTCGAGTGTCAGCTTCATCACTTGTCTCAGGCGTTGGTGGTTTTACGGATCCAGGCAGAACCGCCCGAACGCTGGATGATGGCCGCTGTAGTAACCGCCGCGTTGGCCGCGAAGTCGAACGGGAAGTCGGAGACGTAGCCGTCGAAGAGGAACCAGGTGCGGGTCGGGGGCAGGACGAAATCATCCGCATCGCCCAGGACTGCGGAGGCCGCCGCACCGGAACCTGCGCCACCGGTCAGGGTGATGCTCGGCGCGCTGGTGTAACCGGAGCCGGCATTGGTGATGTTGAAGCCGACCACCTTGCCATCCTCGATGATCGCGGTTGCTGCGGCGCCAGTGCCTCCCCCACCCGAAAACGCGACGGTCGGGGCCGAGGTGTAGCCAGTACCACCATTGGTCAACTCGATCGCAGCCAGTGCGCCGGCAACGCCTACGGTCGGAGCAATGTCGGTACCATCCGACCAACCCACAACCCAACGGATGCTCTCGATCGAGTCATCTTCCGAGATTTGGTGGAGGCGCACGTGAGAGGCGTTACGCGGGTCGACGTTCAGGGTCAGCGAAGCCTGGCCAGGGGTGCGCAGGCCGCGCAGGTACTTGCGAACGCGGTCGCTGAGGCAGGTAACCTCGACTTGGTCAGCTGGGTTACCGCCCGGGTTGAAGGCGGTCGCGCACTCCACTTCCATGACTTCAAACTGGGATGGGGTGCCAACCTTGGGCACCAGGGCATAGATCTGGGTGCCTTGAGCGAGAATCGCCATGGGTATCTCCAATTGCGGGCAAAAGAAAACCCGCACTTGGCGGGCTATTGGGGGATTGATCAGCTACCGGAGGACAATCCAGTCCACGTCGAAGCTGGTTCGATAATTCTTTGTGGTAGGGTCGCGGCTCTCGCCGCCCCAGCGGGTGACGTAGGCGCTCAGCTCAATGGCGTCTCGTATGGCATCGCGCACCTGGCGTACCGAGGTGCCGGTGACGCCGTATACGTCGACCTGCAGGGTGACGCTGTCGGCATCGGGCCGGCCAGCTAAGTAGTTCTCTGGCTCGCCATTGACCAGCTGCCACACCGCGTACGGTTTGGCCACATCCTGCGGAGCCTCACCGAACGAGTAGAGTCGAAGATTGGCACCGGCACCGAGCAGCGCCGTGACGTCAGCGGCCTGGGAGCAGATCTGAAAAATGGGTGGAGTCATGAGGACGCAGCCTTCTTCGCAGCGCGCCGGATGGCGCGGTCTATCGCCTTCTCGTACTCGGAGACGAAGGTTTTGGTGACCTCGCTGATGCTGTTGGCCAGGGCCGGACGCATGAAAGGAACGGCGGCCATGTTCTCGGTACCGAACTCGATCAGGCGCCAATGCGGCGTTGGTGAGTTCGGGCTGAGGGCGCCGCCATCCTTGAGCACGGCGCCGTGCAGTACGCCGATCCGGAACCCGAGGTCTCCGGTCTGCTTGAACAGCTTGCCGTTCCAGCGAAGAGCGATGTTGTCCGCGATCGAGCGGCCGGTTTCCTTGTCATCGATCCGCTCGGCGCCTTCCTTAGCTTTCTGCACAACAACCTGAGCGGCCTTGCGAAGTGCGGCCCGGCCACCCTTGCGACGAACGTCATAGCTGACCGACTCCAGCTTCCCCAGCAGGCTATCCAACCCTGTGATGCTGAAATCGACGCCGTCAGCCATCTTTCACCCCTTTCGATACGAGGATGGTCAGGTACTCCTGGCCGGACTTGTCGTCCTCCAGGGGCGGGCCCTCGATGCTGTAGACCTGGCCGCGATGGACGATGCGCATGGTAGGGAGAATGTCAGGGCGGTACCGAATGACCATACGGGCGGTCGCTTCCGACTGGGCCGCCTGTGCAGCGATCAAATCTTTGGCGGAAAGAGGCTCTACCGAAGCCCAGGTATCGGAAAACTTAATCCAGGCCGGATCGCCAAACTCACCAGTGCCAGGGTCGCGCACAGCCGTGAGATGCTGAATCTCTATTGGATGTCGAAGATCCCCGGCCTTCATGGCGTCACCTCGTCTGGAGGGCCCCTCCAATCACGGGAGGACCAAAGTAATGAGTCAACCGCCAGCGGCAGTTCTGTGGCGATAGTTCCGGTCACGACGGCCTCCCGATTCGCATACGAGTGGCCGATCAACAGGAGCAACGCGGCTTTGAAGCTGGCCGGGAAGTCAGCCGCTTCGATCAACTTCGGGTTGTCGCAGTACCACAGAGCCCAGGACAGCGCCGACTCGGCGTAAAGCACAATCAACGCATCTTCAGCCGAATGATCGACACGCAGGTGCTGCTTGATCGTTTCGATCGGAAGGAGCTCCAGCGCGGTAACTGTCATTTTTTCTTACCCACCTTCGGCACTGGCTCTGGCTCTGGCTCTGGCTCTGGCTCTGGCTCTGGCTCTGGCTCTGGCTCTGGC